>JAKTNI010000001.1:0-368772 GCA_029593505.1 Streptococcus suis
TTAGCCGATATTGGCTATAACGCCTCTAAACATCTTTGGTTCTACGGTTTCAAAGTTCATATGCTGGTGACCTTATCTGGTTATATTCTGAACATAGATGGTATATTGATTCGAAAAGAGGATAGTTATGCTAAGTACTAAGGAAAAAATGATATTGCAGTATCTTTACCAACACCAAAATGTTTTTTCAACCAGTAAAGTATTGGCAGAGCATCTCTCTTATACAGATCGCACAATTCGAACTTATATTAAAAAAATGGTATCCGAAATATCTGAGGAAGAAACAGGTTTTGCGATTTTATCCAAACAAGGTTATGGCTATCAGCTTCGAATTAGCGATGAGGAAAAATACCATCGTTTCTTATTTGAAAACCAACTAGTATTTGGGGTGGATTATAGTGATGCAGAAAACCGCTATAAACAAATCCTGAATAAATTAATATTTGAAGAAGAATGTATCTTATTTGATGATTTGGCGGACCAGCTGTTTGTCAGTAGGTCAACCTTGTCTCATGATTTCAAACACATTAGGGAGCAGCTTGCTTCTTATGGTTTGAGCATCGAGAGTAAGCCCTATAAGGGAGTCTATGTGGTTGGGGAAGAACGTCAAAGACGTCACTTCATCATGGACTATTTCTTTAGTGAACATTTTTATCAGAATATCCATCATTTTTTATCCAATGATAAAAGTCTAGCCTTACCTCTATCTTTTGAAGAGCTAACCATTATAGTTTTAAATGAGTGCCGTGATAGTCAGTTGAAACTATCGGATTATATTATCCAAAATTTAGTTATCCATTTAGGATTAGCTATCCAACGCTATCAAAAAGGTTTTACAATCTCTCCTGTCACTATTGATAAGGAAAAATATGCTAAAGAATTGGCGGTAGCTACAAAGATTGCTAGGCGCTTATCCAATAGACTCGGCCCCCAAAATAGAATTCCAGAGGAAGAGGTGGCCTACATTGCTCTGCACTTGATTTCAAAAACGCAATTTGAGGTAGAAAAGTCCTCAGATCGTCTTCTCCTACGCCAAGCACTTTTTGAGGTTTTGGGTCGTTACGATGATGAATATGGTTATCAATTTTCACATGATTTTTCCTTGATAGAAGGTTTGTTAACACATCTGGAGGTTCTCGTAGAACGACTCCAGCATAACCTTCATATTGATAACCCCCTACTTGATGATATCAGAACAACTTACCATGATATCTTTAAGTTGACCCAATCACTAATGGCTGAACTTTCAGTCTTCAACTCCTATGCCTTATCCGAGTCAGAGATTGCCTATGTAGCTCTACATTTGATGGCTTCTTTGGAACGTCAAAAAGAAAAATACAAGCTAAATGTCTTGGTCATCTGTGCAACAGGTTATGGTAGTGCTCAGATGCTAAAGAATAGAATTAAAAATGAACTTGGACAACAGGTGTCCATCTCTGATGTCATTGGTTACTATGATTTGAATAATCAAAAGCTGCAGGGCGTAGACGTGATCATGTCGACCATCGACTTATCTGGTTTGGTATTTAAGGCTCCTGTTATCACTGTCAGTGTCTTTTTAACGGACCAGGAAGTCAAGGATGTTAAGCAACGCTTAGCAGAATTGAGACCTAGTTTCCAACAACTACAAGTAGTGGAAAAAGAAACTAACTTGGAAAAATACTTTGATCAGTACTTCTCAGAACAACGATTTTTAATTATTGAGACAGCTGAAAAAGAAATACTGCTGAGGCAAATGATTTCACAGTTGGAGAGCGATGGTCTAGGAAATCATCAGGAGTTTTACAAATTAGTTGAGGCAAGAGAACGCTTAAGCACCTTGGTATTTGATCAAGATATAGCGGTTCCTCACCCCTTGAAGCCCATTAGTGAAAAGCACATGATTTCAGTTGCGGTTATAAAAAATGGGTTATCTTGGGAAGAAGGCTATGACAAGATTAGATTGGTTTTCTTAGTGAGTCCATCTATATATACAAATGAAGGCTTATCAACCATTACTAATCGATTGGTGGATTTGGTAGATTTGCCAGACACCAAGGAAGGCTTGATCGCCTCTCCTGATTTTGAAACATTTAAATACATTTTTTTACAGAGAGAATAGAAGGTGACATATGAATACAGAAGAATTACAAATGGCTGCGTTTGGAATCATTCTCAGTAGTGGCAATGCGAGAAGTGTTGTCCACGAAGCTTTTGCTGCTATGCGAGAAGGAGATTATGATAAGGCAGAAGAGTTATTGGAAGCTGCCAATGCTGATATGCTTGAAGCGCACCATTCGCAAACGGGTCTCCTACAAGAATACGCAAGTGGTACTGAAGTGAAGGTGGGAATAATTATGGTTCATGCGCAGGATCACTTGATGACAACAATGACCTTGCGTGAGATAGCGCTTGAAATGCTAGCTTTGTATCGTAAAGTCGGTTAGAAAGAGGATATGGGATGAATAAGAGAATGACAAGTAAAAAGCTACAGAAAACACCAGAACAATTAAAACACGAGGCTAAACGCAAAAGTCAGCTCTTTAATCGCTATATGCTCTTTCGTTATAGTCTAGCTGCCTTCTTCTTTGCAAATCTTTACTGGCTCCTAGTTCAATTATTTAAACCTGGTCTATACCTTATACTACCGTTACTTATGCTGATTGCAATAGTCATCGCAACGGCAGAACAGTTTAAGTTATATAGTGCTGAGGACTCTCGATTGACAAAGACGGAAATGGCGTTAAGGGGACAAGCTATCTTGCAAGTTCTAACTGTGGTTTTGGTGATTCTCGGTAAAATTTCAACCCTCTTTCCAACTTTTTCAAACCATACATCTGCTATGCTCTTTGTTATTGGTTTGCAATTGCTAGGTTTTGCTTTAGTCACTCTCAATATGAAGCGATTGGAGCAAATTAAGCAAAATACCGACAAATACTATCTACGTTTTCAAATAATTGAAAAAAATCTTTAATATTTTAGGAGGTCTTCGCATGGAAGAACAAAAAGGATTCTTTGGTCTTTTAGATAAATATCTAATGGGCCCAATGGGCAAATTGGCATCATATAAAGTTGTCCGTGCTATTACAGCAGCTGGTATGGCTGCCGTTCCATTTACTATAGTTGGTTCTATGTTTTTGGTGTTCAGCATATTGCCACAAGCATTTTCATTTTGGCCAATAGTTGCAGATATCTTTGCGGAATCTTTTGATAAATTCACCCCTCTATATATGGTGGCGAATACAGCTACCATGGGGACCCTATCTCTCTATTTTGCACTTGCTATTGGTTATGAATTGACGAAGATTTATGCTGAAGAAGAAGAACTTAATTTGACACCATTAAATGGTGCGCTTTTATCTCTCTTTGCTTTCATTATGACTGTTCCACAAATTATCTTTGAAGATGGGGCTATGTCAGCAGTTAGTTCACTTAAAGAAGGCTCTATTGTTGTTGATGGCTGGGCAATGGGTGGCGGAGTTTCGCGTTTCGGAACAACTGGTATCTTTACAGCGATTATTATGGCAGTAGCAGCGGTTCTTTTGTACCGCATGTGTGTGAAGAAGAACTGGGTCATCAAAATGCCTGATTCAGTACCAGAAGGGGTATCTCGTGGTTTTACAGCCTTGATTCCATCATTTGTAGTGGCCTTCTTTGTAATTTTTTTGAACGGTAGCTTAGTTGCGCTTGGAACTGATATTTTCAAAGTCATTGCAATTCCATTTGGTTTCGTTGGTAATTTAACAAATACTTGGTTCGGTCTGGTACTTATCTATTTGTTAACACAGGCCCTTTGGATTGTTGGTATCCATGGAGCAAACATTATCTTTGCGTTTGTTAACCCAATTGCGCTTGCCAATATGTCACTGAACGCAACAGGTGAACGTATGATTGTAGCTGGAGAGTTTTCAAATATGTTCGTTATTGCTGGTGGATCAGGTGCAACTCTCGGCCTATGTATCTGGCTTGCAACACGAGCTCGTTCTGAACAGTTAAGTGCTATCGGTAAAGCTTCAATCGTTCCAGGTATCTTTAATATCAATGAACCGTTGATTTTTGGTTTGCCAATCATTTATAACCCTGCACTTGCAATTCCTTTCATGCTTGCACCAATTGCTTCTATGACAGTTTACTACTTCTCAATGAAGTTGAATCTGATTAATGCAGTTGTAGCCCAAGTACCATGGCCAACTCCAGTTGGTATCGGTGCTTTCCTTGGAACAGCTGACTGGCGTGCAATTGTTGTTTCATTCATCTGTGCGGTTGTAGCATTCCTTGTCTACTACCCATTCATTCGTGCATACGATAAACAGTTATTAAAAGAAGAAGCAGCATATTCCTAGACTGAAAAACTCCATGACTTTTAAAAAGTTATGGAGTTTTTTAATGTAAAATCGAAAGATAGTACCACATTGTTACTCTCTTTTGCTTGTTTGGTCTGGTAATGAGTTAACAGAAAAAAATGGGGGGGATATATAAATCAATGCAAAAATTATTTTATACAGATTATTCAATTCTTTCTGAAAAAGTAACTTTAAAACATCATGTATTCATTGTTAGATTGCATTGGGAATTGCTTAATTGCAATAGTCTTAAACAGAAATCTTCATCATTGTAAAAATCATAGAATAGTATTGGTTTTTCATATTATCTCGTAGGAATGATTGGAGGAGTTTTGCTATTATAATGGTATTCATGTCAGAAGGAGTAATGTGTAATGATAAAACAATTTCCAAAAGGATTTCTATGGGGTGGTGCAACGGCTGCCAACCAGTATGAAGGTGGTTGGAATTTGGGAGGTCGTGGTCCAGCCACTTCGGATACTGCTCGTGAGTAGCACCAGAAGAATGTAAGAGCATGGGAGGGAGCGAGTTTTCGATCGTGAAAAATGCCCTCCAGGATACAGAAGGTCTCTATCCAAAATGCTGGAGATCTGATTTCTACCATCGGTACAAGGAAGACATTGCCCTCTTTGCAGAAATGAACTTCAATACCTTCGAAATGTCCAAATTTAGCTTATTTATATATGTGTGTGCCAACGACTAAGAAAAGGGTAGCTTTTACCGTTCACGGAAGCTCTTGTTCTACTGGTACAAAGATGTCATTGCCAGCAACGGAGCCAACCTATTGACAGAAAAATAGGAGATCTTATGACAAAAACGATTTATCTCATGCGTCATGGAGAAACCCTCTTTAGTACACAAAAACGAGTACAGGGCTGGTCGGACTCTCCATTAACAGAACGCGGTATTGCTCAGGCCAAAGAAGTTAGACAGTATTTTCAAGAACAGGGAATTGTCTTCACAAGAGCCTATTCTTCAACACAGGAGCGATCTACGGATACCTTGAGGTTGGTTACTGATGCTCCTTATCAACAGCTAAAGGGGCTCAAGGAGATGAACTTCGGGATTTTTGAAGCCAGAGAAGAAGAATTGCTACCCAAGCTCCAATCGGGAGCACGTTCCTTTGAGGATCTCTTGGTTCCATTTGGAGGTGAGGATATTCGAGCTGTTGGCGAGCGAGTCAAAGACACGATCTTGGCAGTGGCAGCGACTGACGATGTAGATCCCATTCTCATGGTCAGCCACGGTGCTGCTATTTGGGGCTTGGTGCAAGTGTTGGATGTCGCGTTTCCGCCGAGTGTCTTTTTGCCAAACTGTGCTATTTGCCAGCTGACTATTGAAAATAATCAGATAAAATTTAAAAAACTAATTGATTCAGCAAATAATTTTAAAGTTTATGAATTATAGAAAAGGAGAAAAAATGACAGAAACAAAAGTATTTCCAGAAGGATTTCTTTGGGGTGGCGCGACAGCAGCTAATCAATGCGAGGGTGCCTATGATGTTGACGGACGCGGTCTTGCCAATGTTGACGTAGTTCCAATTGGTGAAGATCGTCGTGCCATTATCACAGGACGTAAGAAAACGTTTGATTTCGAGGATGGATATTTTTACCCTGCCAAAGAGTCTATTGACATGTACCACCATTTTAAGGAGGACATTGCTCTCTTTGGTGAAATGGGCTTTAAGACCTATCGTTTATCCATTGCGTGGTCACGTATTTTTCCAAAGGGAGATGAATTAGAACCAAATGAAAAAGGTCTCCAATTCTACGAAAACTTATTCAAGGAGTGTCATAAGTATGGCATTGAACCACTTGTTACCATTACCCACTTTGATTGCCCTATGCACTTGATAGAAGCTTACGGTGGTTGGCGAAACAGGAAGATGCTTGAATTTTATGAGCGTCTTTGTCGAACGATTTTCACACGCTATAAAGGATTGGTCAAATATTGGCTTACTTTCAACGAAATTAACATGATTCTCCATGCACCATTTATGGGAGCAGGTCTCTATTTTGAAGAAGGAGAAAATGTTGAACAAGTTAAATACCAAGCTGCTCACCATGAGCTTGTCGCATCTGCTATTGCTACTAAATTGGCTCATGAGATTGACTCGGAAAACAAGGTTGGATGTATGTTAGCCGCTGGTCAATATTATCCACATACCTGCCATCCACGTGACGTTTGGGAAGGATTACAAGAAGATAGAGAAAATTACTTCTTCATTGATGTGCAATCGCGTGGGTACTATCCAAACTATGCCAAGAAAAAGTGGGATCGTTTAGGTATCAAGATTGAAATGACAGAAGAAGACCTATCGCTTCTGAAAGAGCATACCGTTGATTTCATTTCCTTCTCTTACTACTCCAGTCGTGTTGCATCAGGTGATCCGGCAGTTAAGGAAAAAACAGCAGGTAATATTTTCGCCTCTATTAAAAACCCATACTTAGACGAATCTGAATGGGGTTGGCAGATTGATCCACTTGGTTTTCGTATTACTCTCAATACCATCTGGGATCGTTATCAGAAGCCACTCTTTGTTGTTGAAAATGGACTAGGTGCTATTGATACACCAGATGAAAATGGTTATGTGGAAGACGATTACCGCATTGATTATCTCCGTCAGCATATTCTGGCTATGTGTGATGCTATTGTCGAAGATGGTGTTGAACTCTTGGGTTATACCACTTGGGGTTGTATTGACCTAGTTTCTGCTGGAACGGGCGAAATGAAGAAACGCTACGGCTTCATTTACGTTGACCGTGACAATGAAGGCAATGGAAGTCTCAAACGCTTTAAGAAAAAATCATTCCATTGGTATAAAAAAGTGATCGCTTCAAATGGAGCAGATGTTGAGTAAAATAAAAAAGAAGCTGGATTTTTTCCAACTTCTTTTTTATTTTGGTAAATACTGAAGCGCAATCCGATTTTCTGGTTGTTGATCGTGTAAATAGATAATGATTAAAGCGCAATCCGATTTTCTGGTTGTTGATCGTGTAAATAGATAATGATTAAAAAGAGCCATTCAGCAGGTTTCATTAACAAATAAATCAGATCAGCTTGCCACTGCTGATGAATGTGACGTGAAATAGGATACCCATAACGATCATAGAGATATCGAATAGTGCGGTGAAATCGAGGGAAGCGTTCCTCTAAGATTTGTTCAAAAGCATTAGCGATTTGAAGCTGGCGATTAACAACAACTTGATGACCATGTCTTTCTCCCATACGGATAGGTCTGACTAGCTTTCTATGACCTGTTGCTCCAACGGTACAAAGATAGTGTTCATCATAGGCAATATTAGGAGGAGATATTTTTTCCGATAAAGTCCAGTCGCTGGTTTCGGTCCAAATTTGAATGAGTTGGTCAGGTTTTTGACCAAAGAGTATCAAGTAGCTAGCTAGAAAGACTGTATAAGGCAGACTTAATAAAAGAAACCATAGAGGGAGAGAGAGGTTTTTTTGTAGCAGAGCAGAAAGTTTTGGAAATTTAGGATGTTTTTGCTTGGCAAGTTGTCTCTGCCACAATTTGACAGTTTGGAAAATAGTTCGACTATATATGAGGTAGATATTAGCAGAAAAGAGGCAAAGGTAGCAATAAGTCAATAAATCTCTTTCAATCAAGCTTGACAGCTGAATTACCCAGAAAAAAACAAAAACAAAACTGGGATAGAGACAACTAATTAATAGGGCAGATAAGAGAGGTGGAAGTAGTCGATTTTGATAGAGATTTAGTACTAAATACGCCAATAGACCTAAGATCAATAGAAAAAATTGGCTAGACCAAGCTTTTGTCCACAAAGGGCTATGTAATTGATTGTTGACCAAGGCGGTTGGCCAATCTTGGTAGGTAACGTTAGACATTTCTAAAGCCAGCCAGCTTAATACTGTTCCTAGGCAGAAAATGAGACCATCATTGCCCCAAAAACTATACTCAGTTAATTGATTTTTTAATAAAGAATAAAAGAGCTGAATGTTTTTCCAAGTTAAGTAAAGAGGTAGTAGGAAGCAGATAAGTCCAATCGGTATAAACCAAAGTATAGGAATGAAAAGAGATGCGAAGATAAACAAATAAAAGAAAAGTACCAAGATTTTTTTCATATAAACTCCAAACATAAAATATCATTAATTTACAATCCATTCAAGAAAAGGAAGTAGAAAAGAGTTTCCGATACTTGCCATTTGATATCGTTTCCACTATAATATATTTGAGTTAACAATTAAAGGAGCTATACATGAAGTACATTGTAAACAACAGTAATGACCCAGCTTATAATATTGCACTAGAAGCTTACGCTTTTAAAGAATTGACAGATATTGACGAAATTTTTATTCTTTGGATTAACGAACCTGCTATTATTATCGGTAAGCATCAAAATGCTATCGAGGAAATTAACAAGGAATTTACAGATGCAAATGGCATTCACGTTGTTCGTCGTCTATCAGGTGGTGGTGCTGTTTATCATGACTTGAATAACCTTAACTACACTATTATTTCGAATAAAGCAGATGAGGGGGCTTTTGATTTCAAAACTTTCTCCAAACCTGTGATTGATACACTTGCGACACTGGGTGTAGAAGCAAACTTTACTGGACGAAACGACTTAGAAATCGATGGTAAAAAAATCTGTGGTAACGCTCAAGCTTACGCTAAAGGTCGCATGATGCATCACGGCTGCCTGCTCTTTGATGTGGATATGTCCGTTCTCGCTAGCGCCCTAAAAGTTAGCAAGGATAAGATTGAGTCTAAGGGTGTTAAGTCAGTTCGAGCTCGTGTGACCAACATCAATAATGAATTGCCAGAGAAAATGACTGTTCTTGAATTTAAAGATGCAATTCTCAATCAGATGAAACAAGAGTATCCAGATATGGACGAATACATTCTTTCAGACAATGACCTAGATCGCATTCAAGAAATTCGCGATACTCAGTTTGCGACATGGGACTGGACTTATGGACAAACGCCAGAATACACAGTAGAGCGTAGCGTCCGCTATCCAGCAGGAAAAATCACAACCTATATCAAAGCTGAAAAATCAGTTATTGAATCTATCAAAATTTATGGAGACTTCTTTGGTATTGGTGATGTGTCCGATATTGAAACGCTCTTACTAGGTACTCGTTACGAGTATGCAGATGTGCTTTCTAAACTTCAAGAAATTGACACAACACATTATTTCTCACGTATGACAACAGAGGAAGTAGCCAAGGCGATTGTAGCGTAGTTTAGTAGACTGTCCATTCTATATGGATAGTCTTTTTAGAGTGAGAAACTGTTTTCATAAAATCGTTTTTACTTGCATATTTTCTATGTTATGGTATAATTATTTTCTGTGAGTATCCCTCACTTACTCATGGCTAGACTATGAGTCATTAGACCAAAAGGAGGAACATATCAATGGCTAAATACGAAATTCTTTATATTATTCGTCCAAACATTGAAGAAGAAGCTAAAAACGCTTTGGTAGCACGCTTTGACTCTATCTTAACTGACAACGGTGCAACAATCGTTGAATCAAAAGCATGGGAAAAACGTCGCCTTGCATATGAAATCAAAGATTTCCGTGAAGGCTTATACCATATCGTAAACGTTGAAGCAAGCAATGATGTAGCTCTTAAAGAGTTTGATCGTTTGTCAAAAATCAACGGCGATATTCTTCGTCACATGATTGTCAAACTTGACGCGTAAGAAGGTACTTTATGATTAATAATGTAGTATTGGTTGGTCGCATGACCCGTGATGCAGAACTTCGTTATACTCCGTCTAACCAAGCTGTTGCGACTTTCACTTTGGCGGTTAACCGCAATTTTAAAAATCAAAACGGTGAGCGTGAAGCGGACTTTATTAACGTAGTCATTTGGCGTCAACAAGCTGAGAATTTAGCGAATTGGGCTAAGAAAGGTGCTCTGATTGGTGTTACAGGTCGTATTCAGACTCGTAGCTATGACAATCAACAAGGGCAACGTGTCTACGTTACGGAGGTAATTGCAGAAAGTTTCCAACTTTTGGAAAGCCGTACTGCCCGTGAAGGTCAAACTGGTGGTTATGCAACAGGTAGTTCTTTTACTACTGGAAGTGATTATAATTCACCATACCAAGCACCTGCACAATCTACACCGAACTTCGCTCGAGAAGAAAGTCCATTTGGAGTAAGCAATCCAATGGATATATCAGACGATGACTTACCGTTCTAATTGAATGTGGGACAAGAAAATAACTCAAGATACATGAGTTTGGGCTAAAAGAACTTAGAAAATATCGCAACTGTTTCGGTTTCTGCTGTAAACTTTTCTAGTGCTTAGCACTGCGTCAAGTTTTCTTTGATTGCTTTATTAACGCCCTTCATATCATAATATAAAGGAGAATACATTATGGCTCAACAACGTCGTGGCGCTTTCAAACGCCGTAAAAAAGTTGATTATATCGCAGCTAATAAAATTGAATATGTTGATTACAAAGATACTGAACTTCTTAGCCGTTTCATTTCTGAACGTGGAAAAATTCTTCCACGTCGTGTAACTGGAACATCTGCTAAAAACCAACGTAAAGTAACAACAGCTATCAAACGTGCTCGCGTAATGGCACTTCTACCATTTGTAACAGAAGATTAATCTATAAAAAAGTGATGAAGAAGGGTTCTAAAGAACTCTTCTTCATCACTTTTTTATATCCAACAAATAATTAGTTTGGGAATGGATGTCTAATAGTCTCTACATAAAAGTAATTAAAAATGATTGGAATTATATTATCGTGTACTATAAATTAAATGCAACCAACATTATAGTATACAAACATTTCCAATCATTTATTTATAGAAGCTTATTGGACGGGCATCATCGCATTGCGAATATTGTATTTCTTTTTCAAGACATGACGAACCCCAAAAGCGAGAGCTCCGAGGAAGATGACAAGGGCCGGGTGAGGAATAGGATTAAGAGAAGTTGGAATCAATGCTGCTAAAAAGAAAACCACAGACCACGCTAGTGTAGCCAGTCCTAAGAATACGAGTGCTTTTAGAAAATGTGGTCGTTTTCCGGTTTTAGCTTGTTCTCTGTAAACAAAGTGATACATGAGATACATGCCAGCTCCTATTCCAAAGCTAATAACAAATAATGTAATAATGCCATACTCAGATCCCTGTTTGAAGAAGCTCATAAAACCATTGATTCCTGCAATGATCGTTAGCATGAGGAGACTAGAATCAACCCACATAAGCCAAGGATTTTCATTATATTCTATTTGAGTTTTATCATCTGAATGGTTGTTGAGAGATTTGCTAGCAGCCCATTCACTCGGAGCACCATAGATATTTCTTGCGGTCATTCCAGTTTTTTGTTTTTCAATAATGGTTGGCAAAATCTCTTCTAATAGATCTTTGATCTCCTCATCAGATTTTCCATCTTTGATGAGTTGATTGGTTGCAATATGAATAAACTCTTGATTTTTCTTTGTTAATGCTTTGAATTCTACAAATGACATGTGGATCTCCCTGTATTAAAACCATTTTTTATAAATAAAGTACATAATGAATGGAATGGTTGCGATAAACGATAGAATAATGACAATCCAAAACGAAAATGGATGATTACTATAGGGCATTGAAGTGCCCAATACGTTCATACCGTACGCAGAAAACACCATGGTTGGTATAGAAAGAATAATGGTAAATAGTGCTAATGTCTTCATGACCATATTCTGATTATTTGCGATAATGGAAGCGAAGGCATCAGACATACCTGTCAAAATATTTCCATAGATATCGGCCATCTCAATAGCCTGCTGTGTTTCAACTAGTGTATCTTCTAGTAAATCTTCATCTTCCTCATATTTACGAAGAATACGAGAGGAAGAGGCTAGTTTTTTTACCAATCGTTCATTGGTTTTTAAAGAAGCTTGGAAATAGACAATTGTTTTTCCTAATTCCATTAGTTCAATCAGCTCTTCATTTCGTGTTGATTCATGTAGACGTTTTTCGATCTCCTCGCTTTTACGATCAATGGTCCGTAATCCAGCTAGATAGAGTTGGGCATTTCGGTAAAGAATTTGAAATACAAAACGCGATTTCATAAAGGTAAAGAAATTACGTATCCGTCGGTGAATAAATTGTTCAAAGAGTGGTAGTTGCTCCAAACAGGTTGTGATGACAGCATCGTTTGTTAAGATAATTCCCAACGGTATGGTGATATAGTAGGTTTTATTGTTTCGTTCTTCTAAGATGGGTACATCAACGATAATCAAGGTGTAATCATCCTCAATGGAGATACGAGAAGTTTCTTCTGCATCAAGTGGAGCACGGAGATCGGCAATATCAATGTTGTAATGCTCGGCTACTTCCATAGACTCACTCTGGGAGGGGTTGACCAAATTAATCCAAGCACCTGGTTCAAATGTTTGGATTTCTTCTAAATCAGTCATGGTTGATAGAAAAATCTGTTTCATATCATTTCCCTCCTTTTTACTGTTGTACTCACGTAACCTCTATTATACCAGAAAATCCGTTATTGCGGAAAAGTTTTTGATTGTTTTATGATATAATATTAGGACATAGAAAAAGGAAAAGAATGATGCAAGAAAATATTGTGATTCATGGAGCGCGTGCTCATAATTTAAAGAATATTGATGTAACGATACCGAGAGAGAAGCTGGTTGTAGTAACAGGATTATCTGGTTCAGGAAAATCTAGTTTGGCGTTTGATACCTTATATGCAGAAGGTCAACGACGTTATGTGGAAAGTTTATCTGCATATGCTCGTCAGTTTTTAGGCAATATGGATAAACCCGATGTAGACTCGATTGAAGGGCTTAGTCCAGCTATTTCTATTGACCAAAAGACGACATCGCGTAACCCACGTTCGACAGTGGGAACGGCAACAGAGATTAATGATTATCTTCGTTTGTTGTATGCTCGTGTTGGGACGCCTTATTGTATCAATGGTCACGGTGCGATTTCAGCCTCGTCGGTAGAGCAAATTGTGGACGAAGTGTTGGAATTACCAGAAAGACAGCGGCTACAAATTTTAGCTCCAATTATCCGCAAGAAAAAGGGCCAACATAAAACAATGTTTGAGAAAATTCAAAAAGATGGATATGTTCGTGTGCGAGTCGATGGTGATGTGTATGATGTATCCGAAGTACCTGAATTATCTAAAAGTAAGGCACACACTATTGAGGTGGTAGTAGATCGAATCGTTATTAAGGAAGGAATTCGATCTCGATTATTTGATTCGATTGAGGCAGCTTTACGCATTGCGGATGGCTATGTCATCATTGATACGATGGATGATAAAGAACTGCTCTTTTCTGAGTATTATGCTTGTCCCGTTTGTGGTTTTACTGTTCCAGAATTGGAACCGCGTCTTTTCTCTTTCAATGCTCCCTTTGGTTCTTGTAGCGATTGTGACGGTTTGGGAATAAAATTAGAAGTTGATCAGGATTTGATTGTTCCAGATATGAGTAAGTCTCTTAGAGAAGGAGCACTGGCTCCATGGAATCCTATTTCTTCTAATTATTATCCTCAGATGTTAGAACAAGCGATGTATCATTTTGGTGTGGATATGGATAAGCCATTTGAAGAATTGACTTCTGATGAGAAAAATTTGATTTTTAATGGTTCAAATGGTGAAGAATTTCATTTTCACTACGAGAATGAGTTTGGCGGTGTAAGAGATATTGATATTCCATTCGAGGGTCTTGTGACGAATATCAATCGTCGTTATCGTGAAACGAATAGCGATTATACTCGAACGGTCATGAAGACCTACATGAATGAATTAACCTGTGGAACGTGTAAAGGTTATCGTTTAAATGATCAGGCACTATCAGTTCGAGTAGGGGGAGCCTTTGGACCTCATATTGGGGAATTGTCGGATTTGTCAGTATCTGACCATTTAAAAGTTTTATCCAATTTGACTCTATCTGAAAATGAGTTAACGATTGCAACACCAATTTTGAAAGAAATCAAAGATCGCTTGAACTTTTTAAAAAATGTTGGCTTAAACTATTTAACCTTATCTCGATCTGCTGGAACTTTATCTGGTGGAGAAAGTCAGCGAATCCGTCTGGCGACACAGATTGGTTCCAATTTATCGGGTGTTCTTTACATTTTAGATGAACCATCCATTGGTTTACATCAGAGAGATAATGACCGTCTAATAGCTAGTTTAAAAAAGATGCGTGATTTAGGGAATACTTTAATTGTCGTGGAACATGATGAAGACACCATGCGAGAGGCTGACTGGCTTATTGATATTGGACCGGGAGCTGGTGTTTTTGGTGGGGAAATAGTTGCCTCGGGAACACCAGCTCAAGTGGCAAAAAATAAAAAATCTATCACAGGTCAATATTTATCTGGAAAACGGGAAATCCCTGTGCCATTGGAGCGTCGTGTTGGTAATGGGCGATTTTTAGAAATCACTGGTGCTAAAGAAAACAATTTGCAGAATGTAACGGTTCGTTTCCCTCTAGGGAAATTTGTAGCAGTAACAGGTGTATCTGGCTCTGGTAAGTCTACTCTTGTGAATTCAATTTTGAAAAAAGCGGTTGCCCAGAAGTTGAATCGCAATACGGAGAAACCAGGTAAATTCAAGTCTATTTCAGGTATTGAACATATAGACCGGCTGATTGATATCGATCAGAGCCCGATTGGACGAACACCACGTTCCAATCCAGCTACTTATACAGGTGTCTTTGATGATATTCGTGATCTTTTTGCTCAGACCAATGAAGCGAAGATTCGTGGCTATAAAAAAGGTCGTTTCTCTTTTAATGTGAAAGGTGGGCGTTGTGAGGCTTGTTCGGGAGATGGTATTATCAAGATTGAGATGCACTTCCTACCAGATGTTTTTGTTCCTTGTGAAGTATGTCATGGACAGCGCTATAACTCTGAAACCTTAGAAGTACATTATAAGGAAAAAAATATTGCGCAAGTCTTAGAAATGACGGTCAATGATGCTGTGGAATTTTTTAAACATATTCCGAAAATTGAGCGTAAGTTACGGACTATTCAAGATGTTGGTTTAGGTTATGTAACATTAGGGCAGCCTGCAACTACTTTGTCTGGTGGAGAAGCTCAGCGCATGAAACTTGCCTCAGAGCTTCATAAACGTTCGACTGGTAAGTCGCTCTATATATTAGATGAACCGACGACTGGTCTTCATACTGAAGATATTGCTCAGTTGCTCAGGGTATTAGCTCGTTTTGTAGATGACGGAAACACTGTACTGGTGATTGAGCATAATCTAGATGTTATCAAGACAGCTGATCACATTATTGACATGGGACCAGAAGGCGGGGTTGGTGGAGGTACTGTTGTTGCGACAGGAACGCCAGAGGAAGTGGCGAATAACCCAGCTAGTTTTACAGGACAGTATTTGAAGAGTAAGTTGATTGTGGCACGAGATTAGTTGTATGGTAATGAGGAGGCAATGCTACTACAAACAATGCAGCAAATACAGATCGAATCATTGAAGCACTGAATAAAAAATAAAGAAAAGCATGACAAAAGTTATGCTTTTTTGGTATACTTTTATTGTTTCATTAATTAAAGAGAGTAGAGAAATTGTTATGTTTGAGAAGAAAGAACGTATAAGTTTGACGGTCTATTTATACTACAATCGTGATGCTCGTAAACTCAATCAATATGGAGATATTGTCTATCATTCCAAGCGTTTGCGTTATGTTTTAATCTATGTAGATCAAGAAGTATCCGAAAGGATGACAGAGAAGTTGAAAAAGGAACGGTTTGTAAAAAAAGTCACTCCTTCATATATAAAAGAGTTAGATCAGAATTTTGTAGGTAGTTTATGGAGAGAAGATGGAACACTGCTTCCATTATCATGATGTAAATAAGGATGCTAATGATGTGTTGAATAAAATTTTTAAAAATTTTATTCTTTTTTTGTTGACAATTTTCTGATAATTCTGTATATTATATACAACGTAAAATTTAAGAAAGATTTAAGGTGTTTTCATGAAAACAAGAAAATTTGCAGTAGCATTAGCTACATTTGCATCAGCAGCTCTACTTGCTGCATGTGGTAATGTTTCGACAACAAATACCGCATCTGCTTCACAAGGTACCTCAGTTGGTGATACATTCAAGATTGGTTATAACTTGGAGTTGTCAGGTGCAGTATCGTCATACGGTCAAACAGAAGAAAAAGGTGCGAACCTTGCTGTTAAAGAAATCAATGCCGCTGGTGGTATTGATGGTAAAAAAATAGAAGTTGTTACAAAGGACAACAAATCTGAAACAGCTGAAGCAGCTACCGTTGCAACGAGTTTGGCTAGTGAAGGTGTGAATGTTGTCATTGGTCCTGCAACATCAGGAGCATCAGCAGCTTCTATACCAGCTTTGACATCAGCAGGTGTACCGATGATCTCTCCATCTGGTACACAAACAAACCTTGTTGTAGACGATGCAGGTAAAGTACAAGATTACTTCTTCCGTGCAACATTTACAGATGGATACCAGGGGCAAATTATGGCTAAATATGCAACAGATACTTTAGCTGCTAAAAAAGTTGTTCTTTACTATGACAATTCATCTGACTATGGTAAAGGAATTGCGGAAACATTCAAAAAAGAATATAAAGGTGAGATTGTTTCAGAAATTACCTTTGCATCAGGAGATAAAGATTTTCAAGCAGCACTTACTAAGTTAAAGGATAAAGATTTTGATGCTATTATCATGCCTGGTTATTATAATGAAACAGGTACAATTGTAAAACAAGCACGCGGTCTTGGAATTGACAAACCTGTACTTGGTTCAGATGGTTTTGATTCACCACAATTTACTGAATTGGCAACTGCTTCAGCAGCCTCTAAGGTGTATTATCTTTCAGCATTTGTAACATCTGCTAGCGATAAAGCAAAAGCATTCTATGATGCTTATAAGAAAGAATATAATGAAGAGCCTTCAATGTTCTCAGCTCTTGCTTATGATTCAGTTTATATGGCTGCTGAAGCAGCAAAAGGTGCGACTAATTCAGCTACTGTTAAAGATAATCTTGTTGCTTTAAAAGATTTTGAAGGAGTTACAGGTACAATGTCTGTTGATAAAGATCATAATGTTGTGAAATCAGTTTATGTGATTAGTTTAACAGATGGTGTACAATCTTCAGTTGATACTGTTTCTGTTTCAGAGTAATGATGTGAGAAGTAGGGAGAACACGTCAATATATTTTTGATAAATGGATAAGGAAGAGGCTGGACTGGTGCCCAGCCTTCTCTTGTGTTTTCATATTATGTGAAAGTAAGTGAGTTATATATTTAGAATAGTGTTGGAAATAACTTATTTTTAAAAAGTTACTCATTTTAGAAAAATTATATGATGAAATCATACTTCTTTTAAATTTGATATTATTTTAGAAAGATTGGTGAACCTATGCTTCAACAACTTGTCAATGGTTTGATTCTTGGTTCTGTATATGCTCTTTTGGCACTTGGTTATACCATGGTATACGGAATTATCAAACTTATTAATTTTGCTCACGGGGATCTGTATATGATGGGAGCCTTTATGGGCTACTTCCTATTAAACAATTTAACATTTATTTCAGATGGAGGAGCACGTTTTTTTGTAGCTCTTGTTCTAGCAATGATTGGGACTGCTATTCTTGGGGTAGTGATTGAATTTTTGGCATATCGTCCTCTACGAAACTCTACTAGAATTGCTGCTTTGATTACAGCTATCGGTGTCTCTTTCTTATTGCAATACACGATGATTAAGTTTTTCACAGCAGATGTAAAGGCTTTTCCACAGGCGATTGAGGTAGCGAATTTTCATTTAGGTCCGATTTCCATCACGAATATCCAATTGATTATTTTGGGGGTTTCTCTTACTTTAATGGTCATTTTACAATTGATTGTTAAGAAGACAAAAATGGGAAAAGCTATGCGTGCAGTTTCCGTTGATAGTGATGCAGCACAGCTTATGGGAATCAATGTAAATCGTACGATTAGTTTTACTTTTGCACTTGGATCAGCTCTTGCTGGTGCAGCGGGAGTACTTCTCGGTCTTTATTATAACCAAGTTGAACCATTAATGGGGATGACACCAGGTCTTAAAGCCTTTGTTGCAGCCGTATTGGGTGGTATTGGTATTATTCCTGGTGCAGCTCTTGGTGGATTTGTTATCGGTATTATTGAAACATTTACATATGTTATTGAATTAGATACTTTCCGTGATGCCATTGTATATGCTGTTTTGATTGTTATCCTCTTGGTTCGTCCAAGCGGTATTCTTGGTAAGAATGTGAAAGAGAAGGTATAGCCATGAAGCAAAATCTAAAAGTAAATGCAATTTGGTTGGCGATTCTACTCACTGGATTTGTGATTATTCAAGGCCTGGTTTCAGCAGGGATTTTAAATTTTTACTACATCCAAATTGTTCAACAAATTGGGATTCAAATTATTCTAGCAGTTGGTCTTAATTTGATTGTTGGTTTTTCAGGTCAATTTTCACTCGGTCATGCTGGATTTATGGCCATTGGAGCTTATGCAGTTGGTATTCTTGGGAAAATGATGCCATCATATGGTGGTTTTGCAGTGGCTCTGCTGATTGGAATGTTGATTTCTGGTGGAGTTGCCCTTTTAGTAGGTCTTCCAACTCTTCGATTGAAAGGTGACTATCTTGCAATTGCTACGCTTGGTGTTGCAGAGATTATTCGTATTTTAATTATCAATGGTGGAAGTGTGACCAATGGTGCAGCAGGTATCATGTCTATTCCATTGTTTACTAGCTGGCAGTTGGTGTATGTGTTTGTAATCATCACAACTCTGTTAACAGTTAATTTCTTAAGAAGTCCGATGGGACGTACAACGATTGCTGTTCGTGAAGATGAGATTGCTGCAGAATCTGTTGGTGTTAATCCAACTTTCGTTAAGGTATCTGCTTTTGTATTTGGAGCTGTGACAGCAGCAATTGCAGGTGGATTGCATGCCGGATATGTAGGTACAATTGTTCCGAAAGATTTTGCATTTATGACATCTGTGAATGTTTTGATTATTATTGTATTGGGCGGTTTGGGTTCAATTACAGGAACATTTGTAGCGGCGATTGTTTTGGGAATTTTAAATGTGTTTCTTAAGAGTTATTCAGATATTTCTATGATTATCTATTCTTTGGCACTGATCTTATTGATGATTTTCCGTCCGGGTGGTCTTTTGGGAACAAAAGAGTTCAGTGTTGCGACGCTATTCAAGAAGAAGGAGGTTAAGTAATGGCACTACTTGATGTAAAAGATTTAACCAAAAACTTCGGTGGTCTAACAGCTGTCGGTGATGTAACAATGGAGCTTCATGAGGGAGAATTGGTTGGTTTGATCGGACCAAATGGTGCTGGTAAGACAACACTTTTCAACCTCTTGACAGGTGTTTATGAGCCAAGCGATGGAACGATTACACTTGATGGGACAATTTTGAATGGTAAAGCCCCTTCTAAGATAGCTTCTCTTGGTCTTGGACGTACTTTCCAAAATATCCGTTTGTTTAAAAATATGACGGTATTAGAAAATGTTTTAATCGGTCTTGCTAATCATGGAAAATCAGAAGTATTTGCTAGTTTTTTCCGCTTATCAGCCTTTTATAAGAACGAAGAAACATTGAGAAACAAAGCGATTGAACTATTAAAAATTTTTGATTTAGATGGAGATATCAATACTCTGGCTAAAAATCTTCCGTATGGACAACAGCGCCGTTTAGAGATTGTCCGTGCGCTTGCTACGGAGCCCAAAATTCTTTTTTTGGATGAACCTGCAGCAGGTATGAATCCACAAGAAACTGCAGAATTAACGCAGTTGATTCGTAAGATTAAGGAAGAATTTAATATTACGATTATGTTGATTGAGCATGATATGAGTCTTGTTATGGAAGTAACAGAGCGTATTTATGTATTAGAATATGGTCGTTTGATTGCCCACGGAACTCCAGAAGAAATCCGTACGAATAAACGTGTTATTGAAGCATATTTAGGAGGTGATGCCTAATGTCAATGTTAAAAGTTGAAAATTTATCGGTACATTACGGTGTCATTGAAGCCGTTAAAAATGTATCTTTCGAGGTCAATGAGGGAGAAGTTGTAACTCTTATTGGTGCTAATGGTGCTGGCAAGACATCTATTCTTCGTACTATTTCAGGGCTTGTACGTCCCTCATCTGGCACCATTTCTTTTCTTGGAAATGAAATTCATAAAGCACCTGCTCGTAAAATTGTAGCAGATGGCTTATCCCAAGTACCAGAAGGACGCCATGTATTTGCTGGGTTGACGGTTATGGAAAACTTGGAAATGGGAGCTTTTCTACGTAACAATCGTGAAGAAAATCAAGCAAATTTGAAGAAAATATTTGCTCGTTTCCCACGTTTGGAAGAACGCAAAAATCAAGATGCGGCAACTCTTTCGGGAGGTGAACAGCAGATGTTGGCAATGGGACGTGCTCTGATGAGCCAACCTAAACTACTATTGCTTGATGAACCGTCAATGGGGTTAGCACCTATCTTTATTCAAGAGATTTTTGATATTATCCAAGATATTCAAAAACAAGGAACTACTGTTCTTTTGATTGAACAAAATGCTAATAAAGCTCTAGCTATTGCGGATCGTGGCTATGTACTGGAGACAGGTAAGGTTGTCCTTACAGGCACAGGAAAAGAATTATTGGCTTCTGAAGAGGTTAAAAAAGCATACTTAGGTGGCTAAAACGTGGGATTCCCACGTTTTTAATTTATATTGATTTAATATAAAATCCTCCTTCATTGATTAGTGTTCTCATTTTGAGGTATAAGGTTGGTTAATGTAGTTTTTAGGTAATCATTAGCATCGAAATGTAATGTGTGTTAAAATAAATAAAAGGATATTTTAGCTAGAAAGGAGTTTTGATGATTAGCAATGAACAATATGATTACCTAAAGAATCATCCAACTTTTGAAAATTTAACACGTGATAGTTTTGATCAATTAGCTAGGCATGTCCGTTTTCGAAAAATTCCTAAAGGACAAATCTTTTTTTACGCAGAGGATCCTAGAGATTATCTATTTGTGTTATATAAGGGATATGCTC
This sequence comes from Streptococcus suis, assembly GCA_029593505.1. Classification (GTDB taxonomy): domain Bacteria; phylum Bacillota; class Bacilli; order Lactobacillales; family Streptococcaceae; genus Streptococcus; species Streptococcus suis_AG. Next base: position 21,380 of record JAKTNI010000001.1, read on the forward strand.
GGATTGAGCAGTATGATGAAACAGATAGTTTTACTTATTTAGATTATATTCGCCAAGGAGGAGCTTTTCCTTTTGGTGATATATTTCAAAATAAATTTTATCATTATACAGCAATAGCCATAACAGATTTAGAATGTTTTGTTGTACCGATGGATTTATTTGAGAGTGTATCTAAAATAAATCCCCGACAATTAGTCTATATTTGTCAGAAATTATCTAGAGTGCTTAACTTTCAAGAGTTGCGGTTGCGAAATGCAATGCGGTCCAAGGCATCAGATAGAGTAGTTCAAGCACTAGCTCTTCTTTATTGGGACATGTGTCAGAAGGACTGTTTATCTACTCTCCCATTTGAGATTCATATTCAAGAGATTTCACGTTTAGCAGCTACAACGCGAGAAACAGTTAGTCATGTTCTGAAGAAGCTGAAACAAGATAATAGAATTACTTATAGTCATAAGCAGTTAACTTATATAGATATTGATTATTTCTTAGAAAACTTAACAGAAACTCATTGAAGTTTCTGTTATTTTTTATAAAAAAATAAAAATTCATAAAATAATACATAGGAGAGAATTATATAAAATATAGAAGCTATGATTGATATTTATCCATAATGAATCTGAAAAACGTGAAGAATTTCGCAAATTAAATGTGAACATTTTCGAGTTTTTAGTTTTTGACTTTGTTAAACTGGTGATGTAGAGAAGAATAGTTAGAGAGATTTTTGGTTTCTGATTATTCTTCACCATGCATCAAATTAAAAAGGAGGATAGATGATGTCAAAACATCCGATTCATGTATTTTCAGAAATTGGTAAACTGAAAAAAGTTATGCTTCATAGGCCAGGGAAGGAAATTGAAAATTTAATGCCTGACTATCTCGAACGTTTTCTTTTTGATGATATTCCGTTCTTGGAAGATGCGCAGAAGGAACATGATGCATTTGCTAATGCCTTGCGCGATGAAGGTGTAGAGGTTTTGTATCTGGAACAATTAGCGGCTGAGTCACTTGTGACCTCTGAAATTCGGGAACAGTTTATTGATGAGTACTTAAACGAAGCAAATATTCGTGGTAGAGCGACTAAAAAAGCAATTCGCAAATTGCTGGTGTCTATTGAAGATAATCAGAAACTAATTGAGAAAACGATGGCTGGTATCCAAAAATCAGAATTACCAAAGATTCCTGCTGAAGAAAAAGGTTTGCCAGATTTAGTCGAATCCTCTTATCCATTTGCAATAGATCCAATGCCAAACCTTTACTTCACACGGGATCCGTTTGCTACGATTGGTAATGCGGTCTCTCTTAATCATATGTATTCAGAAACACGTAACCGTGAAACTTTATATGGTAAGTATATCTTTACTTATCATCCAGAATATGGAGGAAAGGTCCCATTGGTCTACAAACGTGAGGAGACTACTCGTATTGAGGGGGGGGATGAACTTGTTCTTTCAAAAGATGTTCTAGCAGTAGGGATTTCACAACGTACGGCTGCTGCATCAATCGAAAAGCTTTTGGTGAATATTTTTGAGCAACACGTTGGCTTCAAGAAAGTATTGGCATTCGAGTTTGCTAACAACCGTAAATTCATGCACTTGGATACAGTATTCACGATGGTTGATTATGATAAATTTACTATTCACCCAGAAATTGAAGGGAATCTTCGTGTTTATTCTGTGACCTATGAAAATGAAATGCTTCATATTGAAGAAGAACACGGAGACTTAGCAGAGCTTTTGGCTACTAATCTTGGTCTGGAAAAAGTTGAATTGATTCGTTGTGGTGGTGGTGATATAGTTGCTGCTGGTCGCGAACAATGGAATGATGGTTCAAATACCTTGACTATTGCCCCCGGTGTAGTCGTTGTTTACAAACGCAATACTATTACAAACGCTATTCTAGAATCCAAAGGTCTTCGCTTGATTAAGATTGATGGAAGTGAATTGGTTCGTGGTCGTGGTGGACCACGTTGTATGTCAATGCCACTCGAGCGAGAAGAGATTAACTTTTAGTAATAGAAGATATCTTTCCTAGGATATGGTATCTGTTTATAAAATTAATTTGGCTAATACCATAAAATTGCTGCATTTGGTATAATTTATAATATTACGCGAGTTGAAGTTTTATTCTTATTAGTAGCAAAACTATTTTATGCGTCAGAGGTTTATCAATAAAATGGAGAATAGTACCAAGCATTGACAAAATTTATTTAAACATTAGGAGAAGAGACAATGACAAACGTATTTAAAGGGAGACATTTCCTTGCAGAGAAAGATTTCACACGCGCAGAATTGGAATGGTTGATTGATTTCTCAGCTCATTTGAAAGATTTGAAAAAACGCAATATTCCACACCGTTATTTGGAAGGTAAAAATATTGCTCTCTTGTTTGAAAAAACATCGACACGTACTCGTGCTGCCTTCACAGTAGCATCTATTGACCTTGGTGCCCATCCAGAATATCTTGGTGCAAATGACATCCAACTTGGTAAGAAAGAATCTACAGAAGATACTGCTAAAGTTTTGGGACGCATGTTTGACGGTATTGAATTCCGTGGTTTCAGCCAAAAAATGGTGGAAGAATTGGCAGAATTTTCAGGTGTGCCAGTATGGAATGGTTTGACAGATGCATGGCACCCAACTCAAATGTTGGCGGACTACTTGACTGTCAAAGAAAACTTTGGCAAGTTGGAAGGTTTGACTTTGGTTTACTGTGGTGATGGCCGTAACAACGTTGCTAACTCACTTTTGGTAACAGGCGCTATCCTTGGTGTCAATGTCCATATCTTCTCTCCAAAAGAACTCTTCCCAGAAGAAGAAGTAGTTGCCTTGGCTGAAGGTTTTGCGAAAGAAAGTGGAGCACGTGTTCTCATTACTGACAATGCTGACGAAGCAGTCAAAGGTGCAGATGTTCTTTATACTGACGTTTGGGTATCAATGGGGGAAGAAGATAAATTTGCTGAACGCGTTGCCCTATTGAAACCATACCAAGTAAATATGGAATTGGTGAAAAAAGCAGAAAATGAAAATCTCATCTTCTTACACTGTTTACCAGCCTTCCATGATACAAACACTGTTTATGGTAAAGATGTCGCTGAAAAATTCGGTGTAGAAGAAATGGAAGTAACAGACGAAGTATTCCGTAGCAAGTATGCTCGTCACTTCGACCAAGCTGAAAACCGTATGCACACTATTAAAGCAGTGATGGCGGCTACTTTAGGAGATCCATTTGTACCACGTGTGTAATAATTAACTATCTAATGATGCATCGCAACCTCTGGGGGCTGGTACCCAGCCCCCTTATTTTGAAGATAGATATGTAAGCGATTACTATTTCGTGAAAGTGAGGAAAAAGCAAGAGATATGGCAAATCGTAAAATTGTTGTAGCCTTGGGAGGAAATGCCATTTTATCGTCCGACCCATCGGCTAAAGCTCAAAAGGAAGCTTTGGTACAGACTGCCAAGCACCTTGTAAAATTGATAAAAAATGGGGATGACCTTATTATCACGCATGGTAATGGTCCTCAGGTTGGAAACTTACTTCTTCAAAACCTTGCTGCTGATTCGGAAAAGAACCCAGCTTTTCCACTAGATAGCTTGGTAGCGATGACAGAAGGTTCGATTGGTTTCTGGTTACAAAATGCCTTGGAAAATGAATTGCTCAAGGAAGGCATTGAAAAAGATGTAGCATCTGTTGTGACACAGGTTATCGTGGACAAGAATGATCCAGCTTTTGAAAATTTGACCAAGCCGATTGGACCATTCTATACAGAAGAAGAAGCGAAAGCAGAAGCAGAAAAGACTGGTGCAACCTTCAAAGAAGATGCCGGTCGTGGCTGGCGTAAAGTCGTTGCTTCGCCAAAACCTGTAGGAATCAAAGAAATTGGCACCATTCGTACCCTTCTTAATGCAGGTGAGGTAGTTGTAGCTGCTGGTGGCGGTGGTATTCCAGTTGTCCAAGAAGCAGATGGTACCCTGACCGGTGTGGAAGCGGTTATTGATAAAGACTTTGCTTCTCAATGTTTGGCAGAATTGGTTGATGCAGACTTGTTTATCGTCTTGACAGGTGTAGACTATGTCTTTGTCAACTACAACCAACCAGACCAAGAAAAATTAGAAACAGTTACCGTGGCTGAATTGGAAGAATATATCAAACAAAATCAATTTGCCCCAGGGTCCATGCTACCGAAAGTTGAAGCAGCTATTGCTTTTGTAAACAATAGACCAAATTCAAAAGCAGTCATTACCTCATTAGAAAACTTAGGCGCCTTGATCAATTCAGACAGCGGAACGATTATTGTCAAAGAATAGCTTAGCGTAATGAATAGAGTTAGGGAAAATATAAGATTTATGTTTTCCCTATCTTATCAAGTGTCTATTTATAAGCAATGTTTTCAGAGTACATTTTACTGAAAGAGATATAGAATCTCTTGGTTTTAGGTGGATATTTGATGAGTCTATCATGGATCTATTTTCTCTCAACAAGAGAAGAATTTTAAAATATCATGGGAGGTTTTGCAATGAGTGAAAAAGTCAAAAAAGGCTTCAAATTACCTTCATCTTATACTATACTAATGATGATTATTGCATTTATGGCAGTCATGACATGGATTATTCCAGCTGGACAATATCAAGTTGATGAAGCTGGTAATTTAGTGGCAGGAACCTATGAAAAAGTAGCGCAAACACCACAAGGTATCTATGATATCTTTATGGCTCCTGTTCGTGCCATGCTTGGACATGGGAAGACAGATGCAGCAATTAGTGTATCATTCTTCATCATCATGGTCGGTGCTTTTTTAGGTGTTGTGAATGAAACTGGTGCTCTTGAAGTTGGAATTGCTTCCATTGTCAAACGGTTCAAGGGACGTGAAAAATGGTTAATTTATGTTCTCATGTCTCTGTTTGCTCTAGGTGGTTCTACTTATGGCATGGGTGAGGAAACCATGGCTTTCTTTCCGCTTATTATTCCTGTTATGATGGCGGTAGGATATGACAGCATTACTGGTGTAGCTATTATTTTACTTGGCTCTCAAATTGGCTGTTTGGCTTCAACTGTCAATCCTTTTGCAACTGTAGTAGCTTCTGATGCGGCTGGTATTAGTGTAGCAGATGGCATGGTGTGGCGTCTCATTTTCTTTGTTGTAATTCTTGTTATGGGAATTGCTTTTGTTTCTAATTATGCTGAAAAAGTGAAAAAGGATCCTAGCAAGTCTTTGGTTTACCAACAGCGTGAAGCAGATATGAACTATTTCAAGGTATCAGAAACTCAAGAAGTAAAAGGAGAGTTGTCATCAGCACAAAAGCGTGTTCTTTGGGTTTTCGTCCTAACCTTTGTTCTCATGATTTGCAGCTTTATTCCGTGGAAAGATTTGGGTGTGACGGTTTTTACTCAATTTAATGATTGGTTGCTTGGTCTTCCTTTCATTGGTCAAGCTGTTGGTTCTTCAGCATCTGCTTTGGGAACTTGGTACTTCCCAGAGGGTGCGATGCTCTTTGGTATTGCTGCGATTATAATTGGTTTGGTTTATGGTATGAGTGAAGAACGTTTAGTGAAATCCTTTATGTTCGGTGCCGCTGATATCTTTAGTGTAGCTTTAATTTGTGCAATTGCACGTGGTATTCAAGTCATCATGAATGACGGTATGATTACTGCTACCATTCTTCATATGGGGGAAGAAGGATTAAAAGGACTTTCTTCTCAAGTATTTATTGTTTTGACCTATCTCTTCTATCTGCCAATGTCCTTCTTGATTCCTTCTTCATCAGGTCTTGCTGGTGCGTCTATGGGGATTATGGCACCTCTTGGTGAATTTGTAAATGTGCCAGCAAGTTTGGTCGTCACAGCTTTCCAAGCAGCATCAGGTCTTTTAAATTTGGTGGCTCCGACATCAGGTATTGTAATGGGAGCTTTGGCACTTGGTCGTGTTGAAATAGGTACTTGGTATAAATTTGTAGGAAAATTAATTGCAGGCATTATGATTGCTTCTATTATTATATTGATTATTGCAACCTTCTTTTAGATGAAATTCTGGGTTAGACCGATTTCTTTTATAAAAATCGTGTTTATCCCAGATTTTTATTAAGAATATTAATATTAGATATTCTTAAATAGTATTTTCGAGCTTGTTATACTGTATACATATGGAGATCTGTTTGTGATATAATATATTTATAACCGATTTGTTATTAGTGGTGTTGCATGTATATTTTACCTAATTCTCGGAGTTTGAAATGGACGGAACCTAAGTATTTAATTGTACAAGTTTTGTTTGAAACATGAATAGTTGATATTTTTCAACCAAATTTCTTTTTCATAGAAGTATTTATTTTTGTTTTGCTTGTTTCAATTATTCTAAGTTGTTTCTTACGGATTTATATTTTAAAGAGGTGTCTATGAATAAGATTGAAAGTCGTCATCAATTGATTTTGTCCTTGATTATGGAGAAAAAAATTCATACTCAACAAGAATTACAAGAATTACTATATGCCAACGGAGTGTCTGTCACTCAGTCTACTCTCTCTCGTGATATCAAGATGCTCAATCTTGTCAAAGTCAATGAAGAAGATTCAGCACACTATATCATCAACCCTATTTCGTCTACTCGCTGGGAAAAGCGACTAAAACTTTATATGGAAGACGCTTTGGTTATGTTAAAGCCTATCCAGAATCAGATTGTGCTCAAAACCTTACCGGGTCTTGCTAATTCATTTGGTTCCATTTTGGACGCTATGGAAATTCCACAAATTGTAGCGACAGTTTGTGGAGACGACGTTTGCCTTATCATTTGTGAAGATGTAGAAGAAGCGCAAGCTTGCTTTGACTATTTGAAACAATACACTCCACCGTTTTTCTTTGGTAACTTGTAACTCTAAAATGAGTTGAATATTGCTAAGTTCAGAAACTCTAGGACTCGTTTGAGTGTTAGAGTTTTTTGTCAAATAGATCTTACACATATACAGGTCCTCAAGAAAACTAGTAGTTTCAGTAAAAAGTGATTGAGTATTTCAAGTGGTTTTAACAGAGTAAAAATCCCGTTAAAAATATGATTGAGAGAACTACACTAATAGTTATCCTACCTTACTTTTATCAGCTTCTCTTCTTCCCTAGATGATGAAGAAGAGAAAATTAAAATATCCGTTCTTATTTTTATTGATTTGAGAAATTCAGCATTTTATGGTAGAATAAAACGAATAAATGAAATACGAGGTAAACATTGAAATGATTGATGCAAGTAAACTTAGATCAGGAATGACTTTCATTACTCCAGATGGAAAACTACTTAAGGTATTGGATGCAAGCCACCACAAACCAGGTAAAGGAAACACCATCATGCGTATGAAATTACGTGATGTTCGAACAGGTTCTACGTTTGATACAACGTATCGCCCAGACGAGAAATTTGAACAAGCAATCATTGAATCACGTGTAGCAACTTATCTATATCAAATGGATGATATTGCTTACTTTATGGATACAGAATCATTTGACCAATATGAAATTCCAGTGGTTAATGTTAAAGAAGAATTGCTTTACATCTTGGAAAATTCAGAGGTAAAAATTCAGTTCTATGGAACAGAAGTCATTGGTGTAACAGTACCAACAACAGTTGAATTGACAGTCGCAGAGACACAACCATCTATTAAAGGTGCTACAGTAACTGGTTCAGGTAAACCAGCGACTATGGAAACAGGTCTTGTAGTAAATGTTCCAGACTTTATTGAAGCCGGTCAAAAATTGGTAATCAATACAGCAGAGGGAACATATGTTTCACGCGCCTAAACATTTCCTATTAGGAAAGGAGAAACTATGACAACAGAGTATCAAGGTGAAATTGTAATCGCTCCTCGTGTTCTTGAAGTAATTACAGGTATTGCAGCAGCTAAAGTTGAAGGGGTACATGCTCTTCATAATAAGCGTGTTGCAGATGGCTGGTCAAAAACATCTCTAAATAAAGGGGTTTATTTGCAAACTGATGAAGAAGGAAATGTTACTGCAGATCTCTATGTTTATTTGGAGTATGGTGTTAATGTTCCTGCTGTATCAATGGATATCCAACGTGCAGTCAAGACAGCGGTTTATAATTATGCTGAGGTTCAAGTAACTGCTGTTAACATTCATGTAAATGGTATTATTGCAGATCAGACACCTAAACCAGCGTTAACAGATCTGTTCGGAGAGGATTTCCTTGATGAAGAATAACAGACATGCTCTGCGAAAGTGTGCTTTGCAGGCAATTGTATCCTTAGAATTTGAACAAGAACCGATTCAAGCTGCTCACTTCGCCTATCTATATGATAAGGAAGAGGAGCAAAAGGATGTTGATATGCCGCTTTTTCTACTTAATTTAGTGACAGGAGTATCCAGCTATCGTCAGAATTTGGATGCTGAAATTGCTAATAAATTAAAAACTGGTTGGACCTTAGAGCGTTTAACATTGATTGATAAAAATATTATGCGTTTGGGACTATTTGAAATATTGTATTCAGAGGAGACCCCTGATCGCGTAGCTGTTAATGAAGCTATTGAATTAGCTAAAGAATTTTCTGATGAAGCTTCAGCTAAATTTATTAATGGTGTATTAAGTCAATTTATAAAAGAAGAAGTCTAATTTAGACTTCTTCTTTTATTTTACTATTCTTTAGGATTAGTCAGACACTTCCACCAGCTATCAATGAGATAGGTAGAATATAATCTTTTTTTCTTAGCTCTTTTCCTTCAATTTTATCAAGTAGTAACTCTACTAATAAGGTGGCAATTTCTTCTAAAGGTTGTTTAATTGTTGTTAGTTGTGGATAGTAATTTTCGATAAAATGGGTACCGTCATAGCCGATTAGTTTTATATCATTTGGAATAGATAGGTTTAAGGAGTGTACAACATTCCAGACAAGCATAGCGGTTGAGTCGCCGGAAACAAAAATACCGTCTGGTTGATGTTGTTTGATAATGGTTTGTATTTCCATTTCTTTTCTGATGGGAGAGAAGTCACTGGATATATGATAGACCACCCCATCAGGAAAGACGGATAAAAAGCCTAATCGTCTCAGTCCAGTTGGAGAATTGGAATCATCGTTACCTGAAATCATGATGGGACGTTTGCAACCGGATTTTTTTAAGGTTTGAGCAGCTAATGTACCACCAGCACGATTATCTGAAGAAACAACTGGTATAGAAGGGGAAAGGTTACGGTCAAAGGCGATGATAGGAGCTGATACACGATCATAGTCTTTGATATCAAGATTATGACTACCTGAGATGATACCATCAACTTGATTGGCTGCTAGCATCTCCAGATATTCTCTTTCTTTATCAGACTCATGCTGACTATTGCAGATAATGGTTTTATATCCATGATTGAATAGCTGATTTTCTAAGTATCCAATCAATTCAGAGTAGAAAATATTGTTAATTGTTGGAAAAATAAGTCCAACTAATTTGGCGGATTTTCCTTGCAGACTACGAGCTAAATTGTTGGGTTTGTAACCTAATTCTCGCATAGCTTCTTCTACATTACGGATCGTTTTTTCAGACAAATATCCTTTTTTATTGATAACGCGTGAAACAGTAGTTGGGCTAACTCCAGCTAATTTTGCTACATCAGTTAATTTTGCAACCATAATCTAAATGATAGTAGGTTCCGGTAGGTTGACCACTTATGATAGTGATTCCGTTTTGTTGTCTATCTGGGAAGACACGACCAGAAAATACTTTTTCTCCTTTATTGATAAAAATTTCAAAGACAGAGGTATCAATGAAAATATTGGCAGTAATGGTACCGGGTTCCACACTACAAGAACGTACAGTACCAAACTCTAGGGCGAATGGTTGTCCACAGTTGCTACGTTCTAATAGGATTTGACCACTTCTAGTGTCAACTGTCAAAACTAGTCCCTTTCCAGCTTCATTAGCAAACAGTACAATTTCATGTTTATGATTGACTTCAAAGTTCAATTCTAATTCATATACATTGTTTGTTTCTGTTTGTGAAGTAAACGGTTGAGATGATTGACGAAGACTTGTAATGGCTTCAACTGGGTACTGGTACAGTTTACCATCTTTTATAGTTAATTCTTTGACGAGTGAGAGGCAGCCTTGATAATCATAGTTATCTGTTGGGTATGCTACATCTGGAAGAGCTAACCAGCTGATAGCTAGTGCACGACCATCGGGAGCATTGAAGGTTTGTGTGGCGTAGCACTCAAACCCATAATCAAGATTGAGTAGTTCGCTAGGCTCTACAATAGTAGCAGTTTCTGGATCGAACTGTTGACCAATCTTATACATATTTGGGTAAATATTTCCATAATCTAGCACAGATTTATCTAAGCCTTGCGGACAGTATAGAAGAATGGGGTGTTGGTCGATAAAAGCGATATTGGGACATTCCATCATATAAGCTGTCATGTCGTTTTCAAAATCTAAATCACCAACAAAGGACCAATTCAGATAATCATTATTCTCAGCTTTATACAGCTTAACAATGCCTTTTTTCTCCAAATTTTGTCCACCGACAATAGCATAATATTGTCCCTTGTAATTGAAAATTTGTGGATCACGGAAATGGTCTGTTGTATCCTCTGGTTGTTCAATTAAGACTTTATTAATTTTTTCAATCGTTCCGTTCTTATCCATTATAGCACCAATTTGATAAGGATGGCGAATCCAACTTTCGTCACGGACATTTCCTGTATAAAATAGAAACAATTTACCATCGAATTCTATAGCAGAGCCAGAGTAAGCTCCGTGACTATCTAGGGGTGTATCGGGATAGATCATGATTCCTGTTTTTTCAAAGTGGACCAAATCTGTTGATTCGGTATGAACCCATGATTTCAAGCCGTGAGAGGCTCCGAAAGGAAAGTACTGGTAGAACAGATTCCATTTACCATTAAAATAGGAAAAGCCATTTGGATCATTAAGTAGACCGTGAGGTGGCTCAATATGAAAGTTTGTCCTCCAAGGAGAGTTTTCGGTATTTTGTTTGATGCGTTCGATATATTCAGGTGTCCAGTCAGCATAAGCTCTGTAACGTTCTTCAGTTGTAAATGCCATATTGTTCTCCAAAAATTCTAATTTCTCAATCATTATAGTAAACGTTTTCTTTTAAAAAATCAAGTTTTTACAATGGTTTAATAAATTTTTTCAAAAAATGTGATAAACGTTTGACATATTTTATAAAAGTGATATAATAACAATATCGAAAGGTTAAAAACGCTTTCAAAAATAAAAAATAAGGAGATTTTTGCAAGATGAATAATACAGAGATTGCAAAAAAAGTCATTGACGCCTTGGGTGGTCGTGAAAACGTGCGTAGTGTAGCTCACTGTGCAACTCGCCTCCGTGTCATGGTCGTTGATGAGGGGAAAATTGACAAGGATACAGTTGAGAATATAGAGAAGGTTCAAGGGGCATTCTTTAATTCTGGTCAATACCAAATCATTTTTGGTACTGGTACTGTTAATAGAATTTATGATGAAGTGGTAGCTTTGGGCTTGCCAACTGCTACAACTGGTGAACAAAAAGCAGAGGCAGCTAAGCAAGGAAATGCTTTCCAACGTGCTATCCGTACATTTGGTGATGTATTTGTTCCACTTATTCCCGCAATTGTTGCGACAGGTTTATTTATGGGAGTTCGTGGTCTTTTAAAAGCTTTGGGTTACGAGCTTCCTGCAGATATTAAAGTTTATTCGGAAATTTTAACTGATACAGCTTTCATTGTTTTACCTGCCTTGGTAGTATGGTCTACTTTTCGAGTTTTTGGTGGTAATCAAACAATTGGTATTGTTCTAGGAATGATGATGATTGCAGGTCACTTACCAAATGCATGGATGCTTGGTTCAGAAGCAGCCAAACTGGTAGATGGTGAACCTGTTAAATATACTATTGAATCAATTAAATTTTTTGGGCTTATTCCAGTAGTTGGCTTACAGGGATCGGTTTTACCAGCATTCATCATCGGTTTAGTTGGTGCTAAGTTTGAAAAAGCAGTTCGTAGAATTGTTCCAGAAGTTCTGGATCTTTTAGTAACACCATTTATTGTACTCTTTGTAATGTCTATTCTTGGTTTATTTGTTATTGGTCCAGTATTCCATTTAGTGGAAGCCTATATCTTAGAAGCTACCCAAGCAATTCTTCACTTACCATTTGGTCTAGGTGGATTCCTTATCGGTGGTGTTCACCAAGTTATCGTTGTATCAGGTGTTCATCATATTTTTAATTTTTTGGAAGCACAGTTGGTGGCAAATACTGGAGCAAATCCGTTCAATGCTATTATTACTGCAGCTATGACAGCACAAGGTGCTGCAACAGTTGCGGTTGGTGTTAAAACGAAAAATCCGAAATTGAAGGCACTCGCTTTCCCAGCAGCTTTGTCAGCCTTTCTGGGTATTACAGAGCCAGCTATTTTTGGTGTGAATTTACGTTTCCGTAAACCGTTCCTTCTTTCTTTGATTGCTGGTGCTATTGGTGGTGCTTTTGCTTCTCTTCTTGGCCTTGCTGGTACTGGTATGGGTGTAACTATTATTCCTGGTATGACTCTTTATGCTGGTAATGGTCAATTCTTCCAATATATCCTTATGGTAGCTGTATCATTTGTTCTTGGTTTTGTTTTGACTTACTTATTTGGATATGAAGATGAGGATAAAGAGGTAAAAAAGTCTAGTTCTGTGTCAGAAACAACAACAGCTAGCTTTCTAAAAGAAGCAGAGACAAGTCTTTTATCTGAAGAAACGCTTGTTTCTCCACTTTCTGGTGATGTTGTTGAACTGGCAAATGTTAACGATCCAGTATTTTCTTCAGGAGCTATGGGAAAAGGCTTGGCAGTTAAGCCGTCTGAAGGTGTAGTTTATGCACCGGCAGATGCAGAAGTAACAATTGCTTTTGAAACAGGACATGCCTACGGTCTGAAAACGGCAACAGGTGCTGAATTGCTTATCCATATTGGTATTGATACAGTATCAATGAATGGGAATGGATTTGAGAAATTGGTTGCAGCTGGTGATAGAGTTAAGGCAGGCACTCCAATTGCTAAATTTGATATGGCTAAAATTTCAGAAGCAGGTCTTGATGATACAACTATGGTTATCGTGACAAATACAGCTGATTTTGCAGAAGTTACAGCAATTGCAGCTGGAAATGTTGCACATGGTGCAGATTTCTTAAAAGTTGTAAAATAATGTATATATGCAGAAGAAAAAGGCGAGAAGCCTTTTTCTTCAATTTGTATAATGTGATATAATGATATAAAATCTATTACGGAGAGAGGATTACATGACAAAATTATATGGTAGCTTGGAGGCTGGTGGTACAAAGTTTGTGTGTGCAGTTGGTGATGAGGAGTTCCAAGTTATTGAAAAAACACAATTTCCAACGACAACACCTTATGAAACCATTGAGCGTACGGTAGCATTTTTTAAGCGATATGAAGATCGTTTGACAGGTATTGCAATAGGCTCATTTGGTCCAATTGATATTGATCAAAATTCGCAGACTTACGGCTATATTACTTCAACTCCGAAACCACATTGGTCAAATATTGATTTATTGGGTTTGATTGCCAAGGAATTTACTATTCCATTCTATTTTACAACAGATGTGAATTCATCAGCTTTTGGAGAGACGTTAGTACGCAAGGGCATCAATAGTTTAGTATACTATACAATTGGAACAGGTATTGGCGCAGGAGCCATTCAAAATGGTGAGTTTATTGGTGGATTAGGACACACAGAGGCTGGTCACACCTATGTTGCTTTGCATCCGTACGATGTGAAACATGAGTTTAATGGTGTTTGCCCATTTCATAATGGATGTCTGGAAGGATTGGCAGCGGGTCCATCTCTTGAAGGACGTACGGGTATTCGCGGTGAATTGATTGAGCATAACTCAGATGTTTGGGATGTGCAGGCATATTATATTGCTCAAGCAGCTGTTCAAGCAACATTACTGTATCGTCCACAGGTAATTGTATTTGGTGGTGGTGTTATGGCTCAGGAACACATGCTTAATCGTGTGCGAGAGAAATTTACAGGATTGATGAATGGCTATTTACCAGTACCAGATGTTCATGATTACATCGTGACACCTGCAGTAGCTGAAAATGGCTCAGCTACTCTTGGAAATTTTGCTTTAGCGAAAAAAGTTGCCGATAGAAAATAATGAGCATAGTGATACATGTTTTTTGAGGACCAATTCGATTGGTTCTTTTTATATGGAAAAAATTAGTGATGAACAAAGAAAATAGGTATTTTTATAATGAGGTTTCATTTTTTTCACTAATGTGAATGTGATGTACGGGAGAATCATTTTAGTATCCTCTCTTTGTTTGAGGCTATTTGTTCTGTACAGTGTAGTAGTGGTTTTGCCTTTAGAACAATTCATTTTCTAAAATGATATTTTCTGCTCCCACATTTATCTCTAAATATGATAAAATAATAAAGATACGTGGTTTTGTGCAAAGCTGAATCCGATAGGTTTGTATTGGGTTGAACTTTGTAGAAAACACGTAAATATATATTAGGAGATACTTCATGTCAAAACAAGTATTTGAAACAGTTTTTGCAGGTAAGAAATTGGTGGTTGAAACAGGTCAGGTTGCCAAGCAAGCAAATGGTGCAGTTGTTGTTCGTTATGGTGATTCGACCGTCTTGACAGCTGCTGTGATGTCTAAAAAGATGGCGACGGGAGATTTTTTCCCGCTCCAAGTAAACTATGAAGAAAAAATGTATGCGGCAGGGAAATTCCCGGGTGGCTGGATGAAGCGAGAGGGACGTCCCTCAACAGATGCGACCTTGACAGCGCGTTTAATTGACCGTCCTATTCGCCCTATGTTTGCTGAAGGATTTCGTAATGAAGTGCAGGTGATTAATACTGTGCTATCTTATGATCCAGATGCTTCTGCACCGATGGCGGCTATGTTTGGTAGTTCACTAGCTCTTGCTATATCAGATATTCCTTTTAATGGTCCTATTGCAGGTGTTCAAGTTGGTTATGTAAACGGTGAGTTGATTATCAATCCAAACATGGCTCAAATGGAAGAATCATTATTGGATTTGACGGTGGCAGGAAACAAAGATGCTATCAATATGGTGGAGTCCGGTGCCAAAGAGTTATCCGAAGACATCATGTTGGAAGCATTGTTGAAAGGTCATGCTGCTATTCAAGAATTGCTGGAATTCCAAAATCATATTGTAGCAGCAGTTGGTAAGGAGAAAGCTGAAGTTGAATTGCTTCAAGTAGATCCAGCGTTGCAGGCTGAAATTGTAGCAACTTACAATGACGATTTGAAAAAGGCTGTACAGGTTGAAGAAAAATTAGCTCGTGAGGATGCGACTAATGCAGTTCGTGAGGCAGTCGTTGCTGCCTATGAAGAAAAATATGCGGAACATGAAGAACATGACCGTATTATGCGTGATGTCCATGAAATTTTGGAATTGATGGAGCATGCAGAAGTTCGTCGCTTGATTACAGAGGATAAAGTTCGTCCAGATGGTCGTCGTGTTGATGAGATTCGTCCTCTTGATGCAGAAGTAGATTTCTTACCAAATGTTCATGGCTCAGGTCTTTTTACTCGTGGTCAAACTCAAGCGCTATCTGTTTTAACCCTAGCTCCAATGGGCGAAACCCAAATCATTGATGGTCTGGATGATGAGTATAAGAAACGTTTCTTACATCATTATAATTTTCCACAGTATTCAGTAGGGTCGACTGGACGATATGGTGCACCAGGTCGTCGGGAAATTGGACATGGTGCTTTGGGTGAGCGTGCCTTAGAACAAGTTCTTCCTAGTTTAGAGGAATTTCCTTATGCTATCCGTTTGGTAGCTGAAGTCTTGGAATCAAATGGGTCTTCTTCACAAGCATCTATCACAGCAGGAACTCTTGCACTTATGGCAGGTGGTGTTCCGATTAAAGCACCGGTTGCAGGGATTGCAATGGGCTTGATTTCAGATGGTACCAATTATACTGTTTTGACGGATATTCAAGGTTTGGAAGACCACTTTGGTGATATGGACTTTAAAGTAGCCGGTACACGTGATGGAATTACGGCTCTTCAAATGGATATTAAAATTGATGGAATTACTCCTCAAATTTTAGAAGAAGCATTAGCACAGGCTAAAAAAGCACGTTTTGAAATTTTAGATGTCATTGAGGCTACTATTCCAGAAGTTCGTCCGGACTTGGCACCAACGGCACCGAAGATCGATACAATTAAGATTGATGTTGATAAAATCAAAATTGTGATTGGTAAAGGTGGAGAAACGATTGATAAGATTATCGCAGAGACAGGTGTAAAAATTGATATTGACGAGGATGGACTGGTTGCTATCTTCTCACCAGATCGAGCTGCTATTGAGCGCACAAAAGAAATCATTACTGGTCTTGTTCGTGAGGCAAAAGTGGATGAGGTGTATCAAGCTAAAGTTGTTCGCTTGGAAAAATTTGGGGCTTTTGTAAATCTTTTTGATAAAACAGATGCTTTGGTTCATGTCTCTGAAATGGCTTGGAGTCGTGTTAATAAGCCAGAGGATTTGGTTGAAGTTGGCGATGTAGTTGATGTAAAAATCATTAAGATTGATGACAAGGGACGTATTGATGCTTCTATGAAAGTACTTCTTCCAAAACCAGAAGGTTATGTAGAAGAAAAACGTGAGCGTTTGGAGCGTCCACGACGTCAAAAAGATACGAAAGACTTTAAAGAGAAAAAAGACGCTAATTTTGGTGAATTTAAGTTTCACAAGGTTGATAAAAAATAGAGACGAATGACCACTGCTATCATTTAGTATATGACATGAGATGATTTCTTTTGTATTGTCTTAAAGGATAGAAACTTAATTGCCTGTAGTCTTTACTGTTTAAGTCTTGCTGATTTATTCAGATTATCCGAAGATGCAATTAGTGTATCAATGAACATCAGTAAATAAAGATTGAGGACTGGATGTGATCTCCAGCCTCTTTCCATAATAGGAGGTAACTATGGGGTGGTGGAAAGACACCATTGAGATTGTGAAAGAAAAAGATCCAGCAGCACGTACTAGTTTGGAAGTTTTACTGACTTATCCCGGAGTAAAGGCGCTCGCTGCTCATCGTTTATCTCATTACATGTGGCAAAAAGGGTTTAAGTTATTAGCTCGTATGCATAGTCAATTTTGGCGTTTTTGGACGAATATTGAAATTCATCCAGGTGCTCAAATTGAATCTGGTGTTTTTATTGACCATGGGGCAGGTCTAGTCATTGGTGAGACAGCTGTTATTGAGTCAGGAGTTATGCTGTATCATGGTGTGACACTTGGTGGAACAGGTAAAGATTGTGGTAAACGTCACCCGACCGTTCGTAAAGGTGCTCTAGTCTCAGCTCATGCTCAAGTTATTGGTCCAATAGAGATTGGTGAAAATGCGAAAGTTGGAGCGGCGGCAGTTGTCCTAGCGGATGTTCCAGCAGACGTGACAGTTGTTGGAATGCCTGCTAAAATCGTTCGTGTTCATGGACAAAAAGATGAAAGCATCATTCATGATATGGAAGGAAGCCGTGAACACTATACTACAAAACTGGCTGAATTAAAGGAGGCTAGTCACCGTTCTTCTCATCTGTGATAGAAACATACGGGAGTATGAACTAGTTATAGCTACTTGTTTTATATGAAGAAAGGAGAGCTTATGCTGTTAGAAGAATTTGAGCCCGATCGTGCGGTCATTGAGCCTGCTGATACAACTATTCGAGGCGATGAGAAAGTTTGCGATACCATTATTCTGTCTTTCAATTGAGAAGTGGTTGAGAGAGTTGCACAGTTTGATGGAGTTTACGAGGGTGGTGCCTTGTTCAATCTGAATGGTTGTTTTCCGTGGTATCTCTATGAAGATGCTGGTTGTCAAGTAGCAGTTATGTTGGCACCAATTGGTGCTCCTATGATCGTTGGTTTATTGGAAGAATTGAAGGCTAAAGGTTTTCAGAAATTTATTATATTTGGTACTTGTGGGGTATTGGATTCGTCTATTGCAGCAGATAGGATTATTCTGCCAAGTGCCGCTCTACGTGATGAGGGAACGAGTTACCATTATGCTCCGCCGAGTGATGAAATTGAGTACGATGCTACTTTGCTCTCAACGATGGAAACTATTTTTAATCGTGCTGGTATTGACTATATTCGGATGAAAACATGGACGACGGATGCATTTTTCCGAGAAACTGCTGCTAAAACGAAGCGACGGCTACTGGCTGGTGCTCAAGTAGTGGACATGGAAGCAGCCGCTATTATGGCATGGAGCCAGTTTAGGATGGCAGAGATTTATCAATTTTTCTATACAGCTGACTATGTTGATCATCATCATAATGAGTGGGATAGACGTAGTCAGGAAAGGGTGCTTGATTCACCTGTGTTTTTTGAGATAGCAATGACGATTGCTAAGGCGTTAGCTCATGAAAGGAAAGTGTGAGAAGATGTTCAAAAAGTTACTTCAGTCTAGTTGGCCCTATATGTTGAGTTCAGTTATTGGTCTACTACTATTTGTTTTAAAAACTTTTCAAGGTTCTTGGCAGTCAAGTTTGATTTGGCTGGCAGCAGCTTCTTACTGGCTTGTTAAACTGTATAAGAGGTACCAACTAATAAAAAATTCTCAGAAATGATGGAGATTCTATGATTAAAATTTATGATACGATGACTCGTAGTTTGCGTGAGTTTGTACCTTTAGAAGAAGGTAAAGTGAAGATGTATGTCTGTGGTCCGACAGTTTATAACTACATCCATATTGGAAATGCTCGTAGTGTTGTAGCGTTTGATACCATTCGTCGCTATTTTGAGTACCGTGGATATGATGTTACCTACATCTCCAACTTTACGGATGTGGATGACAAGATCATCAAAGCTGCCAATGAAGCTGGAATGACAACTAAGGAATTATCTGATAAGTTCATTCAAGCATTTAAAGAGGATGTCCTTCAGTTAGGAGTGAAACCGGCTACTCAGAATCCACGAGTGATTGACTATATGACCGAAATCATTGATTTTGTTCGAGTTTTGATTGATAAAGGATATGCCTACGAAGCAGATGGGGATGTTTATTTTCGAGTAGAGAAGGCAGAAAATTATGCTCGTTTAGCTAATAAAACCTTGTCTGACCTAGAGGCCGGAGCTTCTGGTCGTGTTGACGGAGAAGGTCAACTTAAGGAGCATCCGTTTGATTTTGCTTTGTGGAAATCAGCTAAGACTGGAGAAGTATCTTGGGAAAGTCCGTGGGGAGCAGGTCGTCCTGGTTGGCATATCGAGTGTTCGGTTATGGCGACAGAAATTTTGGGAGATACGATTGATATTCATGGTGGAGGAGCTGATTTAGAATTTCCACACCATACCAACGAAATTGCTCAGTCAGAGTGTAAGACAGGTCAGACCTTTGCTCACTATTGGATGCACAATGCCATGCTCAATATTAACGATGAGAAGATGTCTAAATCCTTAGGGAACTTTTTGACAGCTCATGAGATGCTGGAGAAAATTGATGGACAAGTTTTGCGTTTTTTCCTATCTACTCAACATTATCGTCGTCCGCTCAACTATACAGAAAAAGCAATATCAGATGCGGAAACGAATCTCAAGTATTTAAAGAACACCTATTTACAACCGGTATCTGAGCTTGGCGATGCAAGTGGAGTTGAACAGTATGTGTCTGCTTTTACAACTGCGATGGATGATGATTTTAATGCAGCAAATGGTATTACAGCCATCTTTGACTTTGCTAAGTGGATCAATTCAGGCAATTATAATGAACGGGTTAAAGAAGCTTTTGGCAAAATGCTAGAGGTGTTTGGGATTGTTTTCAAAGAGGAAGTTCTAGATAGTGAGATAGAAGCATTGATTGAACAACGACAATTGGCTCGAGCTAATAAGGATTTTGCAACAGCAGATCGTATTCGTGATGAATTGGCTTCACAAGGAATTAAACTGCTAGACACTAAAGATGGCGTGAGGTGGACGCGTGACTAATAAAGTAGATGTCAATCTAATCAATGGCATTGCTCTTGCTTTTGAAGGAGATGCTGTGTATGCTATGTATGTTCGAAGACACTTGATTTTCAAAGGATTGACGAAACCAAATCAGTTGCACAGTCAAGCTAACAAATATGTATCGGCAAAAGCTCAAGCGCAGCTGATTTCTGCCTTATTAGAATCTCAGATATTGACTGAAAAAGAAGAAACGATCTATAAGAGAGGACGCAATGCGAATAGCCATACTAAAGCTAAAAATACTGATGTCTTAACCTATCGCATGTCAACAGGTTTTGAGGCAGTATTGGGATATTTACATATGACCAATCAAATCGAACGCTTGGAGGAGATTGTGTCGTGGTGTATTGATAGGATAGAGAGGGACTAATATGTACGAAGAGGACTGGAAAAACTTGTTTCCGACCGCTCGTGTGGTGGATAGTGAGACGAGCAGAGTAGATTGGTTTTCGTTTGCGTTACCAGACGGACAGTTTCTACAAGTTCCGAAAACGGAGCTAACGGATCGAGAAATGTTTCTTTTATCTTTATTAGGTGGTGAGAGAAAAGAAACGCCAACTAGTCCTTGGTTTGCCTACTTTCATCAGTCCGCTCCTCTACCTAAACCGATTGGTGCCTTGCAACTTCTACATGTTCATGTATGGAATTCTGGTGATCAAGAGACAATTAAGAGTTGGCTAACTATGATGAAAGACTTGTTGATGAATACCGTAGCAGTTTTTCAACAAACACAGCAAGAATATATTTTTGTGTTAGATCAAGAACTTCGAGTAGACATAGAGGAACTTGTTCGCTCGATTTTGCCAGTATTGGAAGATGATTTTGGTCTAAAATTAACGATTTTTATGGGTCAGATATGGCCAAAGCAAGTGACTGCAATATGGCGAGAGATTTTCCAAGCAGAATCTGCACTATTTACCAGTTGGAAACACTATGTTCCTCAACCTGTTTTTGTGCGGTTTAGCCAACTTTTACTGTGGATTGCAGATGAACAGATCAAGAGTAGGGTCTATCTAAAATCTGTTCTAAGAGAGTTGATTCATAGTCAAGATGGACTTGAGGAAGCGATTTTGGCTCTCTGGAAAGAGGGGGCAGTTGTGACTAAGACAGCTCAGCGTCTCTATATTCATCGAAATACTCTTCAATATCGTTTGGAAAAATGGCAAGATTTAACAGGATTTCAGTTAAAGGAATTAACGGATTTAACGGTATGTTATCAAGCTATTATGGAACAGCAATACTGATCTTTTGTGCAATATGTACAAAAGATTTTTTTATTTTTGTTCAACTTGTCCTAGAAAAGTAAAGCGTTTTCACATATACTGATATCAGAAAGAAAGCGAGGCTAGGATATGGTTCAGTTAGATTTAAAAAATATTTATAAAAAATACCCAAATAGTGAGCATTATTCGGTAGAAAATTTCAATCTAGATATTAAAGATAAAGAGTTTATTGTGTTCGTTGGTCCGTCAGGATGTGGAAAATCAACAACGCTTCGTATGATTGCAGGTTTGGAAGACATTACAGAGGGTGAAGCCTACATTGACGGCGTATTGATGAATGACGTTGCACCGAAAGACCGTGATATTGCTATGGTGTTTCAGAACTACGCTCTATACCCTCATATGACAGTATTTGATAATATGGCTTTTGGTCTTAAATTGCGCAAATATAGCAAAGACGAGATTAAAAAACGTGTTGAGGAAGCAGCACAAATTCTTGGTTTGACAGAGTTTTTACAGCGTAAACCGGCGGATCTTTCTGGTGGTCAACGCCAACGTGTAGCAATGGGACGTGCGATTGTGCGTGACGCCAAAGTATTCTTGATGGATGAGCCGCTGTCAAACTTAGATGCTAAATTGCGTGTATCCATGCGTACAGAAATTGCAAAAATTCATCGCCGTATTGGTGCGACTACGATTTATGTTACTCACGACCAAACTGAAGCCATGACACTAGCAGATCGAATTGTCATCATGTCAGCCACAAAAAATGAATCGGAAACAGGAACAATTGGTCGCATTGAGCAGATTGGTAGCCCAGAAGAGCTATATAATTCCCCAGTGAATAAATTTGTAGCAAGTTTCATTGGTAGTCCTGCTATGAATTTCTTTGATGTAACCTTAAACGATGGTGTGATTGAGGGGGATCATTTTAAATTAGACTTGCCAGAGGGTCGTCGGAAGCATTTGGAAGAAAAAGGGTATAATGGTAAGACATTTACTCTTGGCATTCGACCAGAAGATATTAAGGCT
This sequence comes from Streptococcus suis, assembly GCA_029593505.1. Taxonomy (GTDB): domain Bacteria; phylum Bacillota; class Bacilli; order Lactobacillales; family Streptococcaceae; genus Streptococcus; species Streptococcus suis_AG. The sequence continues at coordinate 43,629 of JAKTNI010000001.1, forward strand.
TCTCAATTGGAATTAGATACCTTCCCAAGCTCTGTTGTAGAAGCTGAAGTCGTTGTGTCAGAACTGTTGGGTGCAGAGTCTATGTTATATTCCAAAGTTGGAGCTGTAGAGTTTGTATCTCGTGTGGATGCGCGTGATTTCCATAGACCAGGAGAGCGAGTTCGCCTTGCCTTTAATCTAAATAAAGCACATTTCTTTGATAATGATACAGATAAAGCAATTGTATAGAATAATAAATGAAGAACCGTCAGCTAGATTGACGGTTCTTTTTCATCATCTTCGGAATAGGCTTCGTAAAATTCGACTTTTAATTGAATAAATGCTTCCATATCATGTAGGAGTTGAAAGAGAGTAGCTCTTGTTTCAAATTCTTCTCTCGTCTGAGGGAGAGGTCGCTCTCTGAAAGTGATATAAAATAGCTCAATATCTGTTACTAATTCTTTAGCTGAATTGTCTCTACTTAGTTGGCTAGCTGTTCGCTTGAAAAGGCTAGCTAGAATAATGGTTTCTCGACTTTCTAGCAAGCATTTATTGATATTTGTTGCCATGGTTCGTAGAATTTTACTCTGAGCAGCTCGCATTTCAAAGTAGTGAACTTGATAGTTTGTTTGTTGAAATACTTGATTATGGCGATCCATGTAAACGACATGAAGAGCATCTTCGAGTATGTGATCCAGTTGGTTAATCAATTGGGGTTCATTGCGTCCATCACCGTTGAGTAATAATGCTTCAAAACGCAGGAGAATCTGCTTGAGTTGTTCCTCTACTTGTATGTGGTATGCTTCGATCTTATGATTTTGCGACGGCATATAGAGATTGCATATCAAGGCTACTCCTGCTCCGATAAGAAAGAGTCCTAATTCATTACCTAAAAAGGATAGTTGAATGTTTTTTTCTAATAATAGATGGGTGACAAGGACGGTTGCTGGTGCAATGCCTGCTTGCCAACGACACCGATAAGCTAGTGGCACATACAAAAGTAAATAGATTCCTAAAACCCAAAGTTCAAATCCGAGCAGAAAAAAGCAGGTTGTCGCTAGTCCAAGTGCTAATAAAATAGAATAGAGGCGATTGCGTGCCATTTTGAAGCTTGATTTTCGAGTATCTAAAATACTAAGAATTGCAATAATACCTGCTGAACTTGCGTAGGAAAGTCCCATTTGTTCTGCTAAATAGATAGCTAGAACGGTTGCTATCACAAGTTTAATCGTACGAAGAGTTAGAGACATGGTTTTTCCTTTCAATTACTTTATATTATTGTACCATATTACATGGTAAAATAACTTTGTATAAGGGGAAGATGTTGCTTGCTATCTATGATCCTCTCTGCTATACTATGTTGAACAAATACGGGGGAATAACATGCAGGATAAGAAAATATTGGATTTTGAAAAAGCGAGCAAGGCAGGTTTTTTAATAGCATTAGGGATTGTGTACGGAGATATTGGAACGAGTCCTTTATATACTATGCAGGCGTTACTTCGTGGTCAAGGAGGTGCAGGACAAATATCAAAAGAGTTTATATTAGGTTCTCTTTCTTTAATTATTTGGTCATTGACCCTTATTACGACTATCAAATATGTTTTGATTACATTAAGAGCAGATAATGATCGTGAGGGGGGGATTTTTTCTCTTTATACGCTTGTGAGGAAGCGAGCGAAATGGCTCATTATACCTGCTATGATTGGCGGAGCAACTCTTTTATCTGATGGTGCTTTAACACCTGCGGTTACAGTCACTTCGGCTATAGAGGGGTTACAAAGCATTCCGCAGTTATCTCAATTTTATCAGCAAGAGTCTGCTATTATTGTAACAACTCTTTGTATATTAGCAGGTTTATTTGGAATTCAACGCTTTGGAACTGGTTTTGTTGGAAAAATGTTTGGTCCGATTATGCTAATTTGGTTTCTATTTTTAGCTTTTACGGGCATCGTCAATAGTTTTCGATTTCCTGAGATTTTTGTAGCAGTCAACCCTATCTATGCTATCAAGCTTTTATTTAGTTCAGAAAATAGAGAAGGTATTTTTATTTTAGGTTCGGTATTCCTTGCGACAACAGGTGCTGAAGCTTTGTATTCTGATCTAGGGCATGTTGGTCGTGGAAATATATATATTAGTTGGCCATTTGTAAAGTTATCTATCTTGCTCTCTTACTTTGGACAAGGAGCGTGGATATTGGCAAATCAATCCACTGTTGGGGAGTTTAATCCATTTTTTGCAAGTATTCCAAAGGGATTTGGGCTAGTTGCAGTTGTTTTGGGAACCTTGGCGGCAATCATTGCTTCTCAAGCTTTAATATCTGGTTCTTTTACGTTAGTGTCAGAAGCAATGCGATTGAAGTTGTTTCCACGTCTAAAAATTGCCTATCCTGGCAGTAATCTAGGACAATTATATATTCCTAGCATTAATCTAGCTTTATGGTTAACTACTTCTGGCATTGTTCTTTACTTTAGAAGTGCAGAAAAAATGGAAGCTGCCTATGGTTTGGCGATAACGGTAACCATGTTGATGACTTCTATTTTGTTGACAGAATTTGTTATAAAATCAGGAGTGAAGAGATGGCAGGCTTATTTAGGGTTATTATTTTTCTTATTTATTGAGGGGCTATTCTTCCTTTCATCCGCTATAAAATTTATTCATGGAGGTTATGTTGTTGTTATTTTGGCTATGATTATATTGTTTGTTATGTTTGTATGGTATAAGGGAAATCAAATTTTATCAAGCTATACGAAATGGTTGTCATTGGGCAAGTATACAGAAACGCTACATCAGTTATCTAGAGATACCTCTATTCCTCTCTATGCAACTAACTTGGTTTATTTAAGCAATAATTTACAAGGTCATTTTATTGATCGGTTTATTTTATATTCTATTTTGGAGAAAAAACCTAAACGTGCCAGCAGATATTGGTTTGTGAAAGTACATGTAACCGATCAACCTTATACAGCAGAGTATAGTGTTGATTTGTTAGGGACAGATTTTTTAATAAAGGTTGATTTATATCTTGGATTTAGAATGAGACAGGATGTTCCTTCCTATCTTCGAACGATTGTTTTGAATTTGATGGCTCAAAAAAGAATAGGAAGAGACTTGCAAGGCTATGGTCTATATAATGAAAAACAGTCTGGAGATTTTCGGTTTATGGTTATGGAGGAAGTTATAAATAGAACAGAAGAGATAAAATTATTTGATCGTTTTATTTTAGGTACTAGAGCAGCAATTAAACACATCACAGCTTCGCCTGTTCGGTGGTTTGGTTTACAATTTTCAGAAGTAACAGTTGAAACGGTTCCTATGATCTTATCTTATGGTAAACATTTGCCGATACAAGAAAAAGTGAATTGATGATATATCTATTTTCTACGAAAATAGTGTTACATATAAGAGGAGTTATAGCTCTTCTTTTTTTGTTTTATATGCTATAATAAAAAAATGGAACAAAATGATATTGTATACGGCGTACATGCTGTTATAGAAAGCTTGGAAGCCAATACTGGCAACAAGCTATATATTCAGGACGATTTACGCGGAAAAAATGTAGAAAAAATAAAATCTCTCGCAACAGAAAAAAAGGTGTCAATTTCTTGGACACCAAAGAAAAGTTTGTCGGATATGACAGACGGTGCTGTGCATCAAGGTTTTGTGTTACGAGTATCCGAATTTGCCTATGCGGACTTTTCACTGATTTTAGAAAAAGCAGAACAAGAAGAGAATCCTCTTATTTTGATTTTGGACGGACTGACTGATCCTCACAACTTTGGATCTATTTTACGAACAGCTGATGCTACTCAGGTAGCAGGAATTATCATTCCAAAGCATCGTGCTGTCGGGGTGACACCGGTTGTCGCAAAGACTTCAACAGGAGCAGTAGCTCATGTGCCAATTGCCCGAGTGACCAATCTAAGTCAAACACTTGATAAACTAAAAGCAGCTGGTTTTTGGATTTTTGGAACAGATATGGATGGTACACCCAGTCATCAATGGAATACTGCTGGTAAGTTAGCACTTATTATTGGAAATGAAGGCAAAGGAATTTCTGTTAATATTAAAAAACAGGTAGATGAGATGATTACGATTCCTATGAAAGGGCATGTTCAATCATTAAATGCTAGTGTTGCTGCTGCAGTGTTGATGTATGAAGTTTTCCGAAAGAAAATCTAATATATGATGCTTTTAGCTAAGAAACTTTGATTTTTACTCAACCACGGAGGAATGAAATTCATGACATTTAAAATAGTAACCGATTCAACATCAGATTTGTCAGATGACTGGTTAGCAAAACATGGTGTGACGGTGTTGGGATTGACCATTCATCTCGATGGTACAACGTATGAAACAGTTGGGGAGAAGCGTTTAACAAGTTCCTCTCTGTTGAAAAAAATGAAAGCTGGGGGCCAGCCGACTACTAGTCAAGTTAATGCTGGACAATTTGAGAAGGTATTTACAGAAGCAGCGAAAAATGGTGAAGCTGTCCTTTATTTAGCGTTTTCAGCCAACCTCTCAGGAACTTATCAAAGTGCCATCATTGCACGTGATATTGTTTTAGAACGCTACCCAGATGTTACGATTGATATTATCGATACCAAAGCAGCAACTATTGGTGAAGGTTATTTGGTAATGAAAGCTGTTGAGGCGCGTGCTGAGGGAAAATGTTTAGAGGAAACGAAAGAAATAGTTGAAGATTTGGTCCCTCGCTTAAGAACATATCTTTTAGTTGATGACTTAAATCATTTAGTTCGTGGAGGACGCTTGTCAAAGTCAGCAGCTTTTATTGGCGGTTTGGTGAATATTAAACCTTTGCTAGCTATCAATGCAGAAGGTAAATTAGAAGCCATTGCTAAACTACGAGGTCGTAAAAAAGGTGTGCGGGAAATGATGGATCGAACGCTAACGAATTTGGATCATTCAACGGTCATGGTGGCTTATACAGGGGACAGATCTTTAGCAGAAGAGATTAAAGCTAATTTATTAGAGAATGCGAACATTTCGAATGTCCTTCTGACAGAGCTTGGACCAATCATTGCTGCTCATACAGGTATAGGTGCTCTTGCTATGTTATCTATAGGAAAAGAGAAAAGATAGACTAGATACGGTATGAATTAGGCACAATTGACAGGTTTGGATAACTCGTGTTTTGTTAGTTTGAGTTTAGAGAAAAAATAATGGTGTTACTATAATTTGTTTTATAAATACATATGTAATAAAATACTTGCATAAATGCAATAAATTATGTTATAATAAGCCAATTAAAATTAAAGGAGACAAAAACTATGTCAGGACAAATTCGTGTATCGCCGGAAACCCTCCAATCACGTGCTCGTGAATATGGAAAAGCTTCAAATGATATCACAACTATTTTGAATAACCTCCAACGTTTACAGGACACTCTTCGTAGCGAGTGGGAGGGTGCAGCTTTCCAAGGATTTGACAACCAATTTAACGAACTAAAACCCAAAGTACAAAACTTCGCTGAATTGATGCAACAAATCAATACACAACTTGATAAGACTGCTCAAGCGATGCAACAAAATGACCAAGATTTGTCTAGAAACTTTGGTCTTCAATAAGCAAGAAATTTGGTGAGGTTGGGGAGGAATCTTCAACCTTTTTTCTATGAAAATAAGGAGAACATGTGAGTAAGAAAGTATTACTAGGTTTAGGAGCTCTGCTACTGGCTATTACAATGATTTTTTCATTTTTCGCTATTGTAAAACCGATACCGATCAGTCGAACGTCCTCAGAAGTTACCACCCAAAATACTGCGATTAAAGTTGCCGTTGTCAATGAAGATGTCGGAGTCGTTTATAATGGTGAACAGGTTAATATTGCAAATACTTTAGTTAACTCGTTTATTGCTAAGAATAACTACACTGTTGAAGTAGTATCTCGTTCTATTGCCGAAAGTGGCTTGAAGAATGATACATATCAATTAATGATTGTTTTACCTAGTAAATTTTCTGCAGAAACTTTGGCATTGGAATCTAGATCTCCAGTTCAAGCGAACTTCCAATATCAAATTCTTTCTGAGAAGCAGTTGGTTGTAAAACAAGCAGAGAAAGCAGTAGTAGATTTTAAGGAACTTTTTAATAAAGATTTGATTAATATTTATTTTACAAGTATTATTAGAAATCTTCAGACAGCTCAAGGGCAAGTTGCTGATGTAGTAACGAGTGAAGAGAAATCTTTGACTGCTTTTAATAATAATTTAGTTAGTCCCTTGTCTCTTTATTCAAAACAATTTACAGGTTTAGGGGCATCTCCTTCCAATCTTTTATCAACTTATTCTCTATTTAATAAAGAACTACATAATAGCAATGATGCCTTTAAATCAATTATTGATGTAAATAAAACTTATGAGGGACCTATTGAACAGATTAAAGCTCAGCAAGATCTTTGGCAACGTTCTTTAAATACTCGAGAACAAAATTTGCTGACATATGATGAAGCATTTTCTAAATTGTCAGTTGAAGAACAACTGGCTAAGTTAGTTGAAATTAATACCTATATCACAACGAACTTGAGTGAACCAGCAGTTTGGAAAGAAACGACAGATACAGTTACAGCATATAACCAAGATATTACAACTCTTCTTGAAAAATTAAGGACTCTAAATGCTGAAATTGATACAACCCTAGCTGATTATGATACAAAGATTAAGGAAGCAGTTGAAGTTTCTTTGAAGGAAAATAATGCTGTTGTAAATGGAGCTAATCAAACATTAGGAAGCTATATTTCAAGTCTGAATACGAGCATGGCTACGCAAATTGAAAACAAGTGGCCGTCTTACTATTATGATGATTCCACAATTGATAGCTTATCATTATCTAATTCTGATAAGCAACATTTAAAAAATGTCAACGCATTTTTAAATTGGTATAGTACAAAAACAGGTCTTATTTTACCAACTGCAAAAACTCTTGCTTTTGAACGAGATGAAGTAGAACGACTAAAGCAATATATAAAAACAAATATTGAAAGTCAGCATACTATAGAAATACCATTTTTTGAAGGAAAAATTGAGTCAGTTAGTTTGTCTGTACCGACAGGGTATGCACTGAACGTTATGGGATATCAAACCACTGATTTAGGAAGCGGAAACTATCAAGTCCATCTTCCAGCAGGAACAGTATCTGGAACGGTTATTCCTTATACACTTAGCATTTTAGATGAAAGTGTTTTGAGTGTACTGTCTCCGGTTGCTGTTAAACTCACGTTGGATACAACTGAAGATGTAACAGTGATTAATGAGAGTGCTCCTTATCAAGAGACTACTGAACAAAGTACATCATCAACCACATCTACTGTAACAACATCATCTACGGATGCCGCAACATCAACCTCTGGAACTTCGAACAACAATCCGACAAATACAAGTGTTCCAAAGGAAATTGTTACAGTTACAAATACTATTACAATTACTAAAGTAAATCAGACAGATACGAAAGTTGTTAAACGTCGGTATGAAGATGTTTCAGTTATTAGTAACTGGTCTTATAACCCCAAAAATATATCCATTGCCATTTATCAGGATGTTAAAGATTACTTACAATTGTCAGGACTTGTGAGTGGTTATTATGGTTTGGATTTATCTCAAGGTTCGTACTCTATCAGTACAATCGTACCAGCTAATGATTCAATAGCAGCACTGGCCAATAGTGATGATTTGAAATCTATTGTAGTAAATCTCATTAAAGCAACAACGGTTGAAGCCTTGAAATCAGATTTAAGATTCTCAGATGAAGAGCTTGCGAGCATTGAGAGTAGATTGGCCAATGCCGAAGCTTTGAATATAAATATTGATAATTTAAGACTGACAACCAATGATCTGATGTCACAGTTAGCACGTTTGGTAGAATTAACGACTATTGTTCATACTACCATAAATGAAAAACCAAGTTTTACAGAGTCTGAGAAGGTAGACAATACTGATATGGTTACTGTGAGTATGGACTTGAATAGTGATTTAGCAAAACTAATGACCGCTAGCCAAACTTTGATGACCAATACCCAATCAAACCAAGCTGTATCTGAAACGATTGAAAGTAATATCCAGCAACTTTCCAATGATGTCACTACTTTAGAGAAAGATGGTGAAACGTTGAGTGGTCGTGTTTCTGAATTACAGAATATTATGGCAAGTGAGTATGGTTCTAATCAAGACTTCCTTAAAAATTTCTCTACTGTTTTGAGTAATACAAAATCAGGGAATGCTAAAAACGAAGCAGTATATGAATACTTATCAAATCCTGTGGATGCAGCCAAAATTGGTAATGTTTTATCAGTCGCTACTTCCTCACAAGCACCAGCAACTCGTCAGGATGATCGTTCGGGCCTTCTGATTATCCTAATAAGTTATCTAGCTAGTTTAGTTGTTGCTTATCTCATGCAGCATGCTGATAAAGAGGAATTACAAAAACGATTGAATGTTGTAGAACGTCTATCTTGGAAGAATGCAACAGGACCATTGGCGTTTTTGAGTAGTATTGCTGTAATTTCGGGTAGTATTATTGCAACTATTTCTGGAGTGAAACTTGATTTTACCATAGATCGCATTGCTTCATTTATAGCGCTGTTGGTCTTAGTGATGTTGATAATGGTTTATGGAGTTAATCTATTATTGGATAAATTAAAAAGTGTTGGTTTTTTGACTAGTATTGGTTTGCTCATGCTTTACATTGTAACAGCGACTCAACTTTTTGATGCATATTATGTTAACTCTACGCAATTATTGGCAAAACTTTCTCCGTTGACTTATCTTGAGGAAGTTGTGCGAGACTTTATTAACCAGCAAGGCGGAGTTATTCTACCGATGGTATTGCTAACTATTTTAGCAACAACATTAGGGGTTGGTAATGTCTTCTTATATAGACAAGTTAAGGATAGTAAGTAAGATGAAAAAATTAGGTATTATATTTTTTCTAGCATTGTTTAGTTTGATGACAAGAACCGTTATTTTTGCAAATGACGGTTCTTTGCGCATAGACACATCATTAAATCAAAAATCAGAGAGAACAGAAATTCAATACTTTGAACAAGAAAATGATTTAATGCGGTTATTTCGACCTGAGATAGATAAATTAGTCGATACTATTCAAGAAACAGATAGAGAAGCTTATCAATCTGACAAATCTAGTTTATTTGTAGAAAAAGTAGAGGTCAAAAGTATCGTTAATGATTATCAGCCACTTTTATTTACACCAGAAACGATGATTAAGTCCAATGATACTTACGGTGTCTCTTTATCTCAAAAGAAATCTTCTATTTCATTGCAGATGATATTGCTATTTATAGGAGGGTTACTTGTTATGATCTATTCAATCGTAGCCATGAAAAGAAAAAACCACAAGGCGTGACTTGTGGTATTTTATGATTAAATAGCAATATTAAATTGTAAAGAGGTATATCGTTCGTACAATTTTATCATTGATAGAATAGGAGTTATATAAATTGAACCTAAAAAATCTTTTCATGAGTATTGTAGTGGTGATTCCTGTTTTTATTTTAGGAGGATGTGGTATGGCTTCACAGAAAGAAACATTGACAAAGGAACAACAGGATAATGTGGTGAGGTGGATAGCTCGGGGTTATGATGTGAAGGAGGTTGAATTTTTACAGCTATCACGAAATACAAGTACCGGTATTTATTTGCTATCGCTTTGTATAAATGGAGATGAAACGCTAGAAACAACAATCCCAGCAGACAGTTTATCTAAATTTGATAGTAGTGATGGGGAATTGTTGTTAGGTCCTACAAATATTTTTCAAAAGATTTTGAAAGATAATCGAGCGAATAAAACAGTAGAAATAGATATTTCTACTATAACTATTACTTATTTGGAGAAGTGATGATGCTTACTGATGAACAAAGTAAATGGTTGGCAGAGCAGGTTTATTGGTTAGAGCAGGAAAGAGAAGATGTTAGATACTCCCCTTTTGAAGGTTCACAATATCCATTTGATCCTACAATTCCTTCTCACGGTCAATTTCAGGTCCTTCAAGTAGAAGACAATCACGCAAATGGTATGCAAGCAATGGCAGTTTCTCCTGTTGTTAATGTAGTTGCGGACTACAATTATATTACGATTGCGTATGCAGGAACGAATTTTGGTGATTGATAAGATAGAGGTGGTATAAGTGCAACAAAAATATATTTTAATTAGTCTAGTGGCGATTCTTATTTTTATTTTAGGAGGATGTGGTATGACTTCACAGAAAGAAACATTGACAAAGGAACAACAGGATAATGTGGTGAAACGAATTATAAAAGAATATGATATAGAGAGAATTGAATTTACAAATTTTAATAAAGATTTAGAAACAGGAATGTATCATTTGTTATTTACAATTAATGACGATCCTTCGTATAGTACAGGTTTAACTTTTAATGATATCGAAAGAGTAGATAATTATACTGATGAAATCGGATTAAGTCCCATAAACATTTTTGATGAGTTAAAGCGTGACCAACCTTTGACAGATACTTCAGAAGTAATAGATGAAATAAAAATAGTTTATTTGGAGGAATAAACTATGTTAACAGATATTCAAAACAATCGATTATCGGATAAATCATATTGGGTTGAGCTAAAGCGAAATGATGTAGATTATCATCCGATAGAAAATATGATTTATAATTATGATGATGATAATCCGTCTCTCGGTCAATTTCAGGTCCTCCAAGTAGAAGACAATCACGCAAATGGTATGCAAGCAATGGCAGTTGCTCCTGTTGTTAATGGAGTTGTGGACTACAATTATATTACGATTGCGTATGCAGGGACGAATTTTGGTGATTGGAAAGATAGACAGACAGATCTCAATAGTGTAATCGGTGGTTAAAATTATTTTAAGAGCAATCTATCACTGCCGATGGACAGTCAAATTGATACAGCTCTTGGATTTGCTACTGAAGTTCGCAAGCGCTATCCTCAAGCAACTATTTCTACAACAGGGCATTCGTTAGGTGGCTATCTAGGACAAATTGTTGCCATAAAAAATAAATGGAGTTCAACGACATTTAATGCACCAAACCCTGCTAATATGCTAACTAAGGAGGAAATTGCTTGGGCAAGGGCAAATACGGATATTCTTATTAGCTATCGAAATGAAAAAGATAAGATTGGCAATTTTGGAGGCGATACGTTAGGGATTGTTCGCTCTATTGCTTCCTACCAAGAGGATGAGATTGCAGGTTTAGATGCACTCTATCATCATGGACTTTCTACTTGGCAGTTTGATAAAAATGGCAATTTGATTGATAAGTATGGATTGGTCGTTGATAAAAAGACTTCTAAAATTCAGGTAGATGTTGATGGAGATGGTGTAGTAGACATTATTTTAGATAGGAGGAATCTTGAACCTCGTAATCTTTTTCTTTCAACAGGTACAATCAATACTTCTGGTAGTAAATCTATCAAGATTGACCCAAATAGTTTGCGAATATTATCTGGTAACTTAATGTTTCTTGCTACAAATGAGATTCCATCTTTGATTCGTCTATGCCAATTGTGTCAAGAAAAGAATAATAAGATTCAAAATAACTTTGAAATGCGTAAGCAAAAAGTGGAAGAAAGTATCCTTGAACGGTTTAAAGCCACTCGCTTGACAGAAGTATTCTATCGATTACACGATTCCGTTGGTCAACTTATTCAGAACAATCATCTGTTCCAAGAACTCTCTTCACCAGGGCAAGTTGTTGACACCATTCCTGAGCCCACTTACTTATCATCTGGTTCTTATTTAGAATTATCTCCTTATAATATTCAGTTGAGTAATCTGGGAAGTAAACGTCAGACTATTTTTCAAAATCTTACTTCTGAAACATCAAGTGTTCAAAGTGTATTTGGAGGTATCAATCCTACTCCTACTATCTTAAAATCAGTTATGATTTTAGAAGAAACAGCTAAGAAATTGAAAGAAAAAAGTAATAGTATTTTTAAAGGAAAAGGGTTGAGAGAGAGTAAGAAAGATGCTATTAGTCAATCTCTTGATGAAGTATTGAAAGTAGAAGAGAAGAATTTAGCAGCACTTCAGAAAGCACTAGAGAGTGTTTCTCGTCTAACACTTAGTCTTGCTAGAAATTTCGAAGCAATGGATCAATGGTTACATATTCAGTTATCAAACGGCGGAACTTTGGAGGGAATGACTGTTCAAAGTATTCCAACTTCTTACAGAGCTTATTTAGAGGAGTCACATATTTTTGATGATGTTAAAGATGTTCTACAAGCATTTGATGCACAGGTGGAAGAGAATAGTAGATTATATGCTAATGAAGTAGCAACTGCTTATACTCATGCCTTTTCAGAAGTTCAGACTTCTCTAGAAAAATGGATCAGAGAAATAGATAGTTTCAATAAAACGATCTCTGCTACGATTGAGACATTCACTATTGATATTTATATTGATAAAAAGAAAAAAATAGACGATGAGTGGATTACAACACGGCAGTACTGGGGACCGTTGTCCAGATTGTATCGCTCAAGTACTGTATCAACTATTAGGGCAGCAGAAACAACGCTTCCACCAATTGTAAATAGAATTGTTTCAGCAATTGAGATAATTAGAACGGCTACTAATGATATGCAAAACTTGAAACCCTCATTGAAAAAGATAGTTGAAGAAGGTGTATATTCTTCCTTTGAGTTGGATGAAATTGTTTCTAGTCAGCATGCTGTGCAGTCTATTACAGGACGTATTCATCAGGAGTTAAATTATGCGATACAGGTTATCACTCAACAAATGTCAGGTGAAGCAGTTTCTACTTTGGTTACTCAGTTAGATAGAACACGACAACTTACCGCATATTTTAATCAATTGGTTGAGAATTGCTTCGGAGAGCAAGCGAAAATAGTGGCTGATCAGATTGGTAACATTGGTGAATTTACTATAAATTTTTCATTAAATAATTAGTTCACTTCGTACAAGAAACTAGCATCTTTATTCTGTATTGATATGCTATATGAATGGCTGATTTCCTACAAAATTATGATAAAATATAAGTGATAAAACATTTGAAAAGAGGTTTCTTTTTATGAACGACTATATCAATATTAGTTTGGAGTGTTCGCCCTTTTTGAGGGATGAACTAGACCTTAGAGTACCTACCAGTATGACATTGAAAGAATTGGTACAGATTGTGTCAGATGCATATGGGTTGGAGTTTGAAATTGTTAATCCAAGTGCTAGAAATAAACAATCAGGGGAAGTTTTGACTAGCACAGAAACATTGAGTTGTTTAAAAAATGGTGTACTATTGCAATTAGAAAGTATTTGAACGAGGATGTAATTATGGAAAAATCAACACGTCAATTAGTTATTGAAGACATTAAAGGAAATCGTGAGGTTGCTTATGCCTTGCTTGTGGCAGAGCATCCGTTTTTTGTTTCTCAGGACATTATTGAGGGAGATGATATAGTTATTGAGAGTATATTAGATGACGATAGTTACGATTGGACCGTTGTAGAGTCATTGCATACGGAAGAAAAGTTACGCCATTTATTGAATATTGGTACTATTTATGATGCTCTAGAGACAACGAAATATAGTTATCATCTTTCTCCAGAATTGATAGTTTTTAATCGGAACGCTGAGCCTCTTCTTATTTTTAAAGGAGTGAAAGGACAGGTGCCTCCATATGAGTCAATGACGAAGGAGAGGTTTGAAGAATCATTTAAGGCTATGATTATTTCTTTGCTAGATAAGAAATTTAGTTATGCAGGATTAATGGATGGAAAGTTACCTTTTTATAAGGGAAACCTCTTTTGTGAATCCATTGCTAAAGCTGAAACTCTAGAAGATATTCAAGAACTTTTAAGTCAGAAATATGAGGAAGAAAAACACTATAATCAAGAAAATTTTTCTAGAATAGGCAATCAATTTATATCTAGGTTAAAATTGACTACTATTATAACATCTGGAATAGCGATCTGTTCATTGTTGGGAGTTCTTTATTTTCTTTTATTTGCTATGCCATATCAAGAGATGATATCAGAACTTCGTCTGGCTTTTATTAACCAAGACTATTCCAAAGTGGTTAGTACTGTCAAAACAACAGATGTAAAAACTCTTGATAAGAACGATAAATATATTGTTGCCTATTCTGTTATTATGACAGAACCATTAACAGAGGAGCAAAAGTCAGAGCTTAGCAAAATTTCTGTTCAATCCAATGAAGATTATTTGAGTTACTGGGCTTTAATTGGTCAAACTAAGATTGATGAAGCCATGAATATTGCCAGTTATTTAGATGATCCTCAGTTGATGATGTATGGCCTAACAAAGAAAATTGATGATGTTCAACGTGATCCTAATTTGACTTCAGAAAAGAGAACAGAAGAATTGAATAATTACAAGAGCAAGTTGGAAGAATTGAAGAAAACATATTTATCATCCAATCAAAGAAGTATAGAACAAGATGCAACAACTCCACCAACGAGTTCAGGCAATTAAGGAGGAACTATGAATTATCTTATTTATCATCAAAATGTCTATGTTCTATATTCAGGTAAGACTTACCGTTTAGGATCAGAATCTTCTTCAGATATTGTACTTCCTTTAGAGGAAGAAATAAGTATGACTGTGGAAGTAGATACGATTGAACTACTTGGACAACACTATAGTTATGGACGTCATCAGGTTGATGTATCTGAACAAGTCAGTATTGTTTTGTTGAGTTTTGAGACTACGGAATATTATTTACTTCCCGAAAAAATTCTTTATTTATCAAATGAGTTGGAAGCAGATATTCGACTTAAAGGCTACGAAGATGAGATTGTTTTATCCATTGAGACTAGTCATATAACATTTTTTAGCTCAGTTCCATACTTCATTAATGGAAAACAGGTAGAAGGAAGACAAGTCATTCAAGATAATGACCAAATTATTCTTGATAGTGGTCTTGCTTTGTCTCCTAAAAAGCAAACAATAGCGATTCAGTCATTGTTTGCAGTTGATACTGAATTATTACAATTCTCTGAAACAGCTATTGAAGATAGATCAAAAGAATTTCATCGTTCTCCTCGGATTATTTTAAGGGAACCAGAAGGAAAGGTGACGATTGCTTCTGCCCCGGTAGAAGATGATCATAAGAATCAGTCTCTAATAAGACTGATTATCACCCCTCTTGCGATGATTGTATTCACGGGATTGACATTTTATTTTACTCGTAGTGGTGGTATGATTTTTATGATGATGGGAATGTCAGTGATTACAATTGGAACATCTATTCATTCTTATTTTTCAGATAAAAAAACTCATAAGGTGACACAAGAACAAAAAATTGAGAATTATCTTTCCTATTTGGATACGAAGTATTCAGAGTTGGCACAGCTACGTAAAGAGCAAGCAGATTCACTTATGTATCATTATCCTACTATTTACAAAGTTCTTGAGATGGTGGAGCAAATAGATAGACGTATCTATGAAAAAACACCTCATCATTTTGATTTTTTATCCTATAGTTTGGGGTTAGGTGATGTTGAGTCTAGCTTTCGTGTGGAGTATTCGGATTCAGAGCTAACGAAGTATAATGCACATGCAAATCAAAAAGTACAGGAATTGCTCTCTTATTACCGAATAGTTGAACAGGTACCACTTGCAAATACTATTAAAAGTCCGATTGGTTATATAGGAACCCGTCAAGTGGTTATTGAACAAGTTCAACAAATGATGATGCAATTGGCAACTTTTCAAAGTTACCATGATGTACAATTTATTCCAATTTTTCGAGAAGAAGAACTTCACTTGTGGAATTGGAGTCGTTGGTTACCGCATACAAAAATTAAAGCACTGAATAGTCGTAGCTTTGTTTATAGTCAACGTACGCGCGATCAGCTACTGACTTCGCTCTATCAAATTATCAAAGATAGAAAATTAGACAACGAACAAGATAAAGGAAATGAAAAACAATATTCTCCAAGCTATGTACTGTTGATTACAGATTTGAGCCTCATGCTTGATCATAATATCATGGAATATATCAATGAAGACCTATCTCATTTGGGTATTCATTATGTTTTTGTAGAAGAAGTCATTGAGAGTTTACCGGAGCATGTTAAGACTGTTATAGACTTTCGTGGGGATAAGAAAGGAACTCTACTTCTTCAAGATGGAAATTATGTGAACAAATCTCTGTCTCCATTTTCTTCTATTAGCCTTACAGATAAAGAACATTTTGCTAGAAATCTAGCGGGTATTAATCACGTGCAAACTCTTCGGAATTCTATTCCAAACAGTATCACTTTCCTTGAAATGTATGGTGTTAATAGAGTAGAGGAACTGGATATGTTGAAACGATGGGAAGAAAATGAGACGTATCAAACAATGGCAGTTCCTTTAGGAGCTCGTGGTCGAGATGATATTCTTTATCTTAATCTCCATGAGAAAGCACATGGCCCGCATGGTTTGATTGCAGGAACAACAGGATCAGGGAAGTCAGAGTTAGTTCAATCTTATATTCTTTCATTAGCTGTTAACTATCATCCGTACGAAGTGGCATTCCTTTTGATTGACTATAAAGGTGGAGGTATGGCTCATCTTTTTGCTGATTTACCTCATCTTGTGGGAACAATTACAAACTTGGATGGTAATCAAGCGAATCGTGCATTGGTATCTATCAAAGCAGAGTTGAAAAAACGTCAAAGAATCTTTCTTGAGAACGATGTCAATCATATCAATCAATACACTAAACTTTATAAGGAAGGTAAAGTGAGCGAGCCATTACCGCATCTCCTTATTATTAGTGATGAGTTTGCAGAATTGAAGGCAAATCAACCTGAATTTATGGAAGAGTTAGTATCCACAGCCCGTATTGGACGTTCGCTTGGGGTAAAACTTATTCTTGCCACTCAAAAACCAAGTGGTGTGGTGAATGATCAAATTTGGTCAAATTCCAAATTTAAGATTGCGCTTAAAGTACAAGATGTAGCGGATTCTCGTGAAGTTATCAAAACACCAGATGCCGCTGAAATTACACAGACGGGTCGTGCTTATCTCCAAGTTGGAAATAATGAGATTTATGAATTGTTCCAGAGTGCTTGGTCAGGAGCTGAATATGATCCAGATGGACGTAATCATATTCAACGTGATATGACCGTTTATGAGATTACTTCAAGTGGTCAATATAATGCTATCAATAAAGACTTGAGTGGTCTTGATCAGAAAAAAGAAACGAAGTCCGTACCAACAGAGTTGGATGCTGTTGTTGATTTAGCTTCTCACTTATTTGATGAACTTCATATTCCTAAAGTAGCTAGTCCATGGTTACCACCACTAGAGGAGAGGATTTATGCTAGAGACTTGCAGTCTATAGATTTTAGAGACTACTGGGGTACTTCAATCAACCTACAACCTATCTTAGTAGGGTACCAAGATATTCCTGAAAAGCAAGAGCAATCTCCACTCTACTTTGATATGGAAAATAGAGGTCATATCTTATTGGTGTCAAGTCCAGGTTTTGGAAAATCTACTTTCCTTCAAAACTTTGCTATGGATGTGATGCGTAAACATACACCAGCTCAAGTACATTTTTATCTTTATGATTTTGGAACAAGTGGGCTAATTTCTTTATCAGATTTTCCGCATGTAGCAGATTATTTCTCCTTAGATGAAACAGAAAAGATTATGAAGTCTCTTCGTACTTTGAATAAAGAAGTCAAAGCTCGTAAACAGGCATTGTCTAAGGAAAAGGCGACTAATTTAGCGCAATTTAACCAATTATCTGAAGAAAGTTTTCCAACTATTTTTATTGAAATTGATGGATTTGATAGTGTCATGGATGCACCATTTGTGGATGCTTTCTATGATATATTAAATGTTATTGCTCGTGACGGTGCTTCTCTAGGCATGTATCTAGTTGTCACGTTATCTCGTTTGAACGCTATGCGTTTACAACTACAATCCAATTTCAAAACCAAATTGTCTCTGTTCTTGTTTGATAATAGTGACTTGTCAGGTGTTGTTGGACGGTCTAATATCCCTCTTGATGAAATTAAGGGACGTGCGATTACTAAATTGGATGAGATTATTCAATTCCAAATGACTTTGCCGTACAGTAGTGAACATTACACAGATTACATTGCAGAAATAAAAGATGAAGTAGAAGCTATGAGTGCAGCATATACTGGTCCATTACCGAATAGTATTCCAATGTTACCTGAAAAAGTTACGAAAGATGTTCTCGCAGATATTTTGGAGAGAAGTGATAACTTTATTATCGGTTTGGAACGTGAAGCAGTTCTTCCTGCAGCGTTTAGTTTTGGGAAACCTATGTTGATGGCCTCGGATAGCCCTGCTTTTGTTAATCACTATTACAGATTGTTGGAATTCCATTTGCATAGACTTTCTGGTGACTATCATACTGTTATTTTAGATTCAAGCCAACGTATTGCCAATACTTTCTTCGAGGGAGTTCAGCGCTTTAGCGGTTCCTTGGAAGTTGAGAATGTTATGAGATCTATTATTGATGATTTTAAGAAACGTTTAGCTGAACCGAATCCAAACTATCCGAAATGGCTGATTTTGATTCCAGATTTAGCGGCTACTGCGATGGCATCTGGCATAAGTGAAGCAGATTTTAAAGAGCTTCTAATTGAAGGAAGTCAACACGGTGTAACAGTACTTTTAATTGGTACCTATCAAGATCTAGTTTCAAATACTTATGATAATTATGTCAAATTGGCTAATCAAATGGTGGAACAAGTTTTCCTTGGTATGCGTATTAGTGATCAGAACCACACTCGCTATCCTTATATCAATAATGAGCCATCATTAAGAGCAAATCAAGGCTATATTCTTCACCCAGAGGGATATGAGTTTATCCAATTATTAGAAATTTAGGAGGAATGTATATGTCAGAATTTAATATGTTACCGCTAGGAAGTATCGTTATTCTCAAGGGAAATACCAAAAAGATGATGATTATTTCTCGTGTGATTGCTGTACCAGTCAAGGGTGAAGTTTATCGCTTTGATTATGGGGCGTGTCTTTATCCTGAGGGAGTGATGGGAGAAAACTTGATTTATTTTAATGAGGAAGATATCTTTAAAGTGATTCAGGAAGGATACACAGATGATGACAATGATATCATGCTAGAAAATATTGATGTTATTCTAAAAACAACAGATATTCCGAAAGGAAGTGTTTCCGAGTTGAATGAAACGAATAATCTTGGAGGGTAGTCTATGGGTCAAGTTGATTATTATCAAATAAACCAATTACAAGGGCAAATAACGAGCTATCATTCTAGTATATCGTCTGCTTCCTCAGCGATAGCGTCAATAGATGAACAATTAGAGAGACTTCGCTCTGTAAAACGTTCCATCGGAATCATTCAACAAGAGGTTCATCATATCAAATCTTCTGTGATGCTAAAAAAAGACCAACCCAATTGGAAAGGTCAAAAAAAGGAAGAATTCATAGTGAAATGGCAAGATTTTTCTAGTGATTATACTCATTTTCAGAGAGAGCTGAATGATTTTTATGATGCTATTTGCGATGAAATTACTCGATTGGAAAATCGGAAAAATGAGCAGCATGGTATCATCGGCTGGTGTCAAAGCCAGATTAACTACTTAGGAAACATGATTGAAAAATTATGGCACACAAAGGAGGGTTAAAACATGTATGGAACCATTCAATTATCAGATGTCATTTTTGGTGCCCATGTCAGTAGTCTGTCTAGTGCTAAGGATCGCCTAAGTAGTGTGTCTCCAACCAAAGCAGATATGACCTCGGAATCGAAAGTGCTGGATCTTTATGAACAACAATTTCATGAACTTCAAGCACTGATAAGGAGCTATGTCACCTTGTTAGAAGCGGATATTTCCCTCATACAAGAAACTGGACAAGAGCTTATCAGAACGGATCATACTTTGGGTCAGTCCCTTTTTTCAGGATTAAACTAGGAGGACATGATGGCTTATAAGATCAAGTTTGATGATATCACCTCCCTCCAACTCAGCACTCAGGCAACGATTAGATCGTGGGGAGAGGGTATCAGTTCTATCAATGCGGCTATGTCTGGCTTAATCCATGATACCAATCTTCAGGGTCAAACGGTCGCAAGTATTGGGACTTATCTCAGTGAAGTGCATGGTACCTTATTACAAACCCTCATGAACTTAATGAATGAGTACTCCACTAGTCTCTTGCTTTATAAGGACGGATATTATACTATTGATAGTGACCACCATACGGTCTTTCCTGAGCAGGTCTTTACGAGCTTGCAGTCTGATTTGAAGAATTCCCAGGCTCATTTTCAACATCAGATAGACCGATTGAATACGGCTAAGTCTACTATTTCGGATTTGGTTGGTTATTCAGGAACTAGTCATACTCGGACTGCTTTAGATTATCATGTTCTCCTCACTAAGATCCAAGGTTTAGATGAGGCGATCAAGCAGTATGAAAGCCATCATGTTCGACAGGATTTGACAGCTTTCAAGGAGTTGCTTTCAGCGACCCAGTCGCTCATTTCAGAATACAGTGGCAAACCTCGCAGTGTCGGCACCTATCAATCAGGTGACTTAGGGAAATTGACTTCTATTGAACGGTTTGCGACAGCCTATCACCAAGTTGAGAAGCACCTTTCACGGCAGATGGACCGTGTCCAAGCTGCTCAAGACCGAGACCAAGCACGATTTGAAGCACTTGCGGCAGAAGATAGAGCCAATCAAGGTTGGGTTGATCTAGCCTTGAGCGTTGTGACCATAGCTGTTGGTGTAGCTGCGATTGTGTGTACAGGTGGTTCTGCGACCCCTTTAGTAGTGGGGGCATGGATTGCCGGAAGTGGAACAGTTGCTTATGGTCTGTCTAATCTGTACGAAGCAGGGCACAATCTCACACTAGGTTATGCCGGTGATGGTCATACTGTTGCCGTTAACCCCATTCGAGATACTTTATTTATGGGGAATGACAAGTCCTATCATCAGGTTGGGGGTCTCTTTACGACAGCCAGTGCGATTATGATCCCCATTGGTCAAACACAGAGTGTTACGAAAGGCTTGTTTGAATTTGCCATAGGTGAAGTTGGTGGTTTTGTGGGTGGACAGGTGGCTTATCATGGTACTAGACTATTGGGAGGTAGTGAATCTGATGTCCAGCGAGCTAGCTTTGTCGGAAGCTTTTTAGGAGGTTTTGCGGCTTCGTCAGCAGCGACCAAGTTTAGTTTGAATCATGTGGATAGCCCTAGTGTTAGCTCTTTTATGGACGATATGAGCCCAGAAGATGCGCAAAGGTATGCACAGTGGAATAAATACGCAGAAGCGGGTCTTAGTCCATCAGAACGAGTCCGAGTGCTAGAAATTTCAGAAAAAGCGCCGAAAGTGGAATATATTCCGAACACTTATACCCAAAATGAAGTATTGAACATAAAACCAAATGCAGATAAAGGTGCTTTTAGACCAGATATTGAGGAATATCTTGATTTAGATTATATTGAAGCTCATAGGCAGTTGTTTGATAATGGTGCTATTAAATTTCAAAAATTTACTCCTGAACAAGGTGGTTTTAACAATGGTGCTATTGGAAATCCAAAGGACCATGTAGCTTTCGTCATGCCAAAAGAAGTAGGTGAGACCTTAATTGAGGTGAGTAAAGGTGATCCTAGATTGTTGGAAGATTTGTTAGGACTGCATCCAGGAGATTTGGGTGATGCGCCTGTTGTTATTGATATTCCAGCAGAATCTGTTCGAAATCCGAGGATTCCAAGTGGTAATGAGAATTCGGCTTTTGATGGATTTTGGAAACCAGGAGGTCGTACGTATCCAGGTAATATGCCAGAGGCAGTCATTGATGAAGTACCTTGGGGAGAATTTACAATCAGACATTTAGGAGGTAATTAAAATGGGTTTAACTGATATCACATGGGAAGAATTTGAAAGTTTTAATATAGTAGAGACACCGGATAATCTTTATATTCGAGAGTTGAATGGAACTTATTACACTGTTTTTGAACTAGGAATTGCTTCAGTTCGACGTATTTTTGATATAAAACCAGATGACTTTAATGAGTATATGTTAGGTAGACATTCTG
This sequence comes from Streptococcus suis, assembly GCA_029593505.1. Lineage (GTDB taxonomy): Bacteria > Bacillota > Bacilli > Lactobacillales > Streptococcaceae > Streptococcus > Streptococcus suis_AG. The sequence continues at coordinate 65,659 of JAKTNI010000001.1, forward strand.
CAGATGACCTACTTTTTAAAGCTCAAAATGATTGTTGGCCTCCAACGGAGGAAGAAAAAAATAGAATAAGGAGAGAAAGAACAAGAGATCGACCTATTACTTTAATCTCTAATCCTAAAAATAAATTACTTTTCACTCAAGAGGAACTTGAAGAATTAATTCCAATAGCAGAACAAGAATGGATTGCTTGGAAGGGTAAACTACCAGATGATTATGTGTCACCGTTAAAGGAAGATAAAAGATAGCAGAACTTTTTCTCTGCTATTTTTTATCATTTATTCTTTATCAGTTATTCTAGTATATCGTCTGCGTCCTCATCGATAGCGTCAATAGATGAACAATTAGAGAGACTTCGCTCTGTAAAACGTTCCATCGGAACCATTCAATTATCAAATGTCATTTTTGGTGCCCATGTCAGTAGTCTGTCTAGTGCTAAGGATCGCCTAAGTAGTGTGTCTCCAACCAAAGCAGATATGACCTCGGAATCGAAAGTGCTGGATCTTTATGAACAACAATTTCATGAACTTGAGGCATTGATAAGGAGTTATGTCACCTTGTTAGAATAGGAGGAAGTATGGAATTAAAAGATTGCATAATCGAAACAATTCATAAAAGTAAACTAGAAAATTTATTAATGGGTGAGAGTGACATAATTATTGAAAGTTCGGAGTTCTCTCCAGAGGCAGGTCAAATAGATATTGGAAAGCTCACATCAAAAGGAATTTACAAAGCTTTTTATACTGAAGAAGATGTAAAAGAGTATTTTACTCTTGCTTTAGTTGCTATGGCAGGGCATTCAGATTATGGTTTGTACATGTCAATAAAATATCTAGCTTCTCAATTATTTAAAGAAAAGGTAGGATTATCTCCTTTTGTTATTGAAAAAAAAGAATTGATTAAAGAGCTTAGGATTAATCTTGATAATGTGAAACATAGATTAAATGAGGAAACATTTGAGAGTAACACAAGTCTATATCAATTTACATGGAGTGAGGTCGAGCGATTGTGTCATGTCATCCATTTGGAGTATGATATTAAACTTATGTAGGTTTAGAGTAATTTTAGCAGAGTTTTCTCTCTGCTATTTTTTCACCTTCATGAACTTCAAGAACTGATAATGAGTACTCCACTAGTCTCTTGCTTTATAAGGACGGATATTATACTATTGATAGTGACCACCATACGGTCTTTTCTGAGCAGGTCTTTACGAGCTTGCAGTCTGATTTGAAGAATTCCCAGGCTCATTTTCAACATCAGATAGACCGATTGAATACAGCTAAGTCTACTATTTCGGATTTGGTTGGTTATTCAGGAACTAGTCATACTCGGACTGCTCTAGACTATCATGTTCTCCTCACTAAGCTCCAAGGTTTAGATGAGGCGATCAAGCAGTATGAAAGCCATCATGTTCGACGGGATTTGACAGCTTTCAAGGAGTTGCTTTCGGCGACCCAGTCGCTCATTTCAGAATACAGTGGTAAACCTCGCAGTGTCGGCACCTATCAATCAGGTGACTTAGGGAAATTGACTTCTATTGAACGGTTTGCGACAGCCTATCACCAAGTTGAGAAGCACCTTTCACGGCAGATGGACCGTGTCCAAGCTGCTCAAGACCGAGACCAAGCACGATTTGAAGCACTTGCGGCAGAAGATAGAGCCAATCAAGGTTGGGTTGATCTAGCCTTGAGCGTTGTGACCATAGCTGTTGGTGTAGCTGCGATTGTGTGTACAGGTGGTGCTGCGACCCCTTTAGTAGTGGGGGCATGGATTGCCGGAAGTGGAACAGTTGCGTATGGTCTGTCTAATTTGTACGAAGCAGGTCATGATCTCACCCTAGGCTATGCCGGTGATGGTCATACTGTTGACGTTAACCCTATTCGAGATACTTTGTTTATGGGGAATGATAAGTCCTATCATCAGGTTGGGGGTCTCTTTACGACAGCCAGTGCGATTATGATCCCCATTGGTCAAACACAGAGTGTTACGAAGGGCTTGGTTGAATTTGCCATAGGTGAAGTTGGTGGTTTTGTGGGTGGACAGGTGGCTTATCATGGTACTAGACTATTGGGAGGTAGTGAATCTGATGTCCAGCGAGCTAGCTTTGTCGGAAGCTTTTTAGGAGGTTTTGCGGCTTCGTCAGCAGCGACCAAGTTTAGTTTGAATCATGTGGATAGCCCTAGTGTTAGTTCTTTTATGGATGATATGAGCCCAGAAGATGCGCAAAGGTATGCGGCTTGGAATGATTTAAGAGAATTTGGAATAGATCAGAAAATTGTCAATGATATTATCTTGACAAATAAAGGATTAAGACCTGATCCTAGCACCTATCTGTCACAAGGATATATAGATAGGCATCTTTCGCAATTTGATGATGGAATTTCTATTATTCAGACTGACTATGCATATTCAAGATTTACTGAAACGAATGGATTTGTCGGAGTTTCTGACGATAATACTTTGTTTTGCCTAAAAAATATGCTGATGAAATTACTTTGAAATCTAATGGAGATTTAAGTGTTTGGGAAGATGCATTAGGATTTCAAAAAGGTTATTTTTCAAATAGCGGAGGGTTAATAAAAATAGATGTTACTGATATTGATAATGTAAATCTACGTATTCCGGATGGTAACGAATTTGGTGCAAACAAGCTCTGGCAACCAGGTGAGAGAACCTATCCTGGGTATACAATAGAAGCTGTTACGAATGTCATACCAAATGAATTAGCCCTAATTACAAGATTGGAGTAAAAATATGGAAAACAAGGTATTTGATGCTTTTCAAAATGGAAATTTTTTGAAACTACTTCGAGGAGAACAGCCATATTATTATATGTTGTTTTCAAATATTAATAATGTTGTTCCTACAAATATTGAGGCAGTTGTATCTGATATTTTCAGAGTGTATGAAATGAATTCTGAAATTTATCACGATTTTAAAGAAACGCTATTCAATATGACAGAGTTATCTGCTTCAAATTATTATTTGGTGTGGCAGTATGTTGAATATATGTTATATAGACAGTCTCGAGGAACTTCTCCGTTTTCTATAGTTGATAATGAACTGATTATCAAATTGAAATTGGGAGCAAAAATTTATTATGACCAGTTGCAATCAGAGATAGTTTTTAGTAATGGTGTGGAAAAACAGGAACCTTGGAAAAATATTGAAAGCAGTAATCTCTATATTAAAAATAAATTTAATCTCTCAATACTAGAATAAAGATACGGATGATGATGACCTCAAGGTCTAATTATTCTTGATCAAAAGTCAGATTCATTTTTTCAGATGTACGAACTCTTAGATGACTATGTGATGTATAAAGCCAGCGATATTGCAAGGAATACGGTAAATGGTGATTTTAAATCATTTTCCTAAATTATTAGAGGAACAAGGAATGAAACTCTTTACTTTAATTAATCCAGAATACAGAAGGTGGAAAGAAAAAGAGATTATAGGGTAAGATAGACTTAGCCTATTAAAACTATTAATAATGACGAATTCAACAATGGTCTTAGTTAAACTATTTTTGTATACAGTAATCTTAACAAAGCTGTCAATGAAGGAGGCCGCACGTATCTAGGTGATATGCCAGAAGGTGTCAGGAATGGTATTAGTACAAAAGAGGGGGATCATATATGGAACATAGTAAATTAACATGGGAAGAGGTTAGTCAGTACGAAGAAGTGAAGGGCTATGGGCAACACGTTTGGAAACATGAGGAACAATATTATCTCGTTAGAGAAGAGGGTGGGATTGCTGCACAGCGATTTGTTTATTTGTTATCTAATGAGCTTTTTCAATTGTTAATAAGTGGACAAAAAACTTTATTAGAGATAAGTTTTTACGTAAAAAACGATGCATGGCCACCTCAGATAATGCAATTAGAGGCTAACAGAATTTTTTGGAGGAAATATCCTGAAGTTTTAAAAAATAATGCTGATGCTCAGAAGTACTTTACTAAAAGAGAATTAGAAGAAATATTACCAAAGGGTTCAATTATTTTAGATAGTAGTGATAACCAAAATTAAATAGTTAAGAGATGTAAAAATGGGTTTAACCGATATCAGATGGGAAGAATTTGAAACTTTCAATATAGTAGAGACACCGGATAATCTCTATATTCGAGAGTTGAATGGAACTTATTACACTGTTTTTGAACTGGGAATTGCTTCAGTTCGACGTATTTTTGATATAAAACCAGATGATTTTAATGAATATATGTCAGGTAGACATTCTGCAGATGACCTATTTTTTAAAGCTCAAAATGATGCATGGCCACCTCAGATAACGCAATTAGAGGCTGATAGAATATTTTTGCAAAATCATCCAGAATTATTGATAAATGATGCTGAGAATCAGTCACTTTTTACACGACGAGAGTTGGAACAGATATTGCCAAAGGGCTCAATTATTTTAGATAGTAGTGATAACCAAAATTAAATAGTTAAGAGATGTAAAAATGGGTTTAACCGATATCAGATGGGAAGAATTTGAAAGTTTCAATATAGTAGAGACACCGGATAATCTTTATATTCGAGAGTTGAATGGAACTTATTACACTGTTTTTGAACTAGGCATTGCTTCAGTTCGACGTATTTTTGATATAAAACCAGATGACTTTAATGAGTATATGTCAGGTAGACATTCTGCAGATTACCTATTTTTAGAAATAGTTAAAAGGAAAAATAAATTGAATTAAATTTTAGATTATTTTCATAATTATTAGTTATATTTATATTAGAATCGTTATTCGATGATTCAAAAGTATCTTACGAGAATAAAATTTTTTGTGAGGAATTCTAAGCAGATTGTTATTTACAATAATAAGAGTAGCAAGTCAATAGATATGTTGATGATTTAGTATATTTTTTGAAAATTATTCATATAGTTTATTAAAATCAAAAGAAAAAAGCCTAGAAACGTTGATTTCATAGGCTTTCTAAATGTTTTCTTATTTAACCTCAGTAAAAATAACGTGCTTACGTAATTTTGGTGAGTATTTTTTCAATTGAAGACGGTCTGGAGTATTACGTTTGTTTTTTGAAGTAAGGTACAAGCGTTCACCAGATTCTTTATGTTCAAGTGTAATATTTACGCGCATGGTATCTCCCTTCTATTATTCAGCTGAAGCTGCTTTAGCGATTTTACGTCCTTTGTAATATCCTTTTAAAGATACACGGTGAGAACGTGAGTAATCTCCAGTAGTTTCGTCAAATTTCACAGTTGGAGCTGCTACTTTATAGTGAGTACGACGTTTGTTTTTCTTCGCTTTTGAAGTGCGACGTGCAGGTACTGCCATTTCTTTCTTCCTCCATTAAAATACGAGAGTTTTACTCTCTTCAAATCTAAAATTTATAGTATGACTTTCGTCAACTTTAATAGTATATCAAAACTTTTTTGTAAAGTAAAGTTACTTGACAATTTTTTTGAAAAAATTATTAAACTTTTTTGTCAGAAAACACTTGACAATATATATAACTCGTGGTGCTAGTTAATCTCACAGTACACTAAAAAGCCCAAAAGGACTATATTGTAAGTGCCTAAACAAACAGGAGATTAGTCCAAATGAGCCACTTACAGTATACTGCTAAATCCCATCACTTACAATGGAATATCAAACAATTATCAAAGATTTTCCAGCAGCCATATCGTGATTATTGTCCAGAATGCTTTAAACATCGTCGTAACGTTAGCTTGTCCAAGGTCTCAGCCGAATCTCTACTAGTCTTACTTCTCTTGCAAGCTGAATGAGGAATTAAGTCACAACGGCATTTTTACCGTATCTGTCAACTCTTTCCTTGTGGCTATCTCCTTGAAAGAAGTCGTTTTAATCGACGGTCAAGGCAATTAATTTGGCTAGTACAAGTGATTCGTCTTTTCTGAAGATGCTGCACCGTACATTTTTGCTCTTCGAGGTCAGTTTTATAGATTTACTTTAGCAGAGCTTTCTAGAATTAAATCTAAATACGGTTTAATATTGTTGAAGTTATGGGAATCCAAACGTTTCGGAAAGGCTGAAAGAACACTTGTTTATGGAACTATTGAAGAATGGCAGGGATGGTTTCTTGGAGCTGATAAATGTATGCCTCCGGCTATATTCAAGAGAAATTGCTTAGTAAAAGGGATAGAGGAATTAGAGAAAAAATTAGAAATAGAGATCTATTTAGAAACGATTATGAACGGGAGAAAAGTAGAGGGATATGAGATGCCCCTTATTGATTGACGTCAAATCCTCATGTATTAAGACAAAAAGCTTTAAGTGGAGACGATACGGCTAGAGAGCTTTATAACTCCTATTTTGAAAAAGTTTATTATCGATCAGCTTCGGATTTTGGCATGTGCATTGTTAAGGACTATTGTTTTTCGTTGTTAATTATTATACAATTGTTAAAAGTAAAATATATGGAAGTGCATAAGATTATGAAGAAAATTTTTCTTCGATTATTAATAGAGTATGCTCTTTTAGGAGTGTCTTTTTTAGGAACTAGTGCTAAAGCATCTGCTGTTCCTTTTGCAAATTGTTATAATAAAAATGGACACGCTGTATGTACACCTGATTATGGAGCAATAATTTCTCATACAGGTCGCGTTATTGTTAATGGTTGGATAAATTATGGACCTTGGCATTCTCGTCCTGAATTTGGAGTTATGTTTCCTTGATAAAAAATGGGAGATAAACTGTTTGTTGGATCAAATTGATAGTATTCTTAATTCTGATTATTTAAAAAATAATAAAGAGTTAAAAAGTATTTTTTTAAATGCGAGAAAAGATATAGAACAAGGAGATAGAGGAGCTTTAGCTACTTTAAGTAGCAATATTTCGTGGTATCTAGTTACTCATCGTTACAAAGCACCTAAAGCAGTTATTGAATTTGCCCAGGAAATAGCTAAAGAGCCCTATAAAGAGAGAGGTAAATTAGCTGTTTTGCAAATGTTAGCTTTATCTTTGACACGAATATAATTAGTCTTTAAATAGCACAAATTATTGTGCTATTTTTTTGTTTAAAGGTAAAATCCGGAAACAGTTTCTCTTAACCTCTTTTCAGGAGATAAGAGGTGTATTTATTTGTAAATATTCTTCTAGGGGGATTGGGGCGCTCCCCAATCCTCCTAGTTTTTAACTTTCTCCCAATAAACGTGCAAGTATATAATCTTTAACAATATATAACCAACAGACAATTTTAGTTAACCTTCCTGTTATTATCTGCCTAAAATACTAAAAAAAATAGACAGACCACCTAAAAGATGTTATAATGAAAGCGTAAACATTTTTTTATCAATCTAAACAGAAAGGAAGTTCGTTATGAAAAAAATAAAATGTATTGTGATGACTCTATTATCTATTCTAACTCTCAGTTTTACCCTACCACCGATAACAGCAGTCTATGCGAATGAAAATCATACACCAACATTTACCGAAAAAGATATCAATTCAACAATACCTATTTTTGAAGCAATAGTAGACACACCAGACGAACTTTTAACAAAAGGAACAAGTGACGAAATAAAACAATACTATAGACAAAAAGGAATATACCTAAATGTCTACAACGATAATATCGGAGAAGACAGTTCAAATGTTTCAATAATAACCCCAAGAACTAATTATTTCAGATGTGGATTAGCTCTTGGTCAACTATTTCTAACAGTAGCAATACCAGCCACTCAAATTACCAAAATAAAAAAATACATACAAGCTCTAGGAGGCGTATGGGAAGCAGCTAAACTTCTAGTCGGAGCAACAACGGCAAGCGAAAAGACTCAAGGCGCCTTAGCAGCACTTTCAGGAATTCTACTCACTCTAACAGGAATTGCAGATATTAAGGATCATTGTTTTGGCTAATATCTTTTTAATCTTAACCAACATTTTATTGATAGTTTTAATTTTCTTAAAGGTAAAAGAAAAAAAACGCATATCAGAAAAATACACAAACCTTTTAATCAGAACTCAAACACCTGTAAGTGAGATAGAAACCAAAAATAAAACCAAAATAGAGATTATAAAATCAATTAACTCAAAATATAAAGTCGGATTGATTAACTCTAAAAAAATACTAGAATCGATAAAAAAATGAATTACATTACAAAACTAATAGGTTACAACATTCTTGGTTTACTAATTGCATGGCTACTATCAAATATGTTTAACTTAGACTTCAAATGATGGAACACCATCGCATTTACAAGTTCTGCCTACCTAATGTATACCTGGAAAAGAAAAAATTAAAAGAAAGCAGTAGGGAATAAAATCCTTACTGCTTTCTTTTAATTTTAAACAACAAAACTATCTAACAAAATAATTTTGCTTAGTCGCATTCCATATTGCAACTATTTTTATCCCCTCTGAAACTTCACTATCATCTGTTGCATGGACTAAATCAGCATTTTCTATATCATCAAAAGCTAATTGTTTTTTAATTTCTTTGAATAATCCTCCATAATCTAATTGTCGTTTACGATATTCTTACAGAAATAGGCTTGATACAATCGCAAACTACCATCTGCACGTCGGATCAAGATAAGAAGAAACTCTCTTTGAGGGTTTCAAAAAAAGACCCTTTAGAGTCTTTTTAACATATAATATACTTCAAAAATATATTTAGTAACGCTATTAAACTTTTATGATATAGTATGCATAGTGACAAGTACAAGAAGTTCTACCATAACGTCACCTCCTTTCTTGGCAGATTAGAGGTTAGTTGCCAAAAACTATTATGCCATCCATTTTTTATTTTTTGTGTATGATAAATATTTTCGCTTGCTTTATTCCAATTTCCTCTTGTTAGCAAGAAACCTGTGACGGTCGTGGAAGCCCCCCACGATTCAATAAATTTTAATTTCACAAATTATTTATATAATCGCTCGAAAATCGCTTTCATTTTTGTTATAATTAACTTATAAATAAAAAATATTTTTTAGGAGGAACTATTTTATGAAAAAAATAACAATTGCCGCTTTGTTATCGTTAATCCCACAAATTGTTATGCCAATCAACAATTATGTTTTAGCAAACGATTTTTCATCTACCACAAAAATAGTTTCTACTGAGTTAGAAATTCCTGATAATGTCCCAAATTATGATATTATTTTTGAAAGTGAAGACAGAAATATTTACAAAGTAAAAAATATAATTGAACTCACAAATTCTGATGGAGATATTTTTACTGCTGACGGCATTGTTGAAAATGAAATAATTTCAGAAGATGACGAAGGAATTTTGGGAACTACCACCTATGAAGTAGATTTATCAGAATTAGAAAATGTAAACACAGAAGACTCTTTTCTAAATACTATCGGAAATCTTTTAACAACAAAAGTATATGCAGATAGCAACGAAACTTCCTCAAATAGCACTTGGGATAATTCCATAAGTGTAAAATTAAATATGACTGTATATTGGAGAAAATATAACTCAGGTCATATAAACATAACAAGAGTTACAGGGAGTTATTATAAAGAAGATCCAACTGTTGCCGTTACTGGCTCAAATCTATTTGTTACTCAAGGAATGCCTGGAGAACATCAAGAAAGAAATTACAATATAGGAACTAACAGAAGTTGGTCATATTCAACCGGTTTTTCAAAAGTTGGAAACGTAGGTTGGCCTACTAGAAAATATGCTAAATATACCGTTAACTTAAAACGAGGTGGCTCAACATGGACGGCTGTATTAGATAATGTTCTTGGCGGATAATTCCATGAATATGATAAAAAAATACATTATTGAATTTTGTTTTTTACTAAGTTTTTCTTTGCCGTTCATTAAACAAACAACTATCACTAACGGAATTAAGCATATCGATTTTTTAACTGGTATTCATTTTGTTCTTACATATTATTATTTATTATTACCCACAATAATAAGCTATTTCCTATACTTAAAAACTCAAAAAACATATTTTAAATATTTTATAATAATTTCATACATTTCTTTTATCATGATGAGCATTTCTTTTGGAGATATACTAGAAGTTTCACCAAAATATTACTATGTGTTGTTTATAGACATCATTCCCAAAATAACATCAATAGGATTACCCATTAATGTCATACTGATTATTTTATTGCTACTAAAGTTATCTCGTATCCAAAAACAGAAATAACAATATTTTGACACACAACTTTACCCATGATATAATAGATGTTGCAAAGGTATAGTGTATATACGCACCAAAGCCCCGAAGACGGCCTATTGACTTCGAGGCTTTTTTTACGTTCTTTAGAGATTAACGGGTAGGCTAGCATCAGCCATTGTCCTTGCTAGCTAGCCATTTACAGATGTAGTGTGCAGCTACTTCTGTCACAATAGCAAGTAAGACGTCAAAGATATAATACATATACAACACCTCCTTTCACGAACCTTACGGAACGCAATCGGTTTGCCGACAGCTAGTATCACGACCGCTTACTTTATTCCATGGTCTAAATCACTCTTATTGGCTCTTAAAATCGTTTTTAAAACGTTTTATAACATTCTTGATAGTTTTATTTAAGATTGTGAAGTCTTACAAAGTATATATAAAGCAAACTCGTGGTGCTAGTTAATCTCCACATATCTCAATTGTAATCCTGTAATTCCTCTAGTCAGTGTGTGTGCTATATCAGAAAGGGAACAAAGTTCTGAAAATCGAGTTTCAATGGTTCGTCTAATAGCCATCAATTTCCCATGATTATGTTGTTTAGCCCCTGTCATATTTTGACGTAAGGATGTCCATAGCTGATAGACTTTTTGTTCCAGAACATTTTTCAGCTCACGACTAAGGTAGCCTAAGTCAGCTAAAATGACGGATTGGTCACATTCTTCTAATAACTCGTGAACCGCTTTAATATCACGAATAGAAGCTGGTGTGACAACATAGTTCAGAATATAGCCTGATAGAGTGACTGGCATATGTACTTTGAACCCATAGAACCACAGGTGCTTAGGGGCGTTATAACCAATGTCCGCCAGTCCTTTAAAAATACGGACTCTATGATTGCGAACGGGTTGACAAAGCGCCAACGGGAAACTATCCATAATGACGATGCTATCAGGAGATATGTGGTGATTCATAGCTTGACGAATCACTTGTACTAGCCAAATTAATTGCCTTGACCGTCGATTAAAACGACTTCTTTCAAGGAGATAGCCACAAGGAAAGAGTTGACAGATACGGTAAAAATGCCATTGTGACTTAATTCCTCATTCAGCTTGCAAGAGAAGTAAGACTAGTAGAGATTCATCTGAGACCTTGGACAAGCTAACGTTATGACGATATTTTAAGCCTTTTGGACAATAATCACGATATAGCTGATGGCAAATCTTTGATTTGTTTAGGCACTTACAGTATAGTCCATTTGGGCTTTTTAGTGTACTGTGAGATTAACTAGCACCACGAGTAAATAATATTTTTAGAATAAATTAAAGATGATGAGGATTAAAGAAGACAATATGAAAGTTATTGGGAAATTTTTGGCAAAAAAAGTAGCTAGTTTGCTAGTTTTTCTTGGCATTTTAGCTATTGTCATGATTGTTTTTAGAAATAGTATTCTGTCTTGGTTTCAAGGTACCCATACCGTTCAGTATGAATTTGTGATCAAGAAATTTGAATCAGAGAGTAAGTTGGTCGTAGCAGAAGCAGAGGTAGACACGACTGCTCATCATACGTTTCAAAATAATGAGCTGAAAGAATGGCCTGATTGGACAGAACCTATTACCAAGATCTTTGTTGGATGAGAAATGTCAATTGATATTCCTGTTCAAACAGAGTTCAAGCTAGTATTGAAAGGAATTGAAAAGTCAGATATTCGAGTTCAGAATAATACTCTTACCTTTAAAAAACCAGTAATTGTTGAGGTTGATTCTCAGCAGTATGGTGCTATTACAATAAACAATGCAAGCAATGGATTGCTTGATAAAGCTGTAGATATGTTGACATCGGGTCAAAAAGCTCAAGAGTTTTTAACAGATAAATCTCAAGAAGCCATTTATGAAACAAGTAAAAAAGTCTTGAATGATGCAAAACGTCGAGAGAAAGTGGCAGCATTTGCGGAAACAGCTTTGGAAAATCTGCTCAACTTAAACTCAGATGAAACGTTAGAAGTCAAGCTGAACACCGATGATTTAAAATTCCAAATTGTTGATCAAAAACCATAACCCCATAAAAACCGTATCAAAGAGATACGGTTTTTGTGTCCGTTCTATCATTTCCAAAAAATGTAAAATATGGTAAAATAGAGGACAATATGTAGAGAAACGAGAGATAAAATGAAACTTCAAAAACCTAAAGGAACGCAAGATATCTTACCGAAAGATTCAGAAAAGTGGCAGTATATAGAGAATTTTGCTCGAACTATTTTCAGGCAATACAATTATGCAGAGATTCGCACACCTATTTTCGAACATTATGAGGTGATTAGTCGTTCAGTTGGAGATACGACTGATATTGTGACTAAGGAAATGTACGATTTCTATGATAAGGGAGAGCGCCATATTACTCTTCGTCCAGAAGGAACAGCACCAGTTGTCCGCTCTTATGTAGAGAACAAACTGTTTGCTCCAGAAGCACAAAAACCAGCTAAGTTATATTATATGGGACCTATGTTTCGCTACGAACGTCCACAAGCTGGTCGCTTGCGTCAGTTTCATCAAATTGGTGTAGAGTGCTTCGGCTCTAATAACCCAGCTACAGATGTTGAAACCATTGCGATGGCTTATCATTTTTTTGAAAAACTTGGTATCAAAAATGTTCGTCTCCATCTTAATAGCTTGGGAAATCCCGAAAGTCGTGCAGCCTATCGTCAAGCTTTGATTGATTATTTGACGCCATTGAAAGAACAACTTTCCAAGGATAGTCAACGTCGATTAAAGAAGAATCCTCTGCGTGTTCTTGATTCTAAGGAAAAAGAGGATAAGCAAGCGGTGAAGAATGCTCCGTCTATCCTTGATTATTTGGATGAAGACAGCAAAATTCATTTTAAAGCAGTTCGGTCTATGTTGAATCAATTAGGTATTCCGTATATGATTGATACGAAGATGGTGCGTGGACTAGATTATTATAATCATACTATTTTCGAGTTCATAACAGATGTAGCAGGAACTGATTTAACTATTTGTGCTGGTGGACGTTATGATGGTTTGGTTTCTTACTTTGGTGGACCAGAGACACCGGGATTTGGTTTTGGTATGGGGATTGAGCGCTTGTTACTTGTGCTTGAAAAACAAGCCATTGAACTTCCTATCCCATATCAGTTAGATGTTTATATAGCAGTTCTTGGTCAGGAAGCTAATAGTGAAGCACTGGCATTAGTCCAAGCTTTACGCAAGCAAGGTTTCCATGCAGAGCGTGATTATCTTGATCGTAAGTTAAAGGCTCAATTTAAGTCAGCAGATGTATTTGAAGCGAAGACTATTATCACCTTGGGTGCTAGTGAGATTGAATCAGGTCATGTTATTGTCAAGAACAATCAAACACGTACTCAAGTAGAAACAAGTCTGGAAACGCTCAAACTGGATTTTACAAGTATTCTAAAAAAATTAGATAAGTAGTAGCTGTGGCTACTGCTTTTTTGAATAAAAAGAAGTGATGTTTAACATCACTTCTTAGAACAAATTAGTGAGAATGACAGAAGTCTAGCACCATACGACCTTGAATACTTCCGGCAGCCATTTCCTCAAAGACTGCTTCTGCATCTTCAACAGGACGTTTTTGAACGACAGGTACTACTAGACCCATTGCACCAAAATGGAAAGCTTCTTCCAAATCTTTACGAGTTCCAACGAGAGAACCGACAACTTTTATACCGTCTAATACAGTTTTCACGATGCTAAGATCCATGTATTCAGAAGGAAGTCCAACGGCGACGACATAGCCACCTGCACGTACGCTATCAATGGCTTGATTGAAAGCAATTTTTGAAACAGCAGTAACAACAGCAGAATGAGTACCACCGTTAGTGATTTCTTTGATATAAGCAGGAACATCATCCATTTCAGTAGCGTTAATAACGATATCGGCGCCAACTTCTTTTGCTAATTCTAATTTATCAGAATTAATGTCAATAGCGATAACATGAGCATTGAAAACTTTTTTAGCATACTGCACGGCTAGATTACCTAATCCACCTGCACCATAGATAGCAATCCATTGTCCCGGATCTAGATGAGCCTCTTTAATAGCTTTGTAACAAGTCACACCAGCACAAGTAATGGAACTGGCCTGTGCTGGATCTAGTCCTTCTGGAACTTTTACAGCATAGTCAGCAGTGACGATACATTGTTCTGCCATGCCACCATCTACGGAATAACCAGCATTTTTCACGGTACGACAGAGTGTTTCACGACCTGTTGTACAATACTCACATCGACCACATCCTTGGAAGAACCAAGCGATGCTGACACGGTCGCCAATTTTTAGACTGGTCACATCTGGAGCAATTTCAGTAACAATTCCAATTCCTTCATGACCTAGAACACGACCCGGAACTTTTCCAAAGTCTCCATTTGCGACATGAAGATCGGTATGGCAAACACCACAGTATTCAACCTGAACTAGCGCTTCTCCGGCTTCGAGAGGACGAAGTTCTTTTTCGACGACAACGACACCAGTTGATTCTGGATTGACAACAACTGCTTTCATGGCAGACCTCCTATTTAAGTGATGAATATAGTAAGTATAACCACGCTATAAAAGTATAGCGCTTTCATTGTTAATAATATCACAAATAATGATTTGAATCAAGGAAAGATAACAGTGAATACATCGTGAAAATTATCGGTAAATACTCTCTATTTTCACGAAAAAACAGGAGATTCAGTAGCAGTTTAGATAGACAGGACGATTCTTCTGATCTTTAGTTGCCTTATTGTTTAAAATTAAACAAAAATGTTTGGGGCAGAAGAATTTCTTGATATAAAAAACAAAAAAGAAAGCGCTTTCTAAAAGAAAAACAGAAAAATGTGAAAAAATTAACAATTTTTCTTTACAAATGGCTCGAAAAGTTGTAGAATATAATTGTGAAAAAATTAACAAACTGATTTTGGAGGAACACAATGGCTGATAAAAAAGCAGTATCACCGGAAGATAAAGTACTAGAGGCTAAAAAACATGTAGATGAGCTTGTTCAAAAAGGTTTGGTGGCTCTAGATGAATTCCGCAAATTAGGTCAAGAAGAAGTGGATTACATTGTAGCGAAAGCTTCTGTAGCAGCACTTGATAAACACGGAGAATTGGCTATGCATGCCTTTGAAGAAACCAAACGAGGTGTATTCGAAGACAAAGCCACCAAAAACTTATTTGCGTGTGAACATGTTGTTAATAACATGCGCCATACAAAAACGGTTGGTGTCATTGAAGAAGATGATGTTACAGGTTTAACATTGATTGCAGAGCCAGTTGGTGTCATTTGTGGTGTAACACCAACAACGAACCCAACATCTACAGCGATTTTCAAGTCTTTAATTGCTTTGAAGACACGTAATCCAATTGTTTTTGCTTTTCATCCGTCTGCTCAAGAGTCATCTGCTCATGCAGCGCGTGTTGTATATGAAGCAGCAGTTGCAGCAGGTGCACCAGAAAATTGTATTCAATGGATTACAAAGCCATCTATGGAAGCTACTTCTGAATTGATGAAACACGATGGGATTGCAACCATTCTTGCAACAGGTGGAAATGCAATGGTGCGTGCAGCATACTCTTGTGGAAAACCAGCTCTTGGAGTAGGTGCTGGAAACGTTCCAGCCTATGTTGAAAAATCAGCAAATATTCGTCAAGCAGCTCATGATATCGTCATGTCTAAATCGTTTGATAATGGTATGGTGTGTGCTTCTGAACAAGCAGTTATCATTGATAAAGAAGTATATGATGAGTTTGTAACAGAGTTTAAGTCTTACAAAACATACTTTGTTAATAAGAAAGAAAAAGCTCTCCTTGAAGAATATTGCTTTGGTGTGAAGGCAAATAGCAAAAACTGTGCAGAAGGCAAGTTGAACGCAGATATTGTTGGTCGTCCTGCCGCATGGATTGCAGAACAAGCAGGCTTCTCTGTTCCAGAAGGTACAAACATCTTGGCAGCGGAAGTTTCTGAAATCGGTGAAAAAGAGCCATTGACTCGTGAAAAATTGTCGCCTGTTATCGCAGTTTTGAAAGTGGATGGTCGTGCAGAAGGTCTTGAAGCAGCACGTCAGATGGTTGAATTCCACGGACTTGGTCACTCAGCGGCTATCCATACTGAAGATGCAGAATTGGCAAAAGAGTTTGGTACAATTGTTCGTGCTATTCGTGTCATTTGGAACTCTCCATCTACTTTTGGTGGTATCGGTGATGTTTACAATGCATTCTTACCATCGTTGACACTTGGCTGTGGCTCTTACGGTCGTAACTCTATCAGTGACAATGTTAGCGCCATGAACTTGCTTAATATCAAAAAAGTAGGAAGACGTAGAAATAATATGCAATGGTTTAAAGTTCCTTCAAAAACATACTTCGAACGTGACTCTATTCAATATCTTCAAAAATGTCGTGATGTAGAACGTGTTATGATTGTTACAGACCATGCTATGGTTGAACTTGGATTCTTGGATCGTATCATCGAACAATTGGATCTTCGCCGTAACAAGGTTGTGTACCAAATCTTTTCAGATGTTGAGCCAGATCCAGATATTACAACGGTTTACAAAGGTACAGAATTGATGCGTACCTTTAAACCAGATACTATTATTGCGCTTGGTGGCGGTTCACCAATGGATGCTGCTAAAGTAATGTGGCTCTTCTACGAACAACCAACAGTTGACTTTAAGGATCTTGTTCAAAAATTCATGGACATTCGTAAACGTGCCTTCAAGTTCCCAGAACTTGGTAAAAAGTCTAAGTTTATTGCTATTCCGACAACATCTGGTACTGGTTCAGAAGTAACACCATTTGCTGTTATTTCTGATAAAGCAAATAATCGTAAGTATCCAATTGCTGATTATTCATTAACACCAACAGTAGCGATTGTTGACCCGGCACTTGTATTGACAGTACCTGCACACGTTACAGCAGATACTGGTATGGACGTATTGACTCACGCAACGGAAGCTTATGTATCAACAGTAGCTAATGACTTTACAGATGGTCTTGCACTGCAAGCAATCAAATTGGTATTTGAAAATCTTGAAAGCTCAGTGAAGAATGCAGATTTCGAATCACGTGAAAAAATGCATAATGCTTCTACAATTGCGGGTATGGCATTTGCCAATGCATTCTTAGGAATTTCTCACTCAATGGCACATAAGATTGGCGGACGCTTCCATACAGTTCATGGTCGTACAAATGCTATCTTGCTTCCATATGTTATTCGCTACAATGGTACACGTCCAGCTAAGACAGCTACATGGCCTAAGTACAATTATTACAAAGCAGATGAAAAATACCAAGATATTGCTAAAATGCTTGGTTTGCCAGCATCAACTCCAGAAGAAGGAGTTGCATCATACGCTAAAGCTGTGTACGAACTTGGTGAGAGAATTGGTATTCAAATGAACTTGAAAGCTCAAGGTATTGATGAGAAAGAATTGAAAGAACATTCTCGTGAATTAGCGCTGCTTGCTTATGAAGATCAATGTACACCAGCAAATCCACGCTTGGCAATGGTTGATCACATGCAAGAAATCATTGAAGATGCTTATTATGGTTATAAAGAGCGTCCAGGACGTTTGAAATAATTGCCTCCAATTTATTATTCTGAACGTTTTTACCAAAATATTCTCTATCGAATAGGTAGAGGATATTTTTATATTTAGAAAAAGAACGGTACCTCAAATACCTGTTCATCCAATTAAAATGATGCAGTTTATATCATATCTTACCAATTTTTATCTGATTTATGATAGAATAGAAAAAATAGAATTATATGGGGAATAGCATGACATTAGTATATCAATCAACACGTAATGCACAAAATAGGGTTTCTGCCAGTCAGGCAATTTTGCAAGGCTTGGCGACAGATGGTGGTTTGTTTACACCGATTTCGTATCCACAGGTAGAGTTGGATTTTTCAATTTTAAAAGACGCTTCTTATCAAGATGTAGCAAAGCTTATTTTATCTGCTTTCTTAGATGATTTTACAGCTGAAGAATTAGATTATTGTATTCGTAATGCTTATGATCAAAAGTTCGATACACCGGCTATTGCTCCAGTTGTGGCATTGAATGGACAGTATAATTTAGAACTTTTTCGTGGTTCAACTATTGCTTTTAAGGATATGGCTTTGTCCATCTTGCCTTACTTGATGACAACTGCTGCAAAAAAACATGGTCTTGAAAATGAAATCGTTATTTTGACAGCAACTTCGGGCGATACGGGTAAAGCAGCTATGGCTGGTTTTGCTGATGTTCTCGGAACAAAAATCATTGTTTTCTACCCACGCGATGGTGTCTCTAAAGTACAAGAACTTCAGATGACCACTCAAACAGGAGCTAATACTCATGTTGTCGCTATTGACGGAAATTTTGATGATGCTCAGACGAATGTAAAAAAGATGTTTAATGATGAGCAATTGCGTGCTAAACTGGCGAATAACAATCTTCAGTTTTCATCGGCAAACTCTATGAACATTGGTCGTTTAGTACCACAAATTGTCTACTACGTGTATGCGTATGCACAGCTAGTGAAGACAGGTGCGATTCAAGCTGGTGATCAGATTAATTTTACCGTTCCAACAGGTAATTTTGGAAATATTTTAGCTGCCTATTATGCCAAACAAATTGGTCTTCCGATAGGGAAATTGATTTGTGCTTCTAATGAAAATAATGTTTTAACAGACTTTTTCAAAACGGGTATCTATGATAAAAAACGTATTTTCCGTGTAACGACTAGTCCATCTATGGATATTTTAGTGTCGTCGAATTTAGAGCGGTTGATTTTCCATTTGTTTGGAAATGATGCTGTTAAAACGAAGCAGCTAATGGAGTCGCTGAGTACAACTGGTCAGTATGATATTCAAGGTGCAGATCCAAATATTCTATCTCTTTTTGATGCTGGTTTTGCAACAGAAGCTGAAACAGCAACAGAAATTAAGCGAGTTTATGAAGAATCTTCTTATATTGAAGATCCTCATACAGCAGTTGCTTCAGCAGTATGCAAGCATTATAGAGATGAAACGGGAGATCAGACTCCAACAGTTGTAGTTTCGACAGCTAGTCCATATAAGTTTCCTGTTGTGGCAGTAGAGTCTGTAACAGGGCAATCTGCTTTATCAGATTTTGAGGCACTTGGCAAACTTCATGAGCTATCTGGCGTGGCTTTACCACCTGCTGTTGCTGACTTAGAAACAGCACTTGTTCGCCATAAAACAGTCGTGGCTGCAAGTGATATGCAGACTGAAGTTGAGCGTTATTTGGGAGTGTAAGTAACGAGATTGATTCACAGTTGATTGATGTGATTTCTATTCAAATTCTTTTGAGGTATTTCTAGTGAAAGGAATCTGCTTTTTTCAATCAGCTACATGAGAATAGAAAGAAGTCTATTACTACTCTGCTAGCTACTGATACTATTTAAGTATGGCTCTTTCTAGGAATTTTCATATAAAATGAGGATAGATGATGACATTTGAAGACATTTTACCGGGACTAAAAGCTAAGAAAAAATACATTCGTACGGGATGGGGAGGAGCAGAAAATTATGTGCAACTCTTTGATACGCTTGAGATTGATGGAAAAGCTATAGAGGTGACTCCTTATTTTCTTATCAATGTAGCAGGAGAGGGAGAAGGATTTTCTATGTGGAGCCCAACTCCTTGTGATGTTTTGGCAACAGATTGGGTAGAAGTTCATGACTAAGGTTGCTCTAATTACTGGAGTATCAAGTGGGATTGGGTTAGCTCAAGCTAAGATTTTTTTGGAAAATGGTTGGCATGTTTTTGGCATTGATAAATCTAGTAAACCAAATTTAGTTGGGAAGTTTGATTTTTTACAATTGGATGTGACTGAGGATTTATCTCCTGTTTTTTCGTGGTGTCCAACAGTTGATGTTTTGTGTAATACGGCGGGCATTTTAGATGATTATCGGCCACATTTAGAGATTAGTCAGGTAGAATTGGAGCATATTTTTTCTGTTAATTTTTTTTCGGTGACACGATTGACAAGACAATACTTACAGCAGATGGTGGATAAACGGTCAGGCATTATTATAAATATGTGTTCTATTGCTTCTTCTTTGGCAGGTGGTGGAGGTTCAGCCTATACAGCTTCCAAGCATGCTTTAGCTGGTTTTACCAAACAATTGGCATTGGACTATGCTAAAGTTGGTGTGCAGGTGTTTGGAATTGCACCCGGAGCTGTTCAAACAGCTATGACGGAAAAAGATTTTGAGGTAGCTGGATTGGCAGAGTGGGTAGCTAATCAAACTCCTATAGGACGTTGGACGCAGCCACAGGAAGTTGCAGAACTGACTTGGATGTTGGCTTCAGGTAAATTTTCGTCAATGCAGGGACAGATTGTCACAATTGATGGTGGCTGGAGTTTGAAATAATTTAATAATTTAGCATTGTAGATTGTGCTTGTAGGAGAACGTTTAGGAAGCTAATATATTTTTTAGAGACATGATTGTCTCATTGATAGTGTATTAACAATGGCAGGTTATCCAGATAGAAATTTTGAAACGGAGGTCGCGCTATGTTTACGGAGTTAGAAATGCTTTATACACCAGCTAATATATTTCTTGTTGTTATTTGCTCACTTGTTTTGGGAATTATTTGTTTTCGGATTGTTAGAAAATTGTTAGAATGGAACCGAAATAATCACTCTCCTAAGGAATCATGTTCTGCTAGAGTTCTAGCTAAACGTACGCATGTATTTGGTCATGAAACAGCTCATACTACCTATCATGTAACGTTTGAATGGGGTGGTCAGCGTAAGGAATTTCAAGTGTCTTCAAAGGAGTATGCTATTTTGATAGAGGGAGATACTGGGACACTGTACTTTCAGGGAACACGTTTTCTCAACTTTGAACGATTGTAAAAATTATTTTCTTTTGGGAATATCTTGATACTGTTGGAACAGAGCATAGGTTGATGAAATTATAAGGCGCTGAAATGTGTTGACTTGAGTAAAAAAGAATAACTATGTTATTAGTGAGGTGAGATAATGTCTTTTGAAGAACGAATTGAAGAAATATATAACAATCATGAGGTAAAACCCTATATCTCCCCAGAACGTGATTTGGGAAAATGGTTATTAGAGGGTAAACCAGTTCCTAAGCGAAACATGATTGTGTTAGAAAATGGGCTTCTTCCCGGAGATATCATTCTCCTTTGGAGAATCAATTTTGGATCTTTTGAGACAACGACTCCGTATTCTAAATATTTTGAATATACTTATGGAATTGATGGTCCTTCGCATATGCAACAATTGATAAACAATGGTTATGTTTATGTAGAATCTGCATTTGATTCGTTAGATCATATTACAGCGATAGTTAAAAAACAGATTCTGAAAGATCAAGGAATTAGTGGACTTTCTAAGATGAAGTCAGCTGATTTAGATGTTGCCCTCAGAACATATGTGACAGAGGAAACATTAGGTTCATACTTTTCCGTTCGAGGTTATGCTTTGACAGAAAAAGGGGAAGAAGCTCTGCGTAATCATCCAGAAGTTATTGACAGGCACCCTAAAAAGAAATTGTAGACTGACGCTAAAGTTAGTCTATTTTTTCTGTCATGAAAATTCTTGCAGTATGTGGTAAAATAAAGAGATTGATACGTTGCAATTGACTTATTTATAACGACATAATGTCACCTGATAGCGTTAAATGATGTGAGAAAGTTGAGGTATTTATGAAGAATACAAGTAAAAAAGGAAAGGTAACTAGGCGACCGAGCAAGTCGGAGCTGGCTCAACAAGAGCGTATTAGAAACTTCATTTTTAGGGGACTTGGTTTTGTCTTTATTGCTTTTGCGGCTAGTCGTTTAGGAGTTTTTGGAGTAACCAGTTATAATATTTTTCGCTTGTTATTTGGTAGCTTAACTTATGTAATTTTTGCAGGAATTTTCCTGTATCTATTCGTTCCAACTCTTATTCGTGAGAGAGAAGGAATTATTTCAGGTTTTTGGTTGGTCGTTATAGGACTGATGATTGAGTTTCAGGCCTATCTGGATTGGACGTATACTGGAAATGATTTACTAGAGCATATCCTCAAAATGTCTTTATCGGATTTATCTAAATTTCAAGTGACTGAATTTTTGGGTGGAGGGATGCTAGGAAGTATTCTATATTTACCTGTGTCTTTCTTATTTGCAAATATTGGCTCTTTTTTTATCGGAGGATTGATCATTATTTTTGGCCTGTTCTTTCTTAGTCCATGGTCTGTTTATGATGTAGCTGATGGTTTGGCATTTTTACAGGAGAAATTAGCTGACAGACGTGAAAAACGTTCAGAAATTCGAGCGCAAAAGCTGGCTGAAAAGGAGAGAGAACGTCAGAAAGAGCTAGCTCGCATGGAAGAGGAGAAATATCATTTAGAAGATAGTAATCAACTCACGGAACCTCTTGCTAGTGCTGATGATCTTGAGCTGATTAAAGAACTGGATGACCAGAGGAAACACATACCAATTATTTCTGAATATGATCAGATGGAGATAGAAGATGAATTTCCTGTTATGTTAGCAGAAGAAGATGAGTTGGTGCCAAAAGAACAGCTCCCATTAGATTCAGATATTGAAGTGGATGATACAGAGGTTTACATTGATTTTGAGCCGAAAAAACGCTTGGCGTACAAGCTCCCATCCATTAGTCTCTTTGCTCCTATCAAAGCGAAGAGTCAATCCAATGAAAAACGCTTGGTTCGTCAGAATATTAAAGTATTGGAAGAAACATTTGCTAGTTTTGGTATTAAGGTTGTGGTTGAGCGAGCGGAAATTGGTCCCTCTGTTACTAAATATGAAGTGAAACCAGCGGTGGGTGTTCGTGTGAATCGTATTTCTAATTTAGCTGATGATCTTGCACTTGCATTAGCTGCGAAAGATGTTCGTATTGAAGCCCCCATTCCGGGAAAATCATTAGTTGGTATAGAGGTGCCAAATTCAGAAGTTGCAATGGTACCGTTTCGTGATCTTTGGGAGCAGTCTAAGACAGATTCTTCGAAGTTACTAGAGATTCCACTTGGTAAGGCTGTTAATGGTTCAGTCCGTTCTTTTAATCTGTCTCGTATGCCGCACCTTTTGGTAGCAGGTTCGACAGGTTCTGGAAAATCTGTTGCAGTCAATGGGATTATTGCTTCTATTTTGATGAAAGCTGGACCTGATCAAGTTAAATTTATGATGATTGATCCGAAAATGGTCGAATTATCTGTTTATAATGATATTCCCCATTTATTGATTCCAGTTGTAACCAATCCACGTAAGGCAGCTCGTGCCCTTCAAAAAGTGGTTGATGAGATGGAAAAACGTTACGAACTATTTAGTCATCTAGGTGTTCGAAATTTGGAAGGTTATAATGCTAAGATAGAAGAGTTTAACAACCGTTCCGACGAAAAGCAAATCCCATTGCCTTTAATTGTTGTCATTGTGGACGAATTGGCAGACTTGATGATGGTAGCCAGTAAGGAAGTGGAGGATGCAATCATTCGCCTGGGACAAAAAGCTCGTGCAGCAGGTATTCATATGATTCTTGCCACCCAGCGTCCTTCCGTTGATGTTATTTCTGGGTTGATCAAAGCAAATGTTCCGTCTCGAATTGCTTTTGCGGTATCAAGTGGTACAGATAGTCGAACGATTTTGGATGAAAATGGTGCAGAAAAACTGTTAGGACGAGGGGATATGCTCTTCAAACCAATTGATGAAAACCATCCTGTTCGTTTGCAAGGTTCTTTCATTTCGGACGATGATGTGGAGGTTATTGTCAGCTTCATTAAAGAACAAGCTGTTGCAGATTATGATGACAGTTTTGATCCAGGCGAGATAGTTGAAGGTGATGGAGATAGTGGTATTGGTGATAGTGCAGGTGATCCTCTCTTTAATGAAGCACGAGCTTTAGTTGTAGAAACACAAAAAGCTAGCGCTTCAATGATTCAACGCCGTTTATCAGTTGGTTTCAACCGAGCCACTCGTCTCATGGAAGAACTTGAGGCAGCAGGTGTTATTGGTCCTGCGGAAGGAACAAAACCTAGAAAGGTATTGGAAACACAATAATGAATTTTGAAACAGTGCACCACCTTGCTATTATTGGTCGTGATTATGATAAGACACGAGAATTTTATGTGGATAAATTAGGGTTTGAGTTATTAGATGAGCACATTCGTCCAGAGAAAAAAGATATTTTGTTTAACGTCAAAAAAGGAAATCTAGTGCTAGAAATCTTTATCAAACCAGATGCACCACTAAGGCCTACTTTGCCAAATCCAGAATATACGGGTCTTCGACATCTAGCTTTTAAGGTAAATGATGTAGAAGCTTGCTTGGTAGAGTTTGATCGTTTGGGCATCCCACATGAACAGTTGCGTATAGATGACTTTGATGGTCAAAAAATGGCATTTTTCTTTGATCCAGATGGTTTGCCATTAGAAATTCATGAGTGAGAAAGCATTTCATAACGTATGGATTGAAAATATTATAAAAGCAACAAGTGAAAGGTTTGTTGCTTTTTTGTTGCTCTCGTGACCATTAGATTGTCACTGAATAACGACAAGAGAATGGTATGTTGTAAAGAAGTGAATATGACATTTGTCATTTTTATGAATGACAAAGTAGTCTAGTGAGGAGTGTACTAGCAGTAGTAGAATAAAGGTATAAGGAAAGAGAGGTAGTAAGATGATTAGTGTTACGAATGTAGATAAAGTAATAAAAGGAAGGACCATTTTATCAGATATTTCCTTTGAGATAAACGCTGGTGAATGTGTTGCTTTAATTGGTCCAAATGGTGCAGGAAAGACAACGCTCATGTCTTGTTTATTGGGAGATAAGAAGGTCAATAAAGGAGACGTTTTATTAGATGGTCAATCACCTCAGACGCACTCTAATAAGGAAAAAGTTGCTGTTTTAACTCAGGAAAATGCAATCCCTGCAGATTTAAAAGTGAAAGAGTTACTGCATTTTTTCCAATCCATTTATAAGGATAGTTTGACAAGTGCCCAAATAGATAGATTGCTTCGTTTTTCATCTAAACAACACAATCAATTGGCAGGTAAGTTGTCTGGAGGTCAAAAGAGACTGTTAGCATTTGTTCTCTGTTTAATTGGTAAGCCAAAAATTCTTTTTTTGGATGAGCCGACTGCTGGTATGGATACTTCCACTCGTCAGCGTTTTTGGGAGATTGTCCATGAATTGAAGCTAGAGGGTGTGACTATTTTTTACACCAGTCATTATATTGAGGAAGTGGAACATACAGCAGAACGTATTTTAGTCCTTCATCAAGGTAAGCTACTGCGAGATACGACACCATTTGCTATGAGGAGTGAGGAGCAAGAAAAAGAAGTGATCTTGCCGATTGGTTTTGCTTCTGTAATAGAAGGGTTGGCTGCGGTCACAGAAGTGGTCTATAAACAGGATATTATTTGTTTTAAAACCAAAGAGATTGAGACCGTTTGGAGTCGTTTACAAGAAGCAGGTTGCCGCATATCAGATATAGAAGTACATAATAAAACCTTATTAAATAGTGTATTTGATCAAACGAAGGAGGAAGAAAAATGAGAGCGTTATTACAAATCGAATGGTTGAAATTATCAAGAAGTTTAGGAGTGTTTCTCTTATCCATTGGGATGCCTGTCCTGTTTTTCCTTATCTTTTCATCAACTGTCCAATTAGATGATCCAAATTTGCAACGGCAATTTGTTCAGTCATATATGTTGACGATGACAGGGTTTTCGATGTCAGGTTTTGCTCTTTTTACATTTCCGATGATGTTGGCAGAGGATCGTAACAATAATTGGTTGATCTTTCTTCAACATTCCCCTCTACCAATGTGGAAATACTATCTATCAAAAATTGCACGAGTATTTCTTTGTTTTTTGTCCTCTATTATCATCGTTTTTTCAGTAGGTGGTCTAGTAAGAGGTGTTGAGCTAACACTTGCAGAATGGCTGATAGCAGCCTTATTACTCCTGTTGACTTCTATCGTTTTTCTAGCACTTGGTCTGCTATTGGTCCAATTCAAATCAGAGCAAACAATGTCCATTGTTGCGAATATTCTTTATTTTGTACTGGCTATTCTAGGAGGCTCTTGGATGCCGATTCAAGTTTTTCCAGAATGGGTGCAGAAGATTTGTCACTGGATGCCAAGCTATCATGTGAATGAATTAGTAACAACCTATGCTCAAAAGGGAGAGTTTATATGGAAATCCTTGCTAATTGTAGTAGCTTATGCGATAATCTTTTTAGGAGTTACCTTATTTATCAATAAAAAGACAGAAAATCAGTGAGGTTTCTATGTTATTTGAAAAGAGAAAAGTATCGCCCATGTTTTTCGTGAGCGTACTTTTTCTATATTTTCCTTTGTATTATTCACAGTATTCGCCCAATCCTATGTTGGTGCTTATTGCAACATTTTTCTTTGCTTTTGTCTATGTTTCTATTTTATACACGAGCCATAAGCTATATTCTTTATTAGGGTGGAGCTATATGCTGGTCTATATTGCTATTTTGAGTTTTTTAGCCAACATGCAATTTTCGTTATTTCTTTTTAATTTATCGAACTTAATTGTTTGGCATTATAAAGATCAGCGATGGAATTATCGGACAATTTCTTATGTTTCCTTACTATCAGCTGTGCTTATATGGACTATTTTTGGACCATTTGGATTTGAACTCCGAGCTTTTCTGCTTATTATTCATGCTTTTGGTATAGCTATGCTTATTTCTAGCCATATAGAGTTAAAACGTGAGGAGATGAATAAGCAACTTCAGGAGAGGAATGCTTCTATTAATTTGCTGTTAGCAGAAAATGAAAGGAATCGTATCAGCCAAGATTTACATGATACTTTGGGGCATGTTTTTGCCATGATGTCAATTAAAGCTGAATTGGTATCTACATTGTTAGAGAAACAACAAATTGAACAGGCTCAGAAAGAAATAGCTGATTTGCAAGCTCTGGCAAAAGATTCTATGCAGGAAGTACGACAGATTGTTCAATCTCTCAAGCAACATACAGTTGACGAGGAGTTGAGTATTCTCCAACAGATGTTTGAGATGGCTGGAGTTCAGTTTACTGTGTCAGGTTCCGAAATGGTAAGACTATTGCCTTTAGCCATTCAAGATAAGTTGGCGATGGTATTACGAGAGTTAGCTAATAATTTACTCAAGCACAGCGAAGCCAGTAAGTGTAGTTTGAACTTTGAAATCAATCAGAAGGAATTGTTATTGCTATATGAAGACAATGGAGTAGGTTTTGGAACAATAACAGGTAGTGAATTACATACTATAAAGGATAGGCTAGTAACAATAAAGGGAAGTTTAGAATTTCTTTCCCTAGCAGAGCCAACTCGTCTAGCTATTCAGATTCCATTAGAGGAGGGACTCACATGAAATTATTGGTAGCAGAAGATCAATCTATGTTGCGGGATGCACTGTGTCAATTGTTAGCATTTCAAGAGAGTGTTGAAGAAGTTTTTCAAGTTGAAAATGGTCATCAAGCGATAACGCTTTTACAAGAAGAAGCTGTTGATGTCGTCATCTTAGATGTAGAAATGCCAGAAAAAACGGGTTTAGATGTATTAGAATGGATTCGTATGCATCGTTTGCCCATTAAAGTCATTATTGTGACTACTTTCAAGCGACCGGGGTATTTTGAACGAGCTGTCAAAGCAGAAGTAGATGCCTATGTTTTAAAAGAACGCTCAATTGCAGAACTTATGCAAACAATTGATACCGTTTTAGCTGGTCGAAAAGAGTATTCTCCGGAGTTGATAGATTTATTTTTGACACAACGAAACCCTTTGACATTTCAAGAAAGTCAGTTGCTAAAATTAGTATCAGACGGCTTATCCAATCGTGAAATCGCTGGTCAACTCTACTTGTCTGATGGAACGGTGCGTAATTATATGACGACTATTCTGTCCAAACTTGGTGCCGATAATCGAACAGCAGCAACCAAAATTGCACAAGAAAATGGCTGGCTAGAATAATAGCGAATGATAATTAACTCTTCTAATCAATTTTTGTTGCTTGAAATTAGAATGTTTTACTTTCATTTTCTATTGAAAAAGGACGGATATTTTGCTAGAATTTTCTTATGAAAAAACTTTATGATGTACAGCAGTTGCTCAAGCAATTTGGAATCATTGTGTATATGGGAAATCGTCTTTATGATATTGAGATGATGAAGATAGAACTCAATCGAGTGTACCAATCTGGAGTGATAGACCGTTCACTCTACATGGAAGCAGAATTGATTTTGCGACGAGAGCATCGTTTGGAATTAGAGTATCAGCAATTGAAGGAGAATGAATGATGGAAACATTATGGGCAATTTTGGTATTTGTAATCTTGTTGGGATCTTGGATGGGCTTTAATTACTGGAGATTACGTCGTGCAGCAACAGTGATTGATAATGCAGAATTTGCAGAGAAAATCTATACTGGTCAGTTGATTGATTTACGTGACCCTAGCGAATTTCGTAAAAAACATATTTTAGGAGCGCGCAATATTCCTTATCAACAATTGAAACAGACAGCCAATGCGCTTCGAAAAGATAAGCCTGTCTTGATTTATGAAAATGACCGAGGTCAATTGGTCACTCCAGCTGCTCTTTATCTCAAGAAGCAAGGATTTAATGAAATTTATATTCTTAGCTATGGTTTGAACGGTTGGAATGGTAAAGTGAAAGCTTCCAAGTAGTTTTACACTCATGTTTGTCTAAAAAGAAAAGGAGAGAAAACTCCTTTTCTTTTTATCTGAAATCAGCAGTCATCTCTTTTTTTTGCTATAATAGTCTTTATGAGAATTGTATCTGGTAGCTATGGTGGAAGACCACTGAGAACAATAGAAGGAAAAACTACAAGGCCCACATCTGATAAGGTACGTGGAGCGATGTTTAATATGATTGGTCCTTATTTTAATGGGGGGCGTGTATTGGATTTGTATGCGGGTAGCGGAGGGCTATCCATTGAGGCAATCTCACGTGGAATGGCTCAGGCTGTATTGGTGGAACGTGATTATAGAGCTCAGGCTATTATTAAGGAAAATATTGCCATGACAAAGGAAGCCCACAAATTCCGTTTGCTTAAGACAGAAGCTCGACTAGCCTTGTCACATCTAGAAGGTCCATTTGATTTAGTGTTTTTGGATCCACCTTATGCTGAACAAGAGATTGAAGCAGTCATTACAGAATTATGCCACTACCAACTCTTATCAGAAGAGGTGATGGTGGTGTGTGAGACAGATAAATCTGTTCATTTGCCAGAGGAAATAGCAGAATTGGGCATTTGGAAAGAAAAAATTTACGGAATTAGTAAGGTAACGGTATATGTCAGGTAAGATTGGACTATTTACAGGCTCTTTTGATCCGATAACCAAAGGGCATGTGGATATTATTGAACGGGCGAGTAGTCTGTTTGATACATTGTATGTAGGTATTTTTTTTAATCCCGATAAAGACAGTCTTTTTACAGGACAGGAGAGATTTGATCAGCTTCAACAAGTTTTTGAAGAATATGAGCAGATTAAGATTCTTTTGGGAGGAAAGCGTTTAGTTGTTGAGGTGGCTCGTGAGTTAGGGGCTACTCATATTGTACGTGGGTTACGCAACGGTATTGACTTGGAATATGAAGCTAATTTTGATTATTTTAATCGTCAGTTAGCACCTGATATTGAGACCCTTTATCTCATGTCTAAACCAGAGTATCGGAATCTTTCGTCAAGTCGTATTCGGGAATTGATTGAGTATGATCAAGATATCAGTCCCTACGTCCCGATTTTTATCAGTGAGGAAGTAAAAAAGAATGAAAAAAAATAAAAGGCTAATATTTACCATCTCTATTGTGATAGGGATTCTATCTTTATGGTTTGCTATTTTTTATCCCTTGCCTTATTATGTAGAAAGTCCCGGAGGTGCATCAGATATCCGTCAAGTATTGACAGTTGATAATGCTGAGGATGAAAAAGAGGGATCATATAATTTTACCTATGTTTCTGTTGTTCAAGCGACAGCATTGCAGTTATTGGCTGCTCAGTTTAATCCTTATGCAACTATTCGAACAGAACAAGAAATGACAGGTGGTGCTAATAGTGAGGAGTATTTCCGTATTGCCCAATTTTATATGGAAACCTCACAGAATATGGCAAAGTATCAAGGTTTGACTTTAGCAGGTAAAGATGTAAACATGGAATTTTTTGGTGTTTATGTGTTAAACTTAGCTGAAAATTCAACCTTTAAAGATATTTTGAAGATTGCCGATACTGTTATCAGTGTCAACGGAAAGACATTTGAGTCCTCTCCAGAATTAGTCAGCTATGTTAGTGGTTTAGAATTGGGGAGTGAGGTGACCGTCGGTTATCTTAGTGGCAATCAGGAACAAACAGCCAAAGGAAAGATTATAAAGCTTTCCAATGGTAAAAATGGTATTGGTATTACACTCGTTGATCATACTACCATTAATAGTTCGGTACCAATTGATTTTCACACGGGAAATATTGGTGGACCAAGTGCTGGTCTCATGTTTACTCTAGCAATTTATACCCAGCTTGCAGATCCAGATTTACGTGATGGACGTGTGATTGCAGGGACTGGAACGATTGAGAGAGATGGCAAGGTCGGTGATATTGGTGGTGCTGACAAGAAAGTTCTCTCGGCAGCTAAGGCAGGAGCTAGTATTTTCTTTGTTCCTAACAATCCTGTAGATGAGGCAATTTTAAAAGAAGATCCAACAGCAAAAACGAATTATGAAGAAGCAAAAGAAGCAGCTGAGCAAGCGGGACTAGACATTGAGATTGTACCTGTAAAGACTGTGCAAGAAGCAATTGACTACCTGAAAAAAACAAGAAGTGAGTAATGTGAGCTTTATGACAAGCAAGGTTATATCCATAGTAACCTTGCTTTTATTAGAACTGTCTGAAATTTCTTTGTCCTACTTAGTCAGATAGATTTTCGAAAAAATCATGGTATAATAAGAGAGTTGGAAAGAATGAGACAGTTTTGAGTAAGTGCTAGAGAGGAGAAAGATGAAAAAAGAAATTTCACCAGATATGTATAATTACAATAAATATCCTGGACCAAGTTTTGCCCGTGTTGGAGATAAGATTGTGTCTGAAAATATTGAGTTAGATTTGCTGGATAATTATAAAGAAGCTTTTGATCAGACGGTATTTGGACAACGCTTTTCTCCCTTGCTACTCAAATTTGATTATATAGTTGGAGATTGGGGCAATGATCAGCTCCGATTAAAAGGATTTTACAAAGATCATCAAAATGTAAAATCGGAATTAACGATTAGTCGTTTGGATGATTATTTAACAGAATATTGTAATTTTGGTTGCGCTTATTTTGTACTGGCTAATTCAAATCCTCAAGAATGGAGTGACGAAGTAGAAGAAAAAGCACCTCGCCACAAGCGAAATCGCTCTCGTCAACGGAAGCGTCATACACTACAATCAGACAATACCAGCATGGTCAAAGAGCATCGGTCACTTCGTAACGAATCCGATAAAAAAAGAAGTCAAAAGACTAAACGACCTCGACATTTTACTGTTTATAATGATAAGTCATCAAGTAGTCAGTCAAAAGACATCTTGAAAAAGGAAGTGCATCAATCTGTTCGTGAAGTGACGAATACGAAGAAGAGTTTTATTATACGTCAGAAATAAGGAGAAACATGAAACCCTCAATTTATAGCTTTAGTCAACCGGATCTTATTCAGTGGATAGTGGAGAATGGAGAAAAGAAATTTCGTGCCATTCAGATTTGGGAATGGCTTTATCGTTCACGTGTTCAATCATTTGCAGAAATGACAAACCTTCCAAAATCATTGATTGAGACACTTGAGCAACATTTTGTGATCAATCCATTGAAGCAGCGAATAGTTCAAGAGTCAAAAGATGGAACAATAAAATATTTATTTGAGTTACCAGATGGCATGTTGATTGAAACAGTACTGATGCGTCAACACTACGGCTTGTCTGTCTGTGTGACAACTCAAGTGGGTTGCAATATTGGTTGTACTTTCTGTGCTTCTGGACTCATTCCTAAACAACGTGATTTGAATAGTGGTGAGATTGTCGCTCAAATTATGTTGGTGCAAAAATATTTGGATGAACGTCAAAAAAATGAGAGAGTTAGCCATATCGTTGTTATGGGAATTGGTGAGCCTCTTGATAACTATGATAATGTCATGACCTTCTTACGTGTGGTAAATGACGACAAAGGCTTAGCTATAGGAGCACGTCATATTACTGTTTCAACATCTGGTCTAGCCCCAAAAATTCGTGAATTTGCTCGTGAAGGCGTACAGGTTAATTTGGCAGTATCTCTTCATGCGCCAAATAATGAGTTACGATCTAGTATCATGCGCATTAATCGCAAGTTTCCGATTGAAGTATTGTTCGAAGCGATTGAAGATTATATCACAACAACTAATCGTCGTGTAACCTTTGAGTATATCATGTTAAATGAAGTGAATGACGGAGTGGCACAAGCTCAGGAATTAGCTGATTTAACAAAGAATATCCGAAAATTATCTTATATTAACTTGATACCGTATAATCCTGTTAGTGAGCACGACCAATATAGTCGTTCAACTCCAGAACGTGTTGCTGCTTTCTATGACCGTCTGAAGAAAAATGGAGTGAATTGTGTTGTTCGTCAAGAGCATGGAACAGATATTGATGCAGCTTGTGGTCAGCTTCGTTCCAATACATTGAAAAAAGACAGGGAACGCTCCCGTTCCCGTATTGCTGCTGCTAAAGCCAAAGCAGGTATTAAGCCATGAGAACGTTTTTTTGTCCCAACGGTCAATTAACGAATGTAGGTAGGCAAATTTGCAAAGTGTTGGCTGGAGTTTATGCTCTGGCCGTTATTTTACTCTGTTTTTTACCACAACATGTCTACCCTCAATACAAAGATTTTTCTACACCGGGCATTGTACAAATTGGTCGTCTCTACCTATTACCGATTCCATTTAATAGCCTTGTCAATGGAGATAAGGTTGACAGCCTATCTGATTTTGTATGGATTATTTTACAAAATGTAACGAATGTATTTCTTCTTTTCCCATTGGTGCTCTGTTTCATTTTTCTTTTCAAAAAATGGCAACAACTGCAAGTCGTTATTCGTAATACTTTTTTACTTAGTCTTTGTATAGAGTGTACTCAGCTTATACTGGATTTTTTGATTGATGCAGGTCGTGTTTTTGAAATAGATGATCTATGGACTAATACGCTAGGAGGAGTGCTAGCTTTCGGAGTTTATCGCTTGTGGATAAGGTGGCATCAATGAGGTATATATTATTGTATTGCGAAAAATATCAAAAAAGACTTGACAAATGATCTGTGAAACCATATAATCAATAGTAATCAGAAGAAGTAGTAAATATGAAGCTTTTAGAGAGCTTGTGGTTGGTGTAAACAAGTGGTGGATATTTATGAAATGGACTGAGAGAATATCTATTTCTATTTTATAGTGTGGGTTTATGATTTTATAGATATAATGACTCAACAATGAAATGGATGATAAGCGGAACTTAAAGCAATAACAGTTCGGTTTGCACACCTTATAGTGCCCCTTCTTTTTTGAGGAGATGAGGTAGGAAATCTATGTATGGATTTTCTAAGTGAGGTGGCACCGTGTTCATTGACACCCTCGCATACAGTTTTTGTATGCGAGTTTTTTTGTACCAGAAAGAGGTTATGTGATGAAACGATGGCGAAATACTTGAAGATATGGTGTCTGCAACAAGAGTAGGTAAAGTAAATAGAAAGTGGATGGAATATGACAGAAAAAGGTTATTTTGGACAGTTTGGTGGCAGTTTTGTACCAGAACAAATTCAGAAATTATTAGACCAACTTGAAGATACTTTTGAACTGTATCGGAATGATCCAGAATTTATTTCAGAGTATCAAACATATTTGAGAGATTATGCAGGGAGAGAAACTCCTTTGTATTTTGCAGAGTCTTTAACAAAGGAGTTAGGTGGTGCAAAGATTTATCTGAAGCGTGAAGATTTGAACCATTTAGGCTCTCATAAATTAAACAATGTTCTAGGACAAATTCTTTTAGCTAAACGTATGGGAAAAACTCGTGTCATTGCGGAGACAGGAGCAGGTCAACATGGGGTAGCAACAGCGGCTGTGGCTGCTCGGTTTGGATTGGGCTGTGACATTTACATGGGAGCTGAAGATGTGAAGCGTCAACGATTGAATGTATTTAGAATGGAAATGATGGGAGCTCGTGTTCACTCGGTAACAGAAGGTACTCAAACTCTAAAAGATGCTGTTGATGCAGCTTTTGGCGCATGGATGGCTGACTTAGACGCCTTTTATGTCTTGGGATCAGCTGTTGGTCCACATCCTTATCCTACTATTGTGCATGAATTTCAAAAAATTATCAGTGTGGAATCTCGCCAACAAATTTTAGAGAAAGAGGGACATTTGCCGGATTATGTGATAGCTTGTGTAGGAGGAGGCTCAAATGCAATTGGTGCATTTTCACAGTATCTTGCAGAGAACTCTGTAGAGTTAATAGGAGTGGAAGCAGCTGGTAAGGGGATCGAGACGGAATTCCATGCGGCAACTATGATAAAGGGAACAATTGGTGTTGTAGATGGAATGAAGACAATTTCTCTTTTTGATACAGATGGTAATGTGGCACCAGTTTACTCTATATCTGCTGGTTTGGATTATCCCGGGGTTGGTCCAGAACATGCGTATTATAAAGAAACAGGACGAGTAAAGTATGTTGCAGCAACAGATAATGAAGCTGTAGATGCGTTGTTGACATTGAGCCGGACTGAAGGAATTCTTCCAGCGATTGAATCGTCCCATGCGATTGCAGAGGCTATCCGTTTGGCCCCAACATTGGACAAAGATAAAATTATTATCATCAATGTATCTGGTCGAGGAGATAAAGATGTTGCAGCTATTGCAGATTATGTAGGGTCAAGATAGCTAGAGAGTTTATTATAAAAGCACTAATAGCAAGTAGAAACGACTTGCTGTTAGTGCTTTTTTTTATTCGATATATGACAAAACACGTATAGGTGTTCACTTGTTTATAATGATATTGAATGTTTCTTGTCGCGGATATTACTTCCAAAAATGGTCAAATACGGTAATAGGTAAATGACGTTTGTGAGTGGTTTTCTTCCACCAATTTTCAATAATTTTTTGGGCTTCGGGATTAATTGTTTTTCTTTCTAAATAATCATCAATTTGACTATAGGTAACCCCCAAGGCGACTTCGTCAGCTAAACCAGGTTTTGCTTCTTCTAGATCTGCTGTTGGTATTTTCTCATAAAGTTTTGGATCAGCGCCTAGTTCAGCTAATAATTGTTTTCCTTGACGCTTATTGAGTCGAAAAAGAGGTAAGATATCTGCACCGCCATCACCGTACTTAGTGAAGAAGCCTGTTACATTTTCAGCAGCATGGTCTGTTCCAATAACTGCACCTTTGTGTTCACCAGCGATAGCATATTGAGCAATCATACGCATTCGAGCTTTTGCATTTCCTTTATTAAAATCTGATACGACACATCCGTTTCTATTGATAGCCTTAGTCATCGCATCAGTAGCTTCTTTTATATTGACGGTCATTCGGATATCAGGTTGAATAAAGTCAAGAGCTTTTTGCGCATCAGATTCATCTGCCTGTATGCCATAAGGAAGTCGAACTGCTATGAATTGATAGTCAGTATCACCAGTTTCAGCACGCATTTCTTCCATCGTTAATTGAGCTAAACGGCCTGCAAGTGTTGAATCTTGTCCGCCTGAAATACCGAGTACATAGGTTTTTAAAAAAGGATGTTTTTTGAGGTAATCTTTGAGGAAGTCGATGGAACGACGAATTTCTTCTTTGGGGTCAATAGTTGGTTTGACACCTAATTCTTTTATGATAGTTTCTTGTAAAGTCATATGATTCCTTTCGTTAAATAGCTTTCGTTTGGCTTTGTTTTCGTATGGTGTTGATGAGATTCATCTTATTATCCCAAACATCTTGTGCTAGATCAACTGGATAAATCTGTGGATTGAGAACGCGTTTGTACTCGTCCCATAGTTTATTGAATTCTTGATGAGCATAGGTCTGAATATCTGCAAGACTTGGTAATTCATAGACTTGTTGTCCTTTTTCAAAAATTGGAATCAAAAGTGGGCGAGCGTCAAAGTTTTCAATTGTTTTGTTGATATAAGTATAGGTTGGATGGAACATATAAATGCTATCCATTTTAGTAACATCAGTGTCCGCAAAGGTGATATAATCTCCTTCAGACTTCCCTTTTTCTTTGGAGGTGATTCGCCACACTTGTTTTTTGCCTGGTGTGGAAACTTTTTCTACGTTTGAAGATAGTTTGATCGTGTCTCGCATTTCTCCATTTTCATCCTCAATAGAGACGATTTTATAGACCGCTCCTAGAGCTGGTTGATCATAGGCAGTAATCAATTTGGTTCCAACACCCCAGACATCAATTTTAGCTTTTTGCATTTTGAGGTTAAGAATCGTGTTTTCATCAAGATCGTTTGAAGCATAGATTTTTGATTCTGTGAAACCAGCATCATCAAGTTGTTGACGTACTTTTTTAGAGATATAAGCCATATCACCAGAGTCAATTCGAACTCCTTTGAAGTTGATTTTGTTGCCCATTTCCTTAGCGACACGGATGGCAGCAGGTACGCCAATCCGAAGTGTATCGTAGGTATCAACCAAGAATACACAGTCTTTATGGGTTTCTGCGTAGGCTTTGAAGGCAGTATAGTCGTCACCATAAGCTTGAACGAGGGCATGAGCATGAGTGCCAGCAACAGGAATACCAAAAATTTTCCCAGCTCGAATATTAGAAGTTGCAGAAGCACCACCGATAAATGCTGCACGTGTCCCCCATATAGCTGCATCCATCTCCTGAGCTCTACGTGTACCAAATTCCATTAAGGCTTCGTCTTCAATGACAGCTTTAATGCGTCTGGCTTTGGTAGCAATGAGTGTTTGGTAATTGACAATGTTTAAAATGGCTGTTTCAATCAGTTGGCATTGCGCCAAAGGTCCTTCAATTTGCATAATTGGTTCATTGGCATAAACCAAATCTCCCTCTTTAGCAGAACGAACTGTCAAGTTCATGTTCAAATGAGCCAAATAATCTAAAAAATCTGTTGGGTATCCCAACTCTCTCAAGTAGTCAATATCAGTCTGGCTGAATTGTAAATTGTTGAGATACTGAACTACGCGTTCTAAACCAGCAAATACAGCATATCCATTTTTAAACGGTTGTGAACGAAAATAGACTTCAAAAACGGCTTGTTTGTTATGGATATTTTGTTCAAAGTAGACTTGCATCATATTAATTTGATATAAATCTGTGTGTAAGGTTAAACTATCGTCCTTAAATGTTGTCATATCTTGTCTCCTTAATATATGTCTTCTATTATAACAAAAAAATCGGGAAATCCCGATTTAGAGATACAGATGGACAATCAGACTAGCTAGAAATAAAAAAGGAACATAGGGAATGGATTTTGGTTTAAAGATGAAAAAGATAGCTAATCCAAGAAGTGAGCTGATTTGGATAATCCATAGAATTTCAGTAAAACTAAATAATAATGATAGGCTGGCTAGATATAGAAAGTCTCCAGAACCGATGTTGAGTTTCCATTTTTCTGTGAGATAGGCAATGAGTAAAAAGGCGCAAAAACTCCAATTTAAATGGGATAAGACTAAGATGACAAAAGTGAAGCATCCCCAAACCATGAGAGGATATTCTTGATGTTTGATGTCATAAATGGCTAGAACTAGACTTGCTATGATTAAAATCGTTTTGACCAAGCTTAGAATCTGAAAATGACAGAGTAGAACGAGGAGACCAGATAGACATTCTAATCCGAGATACCAATAAGGGATTTTTTCCTTACAGTAGCGACACCTAAATTTTGTAAAAAGTTGTGAGAGAATTGGAATCAAATCCCATGCTTTAAGCTGTTTTTTGCAATGATTGCAATAGCTAGCAGGTGCAACGATGGATTGTTCAGGAAAGCGGTCAATGACCAAGCCAAGAAAGGAACCGATAGATGCTCCGAGAAAAAATAGTATAAATGTTTTCATACTTATCTATTCGTAAAGCGATTGGTAAAAAAATTGATTTGTTCAATATTTGAGAATACAGTTGATAAGAGTATTGTGGTGAGATAATCTATCGTTT
This sequence comes from Streptococcus suis, assembly GCA_029593505.1. GTDB lineage: Bacteria > Bacillota > Bacilli > Lactobacillales > Streptococcaceae > Streptococcus > Streptococcus suis_AG. Next base: position 103,936 of record JAKTNI010000001.1, read on the forward strand.
TTTCTATGTTATAATAGTAGATACAATTACATGATGTATTGGATTGGGAAATAGGTAGAGATACTTGCTTTTTGACCAGATGGAGTAATTTGTGAGATTACTATTTAAGATTGTTAGTTTGAGGAGAAGATATGCTTAGACCTTTACATATGGCACATGCTTTTTTAGATGAGATTTTGACGGATAAGGATTGCGCCGTAGATGCTACGATGGGAAATGGATATGATACCCTTTTTCTAGCTCAGCGAGCAGGAAAGGTAATCGCCTTTGATATTCAAGAGAAAGCACTATTCGTGACTGCTGAAAAATTAGAAAAAGCAGGTTTGACGAATGCTCAATTACTCTTAACTGGTCATGAAAATGTTGATCAGTATGTGGATGAGTGTAAGGCAGCGATTTTTAATCTGGGTTATCTACCTTCGGCGGATAAATCAGTCATTACGCTACCTGCAACTACCCTTCAAGCCATTGAGAAAGTTCTGGACAGATTGGTTGTCGGAGGTCGTTTGGCTATTATGATTTATTATGGTCACGAGGGTGGAGCGATTGAGAAGGATGCGGTCTTAGACTTTATCAGCCAGTTAGATCAGACTGTTTTTACAGCCATGCTCTACAAACCCCTTAACCAAGTCAATACCCCACCATTTTTGGTGATGGTGGAGCGGTTGAAATCCTAAATTATTGCGTCATTAAAATCCAGCTTAAACTAGGGCTGGATTTGTTTTTTATAATATCGGCTTAATGAACAATCTTCCCTCGCCTAAGTCAATCAATTCTACCTGATTGCCATAAAAATCGCTGAGGAGATCAGGTGTCAGGATGTCATGTTTAGGTCCCTGTGCCAAGACCATGCCATCTTTGAGTAGGAGGACATGGGTAAAATTGTCAGTGATTTCTTCGGCGTGGTGGGTGACATAGATAATGGCGGGAGCCGTTGGGAGTTGGCAGATGTAGTCAATGTGATGGAGCAGGCGTTCGCGAGCTAGAAGGTCCAAGCCCACAGTTGCTTCGTCTAAAATTAAAATAGCAGGATTTTCCATTAGACTGCGAGCAATAAGCAAGAGTTGATGCTCACCTTGTGACAAGCTAGCATAGGAGCGACCAAGCAAGTGCTTAGCTTTGATTGTCTCCAACATAGCTTTAGCTTCATCTAGTTCAACTGGTCCGTATTCATGGTAGAGAATGGGGGACTTATATTTTCCTGTCAGGACAATTTGTTCTGCCGTCAGATCGAGTGGAAAACGTTCCGCTAGAAAGGAGCCTACCACACCAATCTTGGTGCGAAGGCTAGGAATATTTCCCTTGCCAAACTCCACTCCAAGAACGGTTAGATCCCCAAATGTTTTCCAAAATTCTGCCATTAAGATGCGAAGAAGAGTTGATTTACCCGCACCATTTAGTCCTAAAATAGCCCAACACTCACCTTTTTTGTATTCTCAGCTGATGTTCTTTAAAATAGTCTGTCCTTGTTTTTTATAAGACAGATTTTTCATAAATATAATCATCAGTTCACCTCGTTTCTTTTCTGTTTATTTTACCACGGATTTGTGTTCATCTAGTTGGTTTATGATATTCTATTAAGGGATAGACCAAAATTGAAGTTTTGTGGTATAATAGAAACGTTATAAATTTTATTATAGGAGAACATCATGGAAGACCCCGGTAGTCAGACCATTTATTTACAACTATTGATTTTATTCTTATTGACCTTGCTCAATGCCTTCTTTTCAGCTACGGAAATGGCATTGGTATCGCTCAATCGCTCGCGAGTGGAACAAAAAGCGGCAGAAGGTGAGAAGAAGTATCTTCGTTTGATTTCTGTTTTAGAAAATCCAAATAATTTTTTATCAACTATTCAAGTTGGTATTACTTTTATATCCATTCTTTCAGGTGCTAGCTTGGCCAATGATTTGGGATCTGTTTTTGCTCAATGGTTAGGAAATTCTGCCACAGCTAAAACAGTGGGTTACTGGTTGGCATTAGCGATGTTGACTTTTATTTCGATTGTTCTTGGTGAGCTATATCCTAAGAGGATTGCCATGAATATGAAAGAAAATCTAGCAGTCATTACAGCACCAGTTATCATTTTTTTAGGAAAGATTGTTAGTCCATTTGTGTGGTTGTTATCTGCGGCAACGAATTTGATTAGTCGCATTACTCCAATGGATTTTGATGATGCAGACGAGCAAATGACTCGGGATGAAATTGAATATATTTTGACAAAGAGTGAGAAAACATTGGATGCAGAAGAGATTGAAATGTTACAAGGTGTATTCTCGCTAGATGAATTGATGGCGCGTGAGGTAATGGTGCCTAGAACAGATGCTTTTATGGTAGATATTGCAGAAGATCCAGAAACGATTATGGCTGCTATCTTAAAGCAAAATTTCTCAAGAATTCCAGTGTATGATGGAGATAAGGACAATATTGTTGGTCTGATACACACCAAGAAAATTTTAGCAGAAGCATTTACTTCCGGTTTTGGAACATTGAATATTAAGCGTATCATGCAGGAACCTCTTTTTGTCCCAGAAACTATTTTTGTTGATGATTTATTAAAAGCGCTTCGCAATACTCAAAATCAAATGGCGATTTTACTGGATGAGTACGGTGGTGTTGCAGGTTTGGTAACCTTAGAAGATTTGTTAGAAGAAATTGTTGGTGAAATTGATGACGAAACCGATAAAACAGAGATATTTGTCCGTGAAATCGGTGAAAATACCTACATTGTTCAAGGAAATATGACCCTCAATGATTTTAATGAACATTTTGATATGGAATTGGAAAGCGATAATGTTGATACTATTGCAGGATACTATTTGACTGGTGTTGGCACAATTCCTAGTCAAGATGAGAAAGTTTCTTTCGAAGTTGAGAGTAATGGTCACCATTTGACACTTATCAATGATAAAGTAAAAAATGGTCGTGTAACAAAATTGAAAATTTTGATGATACAAATCGAAGGAGAAGAAGAAAAAGATTAGGAGGCCTAATCTTTTTTTCTATCTTATTATCACTGTTTACATACTTTCTGTGTGTTATTTCATCCATAATGGATACCTATAGGCAGAAAAATACTTAAATGAGTGAGGTATAAAATATAGAAGCGTTTACATTTTTGTGGTATAATTATGATAGAAAATGAAATATTTATGGAAGATAGGATTTCTCTATGTTAGATGAAGTGATAAAAAAACAGATAGATCGTGATGTTCTTGATTTTCTTCAGTTTGCTTATTTTGGAAATCGGTCTAATCCTCTTGTTGCTGCTGGCAACCGTGCCTATCTAGATATGAATCGCACTATTCGTTTTCATGGCTTATCAAGCTTTGTTCGGCAGGAGTTGAAAGAGCAGATTCTTGCGACTTTTGACAGGGAGTTGCCAGTCTTAACTTCTTCGGTGGTGCATAGTCGTACTGCTTTTGATAATTGGCACCAGCAAGTTTGTAGACAAATAAGGGATATATATATACAACAGGGAATAAAGTTTACCTATGGTCAGGCACAAAAATGGCTCAATATGACTATCAAGTATCTCTATATGCTTGAGGTCTGTAATTTTGACCAAATTTTTCCCTATCTTCATGTTCCGATTGATCGCTATATTTTTGATGTTGTACAGTTGGAGTTAGGAATAGAACGGCCGGTGGAGGCATGGAGTCGTTGGGATGACTATGACCAGTACCTCTCCTATCAAAAAGCTATTCGAGAGAAAATGACAGATTTTACTCCCTTGCGTTGGGAATTTAGAAATTGGCTACGAGTTATAGAAGGCTAGTTATGTTAGGAATTTCATAAAGATGAGGATAAGAGATGGAAGAAATTGATTATCGTAAAGTAACAGGTTTGGTACATTCAACAGAGAGCTTTGGATCAGTAGACGGTCCTGGTGTACGTTTTGTTGTTTTTATGCAAGGATGTCATATGCGTTGTCAGTATTGTCATAATCCAGATACTTGGGAATTGACTAATCCTGCTGCAACAGAAAGAACGACAGAGGATGTGCTAAATGAAGCCCTGCGTTTTCGAATGTTTTGGGGAAAAGAGGGAGGAATAACGGTTTCTGGTGGGGAAGCCACTATTCAGATTGATTTTTTGATTGCCTTGTTTACCTTAGCGAAAGAAAAAGGGATTCATACGACACTGGATACTTGTGCGCTAACATTTCGCAAGACAGAGCGGTATTTAGAAAAGTATAATAAGCTCATGGAAGTGACGGATTTGGTATTGTTAGATATTAAGGAAATAAATCCTGATCAACACCGTGTTGTGACTGGCCATAGTAACAAGACAATTTTAGAGTGTGCTCGCTATCTATCGGATATTGGGAAACCTGTATGGATTCGTCATGTATTAGTACCGGGTTTGACAGATAGAGATGAAGATTTGATCCAACTAGGTCAGTTTGTTAAGACATTAAATAATGTAGAGCGCTTTGAAGTTTTGCCTTATCATAATTTAGGTGAATTTAAGTGGCGAGAATTAGGTAGACCGTATCCATTAGAAGGAACTAAGCCACCGACTAAGGCACGTGTTGAAAATGCCAAGGCACTAATGGAAACAGAAACCTACCAAGATTATATCAATCGTATCAAAGGCTAGAGCTTTATAAGATGAAGGGAAATATGCGAATCATATCTTGATTCGTCAAGGACAAGTTCATGTTATTTTCTAGATGTAAAATTCTTAGTATATCAGCAAAGGTTGGTTAGCATCGTTTTGCAAAGAAATACGATTTTGATTGTTAGAATATATGATAAACTTATTCTATTATCACCATGTTTTATTGGATTGCTATAGATATATAAAAACGTTTCCGCATTTGAAGCATAGAGTCAGATGCGGAAACGTTTTGTGTTGTTTGTACTACGGCGAGAAAATATAGTGTGTTAATACTATGCCTCAAGTAATGCTTGAGCTTGCAATCGTAAGCCAGCTAATGCTTCATCAGATAAAGTCAGCTGACCACTTCCCCACGCTTCAGGATTGATAGTTGTACCTGTAAATTCTCCGACAACTTGCATACGTACGAACGGAAGGAGTGCGTGGTAACTGCTGAACAGTTGTTCGTGTCCAGCATTTGCTACAGACGATACAGTAACAATTTTGTCTTGTAAAGCTGATGGACCACGTGTTTCTGATAAATCAAGTGCGCGACTTAACCAGTCAATTAAGTTTTTAACAGTTCCCGGTATAGCAAAGTTATAGACAGGAGAAAAAATCCAAATAGCATCTGCTGCCATGATAGCATCACGTGCTGCTTGTACTGTAGGTAAGACAGGTGTTTCTAAATCTTGATTCATCAAAGGGATATCCTTGTAATCTAAATAGCGAACATGTGCTTTTCCTTCTAGTATACTTTCAGCTTGTTTAGCCATTTGATGATTGAATGAGCCTTCTCGAAGAGAGCCGACGATAAATAAAATGTTTTTCATAGTTCTTTTTTCCTTTTTTCTAAATAATTGTTTAATAGTATTTTTTAATGACATAAGGTACCTCTTTTTATTATGTAATGAATTTGCAATTGTTTGTCATCTGTTCGCTCCTTTTTAAAAAATACTTTCCCAAGAAGAAAGTTTATGGTATTATTTTAACAGTTAGTATAAATAATACAAGTACGTTTTTTTAAAACAGTTACTATCTTTTTGTGAAGTAATAGGATGGAATAAGGAAAAAATAAAGGAGAAAATATGGCAAACTATACACATCATACACTATCAGAGTGTCCATTTGTGACAACTCAGAAGATTTTATCAGGAAAATGGAGTATTTTGTTATTACACCATATTGAAGACGGACCGATTCGGTTCAATGAATTGCATCGTTGTTTGACGGGCATATCTCAAGCAACATTGACGAAACAATTGCGTCAACTGGAAGAGGATGGATTGGTGACTCGTAAGGTGTATGCTCAGGTTCCACCAAAAGTAGAATATGAATTGACTGGGATTGGAAAAGAGTTTAAACTCGTTCTTAGACAGATCGAATTGTTTGGTAATAAATATACAAAGTTTATTACAGAAAAACATCTGAATGACTAGGCTCATTCAGATGTTTTAGTTTATTTAGAGTTCGTCATCTTTTATGGTATCTAACCACTTAGCAGCAGCTTTTGCTGTGCTTTCTAGTGCCCCTTCTTTAAATGGTGATTGAAGATTTGCAGTTTCAACAACTTGTAGGAAAGATTGTGTTCCACCCAAATCACAAATACGGAGATAGTCTGCCCATGCAGTTTCATCATGTTCTACCTGCGTACGTTTCCAGAATTGAAGAGCACAGACTTGTGCTAGAGTGTAATCGATGTAATAGAAGGGGCTAGCAAAGATATGACCTTGGCGATACCAGAAAATACCACGGTTTAGACCCTCTGATTCCGAATAATCTCGGTCAGGTAGATATTGAGCTTGTAGGCGAGCCCAAGTGGCTTTACGTTCATCAGGGGTCATTTCAGGGTGTTCATATACTTCGTGTTGGAAATGATCAACTAGGACACCATATGGTAAGAAAAGAAGTGCACTAGCTAAATGGCTGAATTTATATTTGTTGACTTGTTTTTTGAAGAAACGTTCCATCCAAGGCCATGTTATAAATTCCATAGACATGGAATGGATTTCACAAGTTTCATAGGTTGGCCAGACAACTTCAGGACTTTGAATCCAACGAGAACGGTATACTTGGAATGCATGACCTGCTTCGTGTGTCAAAACATCGATATCCCCACTTGTTCCATTGAAGTTGGAGAAGATGAACGGGCTCTTATAATCAGGGATATAGGTGCAGTAGCCCCCGCTGTCCTTTCCAGTTTTTGCTACCAAATCTAGTAATTCATGCTTTACCATAAAATCAAAGAATTCGCCTGTTTCATCGGATAACTCACGATACATTTTTTGCGCTTCGTCCAATATAAAGTCAGGGTCACCCTGTGGAACAGCATTTCCGTCTAAGAATTCAAGGTTAAGATCATAGTGTTTTAAACTTGTTATTTGTAGACGATTAGCTTGTCGTTTGCGTAATATTTGAACGATGGGAACGATATGTTTTAAAATCTCTTCGCGGTAGATTTTAACCATATCGCGGTTATAATCGAAGCGATTCATCTTGAGATAACCATATTCTACATAGTCTTTAAAACCAAGAGCGTGAGCAATTTCAGTGCGAACATGGACTAATTCATCATAAACACGGTCAAAATCAGCTTCTTTCTCAACGAAGTAGGCAGTGCTAGCATCCGATGCAGCTTTGCGAATGTCTCGATCTGTAGATTGAGAAAACGGAGCTAGTTGAGAAAGATTATAGGTTTTTCCTTGAAAATCAATTGCAGCACCTGCGATTAACTTGTTGTACTCATCAATCAATTCATTTTCCTTTTGGAAAAGCGGGATAACTTCTGATGAGAACGTTTTTAGTTTGTTTTCAGCTTGCTTAAAGAACGTATCAGGTAAGATATCAGCCAGTTCATTTTTGAACGGTGTTTTAGTGATGATACAGTAATAATGAGTTGTCAATTCATCAAATAGTGGAGAATATTCATTCCAAAATTTCGTTTCTTCATTGTAGAATGCATCGTTCATATCAATTGAATGGCGAATCATCCAAAGATTGTATTGTGTATCTACTAAGTTGAGTAGTTGCGTAATATTTAGGACAATATCACGAGTTTCCTCCACTGTTGTAGCTGCTGCTAAAGAGTTTGTCAATTGGGAAAATTTCTCTTTGATAGTAGGATAATCCGGACGAACATAGGCATAGTCTGAAAATTTCATATTTGTCTCCTTTACATTAAATAGCTATCTATTATCTTACTCCTTTTGAGATTGTTTGGCAAATCCTGACCTATGTATGTTCACAATGGTCTGTATTTGTGGTAAAATGGATACGATAATTAGAAAAAAGAGGATCTAAACATGTCTAAATTATTCGTTTTTGGTCACCAGAATCCTGATACAGATGCGATTGCATCATCTTATGGTTGGGCTTATTTGGAGCGCGAGTTCTTTGCTCGTGATGCAGAGGCAGTTGCATTGGGTATTCCTAATGAAGAAACCACTTTTGCTTTGGAGTATTTTGGAATAACTGCACCACGTGTGGTTGAGTCTGCTAAGGCTGAGGGAGTTGGTCAGGTTATTTTGACAGATCATAATGAATTTCAGCAATCTATTGCAGATATTCGAGAAGTTGAAGTAGTTGCGGTTATTGATCACCATCGTGTAGCAAACTTTGAAACTGCTAATCCACTGTATATGCGTTTGGAACCTGTGGGTTCAGCATCTTCTATCGTGTACCGTTCGTTTAAGGAAAATGGAGTAACTCCTCCTAAAGAGGTGGCAGGTCTCCTTTTATCTGGTTTGATTTCGGATACGCTCTTACTTAAATCGCCAACGACCCATCCTTCTGATCCACAAGTGGCAGCAGAATTAGCAGAATTGGCAGGTGTGAACTTAGAAGAGTACGGCTTGGCACTCTTGAAAGCAGGTACCAATCTTGCTAGTAAGTCAGCAGAAGAGTTGATTGATATTGATGCTAAGACTTTTGAGTTAAATGGTAATCCTGTTCGTGTAGCTCAAGTTAATACAGTAGATATTGCAGAAGTGTTAGAGCGCCAAGAAGAGATTGAAACAGCTATGAGAGTAGCATCAGCAGATAATGGCTACTCTGACTTTGTATTAATGATTACTGACATTGTTCAATCTAATTCTGAAATTCTTGCTTTGGGAAACAATATGGATAAGGTTGAAGCTGCCTTCAATTTCAAATTGGAGAACAACCATGCTTTTCTAGCAGGAGCAGTTTCTCGTAAAAAACAAGTTGTGCCACAATTGACAGAGGCATTTAATAATTAGGATATGATACCTTTTTCATCATGTAGTTTATGAAAAGAGTTTATAAAAACAGTTAGGCAATGTATCAATATGTTGCCTAACTGTTTTTTATATTTTAAGAAGTGAGAGTTATTTCAATTTTGTGGATTTCAGAAATAAATTTCACATTCGCCAGTCTAAAAGAATAATGTAAAAATTAGTGAATAGTTTTTGGAAAAAATAATCCGTCTATATCAATTGGTTATATATAAGTATTGGAATGATATAGTTAAAATTTATAACATCGTATAAAAAAACTCAATTAGCCAGAAGAGTGATTCTGTGTTAAGATGGATACAGTTCAAATATTAAAGGAGATAGAGTTATGAATTTAAAAAAATGGTTTAGTGTAGCAGTGGCTGGTTTATCTATTGGAGTTCTTGCAGCATGTGGAAATTCGGGAGTAACTGGATCGTCTGCAAAAACTATTCGTGTAGGTGTTATGAGTTTGAGTGATTCAGAAGAAGCACGTTGGGACAAGATCCAAGAAATTCTTGGAGATGAAGTAAAATTGGAGTTTACTCAATTTACAGACTATTCGCAACCTAATAAAGCATTGGCTGAAAAAGAAGTAGATATCAATGCTTTTCAGCATTATAACTTTTTGAATAATTGGAATAAAGAAAATGGTGAGAACCTCATAGCGATTGCAGATACTTATATTTCTCCAATTCGTCTGTATTCTGGAGTTGCTGATGGAAAAAATAAATATACCAAAGTAGAAGAAATTCCTAATGGTGCAGAAATTGCAGTTCCAAATGATCCAACTAATGAAAGTCGCGCTTTGTATCTTTTACAGTCAGCTGGTTTGATAAAAGTTGGTGTATCAGGAACAGAACTGGCGACTATCGCAGATATCACTGAAAATAAGAAAAACTTGAAAATCACTGAGTTGGATGCTAGTCAAACAGCAAGCTCACTTAGTTCAGTGGATGCCGCTGTTGTCAATAATACTTTTGTATTAGAAGCTGGTTTGGATTATAAAAATGCTCTTTATAAAGAGCAAAAAGATGAGAATTCATCACAATGGTATAACTTGATTGCTGCGCGTGAAGATTGGGAAAAATCAAATCAAGCAGATGCTATCAAGAAACTCGTAGCAGCATATCATTCAGATGAAGTTAAAGAAGTGGTTGAAAAAACCTCTGATGGCTTAGATGAGCCAGTTTGGTAATGTGAAATAGAGAGAGGTTGGGGGATACTCCTAACCTCTAACTATTTGTTAATAATAAGTCCATTAACCTAAGCTTGAAAATATTTTTAGTTTAGGTTAATAGAGTTATGAGAGAGGGATAAATGATAAAAGATCGTAAAAGTGATTCATTTCTGTGTGATAAGATTGTGAAGAATTATCTTGAAAAGTTAAAAGTCTTGATTTCCAAAAAATCTATTTTTGCTCAACAAATTGGGTTATTGGATGTGGCAACTTACTTGAAAGAAATGTTTGAAGAGGCTGGAGCCAAGGTTGTACTAGATGACAGTTACGCCGCACCGTTTGTGATGGCTAAATTTGAGGCGAGTAGTCCGGATGCGAAAACTTTGATTTTTTATAATCATTATGATACTGTTCCAGCCGATAGTGATCAGATTTGGACGGAAGAAGCATTTGAGCTGAGTATTCGTGATGGATATATGTATGGGCGAGGGGTAGATGATGATAAGGGGCATATTACTGCACGGTTGTCTGCTGTTAAGAAATATCAATTAAACCATGACAATCAATTACCTGTTCATATCATTTTTATCATGGAAGGAGCAGAGGAATCTGCTTCGGTTGATCTAGATAAATATTTAGAAAAATACAAGCAGGAACTGCTAGGGGCAGATTTATTAGTTTGGGAACAAGGTCATCGTAATAGCTTGAACCAATTAGAGATTTCTGGTGGAAATAAGGGAATCGTTACGTTTGATCTTCGTGTAACGTCCGCAGATTTAGATATTCATTCTTCATATGGTGGAGTGATAAATTCGGCTAGTTGGTATTTATTATCTGCTTTACATTCCATGCGTTCAGCAGATGGTCGTATTCTAGTTGATGGGATTTATGAACATATACAGGAACCAACTGAACGAGAATTGGCTTTAGTAGAAGAATTTGCGCTAGTTACTAGTCAATCTTTAAAAGAGATTTATGGTTTAACTCTACCGACTTTAGTTGAGGAACGTCGAGCATTTTTGAAACGCTTATACTTTGAACCCTCTATCACAATTGAAGGTTTGACAACTGGATATGTGGGAAAAGGGGTCAAGACTATTGTACCGGCTCAAGCATCTGCAAAGATGGAAATTCGTTTAGTACCGGGATTGGATCCGTACAATGTTTTAAATAAGATCCGCCAGCATTTGGATAAAAATGGATTCGAAAAAGTAGAAGTTATTTTTACACTTGGAGAGATGAGTTATCGCAGTGATATGTCGGCCCCTTCCATTGTAAATGTCATTGAATTAGCGAAGAAGATGATCCCTGAAGGAGTAGCTGTTTTGCCGACTTCTCCAGGAACTGGACCGATGCATACAGTTTTTCATGCTCTGGGAGTTCCCATAGCTGGATTTGGTTTAGGAAATGCAAATAGTCGTGATCATGCTGGAGATGAAAATGTCAGTCTCGCAGATTATTATAGCCATATTGAACTAATAGAGGAGTTAATTGCAAGTTATGAGTAAGAAAATAATACAGTTGGAGCATATTGATGTAACTTTTCATCAGAAAAAGCAGACTATAAAAGCTGTCAGAGATGTAACTATTCGCATCAATAAAGGAGATATCTATGGCATTGTCGGCTATTCTGGTGCAGGAAAATCAACGTTGGTACGTGTCATCAATCTTTTACAAATACCGACAGCGGGAAAAATTACGGTTGATGATGATGTTATTTTTCAAGGAGATAAAGTTAGACTCACACCAGCTCAATTGCGTAGTAAGCGACGTGAAATTGGTATGATTTTCCAACACTTTAATCTTATGGCACAGATGACAGCAGAGGAAAATGTAGCCTTTGCCTTGAAACATGCCGGTTTAAGTCAGCAAGAAAAGAAAGAAAAAGTAGCTAGATTGCTGGAGTTAGTCGGGCTTTCTGATCGTGCTAAAAATTATCCAGCGCAACTTTCAGGTGGTCAAAAACAACGTGTCGCTATTGCCCGTGCTTTAGCGAATGATCCTAAAATTTTAATTTCAGATGAATCGACCTCAGCTTTGGATCCTAAAACAACCAAGCAGATTTTAGGTCTGCTTCAAGAGTTGAATCAGAAACTAGGTTTGACAATTGTTATGATTACACATGAAATGCAGATTGTGAAAGATATTTGTAATCGAGTAGCAGTCATGCAGGATGGGCAATTGATAGAAGAAGGGTCGGTTTTAGAGATTTTTTCTCACCCTAAACAAGCTTTGACTCAGGATTTTATCAAGACAGCAACAGGAATTGATGAAGCTTTGGTAAAAATTTATCAGCAAGATATTGTAAAGCATTTACCTGAAAATAGCTTGCTTGTTCAGTTGAAGTATGCAGGTTCTAATACGGACACAGCAATTGTGAATGACTTGTATAAATTTTATCAAGTATCTGCTAATATTCTCTATGGTAATATTGAAATTTTAGAGAAAACACCTGTGGGAGAGATGGTGGCTATTTTATCAGGTGAACCCGAACAACTGCGTCGTGCACTTGAAGCTGTGAAAGATGCACATATTGAAGTAAGGATTTTGAAAGGAGCAAACTAGATGTTAGAATGGATTCAAACGAATTTTCCAGATATTTATAAATTGGGCTGGGATGGTCAGACAGGTTGGTTAACACATTTTAATTTGACCCTCTATATGACCTTTGTTTCCTTTGCTTTTGGTGGATTTATGGGCTTGGTGTCTGGTTTGTTCTTGGTCTTGACAGGTCCACGTGGGGTTATTGAAAATAAGACAGCATATTGGATTTTGGATAAGGTAGCTTCTATCTTCCGTGCCATTCCTTTCATTATTTTGTTGGCGGCCATTGCTCCTTTGACGAAAATTATTGTTGGGAAAACGATTGGTACGGAGGCAGCCTTGGTGCCGCTCGCCCTTTCAGTCTTTCCGTTCTTTGCCCGTCAGGTTGAAGTGGTTTTGTCAGAATTGGACCGAGGTGTCATTGAGGCGGCTCAGGCTTCAGGAGCGACGTTCTGGGATATTGTCCTTGTCTATCTGCGTGAGGGGCTACCTGACTTGATTCGTGTGACGACCTTTGCCCTGGTTTCCTTGGTCGGCTATACTGCTATGGCAGGAGCTATCGGAGCAGGTGGTTTGGGACAGGTTGCGCTATCATACGGCTACCTACGGTATAATAATGATGTGACCTTTTTAGCAACTCTTTTGATTTTAGTTATCATCTTCGTAATCCAGTTTATTGGAGATTTCTTGACGAGAAAGATTAGTCATAGATAAGTTATGTTTTTAGAGGACAAATTGGTCCTCTTTTTTGATGCAAAATACTTGACAAATTTCTTGTTATACTAGTATAACAAGGCTTGACTTTACAGCCAAGCCTTGTTATACTAGTATAACAAGGCTTGACTTTACAGCCAAGCCTTTCTAAAAAGCAAATTAGGGGGAATATATGTGTCCGAAATGTAGAAATCATCAGGTTATTAAAATTGGTGATAATCATTCAGGTTTGCTATTTTTAAGTAGCACACAGACCCGAACATATTTATAAGTGCGAAAGCGCTTTCATAAAATGGATTGAAAAGAGATAGCTTTTGGAGGTAAAAATGGCAACGTTTCTAGATCAAGAAGATTTGCAACTAATCGAACAATTTAAGGCAGAGAATTTGCAAAAGAAAAACAGGATTATTGAAGAGTATCGTTATTACGATATTCCCGACGGTTACAAGAGTGAAGCAGCTAAAGATGCCCCAACTTATGAGCATTACTTAATGAATAAAATAGTATTCTCGCCGGAAGATGAGAAAGCTGTTGATGAATTAGGCGAGAGCGCAGGAACTCTTGAAAGGGTTCGGCATCTGACTAGTCAAGTAATGACCTCTGAGGAATGGTACCGTTCGGTATATGGAATAGGTTTCTTTGAAAAATTCAATGTGAATGAATTGAGGTGGTATCTTTATGATGCAGTGATTTTGATGAGTAGATGGGAATCAACTCTGCATTGGGAAAATGAGGTGCTTATTGCTTGGTCTAACAGGGAAAAAAAGGGGAATTGGATTTGGTGGCTTCTTGGTTTGACCCTCTTCTTCGCTATTGGTGAATTGGTTTTCGGTAATGATTATGATGGCTATCTTCAAAGGAGTTTGACATTCTTTTTCTTATCAGCTATTATCGGTATTTTTGCAAATACAATGCGTCAGAAGAAAAAAGAAGATATTGCAGTAATTAAACAAAGGCTTGAGGAAGTAAAAGAGTGTAAAAGTTGGCACTATCATAAAGCTCAGGAGCATCCATTGATTATGCAACAGGGGCAACATAGTTCATCATTCTTTTTTGAAACAATGCTTGGTTATGTCAATGAGGGGCGTGTCAATACCTTACAGGAAGCTTTAAATCTGTATCATCAAGAAAGTCAATATGACCAACTGTTGCGCCAACAAGCAGCCACACTACAGCGAGCAGAACAAATTCAACAGATGGCTACATTTAATACCATTTACAATGTATTAAAAAAATAGAAATGGAGATAAGGGGATATGGTATTCCGTAAAACAGCAAACGAGTATGTTAAGAAAAATATAGGTGAACTTCAACCCTATAAAGAAGGGACCTATATTGATTTGAATAATAATGTCTATCATTACGATGGCTTAGAGTATATAAAAATTGGATATGATAATCCTAATTTGGATACATGGGTCAGTCTTGTTCCGCAAATAGGAGTGGGAGTTATCTTGGCGAATTTGTTTGCACCAAAAAGTCGTAAGGAGGATAGTTTTGATATTTGGACCTGGCTAATCGGTATCCTTCTTGCACTTGTCTTTTTATGGTGGTATCGTGTGTTTGCTTTTGCTGGATACAAGTTGCTGACACTATTTATTCGACCAATTTTAGAATTTACAGAGAGAGCAAAATGGCTTCGTTTATTTTTACCATTTGTTTGGTTTGTTGAGGACCCTGACAAAGATTTAGTAGATGTTGCTGCAGGGTCAACCATGCTATTTCCCTACATTATTTTGAGTATTCCTGTAGTTGCTTTGGCAAATTATGATGTTCCAGAATTAAAACCAGTTGGGGTTGTTTTAATTTTGTGTGCGCTCCTTTCGGCATTTTATATGTTCCTCAACGTTCGCATCAATAAAGATAATTTTGTAGATAAATTCTAGAACAATCTATGTATCGGTGACTCATTTGTGTTTTGTTGAATTTCTGATAAATTGTTAGACAAATTATCTTTTTTCTGCTACAATACTAAGCATGGAAGAAGGTTGTTTCTAAAGTCTGTTTAGCGAGTTTGGGAGAGTGTAAGCCAAACCAGTCTTGAAATAATGGGCGCTTTCAGAGTGATAACAGTAATACAGAATGAAGTAATAAATTAGGGTGGAACCGCGTTTTCAACGCCCCTATGTCGGTTGACATGGGTGTTGAGGATGTGGTTTTTGTATTCCCCGTGCTGAAACATTCAATTAGAGAATCATTGGATAAAACTTATGGTTGGTAAATTAGCTTATTGGCTAGAGTAGTTTTTTGATGATTTTGAGAGATATGATGCATATATCTATTTTGAGGAAGGGGTGGTGGAGTATAACGGTCGTCGTTATTGTTTGATAGATAAAGAGTGGAGACTGAGAAAAGTTGAAAAACATGTCAGTGAAGCTGTTTCAATATCAGCATGGTTGGCATTCGTTGAACGAATTTGGTACATCTACTTACGACGGTGTTGTATCTGGACAGAAACAGATGGTCCTACTCCTTTGATAGATTGGTTTATTGAGTAGAAGATATTGGAGAAAGAGATTTAATAATGTGAGTGATATTCCACATTTTATAACAAAAAGAATGGAGAAAATAGATGAGTAAAAAACTGACTTTTCAAGAAATTATCTTGACTTTACAACAATTTTGGAATGAGCAGGGGTGCTTGTTGATGCAGGCATATGATACTGAAAAAGGTGCGGGGACCATGAGTCCGTATACTTTCTTGCGTGCTATTGGTCCTGAGCCTTGGAATGCGGCTTATGTAGAGCCTTCACGTCGTCCGGCAGATGGTCGTTATGGGGAAAATCCAAATCGTCTCTACCAGCACCACCAGTTCCAAGTGGTGATGAAACCATCGCCATCTAACATTCAAGAACTTTACTTGGAATCTTTGGAGCGTTTGGGGATCAATCCTTTGGAGCATGACATTCGTTTTGTTGAGGACAACTGGGAAAACCCCTCAACTGGTTCAGCTGGTCTGGGATGGGAAGTGTGGTTGGATGGTATGGAAATCACGCAGTTTACCTATTTCCAACAGGTTGGTGGCTTGGCAACAGGTCCTGTTACAGCCGAAGTCACTTACGGTTTGGAGCGTTTGGCTTCTTATATTCAAGAGGTTGATTCAGTCTATGATATTGAGTGGGCAGACGGCGTAAAATACGGTGAAATTTTTATTCAACCAGAGTATGAGCATTCAAAATATAGTTTTGAAGTGAGTGATCAGGACCTTCTTTTGAAGAATTTTGAAAAATTTGAAGCAGAGGCAGGGCGTTGTTTAGAAGAATGCTTGGTGCATCCAGCGTTTGATTATGTTTTGAAGTGTTCACATACCTTTAATTTATTGGACGCGCGTGGAGCGATATCTGTGACAGAGCGTGCGGGGTATATTGCTCGTATCCGTAACCTTGCTCGTATCGTCGCAAAGACCTTTGTGGAAGAACGTAAACGTTTGGGCTACCCACTTTTAGATGAGATAACACGAGCAGAATTGTTGAAGGAGGATGCAGAATAATGACTAAGAATTTACTTGTTGAAGTTGGCTTGGAAGAAATTCCTGCCTATATCGTAACCCCAGCCATGCATCAGTTGCGTGACCGCATGGCTACTTTTTTGACAGACAACCGTCTGGCTTTTGACAGCATTGATGCCTTTTCAACGCCACGCCGTTTGGCTGTTCGTGTGCATGGTTTGGCGGAGCAACAGACCGACTTGACCGAAGATTTCAAGGGTCCTGCTAAGAAGATTGCCTTGGACGCAGATGGAAACTTCACCAAGGCGGCAGAAGGTTTTGTCCGAGGCAAAGGCTTGACGACTGCTGACATCGAATTCCGCGAGATCAAGGGCGAGGAATATGTCTATGTGACCAAGCATGAAGCGGGTCAGCCAGCCAAGGCTGTTTTGGCTGGTATTCCAGAGGTCTTGAAGTCCATGACCTTCCCGGTCAGCATGAACTGGGCTTCCAACAAATTTGCCTACATCCGCCCTGTCCACACCTTGACCGTTCTTTTGGACGACGAGTTGCTTGATATGGATTTCTTGGATATTTCATCAGCTTGCATCAGCCGTGGTCATCGTTTTCTTGGAAAAGAAACTGAGATTGCCAGTGCAGATTCTTACGAGGCAGATTTGCGTGCACAGTTTGTCATTACAGATCCCGTAGAGCGTCAAAATATGATTGTCGAGCAAATCAAAGCTATTGAGGACAAACACAATGTAACAGTCGAGATTGACCAAGACCTGCTCAATGAAGTTCTCAACTTGGTCGAGTATCCAACTGCCTTCATGGGTTCCTTTGACACCAAATACTTGGAAGTGCCAGAAGAGGTTTTGGTAACTTCCATGAAAAATCACCAACGTTACTTCGTGGTGCGTGATAAGGCTGGCAAGCTTTTGCCAAACTTCATCTCCGTTCGCAATGGGAATGACCAACACCTTGACAATGTTATCAAAGGAAACGAAAAAGTTTTGGTGGCTCGTCTGGAAGACGGTGAGTTCTTCTGGCGTGAGGACCAAAAACTCAAGATTGCCGACTTGGTAGAACGCTTGAAGGTTGTGACCTTCCATGAGAAAATCGGCTCACTTTACGAGCACATGGAACGTACCAAAGTTATCGCAGAAAAACTGGCTGACTTGGCTGGCTTGTTTGCGGATGAAAAAGCAGATGTGGCACGTGCGGCGGACATTTACAAGTTTGACCTCTTGACAGGTATGGTCGGCGAGTTTGATGAATTGCAAGGGATTATGGGTGAGAAGTATGCCCTTCTTGCAGGGGAAAAAACTGCGGTGGCAGCGGCAATCCGTGAGCACTACTTGCCAAACTCAGCAGAAGGCGAATTGCCTGAAAGCAAGGCCGGTGCGGTCTTGGCACTGGCTGACAAGTTCGACACCCTTCTATCCTTCTTCTCAGTAGGTCTCATTCCGTCTGGTTCAAACGACCCTTACGCTCTTCGTCGTGCGACACAGGGTATCGTGCGGATTTTGGAAGCATTTGGTTGGGAAATTCCATTGGATCAGTTGATTGCGGAGCTCTACAGCTTGAACTTTGCCAGCTTGACCTATGACAACCAGCCAGCCGTGATGGACTTTATCCGTGCTCGTGTAGAGAAGATGATGGATAAGGATATTCCAAAAGATATTCGAGAGGCAGTACTAGCAAGTTCTACCTTTGTTGTTAGACTACAATTGGAAGCAAGCTCTGCTATTTTCCAAAAATCGAAAGAACCTGCCTATAAGGAAGCAGTTGAAAATATTTCGCGCGTCTTTAATTTAGCAGAAAAGTCAGAATCAGGTGTGATTGTGAGAGAAGAACTGTTTGAAAACGAGCAAGAAAAGACGTTTGCAGAAGCAGTCGCTAATTTGGTATTGACAGAGAACATGTTAGAAAACTTAGAGAAGCTTTTTGCTCTTAGTCCGATCATTGCAGATTTCTTTGATAATACGATGGTGATGGCTGATGATGCGGCAGTAAAAGCCAATCGCTTGTCTTTGTTGAGAATACTGGCAGAAAAAGCAGGAGCAGTAGCTGTTTTCAATAAATTGAATAGCAAATAGGAGTAAAGATGGATCCAAAGAAAATTGAGCGTATCAATGAACTAGCGCGTAAGAAGAAAGCTGGAACGTTGACAGCCGAAGAAAAAGTGGAGCAAGCTAAACTACGTGAGGAGTATATCGAAGGGTACCGTCGTGCGATTCGCCATCATATTGAAGGTATTAAGATTGTAGATGAAGCAGGAAATGATGTGACACCTGAAAAACTTCGGCAGGTACAACGAGAAAAAGGGTTGCATGGTCGAAGTTTAGATGATCCAAAATCATAACTCATTTATATATGAAAAAGACTAGATATTTTAGTCTTTTTTTGTTAAAATGAAAAAGTGGAGGAAAAATGTGAGATGAAATTATTGAATTATATCTGTATGATCGTTGCTTCTCTTTTTGCGATACTTTCTTTGGCATTTTGTGTTTACGGTACCATCATAGACATGTTGAGTACGCATTCAGATGACTTTTTAATAATGAGTGCAATTTTAGGATACATATTATGGATCGTGTCTCTCTGTATTACATTAGTACTTCATGAACTGGGACATGCATTGTTTGGTTGGTTAACGGGTTTTGAATTGGTTGCACTAGGGTTTGGAAATCGTGTGTTGGTTAGAAGAGATGAACGCTGGAAGTGGGAGAAAAAGGTAATTATACAGGACGCTGCAGCCTATTATGTAGGAATTAAACGAGATGAAAACGACACACGCTTGATTCTGATGTTTGCTGGAGGATTGATTGTTCATCTTAGTTTAACAGTTTTATTTTTATTACTGGGCTGGTTGACAGGTTACTGGTATCTTTGTTTAGCACAGATCTTTCTTAATCTATCGTTGTTTATGCTCAATGCTAATCCAAATGGTATATTAGACGGTGCGAAGATTTGGGACCTTTGGAAGTATCCGGAAAGCGCAAAATATGCTATCCACAGTCTACGCCATATTACTCAGATGTTGCTAGATGCTAATGGAGCCGATTTGAAGGATTTTGTATTAGATGTTTCGTTGTCCCAGGACCAATTTTGTCAAGTACAGCATTTAAACCAATCGGAATTGTATTTATTTCAGCATCAATTGGAAGAAGCTCAGAAACGTTTAGAATCTCTTATTGCATTTTCTCACAATAGTTATATTGTTACTTGTGCAAAACTGGTTTTATTGGCAGTTTATGTGCTTCAAGATAAGAAAGAAGAGGTTAGAGAGTTAATAAAGGACAAGGCAGTGAAGAAATTATTAAAATATCCGATGACTGACTGTCAAGCGATTGCTGCTTTGTATCATTTACGTATTAGTCGTGATGAGAAAGCATTAGCCAAAGCTATCAAATTAGGAAACAAATCGCTTGCTATCAGTCCGATGTTACGAGATGAGCGAGCATATTATACTCAGTTACTTGAAATGGTAGAAAAAGAGCGTCAGATGATTGACTAACTGCTCATTTTAATAGGTGATGATAATTGTCGTTAGAGGATATGGTAGTAATAGATAATGATGTGAAGATTGTTTTTCTTTTAAAACATAGCAAAGCGAGAACATTTATCAAAAATGTTCTCGCTTTATTTTAATGAGATATAGCTATAGATGGAGTTGACAATACTTGAATGTTGAAGAACGCTAAAGAGGGTTAGTTTTCTCGTAGTTGCAGTTTCACGACGGCTTCTGTCCTTGCTGTGTGGGGGAACATGTCAACTGATTGGATGTATTGAACAGAGTATATAGTTGCTAAAGAAACTAGGTCACGTGCTAAAGTCGATACATTGCAAGAAACATAAACCATTTTTTTTGGTTTGAAGCAAAGAATGGTATCTAATAATTTTTGATCTAATCCTGTTCGAGGAGGATCAACGACCAGTGCATCAGCTCTATAACCTTGCGCGTACCACTTAGGGATAATATCTTCAGCTTTTCCTGCTTCGTAGTGAGTATTGGTCAATCCGAGCTTGTGCGCATTTTTCTTTGCATCCTCAATTGCTTCGGGTATGATATCCATTCCACGAACAGATTGCACTTTTCGTGCGAAGGAAAAACCAATTGTTCCCACCCCACAATAAGCATCAATAATATGTTCATGCCCCGTTATATCTAATGCTTTGACAGCTTCGGCGTAGAGTATGTGGGTTTGTTGAGGGTTTAGTTGGTAAAATGCTCTTGGTGATAAAGAGAATTCATAATCTAATACAGCTTCATCGATGGTTTCGTTTCCCCAAAGAATTTCTGTCTGTTCACCATAAATATCACTGGTTTTCTGCTTGTTCCAATTGAGAGCGACAGTCACAATCGTAGGGAATTTAGCTGTTAAATCAGTAATGACCTTTTTCAAATTTACTGGACAAGAAGTGACAAAAATTAGTTGAACTTGTTTTGTATGATGAGCCTTTCGGACCATGACAGTACGAATACCTTGTTCTTTGCGTTCGTTATAGATTGGGATTCGATGCTTGGTTAATAATTTAGCTACATAGTTTACAATTTTCTGGGTCTCTTGATCTTGAACAGTACAATGGTTGATATTGATGAGCCGGTGGGAATTTTCTGCATATAGTCCAGCGACCACTTGTCCTTTTAGCAATCGGGTTTGAAATTGTAGCTTGGCACGATAATGACTAGGCTCCACCATACCCATTGTGGGACGGATATCATACTCTTGATAGCCAAGTGGTTTAAATTTTTTTAAAGCTTGTAACAGTAAATCTTGTTTAAAATCTAGTTGCTTATCATAACGGAGGTGCATGATTTGGCAACCACCACAAGAGGCGTATAGTTTACAGGCTGGTTGAACACGAAATTTGGAAGGTTTATTGATGGTCAGGAGCTTTGCCTCAACAAAATTCCGCTTGACAGCAGTAATTTGACAATAGACTTCTTCGCCTTTTAAAGCACCCGAAACAAAGACGAGTGTTTTTTGATAAAAACCAATTCCTTCTCCATTGATGCCCATACGTTTGATTTTTAGAGGTATTCTCTGATTGACTTGTAGATTCATGTTTCTATTTTACCGAAAAATCCTGTATAATGAAAGAATGAAAATTACAAAACTAGAAAAGAAAAAACGTCTGTATTTACTTGAGTTGGATGATACGGAGCGTTTGTATATTACGGAAGATACTATTGTACATTTTATGTTGAGTAAAGATAAGGAGCTTTCAGAAGATGAAGTGATGCATATTCGTCAATTTGCTCAGTTTTCCTATGGAAAAAATCTTGCTTTGTATTTCTTATCTTTTAAACAACGGACAAAAAAAGAAGTCGCAGATTATCTTAGAAAATACGATGTGGCTGAAGATAGTATTACAAACATTCTTCAATCATTGGAAGAAGAGAATTGGATCAATGATAAACATTATGTAGAAACCTACCTTCGTGAGAATAATCTATCCGGTGACAAAGGTCCTGCGGTTCTTCGTCAAAAATTATACCTAAAAGGTATTAGCAAAGAAACAATTAGTAGTGGATTAGAGGCAGTTGATTTTTCAGAACTTGCTTTAAAAGTCGGTGAGAAATTACTGAGAAAGTATCAAGCGAACTTACCATGGCGTGCTTTAAAGGATAAGATTGTTCAAGGATTGATGAATAAAGGATTTTCTTATGATTTGGCTAAAGCCACATTGGCTACGTTGGATATCTCATCTGATGAGGAAAATGAGGATGATTTACTGGATCAAGAATTGGAGAAGCAGTACAGAAAATACAGCAAAAAATATGATGGTTATGAACTCAAGCAACGTATGATACAAGCTCTGGCACGTAAGGGTTTTGATTTTGATAGGATTCAATCGATGTTGCGAGATTATCTCTAACAATAGACTATTACTGTAGAAGTATGATATAATGAACAGGATAAATTGTAATTGTAGAAAGTTGGTAACAAAGTGAAATTACCAAAGGAAGGCGACTTTATTACAATTCAAAGTTATAAACATGACGGGGAAATTCACCGTACATGGCGTGAAACTATGGTATTAAAAACGACGGAGAATGCCATTATAGGAGTGAACAATCATACTTTAGTGACAGAAAATGATGGTCGACGTTGGGTAACAAGAGAACCAGCCATTGTTTATTTTCATAAAAAATATTGGTTTAATATCATCGCAATGATTCGTGATAATGGGGTTTCCTACTATTGCAATCTTGCTAGCCCGTATGTATTAGACAAGGAAGCGCTCAAATATATTGATTATGATTTGGATGTGAAGGTCTTTGCTGATGGCGAGAAACGTTTGCTTGATGTGGATGAATACGAAAGACATCGTAGGGCTATGAACTATTCAGATGAGATTGATTTTATTTTGAAAGAAAATGTCAAAATCCTAGTGGATTGGATCAATAACCAGCGTGGTCCCTTTTCTTCGGCTTATGTAGATATCTGGTATAAGCGCTATTTAGAACTGAGAAGTAGATAAAGTTAGAAAAGAAAATCCTGTTTTACAGGTTTTTTTCGTACAGGCTCAAAAGGAGAAGAAGATGGCTTTTGAACAAACAAATGGACGTTATGCTAGTTTTGGTGTTGTGACGTCTCTGCCCGGTGAGGTTATTGATAGTTTTTGGTACGTGATCGATTACTATTTAAAAGGTGTTATTCCTTTAAAAAATGTCATCCGATTTGCCATTAAAAATCGCAAGGGTAAGATTACCTTAGTTTTTTCACAAGAAGGCTATAAAAACGTACTTGCAGTTGACTTAAATAGTCGTTTTGATCCATTTTATCCACCGACGATTTTAGTTTTGGATAAGAAAGGAAAAGAAACCATTACGTTGCCAGATGAAGTCACCTTGTTGTGATGGCTTAGCATTCTGTTGGACGGAATGGTTTATGAATGATAGAGAATACTATTAACATTAGAAAGGTTTGTTCTATGGGTGAACAGATGACTGAAAAACCTCTCTATTTGCAATTGGTTGATGAGTTGGAAGTGACAATTCGTGAGAGAATGTCTCCGAACGATAAGCTGTTTTCTGAGCGTGAGTTGACACAGTTGTATGGGGTTAGTCGTATTACAGTGCGTTTGGCTTTGCAGGAATTGGAAAAACGTGGTTTGGTTTATAAAAAACATGGAAAAGGAACGTATGTATCAGAGGTTTCGGAAGTCGCGGTAGATTTATCACAGGCATATAGTTTTACAGAGCAAATGAAGAGAGTGGGTAAGGTGCCACAAACGTCTATTTTGTCCTTTGATGTAGCTAAGGCAACAGAATATATTTCCCAGCAGTTACAAATGACCGTGGGGGAAGAAGTGTTTGTCATTGAACGTCTACGTCTAGCCGATGAAGTTCCTATGATGTTGGAGAAGACATATGTTCCGGCTGCGCTTTTTCCAAACTTGACCAGTGAGCGATTGAGAGAAAAGCCTTTATATGAAATTTTTGCAGATGACTATGGACAGGTGATTCGTTTAGCTGATGAAGAGTTCTATGCTAGCATTGCACTAGACAATGAATCGACTGTGTTAGGAATTCCTAATAGCAGTCCAGTTCTTCATTTGATTCGGAAAACTTATAACGATAAGAATCGCTTGATAGAGTTTACCTTTAGTATTGCTAGGGCTGATCAATTTCGTTATAAAATCAGCCATCAGAGAGGGTATTAAGAAATGGTCTAGCTATTGTTTGTAATATATGATAAACTATATCAATGTGTGAATAGCACAGTGATTTATAAGGGAATGGTTTATGACAAAAGAACAGGAATTTTTAAAAGAATTTGAAACTTGGGTCAACACTCAGGTCATGGTAAATGAGATGGCGGTAGAGGAAAGCCGTCGTGTGTTGGAAGAAGATAAGGATGAACGGGCTGCGGATGCTTATATCCGTTATGAAAGTAAATTAGATGCCTACCGTTTCATTCAAGGAAAATTTGCTAACTACCATGCTGGGAAAGGGTTTCATGACCTACCAGATGAGTTACTTGGTCAAAGACATTATTAAATTATTTAGGAGAGAGGATAGAGAACTTGGCAAAGAAAAAAGTAAATCGTAAAAAGCAATTAAAAAAACAACTAGCAGACTTGAAACGTGCAGGTCGCGTTGCTCTTGAAACAGCGCGTGATGTTGTAGACGCAACGGTTCATAAAGCTGAAGCTATTGTAGAACACGCTACTGAGCAAGTGAAAGAAGTTGTGGCAGAAGTGACTTCTTCAGCTACCTCAATGGAGGAATTTTTGGCACTTCCTGAGTTAGATGGAGTAGCAGTGTCTCGATTGGAAACTTTTTATGAAGCTGGAATCAAGTCTGTAGCAGACTTTGCCAACCATACAGAAAAGGATTTGCTGGCTCTAAAAGGAATTGGTCCAGCTACCATTAAACAATTGAAAGAAAAAGGGATTGACTTGAAAGCCTAAATCCCTTGCTTTTCAAGGCATAATTTGATACAATGAAGCCATTCAGAGGTGTTTTGAGCTCCATTTGTCACAGGAAGCGGAGGTACTGAGAAATCCGCACAAATGTCAAAACTGGTTGCTGATGATTTGAATTGAATAAGCAAAGTGCAGATAATCTATCTGAACAAGGGTGGTACCGCGGAATAACTTCGTCCCTGTCTAGCAAGTCTAGGCGGGGATTTTCATTTGGAAAGGAGAAGGTATGTTACATCATGTTGAAATTTATGTTTCGAACTTAGAAAATTCGCGAGCATTTTACGATTTTCTCCTGACCAAGCTGGGCTACTCGCTTTATCAGGAGTGGGAGAATGGGCTATCTTATAAAAAAGCAGAACAGTACCTGGTCTTTGTCCAAACGCCACAGGAGTTCCTAGAGGCAGGTTATCACCGTTGCCGAACTGGTCTCAATCATCTAGCTTTTCATGCGGGCACACCAGATGATATTGACCAATGGCGGAAGGAATTTTTGACCCGACGAGTCAAACTGCTCTACGACGACCGCTATCCCCACGCAGGAGGACCAGATCACTATGCCCTCTATCTAGAAGACCCAGACGGGATCAAGATAGAGTTGGTTGGGGAGGGAAAATGAATCTAATTATTATTGGAGCACAAGCTTCAGGGAAAATGACCATAGGGCAGGAAGTTGAAAAACGAACTGAGTTGGTTTTATTTCACAATCATGAATCAATTGATTTTGTGACGAAATTTTTCCCAATGTCTACTGAGGCGAGAGAACTTATTAATGATATTAGAATGAGATTTTTTGAAACCTCTGCAAAAACTGAATTGGGTTTAATTTTTACGGTTGTGATTGACTTTAATGACCAAACGGATGTTTCTTTTTTAGAGAACATTCAAAATATTTATCATAGTATGAATCAAAAAGTTTTATTTATTGAACTTGAAACAGACTTGCAAGAACGGTTACGGCGTAACGTAACAGAGAATCGATTGGAACATAAACCTTGGAAAAGAAATATAGAGTGGTCCGAAAAGGATATTCTTGACACTGTAAAGTTTGCTAACTTTAATCCGGAGTATGCTCCGACACAACTTAAGTATTATCACAAGATAAATAATACCAATCTTTCTGCCAATGAAGTTGCTCAACTGATTATCCAGAAAATGAAGGAACTTGAGCCAGAAAAGATGAAATAGTCAGTTCATAGGAGCGACTATTTCTAGGAGATTATATGAAAAAGAATTCAAACATAATAATTAGTTGCATTAATTTTAGTGTTATTGTTTTTCTGACTGCCTTACCTCTTTTAGAATATTATCTAAATGAGTTTTCCTTTTTGGGAGATATAAAATTATATTTTTCATCAGATGCTAATAAGAGCTATTTTGAAGTGATGTTGTCGGTGATTACAATATTGACAACTTTTCTGGTCTTTAATTGGCAAAATAAAATAGAGATAAATAATAAAAATAGAGAATTAAAACAAGAAAAAGAAAAGCAGGAACAACTTTACTTAGAACAAAGAGAACGAGAACGTGCAGATGTGCGCCCCTTGTTTTTGGTGGAATTACAAGGAAAAAATTCAGTAATTAGATTGTTCATCAGAGAAAGTGCTCCACTTACTAATATTACGGTTTATTATCAAAATGTAGAAAATGAAAGTTTTCAAGAGGAATTTGTTGGAAATGCTGTTTCTGGAGATATTATTTTTAGATTTGATTCCAATAAACTTGAGTCAGCGATTATTGAATGTAAAACTTATCTAGAGGAACAGATTTATTTTCAGTATCATGTTGGAAACAATTTAATACACTACAGAGTAATTACCCGAGATGAACTTCCTTATGCAAAAAATGTATTGAACAGGCGTATTTTAAACGATAGTATTGAAAGTGAATTGAAAAATGTGATTGAGATATATGGTATTCAATTGCAATATTCATATTATGAATCAGTATTTTTTAATACATTTAAAAAATTTTTTTCAGATGATTTTAGAAACTTTAGATTCTCCACTGATGATAAGTTACTACATTTGTCTGTGATACTTGGTCAAAAAAATATTGAAGATATTTTAGGTCAAGCAATTGATACTAATAGTAGACTGACATTCAAACGTTATCCGCAGATATTTATTGAGTTGCTAGAAGTAATTAATAAATATTTAAAAGATGTTTTTTCGACGAATTGTGTGGAGGCTCCAAAAGAGCGAGAGTACTTCATAGGAAATATAATGAACTATCGGGAAACAGAGATAGGAAAATATATAGAGATATTTCGTAATGAGCCGATTGATCGAGAGACAATTACTAAGTATATTGATGATTTGGTAATATATCTAAAGAGAGAGAAACAAATGGTTGATTTCCCTCTTAGGGTTATCGAAGTTTATGTAAAAGATTACGTGACTATTTCTAAAGATAGGCTAGGATATCCAAATGAAGTTGAGTATGTTAAAACGCAAATTACGAATGATTTAAGAGAAGTATTTAGTAAATATACTTAATAAGACAATGTTAGAAAGGGCAAAATATGTCAAAAGAACTATTACCAAAATACAATCCAGCCGAGGTCGAGGCTGGTCGTTACCAAACTTGGTTGGACCAAGATGTGTTCAAGCCGTCTGGCGATACGGAGGCGAAGCCTTATTCGATCGTGATTCCACCGCCAAACGTAACAGGTAAGTTGCACTTGGGACACGCTTGGGATACCACCCTTCAAGATATTATCATTCGCCAAAAACGTATGCAGGGTTTTGATACCCTCTGGCTACCAGGTATGGACCACGCAGGGATTGCGACACAGGCGAAGGTTGAGGAACGCTTGCGGGAGCAAGGCGTGACCCGTTATGACTTGGGCCGTGAGAAATTCCTCGAGAAAGTTTGGGAATGGAAGGATGAGTACGCAGCGACTATTCGTGAGCAATGGGGCAAGTTGGGTCTGTCTTTGGACTACCAACGCGACCGCTTCACACTGGATGAAGGCTTGTCGAAAGCCGTTCGCAAGGTCTTTGTGGAACTCTATAAAAAAGGCTGGATTTATCGTGGCGAATTTATCATCAACTGGGACCCAGCAGCTCGCACAGCCCTTTCGGATATCGAAGTTATCCACAAGGACGTTGAAGGTGCTTTCTATCACATGAATTACATGTTGGAAGATGGCTCTCGTGCCCTTCAAGTTGCGACAACTCGTCCTGAAACCATGTTCGGTGACGTTGCGGTTGCGGTTAACCCAGAAGACCCACGCTATAAGGACTTGATTGGCAAAAACGTTATCCTGCCAATCGTTAATAAGCGAATCCCAATCGTTGCGGATGAGCACGCAGATCCTGAATTTGGTACTGGTGTTGTAAAAATCACGCCTGCCCACGACCCAAATGATTTCCTTGTCGGTCAACGTCACAATCTGCCACAGGTCAATGTCATGAACGACGACGGTACCATGAACGAGTTGGCGGGTGAATTTGCAGGTATGGACCGCTTTGAAGCTCGTAAGGCAACTGTTGCTAAGTTGCAAGAACTGGGTGCTCTTGTTGAAATCGAAAACCGTGTGCATTCCGTTGGACACTCTGAACGTACAGGTGTGGTAGTCGAGCCACGCTTGTCAACTCAATGGTTTGTCAAAATGGACCAACTGGCTAAGAATGCCATTGCCAACCAAGACACTGCTGACAAGGTAGAATTTTACCCACCACGTTTCAACGATACCTTCTTACAATGGATGGAAAATGTACACGACTGGGTGATTTCGCGTCAGCTTTGGTGGGGTCATCAGATTCCAGCATGGTATAACGAATCTGGCGAAATGTACGTCGGAGAAGAGGCCCCAGCAGGTGACGGTTGGGTACAGGATGAGGATGTACTAGATACCTGGTTCAGCTCTGCTCTTTGGCCATTCTCAACCATGGGATGGCCTGACGAAAATGCGACGGACTTCCAGCGTTACTTCCCAACTTCAACCTTGGTAACGGGCTACGACATCATCTTCTTCTGGGTGTCACGGATGATTTTCCAATCGCTTGAGTTCACCGGTCGTCAGCCATTCAAGAACGTGCTGATCCACGGTTTGATCCGTGATGAAGAAGGTCGCAAGATGTCCAAATCGCTCGGAAACGGTATCGACCCAATGGATGTCATCGAGAAATACGGTGCGGATGCTTTGCGTTGGTTCCTGTCAAACGGCTCTGCCCCTGGTCAAGATGTTCGTTTCTCTTATGAGAAAATGGACGCATCTTGGAACTTCATCAACAAGATTTGGAACATTTCCCGCTATATCCTCATGAATAATGAAGGGTTGACCTTGGATGAGGCGCGTGATAATATCGTCAAGATAGCAACTGGTGAGGCTGGCAACGTGACGGATCGCTGGATTCTCCACAACCTCAACGAAACCATTGCCAAAGTCACTGAAAACTTTGACAAATTCGAGTTTGGTGTGGCAGGTCACATTCTTTACAACTTCATTTGGGAAGAGTTCGCCAACTGGTATGTCGAGTTGACCAAGGAAGTGCTTTACAGCGACAATGAAGCTGAGAAAGTCATGACCCGCTCTGTCCTTCTCTACACATTGGACCAAATCCTTCGTCTTCTCCACCCAATCATGCCGTTTGTGACGGAAGAAATCTTCGCCCAGTATGCAGACGGTTCAATTGTGGTGGCAACTTACCCTGTGGTCAACCCAGCCTTTGAAAATGCGGAAGCACACAAAGGAGTAGAAAGCCTTAAGGACTTGATTCGTTCGGTGCGCAATAGCAGAGCAGAAGTGAATGTTGCGCCATCTAAGCCGATTACTATTTTGATTAAGACGGCGGATGCTGAGCTTGAAACATTCTTCAAGGCAAATGAAAACTACATCCGACGCTTTACCAACCCAGAGCAGTTGGAAATCAGTTCAGGCATTGCTGCACCAGAATTAGCCATGTCAGCTGTTATCACTGGTGCTGAAATCTTCTTGCCACTAGCAGACCTCCTCAACGTAGAAGAAGAGTTGGCTCGTCTAGACAAAGAACTTGCTAAATGGCAGAAAGAATTAGACATGGTTGGCAAAAAACTCAGCAACGAACGATTCGTTGCCAACGCTAAACCAGAAGTCGTAGAAAAAGAAAAAGCAAAACAAGCCGACTACCAAGCAAAATACGATGCGACACAAGAGCGTATCGCAGAAATGAAAAAACTGGTTAAGTAGGTAGAATACGATAAAATGCCCAGTCTAAAAAGGCTGGGTTTTGTGGTATAATAAGGCTAGAAATTCAAACAGGAGGAGTCTATGCAACCAACTTACAACATTGATAATCCCAATCTTTCCTACGAAGCCAAGCAAGAACTCTGGGAAACGGGTTTTGGTCTTCAAAAAGTGGATGGGTTGACTCCGTCCGTTTGTATGGAAGAGTTGGCTGATAGGCAAGCTCGTGGAGAGTACACCTATGAGCAGGTGTACGAGGAAATTACGAAATACCACCAGTCAACTGATGACAGTACGCAAGAGGCGGATATTGTCTCTCTCCGGATTGTTGAAATGCTCTCCCAAACTGGTTTTAGCCTCCGACCAACTACTCTCTTACATATCCACAAAGAACTCTTTCAGGATATTTTTGACAGCAGTATTCTAGTAGGCGAATACCGAACTGTCAACATTACAAAAAATGAGCCAGTTTTAAAGGGAGACACTGTGATTTATTCAGATTTTCCTTTGATCGCCGCCACTTTGGATTATGATTTCCAGCAAGAAAGAGATTTTTCTTATGTTGGATTAGATACAAAAGCCATTGTCGCTCATATCCAATCCTTTATCTCAGGTATCTGGCAAATCCATCCATTCCGTGAAGGGAACACTCGAACAATCACCGTATTTCTCATCAAATACCTTCGCTCACTTGGTTTCGACATTGACAACGAGCCTTTTCAAAAACATGCCAAATATTTCCGCGATGCTCTTGTTCTTGACAATGCGAAGCTATTCAATAAACGCTCAGACTTTTTAACTGCCTTCTTTGAAAATCTCCTCTTGAATGGTCAGAATGATTTGTCAAGTGAGAGGATGTATGAGGAGTTGGGGATTTCATTAGATTCAAGCCAATCATTGCATTAAATAAATACGGGAAAATATTATGACCACTAACCAATTATTCCAGGACCATCTTCTTCACTCTTTGCAATATGGTTTTATTGATAGAGAGATTTTTCAAGAAGGAGTCTATTCGCCTAAAATTTTAATTAATGATACAGAAACTCATCGTTATGTTTTAAATGATATTCAAGAAGAATTAAGCAAGGCTAAATCCTTTGCTTTCAGTGTGGCTTTTATTACTCAGTCTGGACTAGCCCTGATTAAAAGTCAATTATCAGATTTGGCAGATGAGGGAGTTCGGGGGAGAATTTTAATTTCTCCGTATCTGGATTTCAACGATCCCATAGCGATGAAAGAATTGCTTAAACTGAAAAATGTCCAGGTACGGATAACACCAGTCAATATGCAAATGCATGCTAAGTTTTATCTGTTTGAGCAAAAAGATAAACAAGTTATCATTTCTGGTAGTTCCAATTTAACGCATACGGCTTTAAAAGTGAACTATGAGTGGAATGTGAAGTTAACATCTACACATAATGGTGATTTTATTCAGAACGCAAAAGAAGAGTTTGAGCGTATTTGGGAAAAATCAATGGTTTTAGATGTAGATGCAATCAATGTTTATGCGGCTCGTCGTAGTACAGTGATACGTACAGCAACGATTCAGGACGAGACGATAGCACCTTACCAAGAATCCATACGTCCCAACAAGATGCAAGAGCAAGCTCTAGAAGGTCTCGCAACCGTTAGGAAAAATGGTGCACAAAAAGCTCTAGTGATTAGTGCAACTGGAACAGGTAAAACCTATCTTTCTGCCTTTGATGTTAAACAATATAATCCAGAGAAAATGTTGTTTATTGTCCATCGAGAACAAATTCTTCAAAAATCATTAAAAGATTTTCAAAAAGTGTTAGGATTTGAAGATGATGAAGGGTGCATTTATAAGAGTGGGACGGATATATCACAGAAGAGGTATATCTTTGCGACCATTCAGACCATTTCGAGAGAAGATAACCTTCAAGTTTTTGACTCAACTTTCTTTAACTATATTTTGATTGATGAGGTTCATAAAGCTGGTGCAGACACCTATAAAAAAGTGATGAATTATTTTCAGCCAGATTTTTATTTAGGGATGACAGCAACGCCTGAGCGAACAGATGGACAAAATATTTATGAGCTTTTTGACTATAATATTGCTTATGAGATCCGTTTACAAGAGGCACTTGATAATGATATGCTTTGTCCATTTATATACTACGGTGTTTCAGATATTAAGATTGATGGCCAATTAATTGATGAAAAAACCACTTTTTCAAATTTAGTTTCTGAACAACGAGTTAATCATATTTTAGAAAAAGTTTCTTATTATGGAGTAAGTGGTGAGGAGGTAAAAGGATTGATTTTCTGTTCGTCTGTTAAAGAGGCGAAGGAATTAGAAAGCCAGTTCAATAATAGAGGACTTCGGACACGCGCTCTTTCTGGGGAACATAGCCAAGAGGAACGCCAGCGAGTTGTTCAAGAACTAGAAACTGGGAAATTGGATTACATCCTGACAGTTGATATTTTCAATGAGGGGATTGATATTCCGAGTGTCAACCAGGTTGTTATGCTTCGTAATACCCAATCGAGTATCATTTTTATTCAACAATTAGGTCGAGGTTTACGAAAGCACGATACCAAAGAATATGTTACGATTATTGATTTCATTGGAAACTATCAAAACAACTATCTAATTCCAGTTGCACTTTTTGGTGACCAATCAATGAATAAGGACAATTATCGTCGTGAAGTCAGAGAGCCCAATATATTAAAAGGATTGACGACAATTAACTTTGAAAAGATTGCCAAAGAACAAATTTTTTCTTCTATCACAAATACGACACTTTCATCAATTAAAATTTTGCGAGATGCTTTTAAAGACTTAGAGAACAAGTTGGGTAGAATTCCATATCTATCAGATTTTGTGAAATTGAATAGCATTGATCCGCTTGTCTTTTTTGAAAATTCCAGTTTTCAAAATTATGGAGATGTCATCAATAAATTTTCAGAAGAAACAATCCTTCTATCAGAAGTTGAAAAGCGATTTTTGAATTTTATTACGTTTGAAATTTTGAATGGAAAACGAAAACATGAACTGTATTTGTTGAAACTACTTGTCGAAAATGATGGCATAGTTTCATCAGATAAATGGTTTGAAACGATTATTGAGCACGACTTGGATTTTAGAACAGAAGTTCTGGACTCTGTAACAAGGGTGTTGAATTTATCGTTTTTAAAAGCACAAGAGCAGAAGAAATATGGTACGGATGCACTGGTTACTTTTGACGGTGAACTGTATCGGTTGAATGAAGAAATCCAAGAATCTTTGGTGAATAATACCAAATTCATTCAATTATTTTTGGATGTTATTGAAACAGGGATTCTAAAATCGAAAGATTATCCTGAAATTTTTACACTTGGTCAAAAGTATACCCGACGTGATGTACTAAAATTAATGAATGTCTCAAAAGACGAGCCGCCTTTAAATATTGGTGGATATAAAATAGACAAGGAAACCAATTCTTGCCCGATTTTCATCACTTACCATAAAAGTGAAGATATTAGTGACACCATAAAATACGAGGACGAACTTCTGAATGAGTCAACTTTGAAGTGGTTTTCAAAGAACAAACGTACATTAGATTCTAATGATGTATCGACGATCATCAACTCTAATGAAAATGAATTGAGGTTAGAACTTTTTGTCATAAAAGATGATTCAGAAGGTGGAGAATTTTATTATCTTGGTCCACTGAGATACGTTGAAAATAGTGCAAGTGAAGTGATAAAATCTGGGGACTCAGTCGTTCAAATGTTATTTAAGTTGGATTCACCAGTAGAGACAAACTTGTATAAATACTTGACAGATAAATAAAAAACTCTCAGAAACGCCGAAATATCAATCTTTATAAGAGTTTAATGACTTGCTATCTTTCGCAAACTTCTTTAATTTTTTATATTTTTAGAAGTTTGTCTACGTTCTGAAGATAGAGATTCTTGTGAATCTCTATCTTTTTTGCAAACAGTTAACAGCTGGAATATCTACTGGTGCCCATTCTAAGTCATCTAATTGTTCGATTGGAAGCCATTTAGAATCCTGGTGTTCTAATAATGTTAAATTTCCAGCGACTAATTTTGAACGGTAGGTTTTCATTGTAACAATGCCAAAGTCATATTCGTAGGATGCTTCATTTAGGAAAGAAATGATTTCTATTTCAGAATCAAATTCTTCTTTGATTTCACGAACTAAGGCTTCTTCAGGAGTCTCACCTTGCTCAAGCTTTCCTCCTGGAAATTCCCAATAGCCCCCTAGGCTCTTTCCTTCAGGACGCTGGGCACAAAAGATTTTTCCATCTTTTTCGATTGCCGCTGCTACGACATTAATAATTTTTTTTGACAAGATTTGACCTCCACAATAAACTCTTTAACAGATTTTGTTATACTTTCTATATATTACTTTAAAGGATTCAAAATGTCTAGACAAATTGCACACCTCTCCTCTCTCATCCCTTTCGGTTTTCTTTTCGCCGATAATCGCTACACCTACCGCGAGGTTTTCATGGAGGGGCAATTTGAAGCGGTTTTTGAAGTTGATGAGTCTGGTCAGTTATCATCTTATGTTTGGGACTGTGAGATGGAGGAGGTGTATATCGGTCATTTGGTGACTGTGCCAGCTGGAGCTTTTGTCAGTCAGGTACGTAAGGATTATCAGGAAATTTTGGCTCGAGTAGAGAAAACATGTTGTACCGCTCTGCCATTTTCCCAAAACCAAAGCAATCGTATAGCTCAGCATGTCAAGGAGAAGTGGGGTGACCTGCCGGACTATCCTTTTGCTAAGTCGCCTAAAACAGGCAGTTTTCGTCATCCGGCTAATCAGAAATGGTATGCCTTGGTGACGCAGGTTAAACGTAGTCAGTTGGGAGATAGCACAGATCAAGAGTTGGTGGAGATTGTCAATCTCAAGGTCGATGGTCGGGAAATAGCAGAGCTGCTGAGTCAGTCGGGCATCTATCCTGCCTACCATATGTCAAAGAAGACCTGGGTGTCGGTTTTACTGGATGGAACGGTGGATGATCAGACGATTCTTACTCTTCTTGAGAAAAGTCGCTATCTTGTAGGACCTAAATCCTATAAAACAGAACAAGGACCGGATTACTGGGTGATTCCAGCCAATCCTAAGGTTTATGATATTGACACGGAGTTTGCGGAGAATAAGGTTGTCTATTGGCCTCAAAAATCTACTATTCAAACGGGAGATATCGTTACGATATATGTAACAGCGCCTGTGCAAGCTATTCGTTATGTTTGTCGTGTGTTGGGAGCAAATTTGGAAAATCGTGAGGAAGTGGATATTCCAACAGAAAAGAAAGTGATGCAAATAGAATTGATAACTCAACTGTCTGATGATATCCTACCAAGAGATCGGATGATAGGGTTAGGAGTAAAAGCAGTTCGTGGTCCGAGAAGGTTGACGGATGAGTTTATTCAGTGCTTGATATCGGAAGTGAAAAAGCGCCATTAAACTATCAGAATATTTAAATAAAATACTTTACAACTTATTCAAAAATAGTATAATAGTGTGTATTATATATTTAGGAGGTAAGGTATGAAGAAAAGCTTCATTCATCAGCAAGAGGAGATTTCTTTTGTTAAGAATACGTTTACTCAGTATTTGAAAGACAAATTGGAAATTGTAGAAGTGCAAGGTCCGATTTTGAGTCGCGTCGGTGACGGGATGCAAGATAATTTGTCCGGTGTGGAGAATGCTGTTACAGTGAATGTGAAGTTGATTCCAGATGCGACTTATGAAGTTGTTCATTCTCTTGCGAAGTGGAAACGTCATACTTTGGCTCGTTTTGGTTTCAATGAAGGTGAGGGCTTATTTGTTCACATGAAGGCCTTACGTCCAGATGAAGATTCTTTAGATCCATTGCACTCTGTCTATGTAGATCAGTGGGATTGGGAAAAAGTTATTCCAAATGGTCGTCGTAATTTGGCTTACTTAAAAGAAACTGTTGAGCAAATCTATAAAGCAATTCGATTGACGGAATTAGCTGTTGAAGCGCGTTATGATATCGAATCAGTGTTACCAAAGAAAATTACGTTTATTCATACTGAAGATCTAGTGAAAAGTTTCCCTGATTTGACACCGAAAGAGCGTGAAAATAGAATTGCTAAGGAATATGGAGCAGTCTTCTTAATCGGTATCGGAGGAGAGTTGGCAGATGGTAAACCCCATGATGGTCGTGCACCAGACTATGATGATTGGACTAGTCCATCGGAAAATGGCTACAAAGGATTGAATGGTGATATTTTAGTTTGGAACGAAGTGCTAGGCTCTGCATTTGAGATTTCATCAATGGGTATTCGTGTAGATGAAGATGCCCTTAAACGTCAAGTTGCGATTACAGGTGATGAAGAACGTTTGGAGTTTGACTGGCACCGTGCTTTGTTAAATGGTCTGCTCCCATTATCTATTGGAGGAGGTATTGGACAGTCTCGCTTAGCAATGTTCTTGCTTCGTAAAAAACATATCGGTGAAGTACAATCGAGTGTTTGGCCACAGGATGTTCGTGATACTTTTGAGAATATTTTATAAGAGATTGTTTCCAATCTCTTTTCTTTTATTTTCAATCATGAGACTGAAAACATTTACAACAAGATTATCTGTGATTTTTAAGGTAATATATGGTATACTTTTTTAGTTAAACTAAATGATATAGAGGATATTATGACAAAACTTAGAGATGACATCCGTAACGTTGCCATTATTGCGCACGTTGACCACGGGAAAACAACCCTTGTTGATGAATTATTAAAACAGTCTCAAACACTAGATGCACGTACAAATTTAGATGAACGTGCTATGGATTCAAATGATCTTGAAAAAGAGCGTGGTATTACTATTCTTGCAAAAAATACAGCTGTAGAATATAACGGTACACGTATCAATATCATGGATACACCGGGGCATGCAGACTTTGGTGGTGAAGTGGAACGTATCATGAAAATGGTAGATGGTGTTGTCTTGGTTGTAGATGCCTATGAAGGAACAATGCCGCAAACACGTTTCGTATTGAAAAAAGCGCTTGAGCAAGATTTGATTCCGATTGTTGTTGTAAATA
The DNA here is from genome assembly GCA_029593505.1 of Streptococcus suis. Lineage (GTDB taxonomy): Bacteria > Bacillota > Bacilli > Lactobacillales > Streptococcaceae > Streptococcus > Streptococcus suis_AG. The sequence goes on from JAKTNI010000001.1 coordinate 141,299, forward strand.
AAATTGATAAACCATCTGCTCGCCCAGAGGAAGTGGTAGATGAAGTTTTGGAATTGTTCATTGAGCTTGGAGCAGATGACGATCAATTGGAGTTCCCAGTTGTTTATGCATCAGCTATCAATGGAACATCTTCTCTTTCTGATAATCCTGCAGATCAAGAAGAAACGATGGCGCCAATTTTTGATACAATTATTGAGCATATTCCAGCACCGATTGACAATTCCGATGAGCCTTTGCAGTTCCAAGTATCTCTTCTTGACTACAATGACTTTGTAGGTCGTATCGGTATTGGTCGTGTCTTCCGTGGTACTGTTAAAGTGGGTGACCAAGTTACTCTTTCAAAACTGGACGGTACAACGAAAAACTTCCGTGTCACTAAATTATTTGGTTTCTTTGGTTTGGAACGAAAAGAAATTCAAGAAGCTAAAGCGGGTGATTTGATTGCTGTTTCAGGTATGGAAGATATCTTCGTTGGCGAGACCGTTACACCTACAGATGCGATTGAGCCACTGCCAGTTTTGCGTATTGATGAGCCGACGCTTCAAATGACTTTCTTGGTGAATAATTCTCCTTTTGCAGGTCGTGAGGGTAAGTGGGTAACATCTCGTAAGATTGAGGAACGCTTGTTAGCAGAATTACAAACAGACGTTTCTTTGCGTGTGGATCCTACAGATTCGCCAGATAAATGGACTGTTTCTGGTCGTGGCGAGTTACATCTGTCTATTTTGATTGAGACGATGCGCCGTGAAGGATATGAGCTTCAAGTATCTCGTCCAGAAGTAATCATCAAAGAAATTGATGGGGTAAAAATGGAGCCTTTTGAGCGTGTACAGATTGATACGCCAGAAGAATATCAAGGTTCGGTTATCCAGTCGCTTTCGGAACGTAAGGGTGATATGTTGGACATGGTTTCAACAGGAAACGGGCAAACGCGCTTGGTGTTCCTTGTTCCAGCTCGTGGTTTAATTGGTTATTCGACTGAATTTCTGTCTATGACACGTGGGTATGGTATCATGAACCATACGTTTGATCAATACTTGCCAGTTGTTCCGGGAGAAATTGGCGGTCGTCATCGTGGTGCTCTTGTTTCAATTGATCAAGGTAAGGCAACCACTTATTCTATTATGCGTATTGAAGAACGTGGAACAATCTTTATTAACCCAGGTACCGAAGTTTACGAGGGAATGATTATCGGAGAACATTCTCGTGAAAATGATTTGACGGTTAATATTACAACAGCCAAGCAAATGACGAACGTTCGTTCAGCAACTAAAGACCAGACGTCAGTGATTAAGACACCGCGTATCTTAACACTTGAAGAATCGCTTGAATTTTTAAATGACGATGAGTATATGGAAGTGACACCGGAATCTATTCGTTTGCGTAAACAAGTCTTGAACAAGGCTGAACGCGATAAAGCAGCTAAGAAGAAAAAATTAGCAGCGGAAGAATAATGAAGAGGAGAAAGGCATGTTTTATTTAATCCTTGCAATCTTGTTAGTGTTATTTTATATATTTGTGGCACCTAGACATATCAAAGGTACGATCAATGTGATTATTGCTGTTTTCTTATTAGTAGGTTTACTGGTCGCCCTGATGCTTGGATTTTTAAAAATTATGCAATTCTCAACTAGTGTTTGGATTGGATTGATCGTAGTTTTGGTTGGTATTTGGGCTATGGTAGATATTCATTACCTAGATAATGAACGAGAGTATAGACAAGAAAGACGAACTCGGAAACACATTTATAGATAGACATAATCATTTCATTGTATAGATTGAAGAAAAGTTGATTTAGATAACTTTCTTCAATCTTTTTTAGATGTCTTCATTATGTTTATTAGCTAACTAGTGGAATGTGTTGCTTTTGATTATTTGCTATCCTTTGGCTTGAAAAAGGTAGCTTTTAAAGGTAAAATAAGGTGTTAGAAAGTATAGGTAACCGAAGATGAAAATGATTGACAGTGTAAAAAATAAAAAAGTATTGGTATTGGGATTGGCTAAGTCTGGTGAATCAGCGGCTCGATTATTGGATAAATTAGGAGCGATAGTCACCGTCAATGATGGAAAGCCATTTGAAGAAAATCCTACGGCACAATTATTACTAGAAGAAGGAATTCGTGTAATTTGTGGGAGTCATCCGTTGGAATTATTGGATGAAGAATTTTTTCTAGTCGTCAAAAATCCGGGTATTCGTTATGACAATCCAATGGTAAAAAAAGCAGTTGATAAAGGTATACCTGTTTGGACGGAAGTGGAACTGGCGTATTTGATTTCGGAAGCTTCTATTATCGGAATAACAGGATCAAATGGGAAGACAACCACGACTACTATGATTGCTGAAGTTCTTAATGCAGGGGATAAACCTGCAAAATTATGTGGGAATATTGGTTATCCAGCTTCATCAGTTGCACAGGTAGCCACAGAGAAAGATACTTTGGTTATGGAATTGTCTTCCTTTCAGTTGATGGGAACGAACGCTTTCCGTCCTCACGTTGCTGTGGTGACAAATTTGATGGCTAGTCATCTCGATTATCATGGGACGTTTGAGGAGTATGTAGCAGCAAAATGGAAAATTCAAGAACAGATGACAGAAGATGGTATCATTGTTCTTAATTTTAACCAAGAGGAAGTCAGAAAGTTGGCTGATAATACGCGGGCACGAGTTGTACCATTTTCTACAAAAGAAGAGGTTGATGGTGCTTATTTGGCAGATGAGAAACTCTATTTTAAAGGAGACTACATTATGGAAGCCAAACAGCTTGGTGTACCGGGTTCTCACAATATTGAGAATGCTTTGGCAGCTATTGCAGTTGCCAAGTTATTTGGGATAGATAATCAGACAATAAAAGAAAGTTTATCTTCTTTTGGAGGAGTTAAACACCGTTTGCAGTTTGTGGGAAATATTGATGGGGTTGCCTTTTACAATGATAGTAAATCTACTAATATTTTAGCAACCCAAACAGCCTTGTCTAGTTTCGATAACAGTAAGGTAATTCTGATTGCAGGTGGTTTAGATCGTGGTAATGAATTTGATGAACTCGTACCGGATTTATATGGTTTGAAAAAAATGGTTGTTCTCGGAGAATCTGCTCCACGTTTGCAGCGTGCGGCAGAGAAAGCAGGAGTGGATACTGTTTTAGCTACTGATATTGCTGATGCAACTCGTCAAGCATTTGAGGTGGCTGAGCGTGGTGACATTGTTTTACTTAGTCCAGCTAATGCTAGTTGGGATATGTATAAGGATTTTGAAGTTCGTGGGGAGGTTTTCTTGCAGACCTATGAGGAGTTAAGCAACGAATGAAGAAAAAAATTATTTTTACAGGTGGAGGAACAGTTGGGCATGTGACTCTTAACCTCTTATTGATTCCCCGATTTATAGAAGAGGGGTGGGAAGTTCATTATATTGGTGACGGTAATGGTATTGAACATGAGCAAATACTTGCTTCTAATCTAGCTGTTCGCTTTCATTCTATTTCAACTGGTAAATTGCGACGTTATTTTTCAGTACAGAATATGTTGGATATTTTTAAAGTTGCTTTTGGAATCGTTCAATCTTTTGTTATAATGGCAAAAATTCGTCCTCAAGCATTATTTTCAAAAGGAGGTTTTGTATCCGTTCCTCCGGTTATTGCTTCAAAATTGTTGGGAATCCCTGTTTTTATTCACGAATCTGACTTATCTATGGGGTTGGCTAATAAAATTGCTTACAAGTTTGCTACCACGGTGTATAGTACGTTTGAACAGTCCTCTAGTTTGACTAAGGTGAGACATGTTGGAGCCGTTACTAAGGTGAGTCAGAGTGACGATAAGGTAATACCGATTCAATTGCCAGAAATTCTCAATCATTTTGATCGGGAACTTCCAACAGTACTTTTTGTCGGAGGCTCAGGTGGTGCTAAAGTATTTAACGATTTAATCAGTCAACATCTTTCAACATTGACTAGTCGTTTTAATATTATCAATTTTACTGGTGATTCGAGTTTAAATAGACTGGAAAAGAATATTTATCGAGTAGACTATGCAACGGAACTTTATCAGCCATTGATGGATATTGCAAATATAGTCATTACTCGTGGAGGCTCAAATACGTTATTTGAATTGATTGCAATGAAAAAACTCCATTTGATTGTGCCTTTGGGACGACAAGCAAGTCGTGGAGATCAGATCGAAAATGCTTGCTATATGGAAAAAAAAGGCTATTCTAGACATATTGATGAAAGCTATTTTTCACTTGAAACATTGTTGGCAGAGGTGGAGAATTTGTTAGCAAATAAAGAAGTCTATCTTCAAAATATGGCTGCTTCAAATGAAATTCAGTCTGTGGATAGTTTTTATCATTTGTTAAAAGAAGACATAGGAGGAAGAGTCTGTGACTGAAAAAGATTCTAAGATAGAGAAGGGAATAGAAGAAGTGACTATTTCCGAAGAAAGTCAGACTACTACTCTAGAAGATGAGAAAAGTGATTTTTTTGAGCAATGGAAGGCTCGTCATCAAGCTTATTTAGCTAGTCAGCGACAATCGGTTGTGTCAGAAACTACCGATGTTACTAAAAACATCGGTAAGCCAAAAAAACTTTTTGAAGGAGTGAAGCTTTCAAAGACAATAACCGAAGTACCGGCTAATCATGAAGAAACGGCTGAACGTTTTAAAATAAATCTTCCTACAAGAGTTGTATGGAAAGCTATTCCTGTATTAGTTGTCAGTTTATTATTAATGGCTCTTTCTCTCTATTTTATTTCCCCAACCAGTAAGCATAAAAAAATAGAAGTAGAAGGCAATAATCGTTTAACAGCAGAACAAATTCAAAAGGATAGTTTGATTTCTGCACAAGATTATGCGATCACCATAGCTCTACATGCTAAAGACTATGCAAATAATATCTTGAAAAATAATTGCTCAGTTGAGTCTGCGCAAATTATGTATCGCTTTCCAGATGCATTTACTATTCAAATAAAAGAATATGCGATTATTGGGTATATTCAAGAATTGGATAGTTTGTATTCAGTCTTAGCTAGTGGTGAGATCAATCATCAGCCGATTGCTGTTGAAACTCTGCCTGAGGTTTATACAACGATTACTATATCGGATAAAAAACTGGTAAAGAAATTAGCAGTGGCATTAAGCGATATTGATGATGATATCAGAGGAAAGATTCAGACAATTAATTTGACTCCTAGTAAGGTGACAGCAGACCTTCTTACTTTGAAAATGGTTGACGGGAATGTTGTGTTGGTGCCACTTAGTGAACTTGATCAAAAATTGCCGTACTATACAAAAATTGCTGAACAAGTATTTGTGCCTACGACGATAGATATGGAAGTTGGTATTTATAGATATTCAAGCTAGGATTGTTTAAGTAGTTATTTTGTAATGAAAAAGTAATAAAAAAATCCTTTTATATCTTCATAATTAGAGATAATATGGTATAATGAAAAGAGACTAATTATACTTTGGAAAATGATTTGTTAAACTTGGAAGTAAGAGAGGACTGATAGAATGGCTAAAACTGGCTTTTTTACGGGATTAGATATAGGTACAAGCTCTATTAAAGTCTTGGTGGCAGAATATATTGACAACACAATGAATGTAATTGGTGTCAGCAATGTAAAGAGTGCAGGTGTCAAGGATGGAATTATTGTAAATATTGAAGTTGCTGCTGGAGCAATTAAAAAAGCTCTGGAGCAAGCGGAAGAAAAATCAGGTATTCGAATTGAAAGAGTGAATGTTGGTTTGCCTGCTAATCTTCTTCAAATTGAACCGACACAAGGAATGATTCCTGTAACCACAGATTCGCAAGAAATTACGGATTTGGATGTTGAAAATGTAGTTAAATCAGCACTGACAAAGAGTATGACCCCAGAGCGTGAGGTGATTTCGTTTATACCAGAGGAATTTATTGTAGATGGTTTTCAGGGAATTAAAGATCCACGTGGCATGATGGGAATTCGTTTGGAGATGCGCGGTATGCTTTATACAGGACCACGTACAATTCTTCACAATCTTCGTAAGACAGTTGAGCGTGCGGGTGTTCAAGTTGAAAATATTGTCATTTCTCCGTTAGCACTAACTCGTTCAGTATTAAATGAAGGAGAGCGTGAGTTCGGTGCAACAGTAATTGACTTAGGTGGTGGACAAACGACAGTAGCAGTCATGCGTGGTCAAGAGTTACAATACACGAATATTTATCAAGAAGGTGGCGATTATATCACGAATGATATTTCGAAAGTACTGACAACTTCTAAAAGTATTGCTGAAAATCTAAAATATAATTATGGTATTGCTTTCCCACAAGATGCTAGTGAAAAAGAGAAATTTACTGTTGAGGTGATTGGAGAAAGTGCTCCAGTTGAGATTACTGAACGTTATCTTTCAGAGGTCATCGCAGCTCGTTTACGTCAGATTCTTGAACGTGTCAAACAAGATTTGGAACGAACACGTGCCTTGGATTTACCAGGAGGTATTGTCTTAGTTGGCGGTGGAGCTACTTTGCCAGGCATTACAGAGTTAGCTCAAGAGATTTTTGGAACCAATATCAAACTTTTTGTTCCAAATCAAATCGGAATACGAAATCCAGTTTTTGCTAGTGTGATTAGTTTGGTAGAGTATGTTGGTGATTTGGAAGAAGTTGAACATATTGCTCAAAAAGCTGTAAATGGCGAGACAGTATTAAGACATAAACCTGTAGACATTCCTTTTGCACGTCCAAGAATGGAACAACCCGTACAAAAAGAGCTTGTAGAGGAGCCTAGAGAATATGTCGAAAAGGTTTCCACACCAGTCGTTTATGGTGATGAAGCAGAAAATAGTTCAGCTACGAAAAATAATATTACAGATCGTATCCGCGGTTTGTTTGGTAGCATGTTTGAATAAAAGAAAAATAGAAGGTGATATAAACTATGGCATTTTCATTTGAAGCAGCAGCTAGTCATGGTGCTGTCATTAAAGTAATTGGTGTCGGTGGTGGTGGCGGCAACGCTATCAATCGCATGATTGAAGAAGGAGTTGCAGGTGTTGAATTTATTGCAGCCAACACAGATGTACAAGCTCTAAGTAGTTCGAAGGCAGAGACGGTTATCCAGTTAGGACCTAAGTTAACACGTGGTTTAGGAGCTGGTGGTCAGCCTGAAGTTGGACGTAAAGCAGCTGAGGAGAGCGAAGAAGCTATCACTAATGTATTAACAGGCGCAGATATGGTCTTTATTACTGCTGGCATGGGTGGTGGCTCTGGTACAGGTGCTGCCCCGGTGATTGCTCGTATTGCAAAAAGTTTAGGAGCTTTAACAGTTGCCGTTGTTACTCGTCCATTTGGATTCGAGGGGAACAAACGTGGAAACTTTGCTATTGAAGGTATTGATGGTCTTCGTGAACAGGTTGATACTCTTTTGATTATTTCAAATAATAATCTTCTTGAGATTGTTGACAAGAAAACGCCACTTTTAGAAGCTTTAAGTGAAGCTGACAATGTTCTACGTCAAGGTGTTCAAGGAATTACAGATTTAATTACCAATCCTGGTTTAATCAATTTGGACTTTGCTGATGTGAAGACTGTTATGGAAAATAAAGGCAATGCCTTAATGGGAATCGGTATCGGTACAGGTGAGGATCGTGTTATTGAGGCTGCTCGAAAAGCAATCTATTCACCACTTCTTGAAACGACAATTGATGGTGCAGAAGATGTGATTGTCAATGTGACAGGTGGTTATGATATGACCCTGACAGAAGCAGAAGATGCTTCAGAAATCGTTCATCAGGCGGCTGGACAAGGAGTGAATATTTGGTTAGGTACTTCTATTGATGACACAATGAAAGATGAAATCCGTGTGACAGTTGTTGCTACAGGCGTTCGTCAGGAAGTTGCAGAAAAGCCAACTCGTCATCGTTCAGAAGCGCCTGTGACACGCCATTCTCAGCGTTTTGAACATTCAACAATTCAAGGGGCAACTCCAACTCGTACAGTTCAACAAGAAGAGCCAAAATCATCTGCTTTTGGCGGTTGGGACTTACGTCGTGAAAACTTAGTGCGTCCGACAGATACAGAGACCCCATCATCTGTTTCTGTTGAGAAATTTACGATGGATCAAGATGAAGATGAGTTAGATACTCCACCGTTCTTCCGCAATCGTTAAAATGGATATAAAAAAAAATACATCTGCTGTTTTTAAAGCAGTTGAACACGCTACTCAACAAGCAGGTCGTTCAACTGAATCAGTAAAGATAATAGCTGTCACAAAATATGTTGACAGCTCTATTGCTAGTCAGCTAGTAGAAGCAGGCATCACTCATATTGGTGAGAATCGTGTTGATAAATTTTTAGAAAAATATACTAGTTTAACTGATTCCCACCTCACTTGGCATCTGATTGGAACGCTACAAAGGCGCAAGGTAAAAGATGTTATCAATTTCGTTGATTATTTTCATGCCTTAGATTCTATTAAATTGGCTCAAGAAATTAATAAGAGAGCAGATAAGCCGATTAAGTGCTTTCTTCAACTGAATATTTCTGGAGAGACGAATAAGCATGGATTTTCAGTATCTGAGCTTGAGGAAGTATTATTGCAACTGGCTCTATTTGAGAAAATTGAATTGATTGGTTTGATGACTATGGCACCAATTGATGCAGATAAAGAAGAATTAACTTCTATCTTTGCTAAAATGAAAAGTCTTCAATTGGAATTATCTCAGCGTTCGTTGCCACGTATGCCTTTTACAGAATTAAGTATGGGAATGAGTGGAGATTTTACAGAAGCTATTGCCAATGGTTCGACCTTTGTGAGAATTGGTTCTGCATTTTTTGAATAGGGAAGAGGAGGAAAGTATGGCATTAAAGGATACATTTAAGAGTTTGTTTAATTATTTTGAAATTGATGATGTTAATGAAGTAGATGAGCAAGAAGAAGTTCACCATTCGGTACAACATCGTTCTAAAATGCGTGTTGCAGATAATGCAATGACACCTATTTCTGTACGTGAGGAGTCTGCAAAGTTAGATATGCGGAGAGATGCTCGTTCAGATAATCATTTACAGCGTTTACATGAAAGACAACAAGAATTGATGACCAATAATAGTGAGAAAGAACTTATCAAAACAACAATTGATATCAAGTTTCCAAAACGTTATGAAGATGCACCAGAGATGGTTAATCTATTGTTGGATAATGCAAGTATTTTGATTGATTTCCAATATATGTCTGAGCAGCAGGCAAGAAGATGTTTGGATTATTTGGATGGTGCTCGCTCTGTCTTGTCTGGAAATCTTAAAAAAGTTTCAAGTACTATGTGGTTATTGACTCCAGTGAATGTCACTGTGAATATTGAGGAACTACGCCATGCGAGTAATGGTTCAGTAACAGATTCAAATTTTGATTTTGATATGAAACGGTAACGACCATGCAATTTTTGATTCTCGTTATATTAAAAGTATCGGAGATTTATTCCTATTTATTACTAGGATATGCGTTGTTAAGTTGGTTTCCAAATTTATATGATAGTGTAATAGGACGAATGCTACACCGATTAGTAACTCCAATATTGAAGCCTTTTAGGAGATTAAATCTGCAATTTATGGGACTTGATTGGACGGTAATGGTAGCTATGATTACCTTAAATATTGGGACGCGTTTATTGTTAGAACTGCTTATTTCTTTCTTATAATGATGGCATACGAAAAGAATGTATTGCAACACTTTGCTAAAGAAGAGAAGGTATTTGTAGAAAAAATACTGGATATCTGTCAGCAAGTGGAAGAGACTTATTCATATAGATTGACTGCTTTTTTGAATCCTCGACAAGATGAAATTGCGCATCAGATTGCTAATCATTATCAGTTACAAATATTCTCCAGTCGGAATGTTGTGCCGACAGAACATTCACGAGTGATTATTGCACCTGCTTATTATGAATTGGAGTTTCAAGACTTTCAAATAGCTGCGATTAACTTATCTTATCCTAGAAAATTTTATACTCTATCCCATTCTCAGGTATTGGGAACATTTTTGCATCAATTGGGTATCAAAAGAGAATATTTAGGAGATATTCTTTTAGGGGATGAGGAATTGATTGTGATGCTAGACCAGAAATTGAGTCAAATGGCTTTGCAGTCCATCACAAAAATTGCTCGTGTTCCAGTAAAGTGCGTTGAATATGATTGGACACTTGTTCAAGCGCCGAATGAAATCCCATATTCTACTAAAGAAGTATTGGTTTCCAGCATGAGATTGGATAAGCTCATTTCAGTAGCATTTAATCTTTCAAGAACTACAGTTGGTAAATTGGTAGAAACTGGGCAAGTAAAGGTGGGTTATGTGCAGACCGTTCAGTCTAGCAGGGTCATTGAAGTTGGACAGTTGATTAGTGTCAGAAAATATGGCAGAATTCAAGTAAATGATTGTTTAGGTTTTTCTAAGCAAGGAAAAGTAAAATTACAATTAGACATTGTTAAAACATAGGAGGAAAAATGGCACTTACATCATTAGAACTAAAGGATAAGACCTTTGGAACCAAATTTAGAGGTTATGATGCAGATGAAGTAGATGATTTTCTTGACATTGTGACACGAGATTATGAGGAGTTAATTCGTAAGAATCATGAGCAAGAGATTGAATTAAAAAGTTTGCGTGATCGCTTGGCATACTTTGATGAGATGAAGGAATCGCTGAGTCAGTCAGTTCTCTTAGCTCAAGATACAGCAGAAAAAGTAAAACAGGCTGCGGAGGAGCAGGCTGCCAATATTATCAAACAAGCTGACTATGATGCTCTTACCTTAGTGCATGAGGCTAAAAATAAAGCCAATGAAATTCTTCGAAGTGCAACAGATAATGCGAAGAAGGTGGTCATTGAAACAGAAGAGTTGAAAAATAAAACACGTATTTTCCATCAGCGTTTAAAATCGACAGTGGAAAGTCAATTGTCATTGATTAATTCTTCTGAGTGGGAGGAAATTCTTCGACCAACTGCTAGTTATATTCAGACAAGTGACGAGGCATTTCGAGATGTTCTTCATAAAGCTTTGGATGAAGAAGTAACTGTTGAAGAAGATAGCTTAGAGTACACACGTCAATTAACAGCAGAAGAAATAGCAGAATTGACTCGTCAAACGGCAGCTGTTGAAACAGGAGAAACGATAGAGTTATCTGTTGAAGAATAGAGTGATTGGTAAAGACATGGTTGTATAGAAATATTTAGAGCGAGTAGGAGATGGTGGAAGTCCTATAATCCCTTTCTATATAAACAATCCCTTTACGTAATTTTTCCTGAAACGTTTAATAGTAAGGAAAAACGTTTGTTCACGTTACGAACATAGAGGGATAGAGGGTAACTCTATCTAAATTAAGGTGGTACCACGAGCTTTCGTCCTTTTTGACGGAGCTTTTTTTGATGTTATGATACGATTAGAAATAGTAGATGAAGATAACTTTGATGAAGTACTTGCTATCCAACTAGCGAGAAAGGATCAACGAAGGGTTGCCTCTGTTGAATACTCTTTAGCTCAAACTTGGCTGTATAGGGATGATAGGTTACTATCTCCTTATGCAATACTATCCAATCAGAAAGTTGTTGGTTTCCTCTTATTATCTATCACTCCAGAGAATACCTATTTTATTTGGCGTTTGTTAATTGATCAACGATACCAAAACAGAGGTTATGGTAAAGAAGTTATTCAATGGGTTTTGGATAGAGCTAAGAAAGATGAAAAGTGCCAAAAAATAATAGCTAGCTATGTGATTGGTAATCATAAAATGCGTTATATCTTAGACAAATTTGGTTTTCAAACTATTGGAATGGTTGGAAATGAAATAAAAATGGAACGATTAGTATATTAAAGGAGAATTATATAATGAAATTAAAGGAAACACTAAATCTAGGTAAAACAGCTTTTCCCATGCGCGCTGGTCTGCCAACACGGGAACCAGAGTGGCAAGTGGCTTGGGATGAAGCGGCTATATATGCAAAACGTCAAGAACTAAATGCTGGAAAGCCGGCCTTTCATTTACATGATGGTCCTCCGTATGCCAATGGAAATATCCATGTTGGTCATGCGTTAAATAAGATTTCAAAAGATATTATTGTTCGTTCAAAATCAATGATGGGTTTTTCTGCGCCATTTGTACCAGGTTGGGATACACATGGTCTTCCAATTGAACAAGTCTTAGCTAAACAGGGTGTGAAGCGCAAGGAAATAGAGTTGGTAGACTACCTTGAAATGTGTCGGGATTATGCCCTCAGTCAAGTAGATAAACAGCGTATTGATTTTAAACGTTTGGGGATTTCAGCAGATTGGGAAAACCCTTATATTACTTTGACCAAAGATTATGAAGCAGCTCAAATTCGTGTTTTTGGTGCTATGGCTGATAAGGGATATATTTATCGTGGAGCGAAGCCGGTTTATTGGTCTTGGTCATCTGAATCTGCTCTTGCAGAAGCTGAAATTGAGTATCATGATATTGACTCTACTTCACTTTATTATGCGAATAAGGTCAAAGATGGCAAGGGAGTATTAGATACGAACAGCTATATTGTTGTTTGGACAACGACACCATTTACCATTACAGCATCACGCGGTTTGACGGTTGGTGCAGATATTGATTATGTCTTAGTTCAACCTGCTGGTCAGGATAGAAAATACCTTCTTGCAGAGGCTTTGATTGATACCTTAGCTCCAAAATTTGGTTGGGATTCTTTTGAAGTAGCATCGAAATACAAAGGTGCAGAGTTGGAATACATTGTGACAGAACATCCATGGGATACGGAAGTAGATGAGTTGGTTATTTTGGGTGAGCATGTTACAACAGATTCTGGTACGGGGATTGTCCATACAGCTCCGGGATTTGGTGAGGATGACTACAATGTAGGTATTCAGTACAATTTGGAAGTTGCGGTAACCGTTGATAGTCGTGGATTAATGATGGAAAATGCTGGTCCTGATTTTGAAGGTCAATTTTACGATAAGGTAGTACCAACGGTTCAGGAAAAATTAGGTAATTTACTTCTTGCCAGTGAAGTTATTAATCACTCCTATCCATTTGATTGGCGGACGAAGAAGCCAATCATTTGGCGAGCAGTACCACAATGGTTTGCTTCTGTTTCTAAATTCCGTCAAGAGATTTTAGATCAGATCGAAGCAACGACCTTCATTCCTTCTTGGGGGAAAACACGTCTTTACAACATGATTCGTGATCGTGGTGATTGGGTCATTTCCCGTCAGCGTGCTTGGGGCGTACCACTTCCAATCTTTTATGCGGAAGATGGAACTGCCATCATGAACAAGGAAGTGACAGACCATGTGGCACAACTATTTGAAGAACATGGATCGATTATCTGGTGGAAATCAGAGGCTAAAGATCTGTTGCCAGAAGGATTTACGCATCCAGGTTCACCGAATGGAGAATTTACTAAAGAAACAGATATCATGGATGTTTGGTTTGATTCAGGTAGCTCTTGGAATGGAGTTATGAATGCACGTGAAAATCTTGTTTATCCAGCTGACTTGTATTTGGAAGGTTCAGATCAATATCGTGGTTGGTTTAACTCATCTCTAATTACCTCTGTTGCTGTTAATGGTCATGCACCTTATAAATCTGTCCTTTCTCAAGGTTTTGTTCTAGATGGTAAAGGAATGAAAATGTCCAAATCACTTGGCAATGTTATTGTGCCTAATGATGTAGCTAAGCAATATGGTGCAGAAATTCTTCGCCTTTGGGTAACATCTGTAGATACTTCGAATGATGTTCGTGTATCAATGGAAATTTTAGGCCAAGTATCAGAAACCTATCGTAAAATTCGCAATACCTTGCGCTTCTTACTGGCTAACACTTCTGATTTCAATCCATCAACAGACGCTGTATCTTATGAAAATCTTCGTTCTGTAGATCAGTATATGATGGTGAAATTCCATAAATTAGTAGATCAGATTCGTACAGCTTATGAGAACTATGATTTCATGACTATTTATAAATCAGTGGTGAATTTTGTAACGTTGGATTTATCAGCATTTTATCTAGATTTCGCAAAAGATGTGGTATACATTGATGCTGCCAAGTCTCTTTCTCGACGTCAGATGCAGACTGTTTTCTATGAAATTTTAGTTAAGATTACGAAGTTATTGACACCAATTCTACCGCATACTGCCGAAGAAATTTGGTCATACTTAGATCATGAGATTGAAGATTTTGTTCAGTTATCAGAAATTCCAGAAGTGAAAGTATTTGCAAATCAAGAGAAATTATTGGCTGATTGGGAAAACTTTATGAAATTCCGCACACAAGCACAAAAAGCGCTTGAGGAAGCCAGAAATGCTAAAATGATTGGTAAGTCTTTAGAAGCTCACGTAATAGCTTACGTTTCAGAAGAAACAAAAACATTTTTGAATAGCTTGACTACTGATGTAGCGCAACTCTTGATTGTTTCAAATCTAACGGTAATGACAGAAAATACACCAGAGGATGCTGTTCAAGTTGAGGATGTTGCTTTTGTTGTGAAGCGTGCAGAAGGAGAAGTTTGTGAGCGTTGTCGTCGTTGTGACACAACTGTTGCTGAACGTAGTTACAAAGCAACGATTTGTGACCATTGTGCAACTGTAATTGAAGAAAACTTTTCTGAAGCAGTTGCTCAAGGTTTTGAAAATTAGACAGTCGTTTGAACTGTAAAGAGAGAACAGAGTTAATAAGCCATATCTATTCATGAAAATGAGGATATGGCTATTTTCTTTATATTGGTGTATTTATAATCAATTACGTTAATTAATTTTGGTCAGAAAATAAACCACCAGTACCAGCTGGTGGTTTTGACTATTTTCATTTTTTAACAATTCGTAAAAAATGCCTCATAAAGTGCGTGAAGTGCACGTTCTTTTTCTTCTGTTTTTATGACAAACATGACAGATACCTCACTAGCACCTTGAGAAATCATGGCTAGGTTGACATTTTGCTTGGATAAGGCGCTTGTTGCTGTTGCGGTCACACCGACATGACTTTTCATATTTTCACCAACAATCATGATGATAGATAAACCATGCTCTATTTCAGCTTTATCTACTTCTAGTTGTGTATTGAGCTGACGGAGGATTTCTTGCTCTTTAATGGGGGTCAATTCTCGTTCCCGAAGTACAATAGAAAGGTCATCAATACCGGTAGGCATGTGTTCCCATCGAATATTTAGTTCTTCAAGTATCTGCAGTACTTTACGTCCAAACCCAACTTCCCGGTTCATCAGATATTTGGAGATATTGAGACTGACAAAATCATCATCTGCTGCAATACCGACAACGGGTAGAGTTTGTTCTGTATGTTGATGAACAATTCTAGTACCAGGATGGCTAGGGTTGTTGGTATTTTTAATCACCAAAGGAATACGACCACGGTAGGCAGGTAGGAGTGCTTCATCATGAAGAACTGAAAAACCAGCATAAGCTAATTCTCGCATCTCACGATATGTTAATTCCTTAATAGAATGTGGGTGTTTGATAATTCCGGGATGGGCAGCAAATATACCATCTACATCTGTAAAATTTTCATATAAATCAGCTTTGACACCAGCTGCAACAATTGATCCGGTAATATCAGAGCCTCCGCGAGAAAAGGTACAAATCTGTTCTTCTTCAGTTACACCAAAAAATCCTGGAATGACGAGAACATCATCAGTATCACGGAGCTTTTCAATTTTATCATAACTTGAAGGTAGAATGCGAGCATTTCCTGGCTCGGAGCTAACAATGATACCAGCT
Source organism: Streptococcus suis (assembly GCA_029593505.1). Classification (GTDB taxonomy): domain Bacteria; phylum Bacillota; class Bacilli; order Lactobacillales; family Streptococcaceae; genus Streptococcus; species Streptococcus suis_AG. The sequence goes on from JAKTNI010000001.1 coordinate 157,021, forward strand.
TTTTTGGGATGAATATAGCGTGCTGTTAAGCCTTTGTGAGTGAAATACTCTGCGATAAGTTTAGCGTTATTGTCTTCTCCTGCAGCTAAAAAAGCATCATAAAGAAATGGATTGTCTTCAATAGGCAGTGCCGCTAATGCCATAATATTATCAGCAATCTTCTTCATGCAACTAGCAGAAAAGCCTAATTCATCTACGATAGCTTGGTAGCGATTGATAATCCAGTCTTGACTACTGCTAACATCTTTTCCGTCTATATAATCTTTGTAGTATTTGATCAGAGCATCTGTTACTTTTGTATCTTCTGCGTTGCGTTTTCCCGGTGCAGATACAACTACAAAACGACGTTCAGAATCTGATTGAACAATATTGAATACCTTTTCTAATTGTGCAGCAGAAGCAAGAGAGCTTCCACCAAATTTAATTACTTTCATTCCTATCTCCTTAGATATTTTTTTCTATTATAGCAGAATGATGACGAATTGTCAGTATATTCTAAGCGTTGTGATGATGTTCGGTGAAATGGAAAATATTTTACTCTATTTTTTCGGCTGTCACACTTTTTTTCACCAAAGAATTGACATGTTATGAAACTATGCTAGAATAAAATAAATAATTAAGTTTGATATTCAAATAATTTGTTTTGGAAATTATTTTAAAAAGGAGAAGGAGATGAGCTACCAGACAATTAGATATGAGGTGATGGATTCATTGGCAATTCTAACTCTAAACAGACCCGAGGTCTCAAATGGTTTTAATATCCCTATGTGTGAAGAGATTTTGTCAGCTATTGACCATGCTAGCTGTGACGCTTCTGTAAACATTTTACAAATTCAAGCAGAAGGTCCTATTTTCTCTGTTGGTGGAGATTTAGTTGAAATGAAGCGCGCTGTGGATGAAGATGATATTGCTTCTTTGGTAAAGATAGCAGAGCTAGTCAATGATATTTCCTTTGCTATTAAAAAGTTAGAAAAGATTGTCATTATGGTAACAGATGGAGCAGTAGCGGGGGCAGCAGCAAATATAGCGGTTGCAGCAGATTTTGTTATTTCATCTAGTAAAACAAAATTTGTTCAAGCTTTCGTTGGTGTTGGATTGGCTCCAGATGCGGGAGGTTTATTTCTACTTAGTCGAGCAATTGGTTCTAATCGTGCTAGCCAACTGGCTATGACTGGAGAGGGGTTATCAGCGGAAAAGGCTTTGGAATATGGAATAATCTATCGCTTGGTTGAACCTGAAAAATTAGATAAAACTGTCAAGCAATTGATTAAAAAATTATTACGAGGTTCAATCAATTCTTATGCTGCTATTAAACAATTAGTCTGGGAAAGTCAATTTAAAGAGTGGCACTCTTATCGACAGCTAGAATTGGATTTACAAGAATCTTTAGCATTTAAAGAAGATTTCAAAGAAGGAGTTCGAGCGTATTCAGAACGACGTCGCCCAGTATTTGCTGGAAAATAGGATTGTCTATGATAGTGAAGGAGTAAAGTTTTTTGATCAATTGCATAAATGAAAAATGGGTGAAAACAGTTTCATATTCTATTTTGTAAAAAAATTTGACAATCAAATCTTTTTACTTTATACTCTGATTATCATAGTGAAGGAGTTCTGTTTTGGAAGAGCAAAAAATTAATGAATACCTGACAGCGATTTTTAATAATGTTTTGGTTATTGAAGAAACAAGTCTACGTGGTAGTCGGTTCAATGATATTACCATAAAAGAAATGCATACGATAGATGTGATAGGTAGTATTGATGGAGCTACACCAAGTGATGTTGCTCGTACTTTAATGGTTACTCTGGGAACTGTGACAACTAGTCTCAATAATTTAGAGCGAAAAGGATATGTTGAGCGAATTCGATCTACAAAAGATAGGCGTGTCATTCATCTTTATCTAACCAAAAAAGGACGCTTAATTTATCGTCTGCACCAGCGTTTTCACAATGAAATGGTGAAACAGATTACAGATGGAATGGATGAAGCGGAGTATCAAGTTATGAAAAAGGGACTTATGAAACTCTATCACTTTTTGGAGGGGCTGAAATGAGTACCTATGCAAAAATCAGTCAGGTAGCTCATTATCTTCCAGAAAAAATAGTGACAAATGACGATTTGGCTCAATTGCTGGATACAAATGATGATTGGATTCGTAGTCGGACAGGCATTGGCGAGCGACATATCGCAGTTGATGAAACAACTAGTGATGTAGCTAGTCAAGTTGCTAAGGAATTGCTTGCAAAAGCCCAGTTGAAAGCTACGGAACTTGATTTCTTGATTGTAGCCACAATTACTCCAGATTCTTCGATGCCATCAACTGCAGCTTTGGTGCAAGCAAAGATTGGAGCAGATAAGGCTTTTGCGTATGATTTGGTTGCAGCTTGTTCCGGATTTGTTTATGCTCTTTCGACAGCTGAGAAGTTGATTGCATCAGGACTCTATCAAAAAGGAATCGTTATTGGTGCTGAAACATTATCTAACATTATTGATTGGTCAGATCGTTCCACTGCCGTCTTATTTGGAGATGGAGCAGGAGGAGTTTTGCTTGAAGCGAGTGAGCGTCGCTGCTTTTTGGCAGAGATATTGCGTACAGATGGTAGTCGTTCGGCTAGTCTGACAGCAGGTATAGATAGAAAATCAACTCCGTTTTCTAATTGTTCACTCTACCAACCAAGCATTCAGATGGAAGGTCGCTCTATCTTTGAGTTTGCAACAAGAGATGTAACAGCGACAGTTGCAGAATTGCTTGAACAACAAGAAATGAAGTCTGAGCAGATTGATTATTTTTTACTTCATCAAGCGAATATTCGTATTTTAGAGAAGATGGCTCGAAAATTAGGAGTTGATCGTAAAAAATTTCCATCCAATATGGATAAATATGGCAACACCAGCGCTGCAAGTCTTCCTATTCTATTATCAGAATGTGTAGAAGATGGTTTGATACGATTAGATGGTAGTCAAACGCTGGTGATGGCTGGCTTTGGAGGGGGCCTCACATGGGGAACCCTATTGTTACAACTTTAGTTAATTCCTTGCCTTTGGCAAGATTTAAAAATATTTTATTTTCCAAAAGGAGACTTATTATGGCAGTATTTGAAAAAGTACAAGAAATTATTGTTGAAGAGTTGGGTAAGGATGCTGAAGAAGTAACTCTTACTACTACTTTTGAAGATTTAGATGCAGATTCATTGGATCTTTTCCAAGTTATCTCTGAAATTGAAGATGCTTTTGATATCCAAATTGATGCTGAAGATGGTTTAGCAACTGTGGGTGATTTAGTTGCCTATGTTGAAGAAAAAACAAAATAGATATCATAGTGAAAGATGCTTGTTTAGCATTTTTCTTACAATAGATACTTTGATTATTAAAACATTGAATTATCAAAGTATTGGAGTGAGAGTTTTGACTCTCACTTGTTTAGCTAATGGTTTGATTCTCAAAGCATTAGCTAAGCGAAATTTTATAATGAGGAAATTATGAAAACAAAAATTACAGAATTGCTAAATATTGATTATCCCATTTTTCAAGGGGGAATGGCTTGGGTTGCTGATGGTGATTTGGCTGGGGCAGTGTCAAATGCAGGCGGTCTAGGTATTATTGGTGGAGGAAATGCTCCTAAGGAAGTGGTGAAGGCGAATATTGATAAAGTAAAGTCTCTCACAGATAAACCGTTTGGTGTGAATATTATGCTTTTATCTCCTTTTGCAGACGATATTGTTGATTTGGTGATTGAAGAAGGAGTTAAGGTCGTAACAACTGGTGCAGGCAATCCCGGAAAGTATATGGAGCGTTTGCACGCTGCGGGTATTATTGTTATACCTGTGGTACCGAGTGTTGCTTTAGCGAAACGTATGGAAAAATTAGGTGTTGATGCTGTTATTACAGAAGGTATGGAAGCAGGTGGACACATTGGTAAACTGACAACAATGACCCTAGTTCGTCAGGTTGTAGAAGCTGTATCAATTCCAGTAATTGCTGCTGGTGGTATTGCAGATGGAGCTGGGGCTGCTGCTGCTTTTATGTTAGGTGCTGAAGCAGTACAGGTAGGAACACGTTTTGTGGTAGCTACGGAATCAAATGCTCATCCAGCCTATAAAGCTAAGATTTTAAAAGCTAAAGACATTGATACAACTGTTTCTGCTTCCATTGTTGGTCATCCGGTACGAGCAATAAAAAATAAGCTATCTTCTGCATATGCAGCAGCTGAGAGAAACTTTTTAGCAGGTACTATTTCTGAAGAAGCTATAGAAGAATTGGGAGCTGGAGCATTGCGTAATGCAGTGGTTGATGGTGATGTTGTGAATGGGTCTGTCATGGCTGGACAGATTGCTGGCTTGGTAAACAAAGAAGAAACTTGTGAAGAAATTTTGAAAGATATTTACTACGGAGCTGCAAACGTTATCAAAGAGCAAGCAGTTCGCTGGGCTTCTATTGGAGAATGAGATGGTAAAAACAGCTTTTTTATTCGCAGGTCAGGGCGCTCAAACACTGGGAATGTGTCGTGATTTGTATGATCGTTATTCAATTGTGAAGGAAACCTTTGATAAGGCTTATGAAGTTTTAGGCTATGATCTTCGAAACTTAATAGATCATCAAGAAGATAAGCTGAATCAGACGCGTTATACACAACCAGCAATTTTAACAACATCTGTTGCCATTTATCGTCTTTTGGAACAAGAAAATATACAACCAGATATGGTTGCTGGATTATCTTTAGGTGAGTATTCGGCTTTAGTAGCTTCGGGAGCTCTTTCTTTCGAAGAGGCTTTAGTGCTAGTCGCCAAACGTGGAGAGTATATGGAATTAGCTGCACCAGCAGGATCTGGAAAGATGGTTGCTGTATTGAATACAGATGCTAATTTGATTGAAGGAGTATGTTCAGAAGTCACCTCTGGCATTGTTTCACTAGCTAATTACAATACTCCTGACCAAATAGTAATTGGTGGTGAGGTTGCTGCAGTTGATGAAGCGATGGAGAGGTTGAAAAAAGAAGGAGTTAAGCGTATGATTCCCTTGAATGTATCAGGTCCTTTTCATACAGCTCTTTTAAAATCAGCTTCTGATCGGTTAGCAAAAGCATTGGAAACTGTAGAATTTTCAGATTTTAAAGTTCCCTTGGTAGGAAATACAGAAGCGACTATTATGAAAAAAGAGGATATCAAGTCTCTCTTAACTCGTCAGGTCATGGAGCCTGTTCGTTTTTACGAATCAATTGCAACTATGAGAGCAGTTGGTATAGCTAGGGTTATTGAAATTGGTCCTGGGAAAGTGTTATCTGGTTTTGTTAAAAAGATTGATAAAACAATGGATGTGATAACAGTAGATAATATTCTTAGTTTTGAGGCGTTAGTAGCTGGTTAATAAATCAGTTTCATGATAGCGCTCTAGTTGATTGGTTTTATTTTTGCGAATGCTAAATGTAACTAAGTTTTAATGGTTTGCATAAAGTCCATTTTCAGTAAGTAATAAGGAGAAATGATGGAACTGACAAATAAAAATGTTTTTGTAACAGGATCGAGCCGTGGAATTGGCTTGGCTATTGCACATAAATTTGCAAGTTTGGGGGCCAATGTTGTTCTAAACGGTCGTGGTCAATTGAGTGAGGAAGTACTGGACGCTTTTTCAAACTATGGTGTAAAAGTATTATCGATTTCAGGGGATATTTCAAGTGCCACTGATGCTAAACGTATGGTAGCTGAAGCAATTGATGTGTTGGGTGGAATAGATATATTAGTAAATAATGCTGGAATTACCAAAGATGGTATGGCACTTCGGATGACAGAAGAAGATTTTGAAAGTGTGCTTAGAGTGAATTTGACGGGAACGTTTAATATGACACAAGCAGTCTTAAAGCCAATGACGAAAGCACGCGAAGGTGCTATTATCAATCTATCCAGTGTTGTAGGGTTAACAGGTAATGCTGGTCAAGCTAACTACGCTGCTTCAAAAGCTGGTGTTATCGGATTTACTAAATCCATTGCTCGCGAAGTTGCTGGACGTAATGTTCGTGTCAATGCGATTGCACCGGGATTCATCCAGTCAGATATGACGGATGTTTTGTCTGATAAAATCAAGGATACAATGTTAGGACAAATTCCAATGAAACGTTTTGGTTTGACAGAAGAAGTAGCAGATGTAGCAGTATTTTTAGCGAAACAAGAATACCTAACAGGACAGGTGATTGCTCTTGATGGCGGTCTCACCATGCAATAAGAAAGGAAGTAAGATGACAAAATTAAATCGTGTAGTGGTAACAGGCTATGGTCTGACATCTCCAATAGGCAATACTCCAGAAGAATTTTGGAATAGTTTGGTAAATGGAACGATTGGGATTGGGAAGATTACCAAATTTGATACTAGTGAGTACAGTGTACATAATGCAGCGGAAATAAAAAATTTTCCTTTTGATAAATATTTTGTCAAAAAAGATACCAATCGATATGATCATTATTCTCTTTATGCCCTTTATGCAGCTCAAGAAGCAGTAGCTAATGCAGCTTTGGATACAGAAGCAGTTAATAGTGATCGCTTTGGTGTTATTCTATCCACGGGTATCGGTGGTATTTTGGAAATTGAAGAGCAAGTTACTCGAATGAACGAAAAAGGACCAAAACGCATTCGTCCTATGGCGCTTCCAAAAGCTCTTCCTAATATGGCAGCAGGAAACATTGCTATGCAGGTGGGTGCAAATGGTATATGTAAATGTGTGATTACTGCTTGTGCTTCCTCTAATGATGCTTTAGGAGAAGCCTTCCGTGAAATTAAATTTGGTTTTCAAGATGTCATCTTAGCAGGTGGTTCAGAAGCAGCAATTACTCCTTTTGCGATTGGTGGTTTCCAAGCTTTAACGGCTATGTCCACAACAGACGATCCAAGTCGTGCATCTATTCCTTTTGATAAAGAACGCAATGGATTTGTCATGGGAGAAGGTGCTGCTGTTTTGGTGTTGGAAAGTTTGGAGCATGCTGAAGCGCGTGGTGCAACAATTTTGGCAGAAATCGTTGGATATGGAAATACGTGCGATGCTCATCATATGACTTCTCCACATCCAGAAGGTCTGGGAGCTATTAAAGCAATGAAACTTGCTATTTCAGAAGCAGGAATTGAACCAGCAGATGTAGACTATATCAATGCTCATGGTACGTCAACCCCAGCAAATGAAAAGGGTGAAAGTCAGGCGATTGTATCCGTCTTTGGTACTAAAACTCCAGTTTCATCAACCAAATCATTTACAGGTCATTTATTAGGAGCTGCTGGGGCAGTTGAGGCGGCAGTCGTTATTGAAGCAATGCGTCATTCGTATGCACCAAAAACAGCAGGAACAACAGAATTGTCTGATTATATTGAAGCAGATGTTATTTATGGTCAAGGACGTGAGTTGCCAATTCGCTATGCGATTTCAAATACGTTTGGTTTTGGAGGTCATAATTCAGTAATTGCTTTCAAACGTTGGGAGGCTTAAGTGAATATTTCAGAAATCAAGGATTTAATGAGCCAATTTGATCAGTCTAGCTTGCGTGAGTTTTCTTACAGTCACGCTGGAGAGACATTGCAATTTAGTAAAAATCAAGTGCTCAACTCTGTCTCTGCTCCACCAGAAGAAATGGTTGCATCTCCAGTAGTCACAACTCCTTCATCAGTTTCAATATCTGAAGAAGTAGCGAAAGTTAGCATAGAAGAGACTTCGGTTTCTGTAGCAGAAGGTAATGTGGTTGAAAGCCCATTGGTAGGCGTAGCTTATCTATCACCTAGTCCAGAAAAACCAGCATTTGTAGCAGTTGGTGACACTGTCAAAAAAGGTCAAACACTGATGATTATTGAAGCGATGAAAGTGATGAATGAAGTGCCAGCAGACAGAGATGGTATAGTAACTGAAATTTTAGTGGAAAATCAAGATGTTGTAGAATTTGGACAAGGACTGGTGCGTATAAAATGATGGATATTATGAAAATCAAAGATGCTCTTCCTCACCGTTACCCTATGTTATTGGTTGATCGAGTACTAGAAGTATCAGAAGATAAAATTGTTGCTCTAAAAAATGTGACGATCAATGAACCTTTTTTTGAAGGGCATTTTCCAGAATATCCCGTAATGCCTGGAGTTCTTATTATGGAGGCTTTGGCGCAAACCGCAGGAGTTTTAGAACTGTCGAAAGCAACCAATAAAGGAAAATTAGTTTTTTATGCTGGTATGGACAAGGTAAAATTTAAAAAGCAAGTGGTGCCGGGAGATCAGTTGATCATGACTGCTACATTTGTGAAGCGTCGTGGAAAGATAGCAGTTGTTGAAGCTAAGGCAGAAGTTGATGGAAAACTGGCTGCTTCAGGAACGCTAACTTTTGCGCTAGGCAATTGATTGAGTTGTTATGGAGATGTGTACTCTGTCTGCTACAAGAACGTTTCTACTTGCTATATAAAGGATAGTAGAGATGGTATTGAATGGTGAAAAATAAAGGAGATAGAATCCATCATGTTTGATAAGATTTTGATAGCCAATCGTGGTGAAATTGCTGTGCGGATTATTCGAGCAGCAAGAGAATTAGGAATTGCGACAGTGGCCGTTTATTCACAGGCTGATAAAGAAGCCTTGCATACGATGTTAGCTGATGAAGCAGTTTGTATTGGACCAGCACGTTCAACAGATTCTTATCTGAATATGAATGCTGTTATATCAGCAGCGATAGTAACTGGTGCTCAAGCTATTCATCCAGGATTTGGCTTTTTAAGTGAAAATTCAAAGTTTGCGACTATGTGCGAAGAAGTGGGAATTAAGTTTATCGGTCCGTCTGGTACAGTCATGGATACTATGGGAGATAAGATCAATGCTCGTGCAGAGATGATTAAGGCTCAGGTGCCTGTTATTCCGGGTTCGGATGGAGAGGTTTTGACTAGTCAGGAAGCACTTAAAATTGCTGAAAAAATTGGTTATCCTGTAATGTTAAAAGCTTCAGCAGGTGGTGGTGGAAAAGGAATTCGGAAGGTCGAACATGCTCACGATTTAGTTCCTGCTTTTGAATCCGCATCTAGCGAAGCTCAAGCTGCTTTTGGCAATGGCGCGATGTATATGGAGAGAGTCGTTTATCCAGCTCGTCATATTGAAGTACAAATTTTGGCGGATCAACATGGTCATGTCATTCATTTAGGAGAGAGGGATTGTTCATTGCAACGCAACAATCAGAAGGTTTTGGAAGAAGCGCCATCTATTGCAATTGGGCAAACTCTGAGAGAAAAAATTGGTCAAGCCGCTGTCCGAGCCGCCCAATCGGTTGGTTATGAAAATGCTGGAACAATAGAGTTTCTGCTTGACGAAGTTAAAGGTGAATTTTACTTCATGGAAATGAATACACGTGTACAGGTGGAGCATCCTGTAACGGAGTTTGTGACAGGGATGGATATTGTGAAGGAGCAAATTAAGATTGCCGCAGGTCAGTCGTTGAGTGTTCGTCAAGAAGATATTACAATCTCTGGACATTCAATTGAATGTCGTATCAATGCTGAAAATCCAGCCTTCAATTTTGCGCCAAGTCCTGGTAAAATTTCCAATCTGTATCTACCAAGTGGTGGCGTAGGCTTACGAGTGGATTCAGCAGTATATCCCGGTTATACCATTCCTCCTTATTATGATTCAATGATTGCCAAAGTCATTGTCCATGGAGAAAATCGCTTTGAAGCACTTATGAAAATGCAACGCGCTCTTTACGAATTGGAAATTGAAGGAGTGCTAACCAATACACATTTTCAATTGGATTTGATTTCGGATCAGCGCGTGATAGCTGGAGACTATGATACAGCATATTTAATGGAGGAATTTTTACCTCGTTATCAAGAAGAATTGAAAAAGTAAGACTAGGAGACAGGTATGGCTTTGTTTCGTAAAAAGGATAAATATATCCGAATAACTCCCAACCGTTCACGGATAGAAATGGCACCTCAAACAAAGCCAGAGGTGCCAGATGAATTATTTTCTAAGTGTCCGTCTTGTAAATGCATTCTTTATAAAAAGGATTTAGGGAAAGAAAAGATTTGCCAACACTGTGCTTATAATTTTCGAATTACTGCACAGGAACGATTGGCATTAATTGTTGATGAAGATTCTTTTGAAGAGTTATTTACAGGAATTGATACAAAAAATCCTCTTGATTTTCCCAATTATTTGGAAAAATTGGAAGCTGTTCGTGAAAAAACTGGTTTAGATGAAGCAATTGTAACAGGAAAAGCTAAAATTGATGGACAAAAGTTTGCTCTTGGAATTATGGATTCTCATTTTATTATGGCCTCTATGGGAACAGTAGTTGGTGAAAAGATCACTCGGTTGTTTGAAATGGCTATTGCAGAAAGACTCCCTGTTGTATTGTTTACAGCATCAGGTGGTGCTCGTATGCAGGAAGGAATCATGAGTTTGATGCAGATGGCTAAAATTTCAGCAGTGGTGAAACGGCATTCAAATGCAGGTCTGTTTTACTTGACAATTTTAACAGATCCAACGACAGGTGGTGTTACAGCTAGTTTTGCTATGCAAGGGGATATCATCTTGGCGGAATCGCAAGCTTTAGTTGGTTTTGCTGGTCGGCGTGTGATTGAATCAACAGTGAGAGAAAATTTACCAGATGATTTTCAAAAAGCTGAGTTTCTACAAGAACATGGTTTTGTAGATGCGATTGTAAAACGCCAAGATTTGCCGCTAGTGATTAGTAAATTACTTAGAATACATGGGGGTGCTAGATGACTAGTGATGTAGCACGTATGATACGATTGGCTAGAGATCAAGCTCGTTTGACAACATTAGATTATGCACAGCACCTATTTGATGACTTTATGGAGTTGCACGGGGATCGTAATTTTCGGGATGACGGAGCCATTGTGGGTGGTGTCGGATGTTTAGAGGGACAAGCAGTTACCGTAATTGGTATCCAAAAAGGAAAGAACCTGCAAGACAATCTGAAGCGGAACTTTGGACAACCTCATCCTGAAGGTTACCGTAAGGCTCTTCGTTTGATGAAGCAAGCAGAAAAATTTAAACGTCCCATCATTACCTTTATCAATACTGCAGGAGCTTATCCGGGCGTTGGGGCAGAAGAGCGTGGTCAAGGAGAGGCTATTGCACGAAATCTTATGGAGATGAGTGATTTAAAGGTGCCGATTATTGCTATTATTATCGGTGAAGGTGGTTCAGGAGGAGCGTTGGCTCTAGCGGTTGCAGATCGTGTTTGGATGTTAGAAAATTCTTTATATGCTGTTCTTAGTCCGGAAGGTTTTGCTTCTATTTTGTGGAAAGATGGTAGTAGAGCGATGGAGGCAGCAGAGTTGATGAAGATTACATCGTATGAGTTAGAGAAACTGCAAGTAGTTGATTTGGTTATTCAGGAAAATAGGAGAACGTCTAAGGAAGTCTTAGCTGATATAAAGAAACGTTTGGTAAGAGAATTAGAAGTATTGCAGAGTCAGTCGCTAGATGAACTTTTAGAGAATCGTTACCAACGATTTAGAAAATACTAGGAGAACCTAGTATTTTTTATTATATGATATAATAGACAAAAGTTTTTGTAGGAGGTATCCATGTTAGTATTAACAGATGTATCAGAAGCAAAGGAGCTATTAGCCATTCAACACCAATCCTTTGCAGCTCTTTATGAAACCTATCAGGATCAATACAATCCTGCAATTGAAACGTTGGACTATTTTCAGTCTCGTTTTGCTAGACCTAATTGTCGTTACTACAAGATTATAGAAGAAGAAAAAATAGTTGGTCTTATTCGAACGACTGTAGCTGACCATGCAGATTAAGGTTGGTTAGGTTTGATTGGAATTCATCCAGATTATTAAGGGAGAGGACATGCTAGTAAAGCTATGTTAGAACTGGAAACGATTCATCCAGCAGTTAAACGCTGGGTGTTATGTACAGTGTTGCAGGAGGCAAAATTAGTGCGTTTTTATGAAAAACTTGGTTATACCTCTTTCAAAATAGAGCCAGAGCAGGAAGGGATGGATATGGTTTATATGGAGAAACACAAGTAAATCACATCTATTGTTAGTAATATAACTTATTTGCTATACCATTAGCTTTCCAATAAATGAAGAAGTGTCATATTATTGCGTTCAAGACAATATTCAATAAAATGATGTTGCATGATATATATTTCCCCCTCAGTTCATGAACTGAGGGGGAAAATACTATCTTTTTTTGAAAGTCTATGTTGATATCAGCTTAAACAGTTTCACCTTGCTTTAATTTTTTGATTAAGATGATAGAACTTGGTATTAATACAATCATGCTTCCAATCCAAGCAGCAGGATTAGCCGCTGCTACTCCGTAAAAGCCAAAGTAATGCAATCCTATGATGGCGACACCAGCTCGCATAATCAATTCACCAATTCCTGCTAATGTTGGAATAAACCCTTTTCCTAAACCTTGAATAAAGCTTCTAACAATAAAAATACTAGCGACAATCCAGTAACAAGATCCATTGATGATATAATAGACTAATGCCAAATCGAGCACTTCTTTATTGGGCTGTGCTAAAAATAACCCTGAGAAGAAACGATTACCGATAATGAGCACAGTTGCAAAAAAGATGGACCAAACAATGTTGACAAATAATGTTTTTTTGACACCATCAAGAATGCGATGATACAATTTAGCTCCATAGTTTTGAGCAGTGAAAGTTGAGATTGCAAGTCCTAAGTTTATCATAGGGAGAATGGCAAGTTGATCGGTGCGAAATGCGATAGATTGAGCCGCAATTGCATCCGTTCCTAGTTTGTTCATCATGACTTGAAAGGTTAATGCACCAATGGCAATAATACTGGCTTGAAAACCCATAGGAAAACCGAGACGAGCATGTTTTTTGAGGTTATATTTATCTAATTTTAGGTCAGACCAATGGATGTGAAATTGGGGAACGTTTTTCCAAATATAAAAGATGAGATACACAACGGAAAAAGCCTGAGCTATAATTGTTGCAAAACCAGCTCCAAATACTCCCCATTTCACATTTAGAATGAAGAAAAAGTCTAAAATAATGTTGATAAAACATGCAATAATGAGTGCTGTAAGAGGAGTTTTAGAATTTCCTAAACTCCGAATGGCACTTGATAAGAAATTATAAAATATAGTAAATGTTACTCCTCCAAACATGGCTGTTAAAAATGCCTGTGAATGATTGATAATAGTGGCGGGAGTTTGCATGAACTCCAGAATTGGTCGGAGAAAAATTAGAGAGAATAAGGATAGGACAATGCTAGTACAACCAGCAAAAAATAAACCGTGAACAAAAGATTGTTTCAGTCCTACAATGTCCCCTGCTCCAAAACGTTGAGCAGTAATAATTGTCATACCATTGTTTAGCCCTTGAGCAAAACCGATAATTAAAAAAATGAGTCCAGCAGTAGATCCAATGCTAGCAAAAGCTTCTTTGCCAAGTGTGTGTCCCACAATCATGGAGTCTGCAAAATTATAAGCTAGCTGAAAAAAGCTCCCGACTAAGAGAGGTAGAGCAAATTTTAGGATGACAGTGAGTGGTGTACCTTTTGTTAAATCGTTCATGACAGTCCTTCGTGCTAACAGAGGATAAGCCTGCTAGAATTGTTTAACACATTCTAACAGGCCTATGTCGCTTAGTTTGTTACTTCTTCAAAGTGGTCAAGGGTATTATGGTCTGTGACAGCCATAATAATTTCTTCCTTTTTAAAGACATAATTTGGAGTTAGTTGAATATTGAGTTCTTGATTTTCACCGCAACGATAACCAATGATGTTCATTTTATAGTTTTGGCGTAGCTTCAATTCAGCAAGTGTTTTTCCAATCCATTTTACTGGTGGTCGAAATTCAACAATTGAAGCATTTCCTTCTAATTCAAATAGATTGACCGTATCTTTGTGTATTAGGTGTTTGGCTAATGAAATACCAGTTTCTCTTTCTGGAGAAATGACTTTATCTGCACCAACGCGTAATAAGATTTCTTTAGCGGTAGTACCTTTGACTTTTGCAATTACTTTTGGTACCCCTAGTATTTTGCTATGCATAACGCCCAAGACACTAGATTCTAAATTTTCTCCAGTTGCTACAACAACGACATCACAGTTTTCAATTCCAGCAGCTCTTAGTAGTGTTCGATCGGTAATATCTCCGACCACTCCACGTGTTAAGATAGACTCTAGCTGGTTAATTTGCTGCTCATGATTGTCAATGGCGACGATGTTACAGTTATACTTGTGTAAGGTTTTGGCAATAGTGGTCCCAAAAACACCGAGCCCCAAAATTCCAATAGTGTAGTTTGACATATATACTCCTTTATTTTAAACCATCAGAGAGGCTTTAGCGTATTGCAGACTCTCTTTTTTAGAAATTTTCCTAACAGATAGATTTGCTAAAATTGACAATGGACCGATTCTTCCAAAAAACATGAGAGCTATGATAACAGCCTGACCAGCCATGGTTAGATTTGGAGTTAGATTAGCAGTAACTCCAACAGTTGCTAGTGCTGACATGACTTCAAACATAAGAAAAATCAATGGCTGATGTGCATCGGTGATTGAAAGGGCAAATAACCCAAAGACAAATACCATTAAAAACACAGAAAATGTAGCAAAAGCTTTGCGAATGGTAAGGTGGTCAATCGTGCGAGACATAAAGCTGGTATGAGGTAATCCTAAAATTTCACTCCGAGCATAGAGTATAAGAGTTAGGAATGCTGTAATTTTCATACCACCTGCAGTTCCTCCCGGTGCTCCTCCTAGCATCATCTGAAAAATATAGATGAGTAAGGTAACAGGGCTTGCTTTGGTGAAATCAATACTAGAAAAACCTGCTGTTCTCATTGTAACAGTTTGAAAAAAACTGACCATTAGCTTCTCAAGAAAAGGAAGTTTGCCAATGGTTTCTGGATTATTCCATTCCGTAATAAGAGTGACTAAAGTACCTAGTAACAGGATGATGAAGGTTAGTCCTAAGACAATTTTTGTATGAAAACCTAGTTTACGTAAGTTCCCTCTTGTGCGCACTTGAGTTTGAAAATCAAACCACACAGAGAATCCAAGACCGCCCATGATAATGAGAGCAGCTAAAGTTAAATTTATCAGAGGATTATCTATATAGTGTGCAATACTAGTCGAACCCAGATTGTCAAAACCGGCATTACAGAAAGCTGAAACGGCCATAAAAAGTGATGTAAATAAACCTTTAGACCAACCTAATTCAGGTACAAATTGGAAAGAAAGGAATACAGCTCCCAGTAATTCAATAATTAAAGTAAAGATGAACGTTGACTTGATAAAGCTACGAAAATATTTGGTATCTGATCGACTTAGAGCTTCTTGTAGAGTAGACATATTCATGAAATTCATTTTACGACCGCCCCGTAGAGCGAATAATCCAATGAATCCTATCAAGCTCATACCACCTATTTGTATCAAGATGATAGAGATAATCTGTCCAACGATAGAATACGTATCTGCTAGTGTTTTTGTAGCTAGACCGGTTACACATACCATAGAAACAGATGTAAACAGATGATCCCAATAAGTAGCAGTAGATGTACTTGTTTGTGATATTGGTAAACTTAACAGCAGTGAGCCGACTATAATAACTAGCAAGAAACTACTGATAATTCGTTGACCGGGAGTCATCTTGGTCGGAATAAAAAACATGGTATCCCCTTTTAAAATACAATATGTGCCTATTGTAGCACAAAAGATAGAAAATGTAAGCCATAAAGAAGCATTTTCTATCTTTTGTACTTTCATGATTCAGTTATTGTACATTGAGATTTAGTTTTAATGAGATATGTCAAGAGATACCGATAGATACTAGTCTTTTTTCCATATTGTGATGAATACCAGACCAAGTAGGAATAGGTAGAATATGCTTGTCAGCAAATTGACCATACCAGTTATAAAACCAATGAGTAAGGTGATAAAAAATCCACCTGTCGTAATGATAAGCATTGGCTTTTTTATAACGTAAAATGCGTGTGCTGTAGGATTAGAATGTCCTTTTCGATGGATAGCGATACTAGTAAATGCTGGTAATGAAAAGAAGAGTAGAACGGAGAATGGTGTTTTTTCTCCTATGAGATAATTGTGGATTAATAAGCTACAAATAGTCAGATAACCAATGCCAAAGAGGATTAGTAAGGTGATTGGTCTAGTGATTTTCATCTGCCTTCCTCCTTTTTTGGTAGTCATAGAGATAATAAGCAACAAACCAGAGTTGTTGTTTCGGATTCAAGGGTTTATTCATTATGTTTCTCCTTATGACTATCTATTTCTAATTTTTTGCAATAATTAATAGCCGTCATGGCTAAACCAGTAAACAATCCCATCATTGTTCCAAAAAAGAGGCATTTGCTGTGAAAGACACTTTGTAGAAAAGGGAGGTTGAGATGGAATAAGTCTGCTATTGCGGAAAAGAGAGTAGATAGAATCGTCACCGCTACTCCCCAGCGGAGAGCTTGAAACTGTGGAATGCGCTTTTCTTCCGGACTAAGTTCGGCAAATTCATAAAGGTTTATATCCGTATGAAGTGTTTGGAAGTTTGAAACGCTGATTTGTACCATGCTAAATACTGCCACGATTATCGGATAGATTGTTGCCACTTCTTTAGTGTAACGAATGGCAAAGAAGAAAGCAATTGCATTTCCGAAACCTAAAAAATAAGTTAGATAAATGAGAGCTATACCTCCAATTTTATCTGCAACTGTTTGTCTATACTCATCTAGAGGTCCTTTAATGCCATAAAAACGCTTGATGATTTGTTGTTTCCATTTAACATCTTTTTGAGGAGTGATAGGACTAATAGCAAGTCTTTCACCTTTTTTTATCCGAATATGGAGAAGAATATGGATAGTAATACCAACAAAAATTCCCCCTAAAGCAGCAGATAGGATACTCCGGAGATTTATAAGATTTTCAAAAATAGCTGTTTTATCCATCCAAGCTTTAAAAACGATATTCCAAATATACATAAAGGTCATAAAATAGAGTGCAAATTTGATACTCGCTCCCTTAAGACTTTTTCGTTCTTTATGACTCAGTTCTTGGAGATCCAGAGCATCTACTTGCTTGTGTCCTAGTTGAAATGCAATGTATTGCATGAAAGCTAATAATATAATCAGAAGAACGAGTGGATAGCCATAACCAATGAGTTCAGGGAATCGATTGGCTAATGAAATGGCTAATATATTGATCAATAATAGTGTCCAAACTAACAGGATATAGCATACATTTCCTATCTTGAGTACTTCCTTTTTGCGATATTCATCTAATGGACCTGCTATTCCATAAAAACGTTTGATGAGTTTGTCGTTAGAGTGTTCTTTTTTCATTAAATTTTTCTCCTATTCATCCCAAAATAAAGAATTGAGGTCTGTATGAAGTGTTTTGGCTAGATTGATACAAAGGTCTAGAGAGGGATTGTATTTATTATTTTCAATCATATTGATTGTTTGACGAGATACACCGATAGCTTGTGCTAATTCTAGTTGAGAGAGTCCTTTTTTGAGTCGATAGTCTTTTACATAATTCATAGTGCCTCTTTTCTGTGTCGTGTATATATATGACATGTCAGTGAAAAATATGGAAATTTCCTTGTTTGTCAACTATATGTGACATTTATATTATTAGTATACATTCTTTATTCCAAGATGTCAATTATATATGACATTGTTTTTGTAAAAAGTTTGCAACAATGTTTTGCTCTAAAGTGTGGTACAATAGAAAAGATATGACCAAGGAATTTAATCACACAACTGTTTTATTACATGAAACGATAGATATGTTAGAGATCAAGCCGGATGGAGTTTATGTAGATGCTACTCTAGGAGGAGCTGGGCATAGTGAATACTTGCTCAGTCAATTAGCAGACGGTGGGCATCTCTATGCTTTTGATCAGGATCAGTCTGCGATTGACCATGCACACGTTCGACTGGCTTCGTATGTGAAGAAGGGACAAGTAACCTTTATTAAGGATAATTTTCGTAATCTTAAAAGTCGCTTGGCAGAGCTAGGTGTTACAGAGATTGATGGTATTTGCTATGATCTAGGTGTTTCGAGTCCACAACTTGATGAGAGAGAACGAGGTTTTTCCTACAAACAGGACGCTCCTCTTGATATGAGGATGAATCGAGATAGCAGTTTGACAGCTTATGAGGTTGTTAATACGTATGACTATCATGATTTGGTACGGATTTTCTTCAAATATGGAGAAGATAAATTTTCAAAACAAATTGCACGGAAAATTGAACAAGCTAGAAGTGTAAAACCGATTGAAACAACGACAGAATTAGCAGACATTATCAAGTCTGCAAAACCTGCTAAAGAACTCAAGAAAAAAGGTCATCCAGCAAAACAAATTTTTCAAGCGATTCGTATTGAAGTAAATGATGAACTAGGGGCGGCAGACGAATCTATTCAGCAGGCGATTGACTTATTAGCTTTAAATGGCCGTATCGCTGTTATTACTTTTCATTCTTTGGAAGATCGTTTGACCAAACAGTTATTTAAAGAAGCAAGTACTGTTGATGCTCCAAAAGGTTTGCCTTTTATTCCAGATGATTTGAAAGCTCCTCTTTCATTGGTCAATCGAAAACCTATCTTGCCTAGTCAAGAAGAGTTGGAAGTTAATAATCGTGCCCATTCAGCTAAGCTACGAGTGGCAAAAAGAGTATACAAATAGGAGATAGCTATGTTGCAAGACAAACGTAGGGAAGCAACGATGCGAGCAATCGGCGCTAAATTTAAAACTTTTACACGTGTAGAAAAAGCTTTTTATACGAGTATTATCTTATCTGGATTAGCTCTTGCAATCGGAATTATTTTTATGCAAACAAGATTATTGCAGATTCATTCAGAAATGGCTAAAGTCAATCAAGAAATCAATCAAAAGCAAATCGAAATCAATGATGCAAAGCAAGCGATTAACGAATTGACACGATCGGCACGTTTGATGGAGATTGCTGATAAGACGGGTTTGACTTTTAATAATGACAATATTGGAGTAGTGGAGTAATGTCAAAACAATCAAATAAACTCCTGCGATATGTTTTAGAAAAACGATATATTCCGTCAAAAAATCGTCGCAGAGTTGGACAGAATTTGCTGTTGGTAACGATTTTTGTCTTTTTTGTCTTTTTAATCAACTTTGCGTATATTATTGGTACAGATAGTAAATATGGTGTTAAATTATCAGAGCGGGCAGATGCTGTTCACCAAACAGAAGTAACTATTCAGGCTAAACGTGGTACGATCTATGATCGAACAGGCATTCCGATCGCAGAAGATTCAACAACCTATACTATTTATGCTATTATTGATAAAAACTATGTATCAGAAAAAAAACAGATTTTATACGTTCAATCCTCTCAATTTAATAAAGTAGCTGACATTTTAAAAACTCATCTAGGCATGGAGCCAGATTATGTCGTGAAACAGCTTAATCAACCAGAGTTGAATCAAGTATATTTTGGAGCGTTAGGAAAAAATATTTCTTACAACACTATGTTAACGATTCAGGAGGAAATGAAGGCTGCTGGTATTAAAGGAATTGCGTTTAGTACCAGTCCTGGTCGTATGTATCCGAATGGAAATTTTGCTTCTATCTTTATTGGTTTGGCCAATCTGGTTGAAAACAAAGATGGTAGCAATAGCTTACAGGGAATGAGTGGGCTAGAGTATTACCTGGATGACATTTTGGCAGGTCAGGACGGAAAAGTTGTTTATGAGAAAGATAGTCAAGGACGGATTCTACCTGGAACAGAGACAGTTGAGAAAGAGACCGTAAATGGGCAAGATGTCTATACAACAATATCAGCCGATTTGCAGCGTTCTCTTGAAACCAACATGGATGCATTTTTTGAGGAAGCTAAGGGACGTTATGCCAATGCTACACTGGTTTCAGCTAAGACGGGTGAAATATTAGCTACGACTCAACGTCCAAGCTATGATTCAGATACAAAAGAGGGGCTGGGAGAAGAAGGTTTATTGGAGCGCTCTCTTTTATATCAAGAAGCGTTTGAACCGGGTTCTACTATGAAAGTATTGACGGTGGCATCGGCTATTGACAACGGTACTTTTGATCCTAATGCTTACTATACAAATAATGAATATGTTATTGCAGATGCAAAAATCAATGACTGGACATTAAATGCAGGTCAGTCTGCTGTAACTCTTAATTATGCACAAGGATTTTCATTATCCAGTAACGTTGGTATGACCTTACTACAACAACAAATGGGGGATGAGAAGTGGCTTAATTATCTGACTAAGTTCCGTTTTGGTTTTCCCACTCGTTTTGGAATGGGAGACGAAGCTCCAGGGATGATTCCAGAGGATAATATTGTATCTATTGCGATGTCTTCCTTTGGACAAGGGATTTCTGCTAACCAAACTCAAATGATTCGAAGTTTTACATCAATTGCGAATAATGGAGTGATGTTGGAGCCGAAATTTATATCGGCGTTATATGACCCTGATACAGATTCGACTAGAGTTTCCTCTAAGGAAGAGATCGGTCATCCTGTTTCTGAAAAGGCAGCTGATGAGACACTTCGTTATATGATTAATGTTGGAACGGATCCTATTTTTGGAACGCTTTATTCGCATGATTTACATGGTCCAGCCATTGAAGTAGAAGACTATGATGTGGCTGTGAAATCGGGAACTGCGGAAATTGCCAGCGAAGATGGTTATGGTTATATTAAAGGAGCTTATATTAACTCTGTGGTAGCAATGGTGCCTGCGGAGGATCCAGAGTTTATTATGTATGTTACGATTCGACAACCAGAGTCGTTGAATGTCTTGTCTTGGCGTAATATTGTTAATCCTACGCTAAAAGAAGCTATGTTGTTGAAAGATAACTTAAATCTAAATACGACAGCTCCTGCTCTTACTCAAATAAAAAAAGAGATAGAGTATAAGCTTCCAGATTTGATTGGAAAAGATCCGGGAACAACAGCAGAAGAACTGAGACGTCACTTAGTTCAACCAGTCATTTTAGGAAATGGACCAGAGATTAAGAATATCTCGGTCAAAGAGGGAACGACGCTTGCCTCCAACCAACAGATTTTATTATTGACGAACAAACTTGAGACAATGCCAGATCTTTATGCGATCACAAAAGAAAATATGGATATTTTTGCGGATTGGATGGGCTTGGAAGTCAATTATACGGGTTCAGGATCTAAGGTCGTAAAACAGAGTGTTGAGGTTGGTACGAAATTCAATACAATTAAGAAAATTACAGTTACATTAGGAGACTAATATGTTATTTGCACTTGCGTCGGGATTTGTTGCGTTTATTACAACTGTCATCTTAATTCCGCGATTTATTACTTTCTATCAAGCAAAACGTATCGAAGGGCAACAAATGCATGAGGATGTTAAACAACATCAATTCAAAGCCGGAACACCTACGATGGGAGGCACAGTCTTTTTGGTTGTTGCCATTATCACCAGCTTTTTAGTTGCGGTTTATTCTCGGTTGCTAACAGGTGCTGTGTTGGCAATCCTATTTATACTAGCTCTATATGGTCTAGTTGGATTCTTGGATGATTTTTTAAAAATTTTTCGAAAAATCAATGAAGGTCTTAATCCCAAGCAGAAATTGGCACTTCAGATTATCGGTGGATTAGTGTTCTACTTTGTTCATGTTCAGCAAGCAGGAAGTGGTGTGCTTAATGTATTTGGTTATTTGATTCATCTTGGCCCGTTGTATATTCTTTTTGTTCTGTTTTGGCTGGTAGGTTTTTCAAATGCAGTGAATTTGACAGACGGGATAGATGGTTTAGCCTCTATCTCAGTCGCCATTAGTTTGACTACTTATTCTATTATTGCTTTTGTACAAAATCAATTTGATGTTCTGTTAGTATGCGTGACGATGATTGGTGCTTTGCTTGGATTTTTTGTATTTAATCACAAACCTGCTAAGATTTTCATGGGAGATGTTGGGAGTTTAGCTCTCGGAGGAATGCTAGCAACAATCTCAATTGCACTTCATGTTGAATGGACCTTACTTTTCATAGGTTTTGTCTATGTTTTAGAAACGTCTTCTGTGATGTTGCAGGTGTCCTACTTTAAGTATAGTAAAAAGCGTTTTGGAGAAGGTCGCCGCATTTTTCGTATGACCCCTTTCCATCATCATTTGGAATTAGGTGGATTGACTGGAAAAGATGAAAAATGGTCTGAGTGGAAGGTTGACTTCTTTTTATGGTCAGTCGGACTGGTCATGAGTTTGCTAACCTTAGCCATCCTCTACTTATAATACCTGAAAAATAGCAAGAAATTGCTGTTTTTTTATTGACAAAAATATTCGGGGGGGGGGTATAATGGTAGTAAAAAAAGAAATTGGAGTGTTGTAAATGGCAGAACAAAATCAGGAACAGCTCTATGCTGTTGTTTTGCAGACGCTTACCACTGCAAGTCAACTTCCTATGGTAAAAGTCAACCGTGAGGAATTTCTAAAAACACGATTTAAGGATAGTCCGTATCTAGATAAGATTTTAGCTGATGGACCAACCGCTGTTTTTAGTTTAAAGGCTTTACGTAAGGAAGCAGATAAAATTATCACAGATATGACGACAAAGACCACGCTTCTTGCCTTTGCAGCTGGTTTGCCTGGAAATCCATTTACGGCAGTAGTAGCAGGAACTGCAGATATTGTTCAATATTTTGGTTTTGCCTTGAATTTGTCACAGCAAATTGCGTATCTTTTTGGAGAGGATGAATTATTTGTGAGTGCAGGAAAGGAAATATCAGAAGAGACTCAAATTCGTGTGATTGCTTACATTGGTGTGATGTTTGGAGCTGGAGGAGCAGCAGTGCTGTTGAATAAGGTTTATAAGGCGGCAGGAACTAATATAGGCAAAAAAGTTGCTGCTCAAGCCTTGATGAAAACTACTTGGTATCCGTTAGTCAAAAAGGTTGCAGCAGTGATTGGTGTAAAAATTACGAAAAAAACAGTCGAAAAGACGATTGCAAATGCCGTACCAATTCTAGGAGGGCTAATTTCAGGTGGTCTGACCTACTTTACCTTCCAACCAATGGGAGGGCAATTAGCAGATGCTTTTGTTCGGAAATTAAGCGGAGATTTTGATAGTGAGTTGGAGTTGAATGAGGCATTTAAAGCTAGTCTAGCTGAAGAAAGAAGACTAGGAATTGTTGAGGCAGAATTTACTGAAACAAATGCAGAAAGTAATTCAGAGCTATAGGACGGTTATCCGTCCTTTTTGCGTGTCGCTTTGTTTAATGGTATAATGAAAGCAGTTCAGATAGAAGAGGATACTATGAAATTTACAGATATGAAGCTAAAGCCATCTATTCAAGAGGCTTTAAAGGCCATTCATTTTGTTAGACCGACAGAAGTACAGGAACGATTGATTCCAGTTGTTCTATCTGGTCGTGACTTGATTGGCGAATCGAAAACAGGATCAGGAAAGACACATACATTTTTGATTCCTATTTTTCAACAACTAGATGAAACCTTAGATCAGGTTCAAGCTGTGATTACAGCACCTTCTCGTGAGTTGGCAACGCAGATTTACCAAGCTGCTAAGCAGATAGCAGGGCACTTTAAACCTGAAATTCGTGTCTCTAACTATGTAGGCGGAACGGATAAAAATCGTCAAATTGATAAGTTGCAAACCAGTCAGCCTCAAATCGTAGTAGGAACTCCGGGGCGTATTTATGATTTGGTTCAATCTGGTGATTTAGCTATCCATAAGTCCAAGATTTTTGTAGTGGACGAAGCTGATATGACATTGGATATGGGATTTTTGGAAACAGTAGATAAGATTGCGGGAAGTTTACCAAAAGATTTACAGTTCATGGTTTTTTCAGCGACCATTCCACAGAAATTACAACCATTCTTAAAGAAATACTTGTCAAATCCAGTCATGGAACAGATCAAGACACAAACGGTTATTTCCAATACCATTGAAAACTGGCTGATTTCTACAAAAGGAAGAGACAAAAATGCACAGATTTTAGAAGTAACTAAATTGATGCAACCCTACCTTGCCATGATTTTTGTCAACACCAAAACACGTGCAGATGAACTGCATACTTATTTGACAGCCAATGGGTTACGAGTTGCTAAGATACATGGAGATATTCCACCACGTGAACGCAAACGTATCATGAATCAAGTGAAAAACTTGGATTATCAATATATTGTGGCAACGGATCTTGCGGCACGAGGGATTGATATTGAGGGAGTGAGTCATGTTATTAACGATGCTATTCCGCAGGAACTCTCTTTCTTTGTTCACCGTGTCGGACGGACAGGGCGAAATGGTTTATCTGGTATCGCTATTACTTTTTATCAACCAAGTGATGATGCGGATATTCGCGAATTGGAAAAACTCAATATTCAGTTTCTCCCCAAAGAGATGAAAAATGGCGAGTTTGTAGATACTTATGATCGTGATCGTCGTGTCAATCGTGAAAAAACACGAGAAAAACTAGACTTAGAAATGATTGGTCTCGTGAAGAAGAAAAAGAAAAAGGTCAAACCGGGTTATAAGAAAAAAATCCAGTGGGCTGTGGATGAAAAGCGGCGGAAGACCAAGCGAGTTGAAGCGCGTGCCAAAGGACGTGCAGAACGTAAGGCAAAACGCCAAACATTCTAATATGATTGAGGAGAATCGATGTTACAAAACATTTTAAGTTTTTATTTGCAAGGTTTATTGATTGCCTCAATCTTTGTCATTTTCTCTAGCTTAGTCTGGTTTGTTTTAAGGGGGACAAAAGGCGAAGATCAGTCCTTGCAAGCAAGACAAGATCTCTTGTTTGATTTGTTAATGATTAATGTTATGACGATTCCCATTGTAGCTTTTGGAATCGTCGGTATTTTATTGATGTTTAAAGCATAGAAAGATAAAAATATGTATGATACAGTTGTAATTGGAGCAGGTCCTGCAGGGATGACGGCAGCCCTCTATGCAGGTCGTAGTAATCTTAAAGTAGCCTTGTTGGAACGTGGGGTTTATGGCGGACAGATGAATAATACTGCCGAGATTGAAAATTATCCAGGTTATGAACACGTTTCTGGACCAGATTTAGCAGAAAAAATGTTTGAGCCATTAGAAAAATTTGGTGTGGAACATATTTTTGGTACGCTGGTACGAATTGAAGAGGAAGGTTCTATCAAACGAATTATTACAGAAGATGGTGTCTTAGAAACCAAGACGGTGATTTTGGCAATGGGAGCTAAACATCGCTTGCTGGGTGTTCCGGGAGAAGATACTTACAATAGCAGAGGAGTTTCCTATTGTGCGGTTTGTGATGGAGCTTTTTTCAGAGGTCAGCGGTTATTAGTTGTTGGTGGAGGAGATTCTGCTGTAGAAGAAGCACTCTTTTTAACTCAGTTTGCTGAATCTGTGACGATTATTCACCGTCGTGATCAGTTGCGTGCACAAAAAGTCATTCAAGATAGGGCATTTGCTCATGAAAAGATAAACTTTATTTGGGATAGTGTGGTAGAGACAATAAATGGAGACGACATGCGTGTTCAAGGTGTCACTATTCGCAATGTAAAGACTGATGAAGTAAGTGAATTTGCTGTCGGCGGAATTTTTATTTATGTTGGACTAGATCCATTATCAGAATCTGTCAGTGATTTAGGAATTACAGATGAAGCGGGTTGGATTATTACAAATGAAAAAATGGAGACTAAACGCTTAGGAATATATGCTATCGGTGATATCCGCCAGAATCAACTTCGTCAGATTGCTACAGCCGTTGGAAATGGTGCGGTTGCTGGTCAAGAAGTGTACCATTATGTGACAGATGTTTTGAAATAGGAGAGAAGAATGTTTCATATTTATGATATCCAAAAGCGTCCGGAAGGGATTTCTTTTGAAAAAGTCTTGACTGTAACAGAAGAGATTAAAAACCGATCTACTGAAGTGATAGATGTATCTGATGTAGCAGTTAAAGGGCGTGTTTATTTTGAGTCAGGCTTCTTCTTTTTAGACTATCATATGACCTACGGTATTACGCTTGCTTCTAGTCGTTCCTTGCAACCTGTTTTATTGGATGAACAACATCACATTCATGAATTATTTGTTGCCAGTGAATCGGCTTTAAAAGAACAGGAGTTGGTTGATGAGGAGATGGTACTTGTAGTAGAAGATGACCATATTGTCTTAGAAGAAAGTGTAGTGGATAATATCTTGTTGAACATTCCTATCAAAGTGTTAACGCCTGAGGAAGAAGCGGGTGATGGTTTGTCTTCTGGGAGTTCTTGGACGTTGATGACAGAGGATGAATTTCATAAAGATGTACAAGAAAAGAAAGAAGCAAATAGTCCTTTTGCACAGTTACAAGGATTGTTTGATGAAGAATAGGCTGGTTTAGTTTAAATTATCAGAAAATTCTTGTCACTAATCAGATTTCATTGTATAATAGAAGATACTAATTTAGAGGAGTACAATAATGACAAAAGCTAATTTTGGTGTTGTAGGAATGGCTGTTATGGGGCGTAACCTTGCACTTAATGTAGAATCACGTGGGTATTCGGTAGCGATTTACAACCGCTCAGCAGATAAGACGGAAGATGTTATTGCAAGTAATCCAGGCAAGAAATTAATTCCTAGTTATGATGTAGAAAGTTTTGTGGCCTCTCTTGAAAAGCCACGTCGTATTATGTTGATGGTGCAAGCTGGTCCGGGTACGGATGCTACTATTCAAGCTCTTCTACCGCATTTGGATCACGGAGATATTCTGATTGATGGTGGGAATACTTTTTATGAGGATACCATTCGTCGTTCAAAAGAATTAGCAAATTCAGGTATCAATTTTATTGGTACAGGAGTATCTGGTGGTGAAAAAGGTGCTTTGGAAGGTCCTTCTATTATGCTAGGTGGACAAAAAGAAGCCTATGATTTAGTAGCAGATGTTTTGGAAGAGATTTCTGCTAAAGCCCCTGAGGACGGAGCGCCATGTGTAACTTATATTGGTCCAGACGGTGCTGGGCACTACGTAAAAATGGTTCACAATGGTATTGAGTATGGTGATATGCAGTTAATTGCTGAATCTTATGACTTGATGCAGCATCTACTTGGTTTATCTGTAGATGACATGGCAGCTATCTTTACTGAATGGAATAAGGGTGAGCTAGATAGTTACCTGATTGAGATTACAGCCGATATTTTGAAACGCAAAGATGATCAAGGGCAAGAAGGTTCAATCGTTGACTATATTTTGGATGCTGCTGGAAATAAAGGCACAGGTAAATGGACTAGTCAGTCATCACTTGATTTAGGTGTTCCATTGTCATTGATTACAGAATCTGTATTTGCTCGCTATATCTCAACTTATAAAGAAGAGCGTGTAGCAGCAAGTAAAGTTCTTCCAAAACCAGCTCCATTCACTTATACAGGCGATAAAGCTGAATTGGTAGAAAAAATCCGTCAAGCTTTGTACTTCTCAAAAATCATGTCTTATGCACAAGGATTTGCTCAATTGCGCGTAGCCTCTAAAGAAAACAACTGGAACTTACCATTTGGTGACATTGCTAAAATTTGGCGTGCAGGTTGTATCATTCGTGCTCGTTTCTTGCAAAAAATCACAGATGCTTATGGGCGTGATGAAGACTTGGCAAACTTGCTCTTGGATGAGTACTTCCTTGATGTAACAGCTAAATACCAACAAGCTGTCCGTGATGTTGTTGCTCTGGCGGTTCAAGCAGGTATTCCTGTGCCAACTTTCTCTGCAGCCATTACATATTTTGATAGCTATCGTGCCGAAAATCTACCAGCTAATTTAATTCAAGCACAGCGTGATTATTTTGGTGCTCATACTTATAGCCGTAAGGATAAAGAAGGTATTTTCCACTATGACTGGTATAGCGAATCAAAATAAGAATGATTAAGGGCGTACATGCGCCCTTCTTTCTAGTCTTGATACGCTTTCCTAACTCATTTATAAAGAATAGAAAAGAATAAATAATGGCTAAGAAAATTTTGATTGCTGGAAGAGAGCGAAATTTATCGCATTTTGTTTCCATGGAATTGCAAAAACAAGACTATCTTGTTGATTATGCGGCTACAGGAGAGGAAGCTCTTTCATTAGTTCATGAAACAGATTTTGACTTGATTTTGATGAGTTTTCAATTAACAGATATGTCTAGCAAGGAATTGTCTACAGAATTGTTGAAAATTAAACCAGCTAGTGTTTTGATTGTTGCGATTGATTCTGAGGAAGTGGAGCAACATGGAGAGGAAGTGCTATCATATGCAGTATCTTATGTAGTAAAGCCTTTTGTCATCAGCGACTTGGTAGAACAAATATCAGCAATTTTCCGTGGACGAGATTTTATTGATGCCAATTGTAAGCAGGTTCCTTTACATGCATCATATCGAGATTTGAAGATTGATTTTCAAAATCGAACAGTAACACGTGGAGATGAGTTGATTAATCTAACCCATCGAGAGTATGATTTACTGGCCACTTTGATGAATAGTCCAGAACCTGTGAGTCGAGGGCAGCTTTTAGAACGTGTTTGGAAATATGAAACAGCTTCAGAAACAAATGTAGTGGATGTTTACATTCGATATTTGCGTGGAAAATTGGATGTACCACATCAAGAGTCCTACATAAGAACAGTTCGTGGAGTTGGTTATGCTATGAGAGAATAGTATTTGTTTAAGAAAGAGATGTAGCTCTTTCTTTTTCTGTTTTCGTATGATAAAATGGTAGCCAATAAATAAGATGAGGAAGAAGATATGACATCATCATTTAAAGAAAAAGTGTTATTGATAGTGGTTGCAGGAGCCGTTTTGTTAGCCGTTTTAAATTGGTCAATGATTTATGAAATGGTGCAAAAGTTATTGGGGAGTATGAATTCGCTTTTTATTGGAGCGATTATTGCCTTTATCTTGAATGTGCCGATGAAAAAAATAGAGGATCAGCTGGAAAAGATTTCATTCTTGAAACAATCCAAGCGTTCTCTTGCTATTTTTTGTGTGTTAATTGCTTTTATTTTAATTGTGACTGGACTTGTTGTGATTGTATTGCCGACTTTGGTAACAACTGTCTCAGATTTGGTGTCTGTTAGTAGCACAGCTATTCCAAAATCAGTCACTGCTTTAACCTCATTTTTGGAAAGCAATGGTCTTTTGTCTGGTAAAATTGGTAACCAAATCACTGGATTATTGGATCAATTAAAGAATTTGACCTTTCTATCTAATCTAGTTAGTCCAGTTTTGTCTGGTCTAGTTTCAAATGTGACAGGTATTTTCTCTAACACCATGACTTTGTTGATGGCATTTTTCTTTACTTTAGCTATTCTAGGAAGTAAAGAACATCTTCAGTCTATGACTAGTAAATTGTTGCGAGCGACATTGCCAGAAAAGGCAGTGAGAGTGGTGGCGTATATTGGAGAGGTTGTTGTAGATACTTATGATAAATTTTTGATGAGTCAGATTGTTGAAGCAGTCATCATAGGTACTCTTGTCTTTGTTAGTTATTCTTTGTCTGGTATTCCTTATGCGAGTATGGCAGGAATTTTAGCAGGAGTTTTATCATTTGTTCCTTATATCGGTCCTCTTACAGCCTGCTTTATTAGTGCTTTGTTTGTCGCTGTTCAGAATCCTCTTTTGGCTTTGTGGTCGATTGTTCTTTTCCAAATCATTCAAATCATTGAAGGAAATGTTATTTATCCTCGTGTAGTGGGACAGTCAGTAGGTTTGCCAACTTTATTTACGTTAGCAGCAGCACTTATCGGTGGTAATTTACTTGGTCTGCTTGGTATGGTCTTCTTTACGCCTATCTTTGCGGTGGTCTATCGCCTAGTGAGGGAATGGGTAGTAAGTCGACTGAAAACTCAAAATGAAATAGTGAGCAATAAGAATTAGGAAAGCAAGTTCTCCTCTTGCTTTCTTTTAATTTTGTCTATTTTGTGCTATACTGAAGTAATAAAGTGTATGTAGGAGTGAGAGTATGCGTTGTCCAAAATGTCAGAGTTTGAAATCAAGTGTTATTGACAGTCGTCAAGCTGAAGATGGCAATACCATTCGTCGTCGTCGATCCTGTGACCAATGCGGTCAGCGTTTTACTACTTACGAACGTGTGGAAGAAAAAACACTAGTGGTTGTCAAAAAGGATGGAACAAGGGAACAATTTTCCAGAGAAAAAATTTTTAATGGCATCATTCGTTCTGCTCAAAAACGTCCCGTTTCGACAGGAGACATTGATGAGATTGTGAACAGAATTGAACAGAAGATTCGCATTCAAAGTGATAGTGAGGTTGAATCGGATGTGATTGGTAATCTTGTCATGGAAGAGTTGGCTGAATTAGATGAAATTACTTATGTTCGGTTTGCCTCTGTTTATCGTTCTTTTAAGGATGTGGAGGAGTTGGAAAATCTACTGAAACAGATGATTTCAAAAGGTAGTAAGGTAAAGTCAGGTTTGAAGCATGAAGCCGAGTGATGTATTTGTATATATTAAAACAAGCCCCTTTATACCAGATATGATTAGTCTTAGTCAATGTTATCAGCCAATTATTGGAGTGGATGCTTTGGCTATCTACTATCATTTGTATAGCTTTGTTGATGGAGGACAAGGGCGATATAAATGGACCAGTATTCTCAATCACATGTCTATTGGTATGAATCGTTTGACGGAAGCGTTAGATCGACTAACTGCTATGGAACTCTTGCAAATATATCAATATGAGGACTGTTTCGGACTAGCTCTTCAGGAACCATTGACAGTGCAGAAGTTTTTGGCAAAACCTTTGTATAAAAATTTGTTAATGAAAAAAATTGGGGAGACAACAGTTGACTCCCTCATGATTTCCATAAAACAAAAAGAACAGAATATTTCTAAAACTTTTTCAGAAGTATTTACCTATGATGGACAGCCTAAAATTGTTTTTGAAAGACAGACGGAGTTTGATTGGTCAGCGTTTAAAGCAATGATGGCTAAGGATCAATTATTTTTCCAAGACGAATCTGAGGATATTATTGGTCTTAGTCATATAGCGGAACAAGCAGGTTGGACATGGATTGAAACTTACCGTCAGGCGAAAGCAACAGCTATTGGACATACAATCTCCATCAAACGACTTCAACAGAGTCGACAAGCTTCATCTTCAGACATAAGCGATTTAACAGTTCAAGAACGAGCTGTTGTCAGTGAAGCAAAAACCAAATCTAGTCTAGCCTTTTTAACAATTCTTAAAGATCGCCGTAAAGCAGCGGTAACAATGAGCGAACGGAACTGTTTATCTGATTTAGCCAATCTAGGTTTGCTAGATGAAGTCATCAATGTTGTTGTTTTATACACTTTTAATAAAGTGGATTCAGCAAATTTGAATGAAAAGTATGCTCTAAAGTTAGGGAATGATTTTTCGTATAGAGGAATTTCTAATGCAGAGGCAGCAGTTCTCTATCTGCGAGAATTGAAATCTCCTCAAACGGTAAGTAAGACGAAACAAGTACCAAAAACAAATGTTCCTGCGTGGAGTAAAGAGGAAGTTCAACAAGAACAAACACAAGAAGGACAAGCAAAACTAGCTGCTCTGTATCGTGAATTAGAAGAAATGGAAATGAAAGGAGAAGGCTGATGAAATCCGTTAAAGATAAGTTGCCACAGGAAAATCGCCCTACTACCAAGTCCTATCAAGATCTTTATGAAGAAATTGTTAGCGATGTAGAAGTTGCTGAATTTATTCAAAAAAAAGGGCTGACAAAAGAAGAGATTACCTTATCCCTCTCCAAATTTTTAGAATATATTAGCCAGCGAGAGCAGTTTCTTCAACAATCAGAAACCTATATGGCAAAAGGCTATCAACCTGTTCTCATCATGAATGAAGGCTATGCAGATGTCTCGTACCTCGAAACAGAAGAATTGGTTGAATATCGTCGTTTAGAAGCAATTAAAGACCGTATCCAGCTTATCAATATGCCAGCGAATTTAAAAAATGTGACGGTTGCCGATATTGATAAGAATGATGAGAATCGTGTGGAAGTCATGTTGGCTATTGCAGATTTTGTGAAGCATTTTGAAGAGAAACCCAAAGGTCTGTATATTTACGGGAATTTTGGGATTGGCAAGAGTTATCTCATGGCTTATCTAGCAAATTTGTTGTCTAAAACGTATCTCCAGTCTACTGTTATGATTCATTATCCAACGTTTGTAGTGGATATAAAGAATGCTATTAAAGATAGCTCTGTAAAAGATCGAATTGATGAAATAAAGCAAGCACAAGTATTGGTATTAGATGATATTGGAGCGGAGCAGCATAGCCCTTGGGTACGTGATGATGTGTTGCAAGTGATTCTCCAGTATCGAATGCAAGAAAATCTCCCAACTTTCTTTACTTCTAATTTCTCTTTAGAAGATTTGGAACGGCATTTTGCTTCTGGTAAGTCAGGAGATGAAACTTGGCAGGCAAAACGCGTTATGGAGAGGATTCGTTATCTAGCTAGAGATTTGCATTTGAAAGGAGTTAATCGCCGATGAATGAAACGATTGATTTGATGCTAGCTCATAGTTCGGTTCGTCGTTTTACGGATGAGCCTATTGAGCCAGAACATCTGGAAGGCATTATTACCGCAGGAAGAGCCGCGTCTAGTTGGAAAAATTTCCAATCTTATTCGATTATTGTGGTTCAATCAGATAGTAACAAACAGGCTCTTTATGACCTAGTACCTCAGCCAGCTATTTTGCAGGCACAGGCTATTCTTGTGTTTGTTGGTGACCATAATCGTGCTAGTAAGGCAGCGCAATTGCATGGAAAAAATTTTGATGCTAAAGGAGTTGAGAATCTCTTAATTTCGTCAGTAGATGCTGCTTTGGCTGGGCAGAACACTCTCCTAGCTGCTGAAAGTTTAGGATATGGGGGAGTATTTATTGGCATGATTCGCCATCAGGCTTTGAAAATGGCAGATCTGTTTAACTTGCCAGATTATACCTATCCAATTTTCTGCATTGCTATTGGCAAGCCAGCTCAATGTCATCCTGTTAAACCACGATTAGCAAGTGATAGCATTGTGTTTCAAGAAGAATATGTAGAGCAAGGTGTAGATGTTGTTGTTGCCTATGATCAGGTGCAGACAGATTACGCAGGAGATCGTCAGACAGAAAAATGGTCTGAACGAATGGTTGCTCAATTTTCCCAACCGGAACAGCCAGAGACAAAGGCTGTATTAGAAAAAAATAAATTATTGTAATTAGAAGAGGAGGAGCTATGGCTCTACCGACTATTGCCATTGTTGGACGTCCTAACGTTGGTAAATCAACATTATTTAACCGTATTGCAGGTGAACGCATTTCCATAGTTGAAGATGTAGAGGGGGTAACCCGCGATCGTATTTATGCGACAGCAGAATGGCTGAATCGTAGATTTTCTTTGATTGATACTGGTGGTATCGACGATGTGGATGCTCCTTTTATGGAGCAAATCAAGCATCAAGCAGAAATTGCTATGGATGAAGCAGATGTCATTGTCTTTGTTGTTTCTGGAAAAGAAGGTGTGACAGATGCTGATGAGTATGTTTCTCGAATCCTGTATAAAACCAATAAGCCGGTTATTCTGGTCGTCAATAAAGTTGACAATCCAGAAATGAGAAATGATATTTACGATTTCTATTCGCTGGGTCTAGGCGATCCATATCCTGTATCATCTGTTCATGGTATTGGTACGGGTGATGTATTAGATGCTATTATCGATAATCTACCAACTCAAGAAGTAGAGGAAAATCCAGATATTATCAAATTCAGCTTAATCGGACGTCCGAATGTTGGTAAATCAAGTTTGATTAACGCTATTTTAGGAGAGGAACGTGTGATTGCTTCTCCTGTTGCAGGAACGACTAGGGATGCGATTGATACGCATTTTACAGATCCTGAAGGGCAAGAATTCACGATGATTGATACTGCGGGGATGCGTAAATCCGGTAAAATCTATGAGAATACAGAGAAGTACTCGGTTATGCGTGCCATGCGTGCTATTGAGCGTTCAGATGTCAT
The DNA here is from genome assembly GCA_029593505.1 of Streptococcus suis. Lineage (GTDB taxonomy): Bacteria > Bacillota > Bacilli > Lactobacillales > Streptococcaceae > Streptococcus > Streptococcus suis_AG. Next base: position 190,990 of record JAKTNI010000001.1, read on the forward strand.
TTTAATGGTTATCAACGCAGAAGAAGGCATCCGTGAATACGATAAGAGAATAGCAGGTTTTGCTCACGAAGCAGGAAAAGGGATGATTATTGTTGTTAATAAGTGGGATACACTTGAGAAAGATAATCATACGATGAAGCAATGGGAAGATGATATTCGGGATCAGTTCCAATACCTGTCTTATGCTCCGATTATCTTTGTATCAGCTCTTACTAAGCAACGCTTACACAAGTTGCCAGAGATGATTAAAGCAATCAGTGAAAGTCAAAATACCCGTATTCCGTCAGCTGTTCTTAACGATGTTATCATGGACGCGATTGCCATCAATCCAACTCCAACAGATAAAGGCAAACGATTGAAAATCTTTTATGCTACGCAAGTGGCTACAAAACCGCCGACATTTGTGGTCTTTGTCAACGAAGAAGAACTGATGCACTTTTCTTATATGCGTTTCTTGGAAAATCAAATTCGGAAAGCTTTTGTATTTGAAGGAACGCCGATTCACCTGATTGCACGAAAACGGAAGTAAACAAAAAAAGAGGGGAACCTCTTTTTCTGTAATTTGATTAAGGGGGGACGACTATGGTAGAAATTCCATTTTTAAGATCAATGCTTATTTTTCTTTCTGTTTTAGCTTTTCATTTTATTGATTATGAAGATAGTAAGTACAAGCCGTTCGGTGTCCGCTATTGAATTAGTTTAGTGGTTTGTATTTGGATCAATTGTGTGACCTTCATTTCTTATTTTATCGTCTGTGTAGGTGGCTCTATTATGGTTTACAACAAGTTGGAGCAGATGTTGGTATGGATTTTTTTGTATTGGGCATAGCTCTTGGTTTAACATTTCTATCATGGAAATCTATCAAAATTTTAATCAGGCGAACCAAGTACTATCGGAGACTTAGAAAGTAGAGTTGAAAAGGACTTGATAGCGGAGTTTATTTTTGGCTATTTGTTAGGAACATCAGTTTATAAACTGATGTTTTTTATATGCTGTATAAGAATTTCATGGGAAAATATGCTATAATGAAAAGATAATCTTTGTATGTGTATGTCATGTAGGAAAATGAGAAAGGGGTTCAGATGAGTCGGATGATGCCGGGACGGATTCGTCAAGAGGGAATTGAGCTTTATGAGTCAGGTCAGCTGACTGTTGTCCGTAAGGAAAACGCTAGACTAGAGTTAGAAATCGCTGGTGAACAGTTCATCTATGCAGATGATGATAGTGTCTTAGAGTGTAGTTGTCAGTTGTTTCAACACAAAGGCTATTGCCAACATTTAGCTGCTACAGAATATTTCTTAAAAAACGATACGTCTGGTAAGTCTATGAATCAATCGCTTAAAGAAGAGGAAGAGAGTCATAAGGAAACGGAGCAGCAAACGTATTTTGGTAGTTTGTTTTTAGATGAAGTAGTACGACCTATTCTGGACTGGGAAGTTCAATATCAATTAGCAGTAGAAGGAAATCTTCTTCCCTACGACCGTCAGATTGATTGGACCTTAAAGATTAGTCGTTTGCCTGATAAACGTTGGTATATCGTACGAGATATAGCTGCTTTTTTGCGCTTGGTCAAGATGAACGGTCATTACCAAATTGGTAAGAACTACTATGAGCAGATAGCCTATGAACAGTTTGATGAACCTAGTCAAGCATTGTTAGATTTTCTTTGGTCTATACTTCCTGAAAAAGCGAGTTTGGATTCAGATGTACTGGTTCATTTTGGTCGTCACTTTCGTTTGCCTCAAGCATACTTTGAAGAGGGACTAGAGTTGTTGGGAGAGCTGGAAAACTTTGAATTTTCCTACCAACAACAGACTTTTCCATCTTTGGTAGTTTTACCTTTGACGGAGGAAGCAGCTCTCTATCATTGTGAGGTGGTTGTTCATACTCACCTGATTGAAATGCTGATTTATGAAAAAGCAGTTCGCCCACTTTTTCACGGTCGTTATTTGTTGTGGGACGGTGTTATCTACAGTCTTACTCGGCAGCAAGAACGTCTCGTCCAGAGTTTATCCAAGCTTGCGCTGATAGAAACTGGCTTAAGAAAGGTACAAGTACATTTTCAAGATCAAGATCGACTGGCACTCAGTTTAGCAGATTTGCGTACCATTGGAACGGTTACTGCACCAAAACGGTTTATCATTCATGATTTTAAACCTGAATTTTATATCCAAATGGAAAAACAGGGTGGCTTGAGTTTGAAATTGGTATTAGATTTTGCAGGCCGGAAGGTATCAAGTGAAGCGGAACGCAGATCACTTCCTTTTGCTAGTCATTTCCAACACTTAGAGTTGGTTTATCAAGCTATTGCAAGAGCTGGTTTTCGTGGTACTTACTTAGCCCAGCGTCCTTCGCTTACTCAAGAGGAGCGATATCATTTTTTTCATAGGCAATTACCGATTTTACAAAAAATAGGACAGGTGCATCTGACAGAGGAAGTTCAATCCTTGTTCGTGAATGTTACTTCCCAATTAGAGATTGTCCGAAATGGCTCACTTCTTGACATTTCTTTTGATCTTTCTGGAGTGGATCAACAAGAAATTAATCAAGTGATAGAATCGTTGTTTAATCAAGAGGATTACTACACTAGCTCAAGTGGAAAAGTTTTTGTTTTTGACCAAGAAACTAAGAGGATTAGTCAAACTCTGTTACGTTTACGTGCTAAAAAACAGAGATATGGTCATATTCAACTGCCTGCTTTGGCAGGTTATCAATTGGCTCAATCGTTATCTGATCTAGAACAAGTGAGTTTTTCTAAGGAATTTAAAGAGATGGCTAAGCATTTAGCGAATCCAGATTATTTTCCGTTGCCTATGCTAGATATAAGAGCTACTCTTCGCAGTTACCAACAGACAGGCGTGAAGTGGTTATCTATGTTGGATACATATGGTTTTGGAGGTATTCTAGCAGATGATATGGGTTTAGGAAAGACCTTGCAGACCATTGCTTTTTTATCAAGTCGTTTGACACAGGAGTCTCAGGTTTTAATTTTAGCTCCCTCTAGTTTGATATATAATTGGAAGGATGAATGGAGTAAATTCGCTCCTGACGTGGATGTCGTTGTTGTTCATGGAAATAAAGAGCAAAGACAAGAAGTGATTATGGAACGTCATCAAGTTATGATTACTTCTTATCAATTGTTTAGACAAGATAGTGCTTTGTATAAGAAAGAAACGATTGATTATCTGATTTTAGATGAGGCACAAGTGATGAAAAATGCCCAATCCAAAATTGCTCAATTATTGAGAGAATTTGAGGTAGGAAATTGTTTTGCTTTATCCGGTACACCGATTGAAAATCACTTGGTTGAGTTATGGTCTATTTTTCAGATTGTATTGCCGGGTTTGTTACCATCTAAGCAGGAGTTTGGTAAGTTGACAACTAGAGAAATTGCTCGCATCATTCAACCGTTTGTACTGAGACGTCATAAAGAAGATGTACTGCAAGAGTTACCGGATTTGATTGAGGTAAATGTATTGAATGAATTAACAGCTGAACAAAAGGTACTTTATTTGGCTCAACTTCAACAAATGCAGGAAAAATTGATGGATGCAGATGATCAGCAAATCAATCGGAGTAAGTTAGAAATTTTATCAGGTATTACACGTTTGCGTCAGATTTGTGACACTCCTAGTTTGTTTATGGATGATTTTCAAGGAGAAAGTGGAAAACTTACTAGTTTGATCGAGTTGTTGCTGCAATTAAAAGAGGGTGAACATAGAGTTTTGATTTTTTCCCAATTTAGAAAAATGTTAGATTACATTGCTGACCAACTAGAAAGCTTGGGAATGACCTTTTATACTTTAACTGGGTCAACACCAGCTACTCAACGCCAAAATATGACGCAAGCTTTCAATGCGGGAAGTCGGGATGCTTTTTTGATTTCTTTAAAAGCAGGAGGTGTAGGACTAAATTTAACGGGTGCGGATACGGTTATCTTAGTAGATCTTTGGTGGAATCCAGCAGTTGAAGCTCAGGCGATTAGTCGAGCTCATCGAATGGGACAAACTGAAAAAGTGGAGTGTTATCGCCTCATTACTCAAGGAACTATTGAAGAAAAAATTCAAGAATTACAGGAAAATAAAAAGGATCTTGTGAAGACGGTTCTGGATGGCAATGAAAATCGAGCAAGCTTAACAGTTGAGGATATTCGTGATATATTAGGTATTGAAGCCACTTAAATACAGAATGCCCTCATTTCTTCCTTAGTGCTATACAAAAAAATGCTATAGCGCATGGAAGTAGAAAAAAAAGGTTGGATTATGGTATAATGATACGTTGAAAGGAAAGCCCTATGATAAGACATGAAAAACGATTTCCCCTAGTTGCAGATGATGAGGTACTAGTCGGAGAAAATCCGATTATGAGCTTGTATGATGAGAGTGATCTGATTAGCAATATTAAAGGTCCTTATCAGGAGAAGGAATTTACCTTGCCTACAAAGTCCGATAAAGTTGAGCAGTCCTATAAAGAAAGTCAGACAGAAGAAGGACTCTTACCTCCTCTTTTTGAGGCTACTCCTAGTCCATATTCTCGAAAAGATCGCTTTCAGACATACACTAAATCTAAATTTTCTCAAGTGAAGACCCAAGGACAATTGGCGCGTGAACAATCAAAAGAAGATTTGAAGAAAAAACGTTCAGCACCTTATCTGAGAGATGAAAAACCAGTTCCTGCTAAGGTTACAGTTAAGCCTACTACAACACCAGTTGGTGAAACTAAAGCAAGGTCCTTAACTAATCTAGCAGATCGCTTACGCCAGACAAATTATATCTTAGCGGATATGCCTACGGTTTATTCTTTACAAAAAGAAAAGAGAGAACAAGAGCCACTTGTAAAGAAAAATTCCTATGATTTTTTAAGAAAAAGCCAAGTTTATAATTATCCTGAACGTAAAAGACAACTGGACCGTCGAGTGGCACAAGAGTTAAATTTGACACATATAGAAGAGGAATAACATGACAAAAAATTATCATTTCATTGGTATTAAAGGTTCGGGTATGAGTGCTTTGGCACTGATGTTGCATCAAATGGGCTACCATGTGCAAGGAAGTGATGACGAAAAATATTACTTCACCCAACGTGGATTAGAGCAAGCAGGTGTAGCTATTTTACCTTTTGATACCCAGAATATTACATCTGATGTTGAACTAATCGCAGGAAATGCCTTCCGTACAGACAATAATGTTGAAATTGCTTACGCTGATGCTCAAGAATTTGCCTATAAAAGATATCACGAGTTTTTAGGTGAATTTATGAAAGACTTTACCAGCTTTGCTGTAGCAGGAGCTCACGGAAAGACTTCCACAACGGGCTTATTAGCTCATGTCATGTCTAATATTACTGATACGTCTTTTCTTATAGGAGATGGTACTGGACGTGGCTCTGCGAATGCGCAATATTTTGTCTTTGAATCAGATGAATATGAGCGCCATTTTGCACCGTATCGTCCAGAATACAGTATCATTACAAATATTGATTTTGATCATCCAGACTATTTTACCAGTTTGGAGGATGTCTTTAATGCATTTAATGATTATGCTAAGCAGGTTACAAAAGCTTTATTTGTCTTTGGAGAAGATGAGCAGTTACGTCGTGTTACATCTAATGTCCCTATCTATTATTATGGTTTTAATGATGATAATGATTTTGTTGCCTATGATTTGAAACCGTCCACAACTGGATCGCAATTTAAAGTACGCTATAAGGCTGAAGAGTTGGGCGAATTCCAAATTCCTACTTTTGGTAAACATAACATTATGAATGCAACAGCTGTCATCGCTAATTTATATATTGCTGGTTTTGATCTAAAACTAGTAGCAGAGCATTTGAAGACTTTTGCTGGAGTAAAACGTCGTTTTACGGAGAAAGTTGTGAATGACACTGTTATAATTGATGACTTTGCCCACCATCCAACAGAAATTATTGCTACTATTGATGCAGCACGCCAGAAGTATCCTAGTAAGGAATTGGTGGCAGTATTCCAACCTCATACTTTTACAAGAACCATTGCTCTTTTGGATGAATTTGCAGCAGCTCTAAATGGAGCAGATGCTGTATACTTGGCTCAAATTTATGGATCTGCTCGTGAAACAGATAATGGTAAGGTGAAGATCGAAGATTTGGCAGCTAAAATCACAAAAAAAGGTGGTCTTATAACTGTTGAAAATCCATCTCCATTGTTGGATCATAACAATGCAGTCTATGTATTCATGGGAGCTGGTGATATTCAGTCTTACGAATATTCGTTTGAACGATTATTGTCCAATCTTACTCATAATGTACAGTAAGAAAGACAGGAGGTTATTGCCTTTCTGTTTTTCTAATTGTAAATAGGAGAAAAACATGGAAATTCGTTTTGCTAAACCGGTAGATTTGCCTCATATTGTTGCTTTAGAACGAGCGAGTTTTTCTGAGGCAGAACAGATTTCGAAAGCTGTTTTGGCTACCTATCTTCATTACCTAAGTAAAACCTGTCTAGTTATGGAAACTGGTGGAACTGTAATAGGTTTTGTTCTTGCTTGTCCTTCGCAGTTTATAACGGTTTCGGATAGTATTTTCCATTTAACGCCGGAATCATTACCCTACGGAGCATACTTGTCTATTGCTAGTCTAGCTGTTTCTACTAAATACCAAAAACAAGGTATTGGCACGTTACTGTTGGCAGCACTGAAGGAAATTGCCGTTGCAAATGATTATATTGGCATTTCGTTAACCTGTAAAGAACATCTAGTTCCGTACTACGAATTGAATCAATTTAAAGATATGGGACCATCTTCTTCACAATTTGGCGGGCGAATGTGGTACGATATGTATTGGAAACCGTTGTAGTTAATGAAAGCTCTTGCATTTCATAAGGCTTTAGGATATAATGTGTAGTAACTGCGTGAAAGGAGTAAAAGCGTGACAAAGGATACGAATGAAAGAAACACGCAGTCTTCAAGTTTTCGTGATCAAATTTTAAGAGATTTGGAAGAATTGAAGACGAAACGGTTGACTGAACAACCAACAGAAACTCATATTGATAAGCGAGATGAGGTTATTGGTGAACTGAAAACTATTTTGGAAGAAGAAAGCAACATTACTAAACTAGATGCTCTCTCTCTTTCTTCCACTCATGTAGAGAATTTAGAACAGCCTATAAGTGACACAGAGGAGCAGCTTGTTTCATCAGAAAGTCTTTCTGAGACAGTTTCTCAGGATACTGTTGAGCGCAATTTGGAAGAGTTGAGAAATATAGTTGTAGCTAATGGCATTGAACTTGATGATGTTTCAACAAACAAAGCTCTTGTATCTGATGAAAGAACATCTCTTGAAGATACTGTTTTGGAATTTCCTATAGAAGATGTCTCTGATGTTACAGGTGATACTGATGTAATCCTATTAGAGGAGACTATTATTGTTCCAAGGCAATTAGTAGCAACTGATAAAGATCAGAAATCAGAGGAAAAACTACCTTCTCGAAGAATAAATTCTCTAAGGACAAATAAACAGCGTCGAAAAAAACAAGATAAGACTGCTAAACGGATTGTGTCAATCGTTATGTTTGTTTTATTGCTAACTCTTCTGATTACAGGAGGTGTGGGTTATACATGGGTTAAATCAGGTTTGGAGCCAATTGATACCAAGGAAACAAAAGCCATACAAGTAGAGATTCCAGAGGGATCGTCTACTTTGGATATTGGTAAGATTTTAGTAGATAAGAAGTTGATTAAAAACGCGACTATTTTCAACTACTACTCTAAAATTAAGAGTTACAATAATTTCCAAAGCGGTTTTTACAATTTAAAACAAAATATGTCTGTTGACGACATTGCCAAGGCTTTGCAAGAAAGCGGAACACCTACTCCTCAGAAAGAAGTTGCAGGTAAGATTTTAGTAGTTGAAGGTTATACGCTAACTCAGATAGCGACAGCTATTACGAATAATACGAAGACGGAAGATAAAAACGATAAAACACCATTTACTTCTGATCAGTTTATGGCTACTGTCACAAATCAAGACTTCATCAATCGTATGGTGGCAACTTATCCGAAATTATTTGCTAGCTTACCAGCGGCAGATAGTGGTGCCGTGTATCAATTGGAGGGATATCTTTTCCCTGCTGTGTATGAGTATACAGAAGATACGACAATCGAAGCTTTAATAGAACAGATGATTGCTACAATGGATGCTCGTTTGCAACCTTACTATGAAACCATTGCAAGCAAGCATTTTACAGTGAATGAAGTATTGACTCTAGCATCACTGGTAGAAAAAGAAGCTTCTACAGATGAGGATCGACGGAATATTTCTAGTGTATTTATTAATCGTATCAATGCTAATATGCCACTACAATCAAATATTGCTATTCTTTATGCACAAGGTAAGCTTGGACAAGAAACAACTTTAGCAGAAGACACGGCAATTGATACCTCTATTGAATCTCCATATAATATTTACTGGACACCGGGCTTGATGCCAGGTCCAGTTGATAGTCCAAGTTTGTCAGCTATTGAGGCAGTTATCAATGCACACTTAACAGATTATCTCTACTTTGTAGCTGATGTAACAACTGGAAAAGTTTATTATGCAAATAATTTCGAGGAACACAATCAAAATGTTGCTAAATATGTTAATGCACATTTAGAATAATTTGTGAATTGTCGTAACAAAATTATGTGGAATTCCACATAATTTTGTTTTCTGTAAAACCAAAGTATAATATAGAAGGAAGAAAAATGGCCGAAAAAACATATCCAATGACATTGGAAGAAAAAGAAAAATTAGAAAAAGAGTTAGAAGAACTGAAATTAATACGTCGTCCCGAAATTGTTGAGCGCATAAAAATTGCGCGTTCATATGGAGATCTTTCCGAGAACTCTGAATATGAAGCAGCTAAAGACGAGCAAGCTTTTGTTGAGGGGCAAATCTCAACGATTGAAACAAAAATTCGTTATGCAGAGATTGTAAATAGTGACGCTGTTGCAGCAGATGAGGTAGCGATTGGTAAGTCAGTGACAGTGCAAGAAATTGGGGAAACTGAAGAAGAGGTATACCACATTGTTGGCTCTGCGGGTGCAGATGCATTTGCTAATAAGGTGTCAAATGAAAGTCCGATTGGTCACGCTTTGATTGGTAAAAAGACTGGCGATGTTGCAACAATTGAAACACCAGCAGGTAGTTATCAAGTCAAGATAATAGCTGTTTCAAAAACAAAGTAAGAAGTATAATGTATGCATTGATTTCGTGCATGAGTTATGAGAGTAGCTCATCAGGAAATCAATGTGTTATTTATCGTATTAAGGCTGAACGATGTTTGGCCTTTTGTAATGCAATGAAAATAAGTAAAAACAAGAAAAATAAAAGGCAAAGAACTAGCTAATGAAAGAGAGTTATTTGCCTTTTATTTTTCTTGTTTTTACAGGAATAGTGTTATCTAGAACGTTGCTTGCCTGCATTACGATTTGTTTTTTTAGTCGTTTTGGTTTCAATAATAGCTGACTTGGCTGGTGTTACGTCTTTTATAGTAGTAGAAGTATAGGGTTTAGGAGGATTGTTTCTAAATTCTTCTTCTATCTGTGCACGTATTTTTGGTTTGAGTATGAAATTTGTAAATCCTTGTTGCAATATGGCGACAATACCTCCAACGACCCAGTAAAGAGTGACGCCAGCAGGGGAACTCCACGAGAAGATAACAATCATTAATGGACTTATCAATACCATATTTCTCATTTGTTTTTTCTGCTCTTCATCTACTCCTACTTGCATCAAAAGTGATTGTCCAAGATAGAGCAATCCTGCAATGACAGTAAGAAGAATACTTGGTGTACCAAGGTTAATACCTAAGAAGCTAGCCTCTGAGATTCCTTCTGTATAACGTGCAGCATAAAACAATGCAGTGAAAAATGGCATTTGAATAAAGAGTGGAAGACATCCAGTAGCTCCTCCCAATATGCTTACACCATAGTGTTTTTGTGCTGCAAATAAGTCTTGTTGTGCAGCCAACTGTTCTTCTCTAGATGTTGCATTTTTCATGCGTTCTTGAATCGGTGCTAAAAATGGTTTCAAATATTGCATCTTTTCAGTTTGTTGGGTAGCTTTCCAAGATTGGTAAATACCCAATGGCATAATAAAGATACGAACAATTAACGTCACAATGATAATTGCGACACCAAAACCGAGACCTTGATTCTCTGCGAAGAATTTGATGAAATTTCCCATTGGAGCCATTAAAAGATTATATACCCATCCCTCTCCAGTTGGTACGCCATTTTTGGTTTGAACACAGCCGGATAGAAATACAAGTGTTGAGAGGGCAAGAACTAATAACAGAAGTGATTTTTTATTTTTCAATGTTAAACATTCCTTTTTTTCAATATACTCTCTATTGTACTTGTTTTGTAAAAAATATACAAGTCCTATATACGCTTGATTTGGAAATCTATGAGATCAGGAAAGTTAGCCAGTGTTACATCGAGGTAATTGACTTTTGCCATACGTGATGGTCCTTTGCGAATCTCGTGAATAAAATGACTCAGTTTCTCTATATTATCTGATTGAGCTAGAATAGTGACCGTTCCGTCTTCATTATTCCAAACGCGTCCGTAGATATTTCCTATCTCCTTTGCCAAAAATTGTACGGACCAGCGAAATCCAACTCCCTGGACGCGACCTGTAGCAATCATTTTTACCTTTCGCATACGTTTCTCCTTTTTGACAAGACTTTCACTTTATTATATCATGGTTGAGTGAGAAAGAAAAAGAGGCTGTTCATGGAAATTATTCGCTCGAAATCGAATCATTTGATCAAACAAATGAAGAAATTACATCAGAAAAAATATCGAACTCATTCCTATTTGATTGAAGGCTGGCATTTGCTGGAAGAAGCTGTATCAGCAGGAGTTCAGATTGAACATGTTTTAGTTTTGGAGGAATATGCTGAGCGAGTAGCTGGGCTTCCTCATGTCAGTTTTGTTAGTCCAGAGATTATGCAGGATATAGCTGATTCTAAGTCACCACAAGGAGTTGTTGCGCAACTTTCGTTGCCACCTCAAACTCTTCCGTCTGATCTCAGTGGAAAGTTTTTAGTCTTGGAAGGTGTACAGGATCCGGGGAATGTTGGTACGATGATTCGGACTGCTGATGCAGCTGGATTTGACGGTGTTTTTTTGACACCTCAATCTGCGGATATTTATAATATGAAGGTGCTTCGTTCAATGCAGGGAAGTCATTTTCATTTGCCGGTATATCGGTTACCTATTGCAGATAGTCTATCCGTTCTTAAAAAACACTCGATGCAAATTTTAGCAACAACTCTTTCCAATCAGTCTATAGATTATAAAGAGATTTGTCCAACTGCTAATTTCGCACTTGTTATGGGAAACGAAGGACAAGGGATTTCAGAATATGTTGTAACCGAAGCAGATCAGTTAGTGCATATTTCTATGCCTGGTCAGGCGGAAAGTTTGAATGTAGCGATAGCAGCAGGCATTTTAATGTTTAGCTTTATTTAAGTGAATTATGTTAGAGTATGGTATAATGATGGAGTGAGGTTTAGAATATGTCAGCATACAAAAAAGATGAAGAATACATGCATTATGTGGGAGCTTTAATTGCTACCTCAAAGGTGCAAAAATTAGGGACAATACCTCATCATTATCATTCTACACGCTTGGAACATTCTATTAATGTTTCTTATACTAGTTATAAGATTGCAAAGAAATTTGGTTGGGATGCAAAATCTACTGCTAGAGGCGGTCTTTTACATGATTTATTTTATTATGACTGGCGTGAAACAAAGTTTCATAAAAGTCATGCTTGGATTCATCCACGAATTGCCAAGCGAAATGCTAAAAAGCTGACATCCCTTAATCGACTAGAAGAGGATATCATTATTAAGCATATGTTTGGTGCTACCATTGCTCCACCTCGTTACAAGGAGTCATGGATTGTAACGTGTGTAGATAAATATTGGGCAGTTCGTGAGTTTACTCTGCCTTTACAGTACAAATGGAAGAACCGTAAAATCTTTCGTTTTCAATCATTATCAAATGAATAGGAGAATATTATGCATAACGATTCAGTTATTATCAATCAGGTAGATACTACTGCCTTTAACCGATTTTTAGGAAAAATATACGGTGTAGTGGCTATGGGAATTGGCTTGTCTGCCTTTGTTTCTTTCTTAACGGCGACTGTTTTTCAACCTGTTTTATTGAATATTTTGCGGGCTGGTTCTATTGTCATGATGTTGATTATGTTAGGACAGATTGCTCTTGTAATTGCAGCTTCAGCTATGGCTGCCAAAAATAGTCCGCTAGCACTTCCTATGTTTTTAGCTTATTCTGTAACAAATGGTCTTACAATTAGTATTATCTTACTAGCTTATACTAGAGAAACTGTTTTTATGGCTTTTGTTTCAGCAGCGCTAATGTTTGCTGTCATGGCTATTATCGGCATGACGACAAAGAAAAATCTGTCTGGTATGGGACAAGCTTTACGAGCTGCTTTATGGGGAGTGATCATTGCAAGTGTGGTCAATATTTTCCTTCGTAGTTCAGGTCTAAGTTTTATAATGTCCATTATCTCTGTGTTGATTTTTTCAGGGTTAATCGCTTATGATAATCAACGTATTCGTACAGTTTTTGAGCAAACAGGTGGTTCTGTTGGTCAGGGTTGGGTCGTTTCCATGGCACTTCAATTGTATTTAGATTTTATCAACTTATTCCTTAACTTGCTTCGCATTTTTGGTGCAATAAGTCGTGATTAATAAAAACCCGCTCATTTCGGTAGGAAATTCTAACCTACTAAAAAGGGGGACTATAACCAGACAGGATTTTCTGTCTGGTTTTTTAGTTGAATTTACCAACAAAGGTATAAAATATATCAATTTGTTGGACTCGTTTTCCACTACTTTTGTCTGGTTGATGGATTTCAATTCGTTCTATTAGCTCATTGACAATACTTGAATTTAACTCTGTTAAAGTAGTGTATTGGTCAATAATAGAAATGAAGCGATTGATGTCCATTAGCCTATCTTTTTGCTCAGACAAGTAGCTGGATTTTTCCTGAATCTCTGATTTTAGGAGGTTCTGTTCTTGTTCATAATCTTTAGATAGAGACATAAAGCGTTCATCAGATAATTTACCTAAGATATTATCTTCATATAGCTTTTTGATAATTATATCTAACTGGCTCACTCGTTTTTGACATTCAGACAATCGGCGTTCAGTTGCTTTAAACTCCTTTTTGCTATCTTTTTCGGTCTTAGATATTAGTAACTGTAAAAATTCTTGTTTATGTTCCTTTACGTATTGAATTTTATCGTTAAGGTCACTTAGCACAATTTCTTGTAGTTTTAACTCTCGGATATAATGAGAATTACTACACTTGACCTTTTTGCTCTGAAATCCAGAACAGATATATCTTTCTTGATTAGGTGAAATACTCTTTCCAGTACAGAAATAGTGACGATAACCACAATCATGACAATAAACTAAGCCAGAAAATAAACCATGCCGATTGCTTTTTGTCCGACGGCGTTTTTTGGCAAGTATCTTCTGGGCAAGCTCAAACTGTTCTCTTGGAATAATCGCCTCATGACTATCTTTGAAGACTAGCCAATCTTTAGTGTCGTTCAATATTTTTCGTTTGTCCTTATAGGATTTGATATAACTTTTAGCTAACACTAAATCTCCACAGTATTCTGGCCTTGAAAGTATCTTTTTGACACTATCACCATACCACACACACTTTGGCTCAATTATTTTTTGTCTGTATTCTGTCGCTGTAGGGACTTTCTCGCTAGATAACAAATGAGCTATTTTATAAGTTGTGATTCCGTCTAAATAAAGTTGGAAAATTCGTCTCACAATTTTGGCAGCCTCTGTGTCAATAACTAGATGATTTTTATCTTCTGGGTCTAGCTGGTAACCAAACGGAGGGAGTCCTCCAATTCGCTCACCCCGTTCGGCTTTACTTCTCAAAACTGAACGTACTTTAGCACTGGTAGACTTACTATGAAATTCATTAAAGATATTTAGAAAACCAGAATAATCAAGGTCAGTTATATTAGAGTTAGCGGAATCAACGTTATCATTTATCGCAATAAAACGAACATCTAATTTTGGAAATAGAATATCAGTATATAAACCAACTTCAGTCGCATTTCGTCCGAATCTAGATAAGTCTTTCACAACTACCGTTTTAACGATTCCAGCATTAATCAGTTCTAACATTTCTTGAAAGGCTGGGCGTTTAGAGAAGTTGGTTCCTGTATAACCATCATCAATGAAGAAGCGATAAGCTCCTAGTCGGTGATCTTTGGTGTATTTTTCCAAAATCGATTTCTGATTTAGAATTGAGTTGCTATCTCCAGCGTTCATATCTTCGTTAGAGATTCGACAGTATAAAGCAGTCAGTTCTTCGGCTCTATCTAAAGATGAATATTTAGTTGTCAAAGTTCGTTGTAAGGTAGTAGATTTCATAACATTTTCTCCTTTTGAGAAAGCTATAAAAACCTTACGGCTATACCTATATTATACCATTTTCAAGGTTTAATTTGTAGGTATAACCGTAAGAAAAACTAGTGTTTTCGGCTTTTTTCTAACTCTCTCAACATCAAGCTAATTAGGATTCTTTCTAAGTTTTTATTTGCGAGCAAACTTGATTTAGAGTTGATAATGTACGTCTTCTTACCATCCGTTATAATCTTATGAGTTTTATTCTTTTCGTTCATCATCAATCCCTCCTTTGATATAGTCTTGGTAGTCGTCCAAAGTAATCACGGTGAACAATTCCCAAAAATTGTACAGCTCTTTCTGTATGGCTTTAGAGATAGCTAGTTTTCGCTTGTCATCTGTCACAATCCAAAGCACAAACGGGAAAACTCCGTGCTGGCGTTGTTCGACACCTGAGCGATAGTATTCGATATATTTTTTACAGGTGTTCACTATGCGGGCTAGACTTTCGGTGCTTCGGTCTAGTTCAATGAAATAGTGGTCTTCGTATTCTTGGCTGACTAGCTCCAAATAAGCATCTGGTTTCAAGGTCATACCTAAGCCAGAAAGTTTTTGGTAGTTTCGCCATGAGTTCGGCTCGAAAGAAAAGGCTTCAAGTGATAGTTTTTCAGAGTTGCGAACGGTCTCCATGGTTTCAACGAATATTTCCGTGACTGCCAAGGTATGTTCGACATGGTGCTGACTGGGTTCATACTGGTTTTTGTAACGCAAGACAATCGTTTCGTCTTGACTTTTTAACAGTTTCAATCCCTGAAATGTGATTTGCCAAACATAGGAAGCTGAGCCTTTGCGAACACCACCAATTCGGCGTTTGAGGTGAGAAACCAGACCAGCCTTTAACAGTCTTTGCATAGTGAAGTTGGCTCGGCGAATGGCTGTCTCTGGTTTGTCGCTATCTGAGTAAAAGAGTCTGGCAAGCTGGCTGGTTGTGGCATATCTAGCTTGATTGAGAAAGTATAATAGTGGACTATCTTGTGGGGTGAGTTGATTCCATTTCATCTGGTGTATTCTCCTTAAAGGTTAGCTGGTAAAATGTGGTGAGTTACAGAGTAAGTCGTGTGATTATTGAGGATAAAAATACTTATTTTATAGGGTTGGAGGAATGTTCTTCATCAACACGATTCGAAGACCGATTAGAACGCTTTTTTCGTCCTAAATCGTCCAGCGATTCAGCGGTTAGTGGTTTATCTTGATAAGTAAAAGCCTGAAATTCTCGTTCTAAATCATCCACATTTTGCCCATATTTGGTTAGACTATTTAGATAAGGTGCACGGCTATCTCGTAGTTTGGGACTGGGTGGATAGGTCTTACCAATGACCCAGCGATAAGTGTTGGGAGAAGTTTCAATTCTCGAATAGACCCAAAATGGTGGTAGACTGTAAAAGTCTTCTTTGGTCACTTCCAAAGTAGCTTTTGCCATTTCCTTGGCTTCGTTCAAGTTTAACCCAAAGACAATTTTATTGGCGACATTTGATTCAATTCCTGCTTTGAGAGTTGAAGACATCTGTGCCAAGTGCTGAAAACCTATCGCCCAACCAACATTAAACTGACGAGATTGTGAAAGTGCTTCGTCCAGATTAGCGTTGGGTATTCCAAGAAAGCTCGGTGTCTCATCGACATAAATGAAAGCCGATTGTCGTTTGCTTGGCTCAACCGAAGACTGTCGCAAGATAAGCATCCACAAGATGGAAATGACAAGGCTTCCGATAAGTTTGGCGGATTCTGAACCAATCACCGCCTTATTGAGTGGAATAAGCACAATTTTGCGACTTTGGAAGATTTCCTCTAAACTGAACGTTGGCTGAGTTTGTCCAAGCATTGCCCTTAGTTGTGGACGAAGTAGAAACTGGCGAAACTTGTTCAAAATCGGATTTAACATCTGGTGGCGTTGGGCTTCGCTTAGTAGTTCAAACCATGCCCAAAAACTTTCTAAGCCGATTGGGTCTTTCAAGTTCTTTAAGAGCTGGTTGCGAAACCCCTTATTAGTGAGTAAACTGGGAAGCATTACTAAAGAGCTGTTTGGAATCCGTGCCAAAGTCAAGAAAGCATGCGACAGAATATCCAAAGAGTAGATTCCGAAATGTTCTGGATATAAGCCTTTGAATAACTCTAGTAAATAGTCTGCGATAACTTCTGGCTCGATTCCATACTTGGTCAACTCAAAAGGATTGATACCGACAATTCGCTTGGCGGTTGGTGAAATGACCACTATATCGTCATCATGTTCGGCTGGAGTTCGTTCAAGCAGTTCATGCGTTAGTTGTCCTTTAGCGTCAATCACAACCACACTATGCTTTTTGGACTTTATGTCAGATAGAATCAAATGACTCATGGCTGTGGTTTTACCTGTTCCAGTGCTTCCAAGTAGAAACAAATGTTTCTTGGCGGATTGACTGGAAATTAGGAGCGCTCTTGGCTGACTTTCGATAGTCTGCCCAAAACTTCTTGCTTTGTTGTGATTCAGATTGTAACCAAGCGGTGGTGTAAGGAGTTTCGGGTGAACATTCGGAACGCCGTCCATGTTTTCTTCGCCAACTGGCAAAAGTAGAAAACAAGCAAGGTCTGAAATTGCTAAACTGTATGGAAATGACCATGAGGGTTGTCCATCATTGAGCTTATAAGTAGATATAGGCTTCACATCAATCGTGGCGTTGGTTTCCAACATACGAAAGCTACTGAGCAGGCTTGAAAAGAACTCCTTTGTCCGCAAAATACTGCGTGAGCTTGCCCCAAGCCTAATTTCACATCTGAAAGTTGATTGACTTAACTTTTGTCGCATGAGCTTTTTGGAGTTGTCCGAGAGTTCAGGAATGTTATTTGTGATAACCTGATACCAACGAGCCGACAGATTAGGTAAATGTTTAGGTTGTGGTCTTGGTGGCGAACCTGCACCTACGATTATCTGAACGACAATTGTTTCATCTGATTCAAGTGTTTTTGAAAGTGCTAAACTAGAGCGAATCATGTTCTCTAGTGAATCTGTTTTTAGGGCATAGTGGGACTGTTTAATCTGAACCAAACGGGAGACCGATATTTTTTCCCGCTTAGGGGCTTTTGAGAATTGAATCTGTCTGTGTGATTATATCAATTGATGAATGTGCCGTTTATCTTGTTCTTCTGTTCCTAAAAGATACCGCACACGGTTTTGTTTCAAGCGAACTTCAAAAACAAGGCTCTTTCGCCGAGTCAGACCGACCAACTGCCCCAGCAGACCTCTGACATCTGCTTCTGAAAATGGACGTTGCCACATCCACTCACTCCACGACAAAGCATTAAAGTGTCGTTTCATGTTTACCTCCAATCCTTATTGCGTTTGATAATCTGAAAGGCAAACCAGCCGGCAAAGATGAATACCGCTCCCAAAAACAACACTTGCCAGACTTCCAATATCAGTTTCACCGCCTGATTGATTAGCCGAGCACAGGCAAAGAATCCGAGAATAGAGGCAATCACTTTTTTCATAGCTGGTCTCCTTTCTGGTGTTAGTTATACAAGAAAGAGGATAAAAAGTTAAATTTTATTGAGGCTAACTTTTAGAGCGATTGGAATAGATTTTAGACTAGTTAACAGTAGTAGCTTTCACCATATTTTATCCTTTTGTCTAGTCCAAGTGATGGTTTTATCGTTTTTGGTGGCGTAAGATTTCAGAGATAGCCTCTAGGTAAATTCTGTTAATTGCCTGTTTCTTTTCAAGATATTCTGCTAGTGCGATTTCTTCTTCCGTATAACGTGACCTGTCCTGTTTATCTAAGGCTTCCAAGTATGCCCCTAGAACAGAGATGAAAAGTAAGGCAACACCACTTATTATTAGAATCCAAGAATAAGGGTTCATAAATCCCTCCTTATTTCAAATAGTGCGTGGTGTAGTGAGTGAAAGCCCGTAGAATATAATCTGTATAAGGGTGAGCTTCTGGATTGTTTTTTAAGATTTCAGCTTGAATCAAGGCTAAATTTCCTACTTTGTAGAGAATATCTGTCGCCAAAAGCTCTCGTGCTTGGTTATCTGCCATGGTTTGACTGAGCTTTCTTGCGACCTCCATTTGATAGGGACTGGCGATGGTTTGAAGTGCTTGGACTTCTTTGTTTCGACGAATGGAAGGTGTGAGTGACATAAGCGTTCTCCTTTGATATAATTTTAGTAAGTTAGCTAACTTATGGTTACAGTTTATCAGACTAGAACTGTTAAATGGTGCCAAATTCTATGCCAAAATCTTGCCAGTTTCGGAGGTGTTTATGTTTACAATTCCAGCCTTATTTTCCATTGTTTTAAAAAATGCCAACAAAACGGTCTGGTCTGACCGCAAGAAAGTGAGTGTCGGTTTGGCAGTTGTTCTTCATGAAGATTCACTAGCATATTTATCCGACACGACTTTCAATAAATTATTCACAGGACAAAATAAAGGACGAACCCTTTACGGAATCGTCCAAGATGAGATAGATGAAGCAGGTTTTTCAACCTATATTTTCAAAACTGAAAAGCGATTGAGTGATTCAAACTATAAGGAAAGCAAATTCTCACTTTTTGAAGTTTTAGAAGATGTCTTCGACTTATTAGAACAATCCGATAACTTGCCTAAGTCTATTCTTTTAGGCTTAAAGCAATCTTTTCAGCTTAACCATAGCGAGAGACCATATTTGTTTTTGGTAGAGTGTTTGTTTTATGCCTTGGCTTGCCAGCATAACAAACACCAGACCTATATCGCACCAGATTTCAGCCAAGAAACGGAAGTGGTTGCTCGCCCTTTGGAAGAGTTAGTTTCAAATGCAACAGGTTATTCCAAACGAATCAAGCAAGAACTAAACCGCTTTTCAGAAGATGAACTGAATCTATTTAAGCGAATCGCCCCCTATACTTTTTATGACGAATCCTTTGATGAGCTTTCGGGTGAATATGTGTTGGATTATTACCTGATTTCCCATTCCGATTTTCTGGATTTATTCACCAAATATGGCGTCAAAGGTAATGACATTTCAAGACTGAAAGAATACGGTTTGATTTCTGGTGGTGGCAGGCATGAAATAATTGTGGAAAAAGGTGAACTGTCTGGCTTCCAGAATGACAACCTAGTTTTAACTTTCTCCACTGATTCTGACGAACGAATCACTTTTGAATACAGTGCTTTTCACTTAACAGATACCGCCAAGACTCTGATTGAGATTTTAGAGATTGAGACGGATGATGAGTTTTTTAGAGAGTTGGGGGAAAGATTCAAGGATACGGTTGAGACACTTCCTGTTTTTGTAAAAACTATAGCTGTGAAATGTACTTAAATATAAAATATTGGAAGGAGTTATTAAAATGTCATCAGAAGAATTTCTTTTACTTGAAAAAGAATATGCTTACTCTAAACAGGAGCTCTTCTATTACATGGAGAAGTATGATAAGAATGAAACTTATCATAGTGTCGGAATATCTCTTTTAGGGGTTATAATTGCATTAGTAGGTAGTACTAATTTCGATATGGGTGTTCGACAAAATCCCTTTTTCAATATTAATCAACCACTTGGAACTTTCATAATTATCTTACTGTCAATAATAAGCAACTATATATTCGTCATGAGTATTAGCTCACTTTATTATATAATACTAAATTCAGCACGGCTTAGGTTTTTAGAGGAACAGCTGAACACACTATTAAACAAAAATTTACTAGTGTGGGAAGGTGAGATTATTCCAGTTATACACAATTCCTCGAATATCTATATTTTATCAACAAACTTGGTAAATATTAATTATATAAAAGGTTTATTTTTTCTATCGCTCCATTTATGTTTTCAGTGTATATTTGGATATGTTTTATATAAAATTAATTTTTGGACATGTTTGATTTTTATGATTTTAACTTGTCTTATATACACTTTTATAATATCGCAGTGGTATTTTTACCTAAGGTATTTATTTGATATTCTTTATGGTATAATATCAAAGACAGAAGAAAAAAATATGATTATGAATAAAAATATAGATATAACCAGTATGTATATATATGGAACAACAATAACCTTCGGCTTCCTGCCAATGTTTCTTTTTGCTTTGAATGATAGAACAGTGTTTTATGGAGATGTCAAACTGCCGCTAATACTATATACAAGTATATATATTGGAGATTTTATCATCTTGCCATTTTTCAATGCTTATTTCTACAAACTCTATAAAAATATTAGTAGTCAAATGAAAAAATCTTCAAAGTGGATTATATGGATTATTTCGATAGTTATTTCACTATTGGTTAATTATTATACACATTTCAAGATGTGGATAAGTGATAATTTAGATAGCTTCATGGATATTAAGGGCGCCTTAACCATGTCTGGCTATATGCATTTTTTGTATAGTACAATACAGATGGGAATTATTTTGTTTTTTCTATATTTTATTTCGAGTTATTATCGGAAAGAATATAAAAATTACCGATTGGTTAAGTTGACACGGAGACTTATTTTATTATTCACACTACTCCAAATACCTGATTTCATTATTCGTAATTTTTCAAGTTTGTCAAGAGATGAATCTTTTTGGAATGTCATATCGGGTGACTTTACTTCATTGCTAACAATTGTTGTTGCGATTATATTTTTGTGGATCATTCCTTATAAGAGACAACAGATAGAATTATCTTTATAAATAAAATAACTCTTATTTTTATTTCTGTTTCGCAAAAAATAATGATTTACAATCTAATCCACTATATTCCTGCATTATTTTTGCTTTACAGTTATTTTGATTTTTCTTCTAAAATAGAACCACCCTGCTACAATAGTAAAGCAAGGAGGATAACGTGAAGAAAATCATCAAGCAATATCAAGAAAAAGGAAGCATCATCGTTGGCTATGCCCGTGTTAGCTCCACAGACAACCGTCAAGAGTTAGGGCTGGAAGTTCAAAAAGAAGCTCTAAACTTCTGCGACAAACTCTACATAGAAAAAGAATCTGGAGGCAATCAAGACCGCCCACAACTTCAAAAAGCTATCAACTTCGCCAAGGAGTGTGACGAAAGCGGAATAGAAACCAGCTTTGTAGTATATAAACTAGACCGCCTAACCAGAAAAATGCTTCATCTATCAGCTATCATTGATGAACTCACTCGCCACAATATCCGTCTTCAATCTATTCACGAACAGATTGAAACAGACTCACTAACAGGTAAATTCTTTTGTCTGATGTTGGGTTACGTGGCAGAGTGGGAGCTTCAAGCTATATCAGACCGCACTAAAGACGGACTGCGTAAAGCCAAAGAACGTGGGATAAAGTTGGGGAATAAAGGCATTTCAAAGGTAAAGGAAAGACAAATTGTTCGATATTATCTTGAAGAGCAGTTACCTGTCCGAGTCATTGCCAGCCAGCTCCAAATTTCCACGGCTACGATTTATAGCGTGCTGAAGCGTAATCATATTCCAATAAATCGTAAAAATTAACCTATAAATCGTTGACAAAAGCTAGAAAAAATAGTAAAGTAAACACATAAAAGTGTTTTAATAAACGGTCGTTTGTTAAAACAATCAAAGTTATCAATAAAAAATATTAGAAATGTTGATTTGACGGGGTTTTAAGACGTTCGTCAAGTCGGCATTTTTTGATTTTTCATTGTTTTAGTTAACGACCGTTAACTAAAACACGCTCAAACCCTATTGTAGCAGGGATTTTGGGGTAAAAATGAAAAAGAAAGGCGACCTAAAAGGGTCACAAAAGGTGAAAAAAATGAAAAAACTTGGTAAGTTAGGTGTTGTCTTAGCTTCTGCTACTATTTTAAGCGGAGTAATTGCTCCTGTGGGTGTAAACTTAGTGAATAATAATTCTTCAGTTGTTTATGCTCAGGAGACTGAAGCTACCATTCATATAGCTAATTATGACGATGTTAATAATGTAAGTCTAGGTAACTACGATAAGGTCCTAGCTCCTGGTGAGGTGTTAGTTTTGACACCGCCATCAATTCCTGGATATACTTATGTTGGAGATAAATACTCCTATGAAGTCCGCTATGACGAGTTGGTTGGTAAGTATGGAGGGAGAATGCTCATAGTTAATCATTATAAACCCGTGCAAACTCCACCAGCCAGCGGTGGTGACACTGGTTCGGGTACAACCCAAACCCCACCACCAGCAACTGGCGGAGATACTGGTTCAGGAAATACGGAAATTCCACCAGTAACTGGAGAAAATAATGATAGCTCTAATAATAGTAATGGAGCTGACGCCACGTCTAATACTAACACTGCAATTGTAGACAACCCAGCTGAAAATGGTCAGGAAAACAATAAACAAACTGATACCAATAACTCTGGTGCTACTATAAATAAACAGGATATAAACCCTAAATCTGCTAATACTACTACACAATCTGCATCTCAACAGTCTAGCACTACTGAAAATGTTTCAAGTGATAAAAAGCCAAAAGCAGATACTAAGGAGCTTCCTAAAACGAACTCTACAAAATCAAATATATTAAGTCTTGTTGGAGTTGGAATTTTAGGAATAATGGTATTTATTAAACGATATACCAAAAGGCATTCTAAATAGTCTCTAATTTTACACAAGATACTATTTCACTAATGTAAAAATGACAAATAAAAGGTAGCTAAAATTTTAGCTACCTTTTGACTATTTTATTAAGATGTGTGAACTCAGATTATTTAGACTGCTGAGTGTCATGCTCTCTTCTTGGGATTTCAGAGTTATGATGTGACCATTGCAAAACAAAGAAAGTAAAAGATGGGAAGCTATAACTCGTTTATTATAGAAGAGAGTCAAGATTAAAGTAAAAAGCCCAATCCCTAAACTTATAATTTTATGCTACCAGTCTTAAAGCATTCGGAAAACTGTATTGGAAAGTGTAGCACTTTAATGTTACTACTTTAATAGTATAAGTCTTCAACTATGCTATAATAGAATCATAATAATTGTTAATTTATGCTCTTTTGTAAGGGTGTTTAGTGAAGATAAAACTGGTAAAAGCTGGAGGTGTTTATGGTGAAGAAATTTTTCCTGGATGTAAATTATCGTAGAATAACTACTTATACATTGGTTGCATATACAAGTTTTGATTGGCTGTCTAAAATTAATATATTACAGCCATATTCTGGACATAAGATGATTATTGCTATCGTGACAATATTGTCCATTTACTCTTTAAAAAATGAAAATAAGGATGAATTTCTACTTGTAACCATACTATATGTATTGCTTCAGCCTGCATTGGATTATCTAATCACACTAGCTAATATCGATTTAAATGTACTACTAATGATTAGTGCAATATTGATTTCTGTGAGTTGGCGGATAGACTCTATAAATAAAATTAATACAGAATCAGACAATTCTCAATTGAATATAGACTATTTCAATTTAGTATATCTCAATTCGGCTAAATCTTATGAAATTGCTACCCTAATTGATGATACTGTCAAAACAACTATTCAGAAAGAAAATAGCAATATAAAAAGTCGCAAACACTCTTTTAAATTTGGAATAAAAAATGGTTTGTATTCAGGATATGAAAATAACAACGAATTAACTGCAGGAAGCAAAATTAGTGAGAGTTTCGAAGTTAAAAGTACTAAATCTACGATTTTTAGAAAAGTCTATGAAATGTCCAAAAATTTTCAAGCTGAGAACCTAGAGCAAGGAGATTTAATAAAATTCGACAGTGTAACTCTTAATCCTGTAAACGCACAAGATATTCCACTTATACTGCAAGTGCTACAAGCTAGCAAGTTGGATAATCCTAGTACTGAGGGAATCGAGTTAAATATGTCAAACCTACTTTCTACCTTCTTGACTGACTACACTATTGATTATAGCTTCAAACAAGGTGATGAAAAATTCTTGGTTCGTTTCCCTTATGGAGAAGTTGAAGGTTTTGAAAATGGATATGGACATAGTGATTTTCAACTTGGAAAACTTAGCTTAGTTGGGATAGATAGAGGTGAAATTGACTTTTCAGAAGTTGATACCATGTCAACAAAATTTTTAGAGTTTATGAGTAAACAAGCCAAGAAGAATAATATAACAAAAAATGTAAAAGACATTATCCCAAAATCCTCATCATCTGAAAATAGCGGTGGATCTGAGTCGGAATTTGAAATAGATTTCAACTATGAAAAATTAAATGAAACATATCATTTAATAGATGTAATTGCTGTTGTACAGAAAATTAATGTGGAGAGTAAATCGTGATTTATTTATATGATTCTACAAGAATAGATGATTTAAAAGAGCACTTCTCGGAAAGTAAAAGGATTGATATCACTCATATTCTATCTTACGATTTCACCTATTTCAGTGAAATAGAAGATATATGCAAGGAAATTGATGTCGTGAATGAGTTAGTTATAGATTTATCTGCCTTAATGAATTTAAACGCCTACACCAGTCAGTACATAGGTCGAGTTTTCTTTTGTCTAAGTAGAACGTCTACTCGCCTCACTTTTTGGCTAAATAAGTTAAAATACGAAAGTATACTAAAAGAATTGCCACTTCTATTTGAAGATGAAGAGATAAACGAAGATTTTGCTAATCTAGAAGTTCAAAATTTTAATCCTGACAATGAGACGGAAGATGGTGCTGACATTGAGTTTGGCGATAAAATACAGGATGCTATCAGTGACCTAATCGGCCATGATGTATTTAAAGAAAATTTCGTACAGAAGTATGCAAACTTTATACTACTCGAAAAAATAGGTGTTAGAAAGATTTTTTCCGTGTTTCTGATTGGTGAATCTGGAATAGGTAAGACAGAATTTGCTAAGATTTTATCAAAGTCACTCTATCCAAATGAGGAACTTATCAAAATTAATTTTGGAAATTACTCGACGGAAGGGGTGTTGAATAGCCTAATAGGTTCTCCACTCGGATACGTTGGAAGTGATGAGGGGGGTGAGTTAATCAGAAAAATTAATTCAACCAAATCTAAAGTTATTTTGATTGATGAATTCGAAAAAGCGACACCGGCTGTATTTAATTTCTTTTATGAACTTCTAGAAGACGGTAAATTTACAGATAGACATGGTATTGCTCATAATTTGAATGGATATACTATTGTCTTTACTTCAAATATGACTTCCGAGTATTATATTCAGCATATTCCGGCCTCTCTAAGGTCTCGATTTGATTTACTTAGCGATTTTCAAATTCCCAACATTGACGAAAAACGATTATTTATTCAAGAACAAGCAAATAATTTGGTGGATAAGTTCAATTCTATCAAAAAAGAAGGCACTTATGAAATTGGAGATGAACTAATGGAAGAACTTATGAGATTCTCAGAAGAAAATAACCTTCGTCATATAAAGCGCCTTGTTCAAGATGCAATCGCGGAAGATTTCAGAAGAAAATATTAAGGAGAATGAGACCTACATTTTTAGGGTGAATCAAAATAACAATCACGGCTTCCTCCGTGATTGTTTGAGGTTATCGTGTTTTTAAAAAGAAGATATAGATTATGTATGAATAATCTTTGAAATAGGAAGATTCTAATTATTGTACTGCGTCACATTTATTATTTCAATAAAGAATATCCGAAACTAGTAAAGCTAAAAATAAAAGAACAGCATATCACTACTGTCCTTTTATTTCTAGCCGTAAGATTTTATACTTTCATAATTATTATTTTAATGGGTTTGAATATACTCCCTTTGAGTGGGTTTTCATTTTCTGAAACTTGTTTCTATGGTATAATGGGAGAAATATTTTGATGAGGTAGAGACATGACAAAGGTACCATTTATCAGCAAGGAAGCACTTGCCACTATAACAGAACAATTTCCCACTCCCTTTCATTTGTATGATGAAAAAGGAATTCGTGAGAAAGCTCGTGCGCTTAATGCTGCTTTTTCTTGGAATAAGGGATTTAAAGAATATTTTGCTGTCAAAGCAACTCCAAATCCAGCTATTTTAAAAGTTCTTCAAGAAGAAGGATGTGGTGTTGATTGTGCAACAGATGTAGAAGTTCTTATGAGTGAGAAGTTAGGGTTTGAAGATATTATGTTCACTTCAAATGATACTCAAGCCTCCGAATTTGTTTATGCTCGTAGTGTAGGAGCGATTATCAACTTAGATGCTTATGAGCATATTGAATTTTTGAAAAATGTTGCCGGTATTCCTGATATAGTTTGTTTGCGTTATAATCCTGGTGGAGTATTTTCTTTAGGAACGGATATTATGGATCATCCTGAAGAGTCCAAGTTTGGTATGACAAAAGATCAGTTGATAAAAGGCTATAAGGAACTGAAAGAACTTGGAGTAAAAGAATTTGGTATCCATGCTTTTTTAGCATCCAATACAGTAACCAATGAATATTATCCAGAACTGGCAAGGCAGTTGTTTGAATTAGCTCTTGAAATTCGTGAACAAACAGGAGTTGTTCTTGATTTTATTAACTTATCAGGTGGCATTGGTGTCAACTATCGTCCAGAACAAGAACCTAATGATATTTTCGTTATTGGTGAGGGAGTTCGTAAGGTTTATGAATCTATTTTAACACCGGCTGGTATGGGGGATGTTAAAATATATACAGAATTGGGACGCTTCATGCTCGCTCCCCATGGTCACTTGATTACCAAAGTTCTTCATCGCAAGAAAACGTACCGGACCTATGTTGGTGTTGATGCATCCGCAGCTAACCTTATGCGTCCTGCTTTTTATGGAGCTTATCATCATATTACAAATATCAGTCGTCCAGAGGCTCCAGTTGAAATAGTAGATGTAGCTGGCTCGCTTTGTGAAAATAACGATAAATTTGCCGTTAATCGTGAGTTACCTAGAGCAGAAATTGGTGACCTACTGGTGATTCATGACACTGGTGCTCATGGTTTTTCTATGGGATACAATTACAATGGTCGCTTGCGTTCCTCTGAAATTCTTTTTCAAGAAGATGGTACTGCACGAATGATTCGTCGTGCAGAGACGCCAGAAGATTATTTTGCTACTTTATATGGTTTTGATTTTGATAGATAAGTATTGGAAAACAAGTGAAATTTTGATATAATAAGACCAGTAAAAAAGAATAATGGAAGTTTTAGGAGATGATACGATGCAACTAGGTATTGGTTTAGTGATTTTATTAGTGTTGCTCGCTTTTGCAGGGGGCGTTGGCTTGGGTATTTTCCTTGCGCGTAAGCAGGTTGAAAATTATATTGCAGATAAGCCTGTTTTAGATGAGAATGCACTTCGCTTGATGATGAGCCAAATGGGACAAAAACCAAGTGAGGCAAAAGTACAGCAAGTGCTTCGCCAAATTAAGAGCCAGCAAAAAGCAGCAATCAAGAAAAAATAATGAACTTGGGACTGGGATATTCATTCCAAGTCCCATTTTTTGAGTAAGAACAGAAAGGCTAGCCAAATGAGTGGCTATTCTAATAATAATGGATAATCGACCAATTGGTTTTTTAGATTCGGGTGTAGGTGGATTAACGGTTGCGCGTGAATTGATGCGTCAGCTTCCACACGAGGAAATTGTTTATATCGGCGATTCTGCTAGAGCTCCTTATGGTCCGAGACCAGCAGAGCAAATCAGAGAGTATACGTGGCAACTGGTTCATTTTCTTTTAACAAAAAATGTTAAAATGATTGTTTTTGCTTGTAATACAGCAACAGCGGTAGCATGGGAAGAAGTCAAAGAAGCATTAGATATTCCTGTTTTAGGGGTAATTTTACCGGGAGCTTCGGCAGCTATTAAGGCGACTCAGCGTGGAGAAGTAGGGATTCTCGGAACAGCTATGACCATTCAATCAGATATTTATCGCGAAAAAATTCAAGCACTCTCTCCAGAGACACAGGTACGTAGTTTAGCTTGTCCTAAATTTGCGCCTTTGGTAGAATCAAATAACTATCAATCTAGTTTGGCTAAAAAAATAGTTTATGAAACATTACGCCCGTTGATGGGAAAGGTTGATACACTTGTTTTAGGGTGTACTCATTACCCTCTTCTTCGCCCGATCATTCAAAATGCTATGGGAAAAGATGTCAAATTGATTGATAGTGGTGCGGAGTGTGCTAGGGATATTTCTGTTTTGCTCAATTATTTCCAGCTTCATCGTAGTAGAGCAACAGTAGAAGCACATCATACTTTTTATACAACAGCTAGCCCTATAACATTTAAAGAAATTGCGGAAAATTGGTTGGGTATTGACATTCATGTGGAGCACGTAAGACTATGACAGAAAAAATTTATGAGTATAGAGATGAGCATAATTGGTTTATTGGTAAAGCAAGTTTTACTAATTTATTTGGTAGTTTTGCAAATACTGGTAGAGAGGAAGAACTTTATCGGATAGGTCAGTTATTTAATCAATTGATTGAGACTAATTATGAAGAAGGCTATAATAAATGTGTGCAAATAGATGTAATTCGGTTGGAGTCGGAATTTGCTTTATTCCAATTTGCCAGTGAGATACTGAATGAATTAAATCATAGCCAGTTTAAAGTCGTTCAACACAACGGAGCTATTTTAATAACTGAAAATGATCGTTTGTTATTGGTTCACTTGCCTAAAGGTGGAGTGGTATTGGATACATTTTTTTCCTCCAATACCGGCATGACTGATATTGGAGATAGTATTTTGATTGCGACAAAAAATGAAGGAAAAACACAGGAATTTCGCAAGTTTTTTGAACGATTGGGTTACCGAGTAGAAAATCTCAATGACTATCCAGATTTACCAGATGTAGCAGAAACAGGTATGACATTTGAAGAAAATGCTCGACTGAAAGCTGAAACAATAGCGGAATTGACTGGCAAGATGGTTTTGGCAGATGATTCAGGCTTAACAGTTGATGTACTGGGTGGCTTGCCAGGAGTATGGTCTGCCCGTTTTTCAGGTCCAGATGCAACTGATGAATTAAATAATGCCAAGCTATTGCATGAATTAGCAATGGTGTTTGAATTAAAAGACCGAACAGCTCAATTCCACTGTACGTTGGTTATGGCTGCTCCCAATCGAGAGAGTTTGGTAGTAGAAGCTGATTGGGAAGGGTATATTGGTATGAACTTACGTGGAGAAAATGGATTTGGTTATGATCCGCTTTTCTTAGTGGGAGAAACTGGTAAAACTTCGGCTGAGTTGAGTTTAGAAGAAAAAAATAAGATTTCTCATCGTGCACAAGCATTAGAAAAACTGGTGGAGGCATTTCCAATATGGCAGAAACAAGCAAAACCATTGTAATCATGAGTGATTCTCATGGAGATAGAGTGATTGTTGAAGAGATAAAAAATCGTTATTTGGGGAAAGTGGATGCTATCTTCCACAACGGTGACTCGGAATTAGATAGTCAGGATCCAATTTGGAAAGATATCCAAGTAGTGAATGGTAACTGTGATTATGTGGGAGCATATCCAGAACAATTGATTACACAAATAGGAGATGTGACGATTGCACAAACACATGGTCATTTTTATGGCATCAATTATAGCTGGCAACGGTTGGATTACTGGGCTCAAGAAGTAATGGCTGATATCTGTCTATATGGTCATCTTCATGTTCCAGATGCAACTGTGCGTGGCAAAACTCTCTTTCTTAATCCAGGCTCTATCAGTCAGCCTCGAGGAGTGATTAGAGAATGTCTTTATGCTATCGTCACCATTCGCTCAGATGCTTTCCATATTGCATACTACAATCGCCAGCATGAGCTGTATGAACCGTTGACAAAGGATATTGTAAGATGATTGCACGCGAGTTTGAAGCTTTTATCTTGGCTCAAGAAGATACTTTTCTAACGCCTGCTAATAAGTTGGCTGTCATTATTGATACTCATAATATTGATCATGCTAAGCTGTTACTTAGTCACATGACGTATTCACGAGTACCAGTTGTAACAGAGGATGGTCGTTTCTTTGGTACCATCGGTTTAACAGAAATTCTGAAGTACCAAGCTGTGAATGAACTAACAGATGATCAGTTGAGCGATGATATTTCCTTGATTGCAAAAACGGATGAGGCTACAGTAGGTGTTGAGTATGATTTGACGGAAGTAATGCGTAAATTGGTAGATCAATCTTTCTTACCTGTGGTCGGTAAGGATATGAAATTTATAGGTATTATTACTCGGAAATCAATCCTGAAAGCTATGAATGCACTCCTGCATAATTTTCCCCTACCGTCAAAAGAAGGAAAAAAATGAATCACATTATTGAAACGTTTATTGCGAGCAAAAAAGTCAGTCTAAATACCCAGAAATCGTATCGCTATGATTTGCAACAATTTATTGAACAAACGGTAGCAATCATCAAT
Source organism: Streptococcus suis (assembly GCA_029593505.1). Lineage (GTDB taxonomy): Bacteria > Bacillota > Bacilli > Lactobacillales > Streptococcaceae > Streptococcus > Streptococcus suis_AG. The sequence goes on from JAKTNI010000001.1 coordinate 221,712, forward strand.
CAGCATACACTTTCACTTTATCAGCAATCTTTGTTGCAGTTGAAGCCTGCTGCTCAACGTCGAAAGCGTTCAACAGTGAATCAATTTCTTTATTTTCTTTATGAAAACGGACAATTGGAACGTTTTTATAAGTTGCCAGCTGTGACACCTGTCATTAACGTTAAGAAACAATTTCAGAAAGAAGAAATGTCCATTTTGTTTGAGGAGACAGTTTTCTTGGATGGTCAGCTAATTGCACTTCTCATTGCACATCTAGGATTAACCCCTAGTGAGATAGCAGGACTAATGATTGAACAAGTGAATATAGAGTTCCAAGTTTTAACGGTACAAAGAGGATCTAGTAGGCGTGTACTTGGCTTACCTAAGGAAATTATCCCTTATTTGAACAATCGTCTAACAGGATACTATCTGTTTGATAAAAACGGGAAATCGTATTCACGTCAGTGGTTTTTTAATCGTTTGACCGAATATGTACAGTCGATTGAAAAAATTGAATGGACAGCTCAAAAATTAAGAGAACAATATATTCTAGGTCAATTGGAACAAGGACAATCCTTAGAACATATTGCTAAACAGTTAGGATTAAAAACAATGGTGAGTTTGGAAAAATTTAGATAATGGATATTAAATTAAAAGACTTTGAAGGACCGTTAGACCTTTTGCTGCATCTAGTATCTAGATATCAGATGGATATTTACGAAGTTCCAATTACGGAGGTTATTGAGCAGTATTTGTCCTATATTGCTACTTTACAAGCAATGCGACTAGAAGTGGCTGGAGAATATATGGTCATGGCCAGTCAGTTGATGGTGATTAAAAGTCGTAGGCTGTTGCCAAAGATAGTTGAAGAGCCAGATGCAGAAAATGATCCGGAAATGGATCTATTAGACCAGCTGGAAGAATATAGAAAATTTAAGTTGCTTAGTGAAAAACTAGGAGAGCAGCATGATGAACGAGCAAACTATTTTTCAAAACCCAAGCTGGACTTAGTTTATGAAGATGTTAGTCTGGCTAAAGATAAGTCGGTCATTGACATTTTTTTGGCTTTTTCCAAAGTGATAGCAGAAAAACAGACGACATTACGTCAATCGCATGCTACCATTACTCGTGATGAATATAAGATAGAAGATATGATGACGAGTGTACGAGAACGAATGAAAAAACAGTCTCGATTGGAGTTGAGCCAACTATTTCAAGATAGCCAAGACATTAATGAAATGATTACTATCTTTTTAGCTACTTTAGAGTTGGTGAAAGTACAAGAAGTGAACGTGGAGCAATCAGATGTTTTTGATACGATTTACTTAGTAAGGAGAGAGAATGAAGCGATTAGCTGAAATAGAAGTTTTACTATTTGTAGCAGGTGAAGAGGGACTGACTGTGCGTCATTTATCTGACATTCTTGAGTTGCAACCAACTGCTGTCCTTCAGCAATTGGAGAAACTTGGTGAAAAATATAGGGAAGATAAACAGTCTGGTCTAGCGCTTTTGGAATCTTCTAATCGTTACAGGTTAGTAACCAAAAAAGAGCATGCTAATCTCTTACGTGTATACGCTAAAACACCTATTAATCAAACGATGTCGCGAGCTCTTCTTGAAACCTTGTCTATCATTGCATATAAGCAGCCAGTTACACGAATTGAAGTAGATGATATTCGTGGCGTTAATTCCAGCGGTGCTATTAGTAAATTACAAACTTTTGGGCTTATTCGTGAAGATGGAAAAAAAGAAGTTCTTGGACGACCAAATCTATATGTAACAACAGATTATTTTCTCGATTATATGGGCATCAACAGATTAGACGAGTTGCCAGATGTATCTGAATTAGATTTGGTAGAAGAGGAAACAGAGTTATTCCTAGAAAGAAGTGAATTAGAAGATGAGAATTAACAAATATATTGCCCACGCAGGTGTGGCTAGTCGTCGCAAAGCAGAAGAGTTGATTAAGCAGGGACTTGTCACAGTAAACGGTCAAGTTGTTCATGAATTAGGGACGATTATCAAGTCAGGGGATAAGGTTGAAGTAGAAGGTCAACCAATTTACAATGAGGAAAAAGTATATTATCTGTTAAATAAACCACGAGGAGTAATTTCTAGTGTCTCAGATGATAAGGGGAGAAAGACTGTTGTAGATTTATTACCTACAGTCAAAGAAAGAATCTATCCAGTAGGTCGACTAGATTGGGATACTTCTGGATTATTGATTTTGACAAATGACGGTGATTTTACTGATGAAATGATTCACCCACGCAATGAGATTGATAAAGTGTATTTAGCACGTGTCAAAGGAATAGCTAACAAAGACGTTCTCCGTCCTCTGACACGAGGACTTGTGATTGATGGGAAAAAAACTAAGCCAGCTGTTTATGATATCATCAAAGTTGATCCTGTAAAAAATCGTTCGGTGATTGAATTGACGATTCATGAAGGACGCAATCATCAAGTGAAGAAAATGTTTGAAGCCGTTGGATTACAAGTAGATAAGTTATCTCGCATTCGATTTGGAAATTTAGATTTGACCGGCCTACGTCCGGGAGAATACCGAAAATTGAATAAAAAAGATATTAGCAAACTTCATACTTTAGCAGTTACAAAGACGGTTAATAAAAAATGATTCAATTTTTTATCGGCTTGGTCCGAGTGTATCAGAGGTTTATCTCTCCTTTGTTTCCTCCGTCTTGTCGTTATCAACCGACTTGTTCGGCTTATATGATTGAGGCATTACAAAAGCATGGCTTAAAAGGGATGCTAATGGGAATTGCACGTATTGCTAGATGTCATCCTTTTGTAGAAGGCGGAGAGGACCCTGTACCAAATAAATTTAGTTTAAAGAGAAGCAAGCGGTAAAAAAGTATATAGCTTGTTTTTTTATTACAACTTATTCGATAAAAGAGTCTTCATTCAGTAGTATGAACAAAGAGAGAAGTTGTTTATTACAGTTCAAAATGAAACATCGGAAAAAAATATGCAAACTACTTGATTTTCAGTTTCTTTTAAGCTACAATAATAACATGATTTCATTGATTTAACTCAGACCTGTTGTGAGTTAAGTGAATGAATCCTCATTCACCATGCTGTTTGCTGAGCTTGACTCCGGGCAGTGTGGCTGTTTTTTTGTCCATATGAAAAAGAGAGAGCACATGAATATTGAAACATTGACTCATAGAGAAGAAACATCCATCAATCATATTGTTTTATATGAACCACAAATTCCACAGAATACAGGTAATATTGCTCGAACATGCGCTGCAACAAATAGTCCTCTCCATATTATAAAACCAATGGGATTTCCGATAGACGATCGTAAGATGAAACGAGCTGGTTTGGATTATTGGGATAAACTAGACATTCGTTTTTATGAAAGTCTTGATGAATTTATGGAGTATGCTACCCAGCAGGGAGGCAGAGTTCATTTAGTATCTAAGTTTGCAGATAAGATTTATTCAGACGAAACGTATCACGATCACTTTCCACATTATTTTTTATTTGGGAGAGAGGATAAAGGTTTACCGGAAGATTTCATGAGAAAACATTCTGAAAAAGCTATTCGTATTCCGATGAATGATGAGCATGTTCGCAGTTTAAACGTTTCTAATACGGTATGTATGATTGTATATGAAGCGTTGCGTCAGCAACAGTTTCAAGGTTTGGAATTGATTCATATGTATGAAGCTGATAAGTTGAAATGAGAAACATCAGCCTTGCACGAGCAAGGCTTTTTTGGTATGATAATAGAGTCTTCAGGGCAGGGTGCAATTCCCGACCGGCGGTGACAAGCAAACTATGTTTTTCCTACGAGATATTTCAAGTTGTATCTTGAAATATACTCATCTTGGGTAGACATAGGTCAGTTTGAAGTCCGCGAGCGTAAGCTGATGTGGTGTAATTCCACAACCGACAGTATAGTCTGGATGGGAGAAGACGAAGAAGTTAGGTCTTTTAACCTACTCTTTTTGCCTTCTTCAATTTTTATAATTGGAGGAACCTTATGACAAACACACGTAAAATGGCGATTATCGGCATTCTTTCAGCATTATCTTTTTTACTCATGTATCTGAAATTTCCCCTTATTCCAACAGCTAGTTTTTTGGAAGTGGATTTTTCATTAGTACCTATTTTATTTGGTCTTTTGCTATTAGATATGAAGTCTAGCTTTGCTATTTTGATCATCAGAACTTTACTTAAACTGGTATTAAACAATCAAGGATTCTCAACTATTATTGGAATCCCTATGAATGTTTCTGCAATGGCTGTATTTATTATCGTAGTAGCTTATTGTTGGAAATATGAACAGACAGGTAAAAAGTATATTATAGCAGCTTTTTTTGCAACGATTGGTTCAACAGCTGTTATGTTATTTTTGAACTATGTTTATGCTGTGCCTGTATATGCAGTCTTTGCAAATTTTGATATTAGAGAGATTTTAGGGTTGAGTAATTATCTGTGGTTCATGGTTTTACCATTTAACCTCTTGCAAGGATGTCTACTTTCTTTTGTTTTTTATATTTGCTATAAGGCTGCACAACCAATTTTGAAGAAAGTATAATTTTATTGAATAAATCCTATATGAAACATAAACAAATTCATTTGCGTAACGCTTCTTTTTTAGCCCTAGCCTTTGTTATTTTGGGCTACACAGTCAGATTTTATCCTGAACGTTTAGCAAACATAGATGCAGTAATTCAGTCTAGCATTCGTGGAAATTTGCCAACAATAGCTACGGAGTTTTGGTCTTCTATTACCATTATAGGCAATACAGTGATTATTTTAGGAATTAGCCTTCTTTTAGCAGCATTTTTGTATTATCATAAGAAATGGAAAATGGAAGCATATTTTATTCTAAATAGTTTTGTGGTGATGGGGATAGCATCAACAGCCCTGAAATATGTCTATCAGCGTCCGAGACCTAGTATTGAGTGGTTGATTACTACGATTGGTTATTCATTTCCTAGTTGGCATACTGCTTCTACAATGATGATTAGTGGTGCAGTTGTTATTATTCTTCATCAACGAATGAAAAAAAGTGTAGCTAAACTTTTGTTACAAATTAGTTTATTGGTTTTGGCTGTTCTTGTAGCCATTTCTAGAATTTATTTGGGAGTACATTATCCTACTGATATCGTTGGTGGTTGGTTACTAGCTTTTGCATTGCTAGAAGGAATGTATCCATTTTATGATCAGAAACGTTTTGAGTGGCGCTTTCAAAGTAAGCAAAAATAATTCGTAATATAATAACCCCCTTCTATCAGTAATGGTAGAAGGGGGTTATTTTTTTAAGTTGAGAAATATACTAGTTTTTAATAGGTCCGTTTTCAACCTTATCAATGGCATTTTTTAATGTTTGAGCAAATAATTCTGCACCGTTCGTTTCAAGATTGAAATGCACTAAGTCGGTATTGTACCAAATAGTTGGATTTTCTGTTGCTACTTGATACCAATCAGCTATTGAAATGTAGTCATATTTTTCAGCTAACTCTTTTTCATATTGTCCCGTTTGATACGATATAGAATTGCTAGGGTTAAAGTTTCCGTCGTATGGAGTGACAAAAATCAGCCTGCGTCCTTTAGGGAAATGAGAAACGAGATTGTCTAGTAAAGATTGATCATTATCCGTTGTATTTGTGCCAAGGGCCACGACAACAGTTTCTCTTAGTGTATTATTCTTCTGATAGAGAGTAATCAAATCTGTAATTTCTGTAAGATTGCGACTCACTGTACCATCAATTTGTACATCCGGTAAGCTTGATTGAATGGCGTTACTAGCTCGAACAGTTACTGAGTCGCCGAAAATTGTTACACCTTTCTGGATTTCAAAACCACTTGCTTTAGCATTTTCAGCTGCCGAGCGAGTTGTTTGCAATTGATTTTGTGCCTGATATAGACTACTAATGAGATTTTCCTGTTCAAATGTTCCTAATTTTGGAGAAAAGAAACAAATGCCTAAACTACATATTGTTAAGAAACCTAAGAAACTAAAAATCCATTTTTTGTATGGAGTAATGTCAATAGAGAGTCCGAATAATGTTCCAATCTTTCCAGCAACAAACGGTTCAAATATGTAAAATGAAATGGTTGCGAATATAGTAGAAAAAATGAAAGACAAAATGGCTGCTATAGTGGCATTTATTAACTGGGTGAAGATAATCAATAAAGGCCAATGGAAGAGATAAATGCCGTAAGAGATATTGGCGAAGAAAAGTAAGACTTTAGGTTCATTGATTGTTTTTGTTTTTTCGTGGAGAATGCGAGCTGAAAAAATCATAGTAGCAGTTGCAAGGCTGGAAAGTAAGAATCCGATAAGGTAGGTCCATATAGAATTAAATTGCAATGTAAAGAGCAGTATGATTTCTACAAATACAGCAGCTGTGAAGACCACTAAGGCTTTTTTTCGTGTCCATTGTTCGATTATTCTTTGGAAAGAATTGGTTGTATTCCCTATTCCTGAAATGGTGGCTAATATACCGCCTATGAAAAATGGGAAAGCATGGGTAAAACTAGAATAATAGATAGATGATAGGTTATCTGTAAAGAAACTAGAGATAGTCATTCCTAAAAAGCTAAGAATGAACAAACTAACCGATGTTAAGAAGATAGTTCCACGTAGTTGACCGATACTTTTTGATGTACGTGTTAGATACCATATTAGTCCAGCCCAAACAAGGTAATATTGCACCTCAATGGCCAATGTCCATGTGTGTAAAAAGAGATGAGGTGAAAATTGATTTTCATAACTGCCACCCGCTAATATTTCAAAGATATTGGTCATAAAGCCGAGAGTAGCGGCCACTTGTTGACCAATATTTGCAATGAAATCATTTCGGATAAATAAAGCGAAAGGAAGGACGAGTAGAATAACTAGCACCAATGGAGGTAGAATACGGTACAGTCTCCGTTTTAGAAATCCAGCGATATTAATCGTTTTTTGTTGTGAAAATTCATCAATTAAGAGAGCTGTTGTTAGATAGCCAGACAGGGTGAAAAACAAATCTACTCCGACAAATCCTCCAGGAAAGAATTTGATGAAGAAATGATAGAGTAAGACAAAAGCTAGACCTATTACCCGTATAGTTGATAACCATTTAATTCTCATATTGATAAATCCCCTGTTCAAATTTTCCTTCATAGGTCGCTTGGCCTTCAGTTGTTAGTTTCCCTATTCCATCTGCGTAACCATTTTTGAATTGACCGACATACACCCACCCGCTAGCAGATGTATATGTACCATGACCGTGAAATGTACCATTTTTAAATTGCCCCTCATAGACATCACCGTTAGCAAAAGTTAAGGTGCCTTGTCCGTTCATTTTATTTGCAACAATGGTGCCATTATAGTGTAGTTGTCCATTATCTAGTGTTATGGTTTGTTTACTACCGATTCGTCCGGTAAAGACAGAAATGGCACAAATAAGAATGATAAGAATAGCCATGAGTTCCATTTTAGGTCTTGTTAAATAGGATGAAAGAGATTGATTTTTCAGAAAAGATAAGTTTAACGATTTCATAGATAGATACTCTCCATAGAATATTGAAAGCTTTAATAGATTCAAATAGTTTTTCTTGATATGTCATCATATTACACGAAGAAAACCTCAATTTAGACAAAAATAGTTTACCATTTTTTTACAAATATTACAAAAATATTACACAGAATGTTTTGAAACGGTTTAAAAGTTGTTTAAGCGCTCTAGCCAGTTTTGACACCCCTCTTGGATGATTGCATATGTTTCATCAAAATCACCCGTATACCAAGGATCAGGAACGGAGATATTTGTGAATGGAACAATCTTTTCTTTGGCAGAAGGAGGTGCCATTTTTTTCAAATCACGCATATTGTTGCTATCCATTCCAATGATTAAGTCAAAATAGTCAAAATCCTCTCGACTAATTTGAAGAGATGTTTTTGTTTCATCGTAAGGAATATGGTGTTTCTTGAAAATATTTTGAGTACCGGGATGAATGGGATTACCATGTTCCCAATTAGAAGTGGCACGACTTTCAATATGAAATTGATTGGTCAAGTTTTTCATAACGAACTCTGCCATCGGGCTTCTACAAATATTCCCAAGACAGACAAACACGATTTTTTTCATAGATAATACTCCCTAAAATTTTTGTCAATCATGATAGTATTATAACTGATTGTGTGGTGATTTTCCTTAGAGGAAGATTGATAAAATGCTCATGTTGCTAGAATAGAATTTAGTGTCTTTTTGGTGTAGGTTCAAAAATAGTTGGAATAAGTATTTCAATGATGCTTTAGGTCTCTGTTGAAACAAACAAACTCAGTGTAAGAGAAATAAAAATTCCGATAATTTGCTAAAAATTATCGGAATTGATATAGATGAATGTCATGATTGGAGAGTTAATGTAGCAATGACTAATGCAAGATACATTAAAAATGTTAAGATAAAACCAGCTCGCCAAAATACTTTAAAAAATCGTTTGTAAGAGAATTCTTTTTTCTTAAACAGGAAAAAAAGTGCTAATCCTGTAGCTAAAAGTGTCAAAGATAAAACAAGGTGAGGCAATAAGCTGTTATAATAAGCTTTATCAGAAACGATATAAAATTGGAAAGCATAGAGTGGGAAAGCAATATCAGCAAAGTTCCATCCCTTTTTTCTTAACTGAAGTAATTTGACAATAATAACAGAAATGGTTAGGGTAAGGAAAATGAATAAGATAGATATAATTTTTAGAAAAATAAGTGATTCAAACATATATTCATTCTATAAAAAATATAAAAAAAAGTAAACCTAAACCTTGCATTTCTTGTAAAATAGTTTATAATAAAAAGGTATGTGTAAAACACATACTTGTGGGAGGTAAAAATCTGTAATTACCGTCAAAACCACAATAGGAGGATTTTATATTATGGCTAAAAAAGTCGAAAAACTTGTAAAACTTCAAATCCCTGCAGGTAAAGCTACTCCAGCTCCACCAGTTGGACCAGCACTTGGTCAAGCAGGTATTAACATTATGGGATTCACTAAAGAATTTAATGCTCGTACTGCTGATCAAGCAGGTATGATTATTCCGGTTGTGATTTCTGTATACGAAGATAAATCATTTGATTTCATCTGTAAGACACCACCAGCTGCTGTATTATTGAAAAAAGCTGCAGGTGTTGAAAAAGGTTCAGGTACACCGAACAAGACAAAGGTTGCTTCAGTAACTCGTGCACAAGTACAAGAAATTGCTGAAACAAAAATGCCAGATTTGAACGCTGCTAGCTTAGAAGCTGCAATGCGTATGATCGAAGGTACTGCTCGTTCTATGGGCTTTACTGTTACTGATTAATATTCGGTAGCAAACCCAAGACCCGCATATCCTTATCGCTTCGATAGGTGACGTGGGAGATGAAAATCGATATGACCACATTACAAGGAGAATAAACATGGCTAAAAAAAGCAAAAACTTGCGTGCTGCTCTTGAGAAAATTGACAGCACAAAACTTTACAGTGTAGAAGAAGCTGTAGCTCTTGCAAAAGAAACAAACTTCGCTAAATTTGATGCGTCAGTTGAGGTTGCATATAACTTGAACATTGACGTTCGTAAAGCTGATCAACAAATTCGTGGTGCTATGGTATTGCCAAACGGTACTGGTAAAACTGCTCGCGTTCTAGTTTTCGCACGTGGTGCTAAAGCAGAAGAAGCAAAAGCTGCTGGTGCAGACTTCGTTGGTGAAGACGAACTTGTTGCGAAAATCAACGGTGGTTGGTTAGACTTTGATGTCGTGATTGCAACTCCAGATATGATGGCAGTTGTTGGACGTCTTGGTCGCGTACTTGGTCCACGTAACTTGATGCCAAACCCTAAAACTGGTACAGTAACAATGGATGTTGCTAAAGCAGTTGAAGAATCTAAAGGTGGTAAAATTACATACCGTGCTGACAAAGCGGGTATTGTACAAGCACTTATTGGTAAAGTATCATTTGACACTGACAAACTCGTTGAAAACTTCAAAGCTTTCCACGATGTGATGGCTAAAGCTAAACCAGCGACAGCTAAAGGTACATACATGACTTCAGTATCTATCACAACAACGCAAGGTGTTGGTATCAAAGTTGATCCAAATTCACTTTAATTAACAATAGAGGCTGTCTTAGACAGTCTTTTTTGTCTACCACAAGTTCAAATTTAGGTGTATACTTTAGTAACATGTTCAATACTATGATAAATATAGGGGTAAATTTTTTACAATAATTCACAATTACGTTGAGGAATGATTGATAAATGTTTGAACGTTAGAATCAAAATTGAAATAAAGTAAAAGAGGCTGTTTTGCTCTAGCGCTATTAGAGGAATTGTAGATATTATGATTGGGTTTACGATATGAGTGATAAGTGAGATTGTGATAGGAGATTAAGGGAGTTCATCATTTTGAGTTGGAAGTAGATAATAAAGGGGTGTATATGGAGTTTAGAGATGCGACAGCTATGGCTCAAGCTGTTAATCAAAAAGAAGTATCAGCCAAAGAGTTGATTCTTGAATCTATTGATAAAATCGAGAAGTTTAATCCCAAACTGAATGCGGTTGTTAGTAAACAATATGAACAAGCTTTGCTGGAAGTTGAAAGCAAACAGTATGTTGGAAAACCGTTTGCTGGTGTTCCTTTGTTGTTAAAAGATTTAGGCCAAAATGAAGAAGGACAGCCTTCTTCTGCAGGTTCTAAATTGTTTATTGGACAAGGAGCAAGACATACGGATCGTTATGTGAAGAAATTAAAAGAGTTGGGATTTATTATTCTTGGTCGAACTAATACACCGGAATTTGGTTTTAAAAATATTTCGGATGCAAGTATTCATGGTAGTGTTAATTTACCTCTGGATGTTAGTCGTAACGCTGGTGGCTCCAGTGGAGGAGCGGCAGCAGCTGTAGCATCAGATATGGTTCCTATTGCTGCTGCATCTGATGGTGGTGGATCAATCCGGATACCTGCTTCTTTTAATGGTTTAATTGGTTTGAAACCTAGTCGAGGTCGTATTCCGGTAGGACCGATATCCTATCGTGGCTGGCAAGGTGCTTCTGTGAATTTTGCTTTAACAAAGTCAGTCCGTGATACTCAGCGCTTGCTTTATTATTGTCAGGAATATCAGCTGGAGGCCCCATTTCCATTGGTCAAACTATCAAAGAAAGCTATTTTTGGTGTACTCACCAAACCGCTAAAAATTGCCTATTCGACATCCTCCCCCATTGGTAGTCCAGTGAGTACTGAAGCAAAACAAGCCGTTAGTGAGATGTGCCAGATTCTATCAGATCTGGGACATGAAGTGGTTGAGCTAGCAGCGTATCCTTTGGATGGTAGAGAGTTGATGAAATCTTATTATCTGATGAATAGCGTAGAAACAGCACAGATGTTTGATGAAATTGAATCTCATTTGGGACGTGCAATGCTACAAACAGATATGGAGCTCATGACATGGTCAATCTATCAGAGTGGACAAACTGTTCCAGCTAAATTGTATTCTAAGACTTTGTCAGATTGGGATAGATTTGGAGTGATTATGGCGAAGTTTCATCAGACATATGACTTACTCTTGACACCTACTGTAGCAGATGTGGCTCCTAAACATGGACAGTTGAGTTTATCTGCTGATTTGCATCATCGCCTTAAAGATATTCAAGATTGTTCAATAGATGAGCAACAGCTACTTATTTGGAACATGTTTGAAAATAGTTTGGCTTTAACTCCCTTCACACAACAAGCTAATATCTGTGGTCAACCATCTCTTTCCTTACCCACTTATCGCCGTGGAGATGGTCTGCCGATAGGAACTCAGTTTACTGCGGCTAAAGGGAGAGAAGACCTTTTGTTGCAATTAGCTAGTCAATTAGAAATGCACGGTCATTGTATAGGATAATGTAAGCGCATCTCTTTTCAGTTAAAATAGTTGAAAAAATCTTTTTTATATGTTACCCTATAAAAGTTGGTGAGGTAACACCAAAAAAAGAAAAATGAAGTTATCAATACTTCTAAAGGAGATCATTTATGTTGAAAAAAATGTTAGCCTCAGCTCTCTTGGTTTCGACCTTGACTTTAGGAGCGTGTTCTAATTCAAGTACAACCACAAGCGGTTCCGCTACTGAGCAAACTCAGTGGGAAAAAGTACAAGAAGCAGGTGTCTTGAAAGTTGCTACACCGGGTACTCTTTTTCCAACATCATATTACAATGATGCAAAAGAGCTTGTTGGCTATGAAGTGGATATGGTTAATGAAATCGGAAAACGTTTGAAGGTGAAAATTGAGTATCAAGAAATTGGTGTGGCAGAAGCTTTTACTGCTGTAGATAGTGGAAAAGTGGATATTTCTGTAAATAATTTTGATATGACAGAAGCACGTAAGGAAAAATATAATTTTTCGATTCCATATAAATATTCAGTAGGGGGCTACATTGTTCGTGAAGATGGTTCATCAGGTATTGAAGCGGCTGACTTAAGTGACTGGACAGGGAAAAAAGCTGGTGGTGGTGCTGGTACTCAGTACATGAAATTGGCTGAAAAACTTGGTGCAGAACCAGTCATCTATGATAACGTAACAAACGATGTTTATCTTCGCGATGTATCAACAGGTCGTACGGACTTTATTCCAAATGACTATTTTACACAGGTAATGGCTGTTAAATGGGCAAAAGCTAATTTCCCAGATATTAAGGTTAAAATGGGGGCTGCCCAGTATAATCCGACAGAGCAGGGGATTGTAATGAATAAAGCTGATGATAGCCTGAAGGTCAAAATTGATGAAGTATTGGAAGCTATGAAGGCTGACGGTACTTTGAAAGCTATTTCTGAAAAATATTATGCAGGTCAAGACTTGTCTGTTCCTGTTGAAAATGCAGATAAATTACCAGTTATTGAAGTAGAATAAAAAAAGCCCCGTGAGGGCTTTTTAGATGAAAGAGGAAAAGATGAATATCAACTGGCAGGCGATATTTAATATAAATATTGCAAAAGAAGCGATACCTCAGATATTAGAAGGTTTACCTTATACACTTTCTCTGTCTTTAATTGGTTTTGCTTTGGGGACATTTTGTGGTTTTTTTGTAGCCTTGATGCGTATGTCAAATTTCCGACCGATTAGATGGTTGGCTATGGCTCATATATCGCTCATGAGAGGTGTTCCTCTAATGGTTTTGCTCTTTTTTATCTATTTCGGCTTGCCATTTATGGGAATCCAACTAGATGCTATTACAGCATCTATTATTGCATTTACTTCTATGTCCAGTGCATATATTTCTGAAATTATACGATCGTCATTGTTTGCGATTGATAAAGGACAGTGGGAAGCAGCACGATCTTTGGGACTAAGAACAAATGTGATTTATCGGAAAGTCATTATTCCTCAAGCTTTCCGTATTGCTCTTCCTCCTCTGAGTAATGTTCTGTTGGATATGGTGAAAAGTACTTCTTTGACAGCTATGATTACAGTTCCTGAAATTTTCAATAAGGCTAAAATTGTTGGTGGGGCAAAATCAGATTATATGACAGTCTATATTTGTGTCGCATTGATTTATTGGGGAATCTGTGGTCTATATGCTGTAGGACAGGTTTGGTTGGAGAATCGATTGGCAACCTATTGAGGAATGAACTATTATATGGAATAATAATAGTTAGATATGGTAAGAATTGTATTCTAGATGTTGGATAATATCAATAAGCATGTGCAATCAGTTTTCTGTATGAAGCAGAAGACTGATTTTTTTATCCTTACCACATTGTTTTGGTGAGAAAATAAGTGACAACTGTTTGAGAGAAATAAGCGATTGATTTTTGAAGTATAGTATTGGATTTGTAGTTGTATTGTTCGAATATTTTCTGTTTTAAAGATAGTTATTTTATAAAAATTAAAATTTACAGATAATTCAAATAATGTTATAATGGTAGATATGTAACAGAACATAAGTAGTGACGTCAGAAATAGGTTTCGAATGAGGAGGGAGTATGACGAACAAGAGTGATAAGATATCGCGTGAGAAAAAGAAAGTTTTATTGGCGCGGTTAAAGGATAGAATTCAACCCAAGATGAGGATATTATACCTAACTGCTTGTTTAGCTTGGATACAATTTTTGATGAGAATTATTTCCTTTTACTTGATAGCTAAAGGAGTTGAAATTCTTTATAATGGTGGAACATTGAGATTATGGTCTTTTGCTTTTTGGATTGTAGGATTGAATGTGTTTGGTTTTGGAATTTCACTATTTGCTAAAAAATTACAAGGAATAGGATCACAATATGCAAGGGATTCACTGAAAAAATCTTTTTTTGAAGCATTGATTGCAAAGGATGGAGAATTTGCTTCACAAGCTACTGCAGCAGATGTTTTTAATGTTGCTTCACAAGGAATTGATAGTTTAGATACTTATTATTCTTATTATCTTCCGATGGCTTTGCGGACATGCTTTAATTGCTTAACAGTTCTTGGATTGGTATTAGCTATCTTTCCTTTAGGAGGCTTGATTTTTATATTAGCTTTGCCTCTTATTCCTATCTCTATTGTTGCTATGCAGAAACGTTCTAAGCAGATTATGAATCGTTATTGGGGTTCGTATATGGATGTCGGCAATCTTTTTTTAGACGACTTAAAAGGATTGAATACGTTATATTCTTATCAAGCTGATGGAATTTATGAGCAGTCATTTAATCAACAAGCAGAAGAGTTTCGAGATGCTACTATGGAGTTGCTTAGTTTTCAGCTCCAAGCAGTAGGCTATATGGATGCTGTTATGTATATCGGTATCGGTTTGTCTGGTTTTTTTGCTATTCATCACTTGGCGGCAGGTAACTTATCTTTGTTTGGTATGGTATTTTTTGTACTGATTGCAACAGAATTTTTTGCTCCTATTCGGGAACAGGGGTATGGTATGCATTTGGTGATGATGAACATCAAGATGGCAGATCGGATTTTTGGTTTTTTAGATCAGATGACTGTTGTTGCTGAAAGTGAACTGTCTGCTAGTTTATCTTCTTTTGATAGAGTTGAATTGCAACAGGTATCGTTTTCGTATGAAGATACTCCTGTTATAGAAGATCTTTCAATGACTTTAGAGGCTGGGAAAATTTATGCTTTTGCTGGAGAATCTGGTCGTGGTAAGACAACCTTGGCACACCTATTGTTGAAGCGTTTAAAATTAAATGAAGGTCGTATTTTATTAGGTGATCAAGAGCTTTCTAGTATTAGTCAATTTGCGATTAACCAGCAGGTTTTATATGTCTCTGGACAATCTTATGTACTCAATCAATCGATCTATGATAATCTTCAACTGTCTTGTGAGTGGTCTAAGGAGCAAATTATTCAGTGGATGGACGAATACGGTGTTTTACAGTTTGTTCATCATCTTCCAAAAGGTTTAGATACTATTGTCGGTGATAATGGGGTGTATCTATCACCTGGTCAACGTCAACAGCTAATTTGTGCACGTGCGGTCTTGGCCAAGCGCTCGCTTTATATTTTTGATGAAGTAACTTCAAGCGTGGATCAGGACAATGAGGAGTTTATTTACGACTTGATTTCTCTAGTAGCGAAAGAGGCGGTTGTTATTATGATTACTCACAAAATGAAACAGGTAGGAAGAGCAAATCAGGTGCTTTTCTTAGCGAAGGGAGAACCGTATATGGTGGGGAAACCGAGTGATTTATATAGCGAAAGTGAGAATTACCGTGCTCTAGTGAATCAACAACTAGAATTAGAGGAGGCTATCTATGGATAAGAACGAATATACAACGATAATGCTTATTCCACGATTGTTGCAGTCTATGAAACAGTTATTGCCCCGAATTGGCTTAGCAGTTGCTTTTGCGGTTTTTGGACAAGTTGTGACAGTTGCAATTCCTGTGCTATTGATTTATCTAGCTTTTTCAGTTTTGTCAGGTCAGCAAGTGTCTTTTATATGGCTTGTGCTATTTGCCTGTTTGGCTTTGCTAAGAGGTGTCTTTCGTTATGGGGAGCATTATTTTGGTCATTATGTAGCCTTCCATACTTTAGCAGCTTACCGTAATCTTATTTTTGCTAAGCTAAGACGTTTGGCACCTGGAAAATTAGATAGACAAGATAGTGGTACTCTCTTAAAAATGATTGGAGAAGATATAGAAGCTTTAGAGGTGTTTTTTGCACATACTATTGCTCCGATTTGTACAGGTGTGTTAGTAGCTGCAGGCTTGACAATCTATTTTAGTATTTCGAATTTGTTATTGGGTTTGCTTGCTTTGTTGACTTACAGTATCCTGTCTTTACTTATTCCGATTCAATTTTCGAAGAGGTTGGAACCGTTGTTGGCTAAGCAAAATACTAGTCGTAAAGAGTATGTTTCATACTTTATTGAAAGTTTAAAAAGCATGAAGGACTTGATGCAGTTTCAGCAGACTGAGCAGCGTTTTCTAAATTTGACAAATAAAAGTCAATGTGTCAATAAACAGGAGCAAGAAGTAGCTCAAGTCAACTTTATGCAGTATGCTGTTTCTTTTTTAGTGGTTGGATTATCCGTTTTGTTTTTTGCTTGGATTACTTTTGAATTGGTGGAAACTGCTCAACTTTCTCTTGTTAGTGGAGTAGGTATCATTGTGGCTTTTACTAGCTCTTTTGCTCCTTTTCTTGAACTCAGTCGTTTGCCATTGGGTTTTAAGCGGGCGATGAATGCTGGTCGTAATATTTATACTTTATTGGATGAACCAGAAATGGAGCAGATGGGAGAGAAGATTGAGTTCAGTATTGAGGATATTGATATTGTAGAATTGGATTTTGACTATTCTAATCGTCAGGTCGGTCTCTATCAGAATTTATCTGTGCAGTTTGATCAACAAGGTATTATTGGTTTGGTGGGTGAGTCTGGATCTGGCAAGTCTACTTTAATGAAACTTATTATGCGTTGGTACGAGTGGCAGTCAGGGGATATTCGTTTATCTGGTACAGATAGTCGTCAGATAGATAAGCATTCTTTACAAGCTTCTTTTGCATATGTACCTCAAATCCCTCAGTTGTTTAATCAAACTATTCGTGAAAATCTTTTACTAGGACGAACGGATATTTCGGATCAAGAGATATTGGATTTGGCTGAAAAATGTTATATGAAAGAACGTATTTTATCGGCACCGTATGGTTTAGATACGGTTGTTCAATCAGCTGATGATTTTTCAGCAGGTGAGGGACAGCGATTGGAGCTGATGAGAGCCTTGTTGAAAGGTGCAGATTGTTATATTTTTGATGAGCCAACTAGTAATTTAGATTCGCTCAATGAAGCACGTTTTATTCAATTGGTAAAAGAATACTGTAAAGGTATGGTGTTTTTGATTTCTCATAGAAGCTCTACAATGGCATGTGCAGATCATATTTTTCGTTTAGATAGCGGACATTTGGTAAAGGAAAGATAAGATGAAGAGATTAAAAATTAAGGATGTGATGGTGACGGGTGCGCTATCAGCTCTCTATTTTGTTTGTGTTGGTTTGGGAACCTTATTGAGTTTGGTGTTTGATCGTTCTGGGAGTATGATCTATGCTCCTGCTTGTGCGGCGTTGTTGGCAGGACCGGTATATATGCTGTTATTGGGAAAGGTGGGAAAGTTTGGTGCTGTTACACTAGTAGGAGCAATGATGGCGGCTTTTTTCTTTCTATCTGGATATATGACAGCTGCCTTTGTACCTAGTTTACTGTTTGGATTATTGGGAGATGTTGTGGGAAGCTTGAACCATTATAAAAACAAATGGACAAATTTACTGAGTTATATTGTTTTTTCTTTTGGAAATTTGGGACCTATCTTTTTGATGTGGTTGATGCGAGATGCTTACAAAGCTAATCTTTTGGCGCGTGGAAAATCGTCTGAGTATGTTGCGCGTGTCATGGTCGATTTTACTCTTGAGACGGCGGTATGGTTGTCTGCTACGATTATTTTAACTGCTATTATTAGTGGTTTGTTTGGCCATTATATGATCCAGCGTTATTTCAAACAATCGGGATTACTTTCATGATATTAGATGCTCGGACAAAGATCATTTTGGTGGTTGCAACCAGTATTACTTACGGTATGCGATTAACTGGGATAGAAAATGCAGTGCTTGTTCTTGGATTGAGCCTGCTTTTCTGGTTTTCTGGGAAGAGACAAATAGGTGTCATTGGCTTTGTAGTGTATGCGAGTTTGTTGGCTCTTTCTTCTCTTCCTATTTTGCCAGCTTGGTTGTTGCATCTTTTGCTTGTGCTGGGCTATATTTGGCCACCATTATTGGCAGGTCATTTTCTACTTTTGACTACGACTAGCTATGAGTTAATTCATGGTTTGCGAAAATGGTATTTACCAGAGAGTTTTCTATTGGCACTGGGAGTTATGTTTCGCTTTTTATCTACCGTCAAACAAGATGCTCGCCTTGTTCAAGTTTCGTTACGTGTTAGAGGGATTTTTTTAAGAAAAAGAGATATTCTGTATCGACCGTGTTACTATGTAGAGTGTTTTTTTGTTCCGTTGATGATGTCATTGCTAAGAACAGTCCAAGAATTAACAGTTGCTAGTCTTACAAAAGGATTGGTCCTACATCGTAAACCGAGTGAATTTGCCAAGTCAAGTTGGACGTGGTTAGATTGGAGTCTTTGCTTATGTTGTCTAATATTTCTTGTTCTAGTTCAATTACTATAAATGACTTGGAAGTGATGTACCCCGGTATGTCCCATCCTGCTCTTCAGATAGAAAACTTAACGATTTCATCTGGTCAATGTGTGGTAGTATGTGGCCCTAGTGGTTCCGGAAAGTCTAGTTTCCTTAAGTTACTGAATGGCTTGGTACCGGAATTTTATCCTGCTCAAATAAAAGGAGAAGTAAAGTTAGGGCAGACACCTATTGAACAGTTAGGAATAGAAGATTTATCCTATCAAGTAGCTTCTGTTTTTCAGAATCCATCTACTCAATTCTTTCATAGTCAGGTGTTGCAAGAATTAGTGTTTCCTTGTGAAAATCAAGGACTGTCCACAAGTGAGATGAAAGAACGTCTTGATTGGGTAAATCGTCTTTTTAAATTAGAATCGTTTTATACTCAAAAAATATCTCATTTATCAGGAGGTCAGCAGCAACGTTTGGCACTGGCCGTTGCAGCTATGCAGTCAACAAATATCTTAGTGTTAGATGAACCGACAGCTAATTTAGATAAAGAGGGAATTGCTATGGTACAAGAAGCCTTGCAAGAATTGAAACAGCAAGGCAAGACAATCATTATTGCAGAGCATAGACTGTCTTATTTACAGACAGTAGCTGATCGTTATCTCTATTTTAGAGATGGTCAGTTAGAGTTAGACATGGATAGCGAGACGTTTTTGGAACAATCCGATGAAGAACGTCGTAGTAGAGGTTTGCGCTGTATCGATCCTTCTTCTTTGTTAAAAAATAGAACGCATCGTTCAAGCCAATCTATGACTGATGAGGAAGGATTGTCTATTCACCATCTGTCTGTCCAAGTGGAGAAAAAACAATTGTGTTATATTTCTCATTTAACCATTCCGTTGGGACAGGTAGTTGGTCTAATTGGTGCTAATGGCTCGGGAAAAACAAGTTTGGCTCATTATTTGGCAGGCTTGTTCGAGGATAAAACAGCTTCGATTATCTTTAATGGGGAGAGGCTTTCTGCTTTAGAACGTTTGAAAAAGACAGCCTTTGTGATGCAGGATGTTCGTTTCCAACTCTTTACAGAAACTGTACGCAGAGAACTGCTTTTAGGAAATGGTGAATTGGTAGATGACAGACTGCTGGTTCGATTTGGTTTACGAGACTTATTAGAACGACATCCTGTTAGTCTATCTGGTGGAGAGCAACAGCGTCTTGTTTTGTTGGCAAATTTGTTGGCAGATAAGGAAATATTCATCTTTGATGAGCCAACGAGTGGATTAGATTTACAGCAGATGCAAGAAGTGGCTCAAGCGTTACTTGATTTAAAGTATAAACAGAAATTAGTTTTATTGATTTCTCACGACGATGAATTATTAGATCTTGTTTGTGATAAAATAGTAGAGATAAAAAATGAAATCAATGATTTATTATGAAAAAAATATATAAAGAAATACTAACACTTGCCTTACCAGTTATGTTTGAAAATATTCTTCAGATGTTCATGGGAACGGTAGATTCTTATCTAGTCGCATCGTTAGGAATTGCTGCCTTGTCTGGTGTTTCGGTTGCCAATCAGTTTCTTGCACTCTATCAATCGGTTTTTATTGCTCTGGTTGCGGTTATTTCTGCTCAATTATCTCAAGCTCTTAGTCAGGAGAATCAAGAAGGAGTACACCATGTTATCGGTGAGGGTGTTACGTTTACATTGCTTGTAGGACTTCTTTTAGGCAGTCTCTCGTTATTGGCTGGTCCTCATCTACTAAAGATAATGGGAGCAGAAGTCGCTGTTAGCCAAGCAGGTGGTTTATATCTTGCCTGTGTTGGCGGAACGATTGTGTTACTTGGATTGTTAAGTATCTTGGGTGCTATTCTACGTACGATAGGCAAGCCTAGAGTGCCCATGTATGTCAGTCTGTTTGTGAATATTCTAAATATTATGTTATCTGCTTTTGCTGTTTTTATACTGGATACTGGTGTTGTAGGAGTAGTAATAGGAACCATTTTTTCTCGTTTACTTGGTTGCTTATTTCTATGGCTACAAGTACCGACTTCATTGAGAAAATGGAAATGGTCGTGTAATCGGACGTTTCTACTTCTTGCTTTACCAGCAGCAGGAGAGCGGTTCATGATGAGAGGTGGCGACATGGTTGTTCTCACATTCATCATTGGTTTAGGGACATCTGTGGTAGCAGGTAATGCGATTGGTGAAACGTTGACACAATTTAACTATATGCCTGCTCTAGGAGTTGCAACTGCAGTCGTTATATTAACTGCTAAGTATCATACAAATGAGGAAAAAATAAAACAGGTTTATAAGGCAGGATTAAGCATAGCTGTAGTTGTGATGTATATAGTAGCTTTGCTCGTTTATCTGTTAGGTCCATGGTTGATTGGGTTATATACCAAAGATGCAGAGGTAAGTACTTCTAGCTGGATTGTGTTGGCTTACTCAATACTTGGTGTGCCATTTACGGCTAGTACACTTGTTTTTACCGCACTATGGCAAGGATTGGGCAATACAAAATTTCCTTTCTATGTTACCAGTTTAGGGATGTGGTTGATTCGAATTTTAGGAGCCTATATCTTAATAACAGTGTTTCATTTCGGCTTTCATGCAATTTGGATAGGGACTGTATTAGATAACGTTTTTAGATCCACTTTTCTTTATTATTACTATAAAATGAGAAGAAGGAATCAGTGCTGGAACAGCTAGTATATTCCTATGTTTGACAAAGATAGAGTGGAAAGCAAAAGGATTTATACATTAAGAGTAAGGAGAATCACTATATTTAGTGCTATGTTTTGCGTAAAACAGCTGATGAACATCTGCTGTCTTTTTCTATTCTCCTGTAAAAATGGTATAATGGTGATGATTACATAAGGAGAAAAATATGTCGTTAGCAATAGGAAAAGCAACAGGGAAAATTATTTTAATGGGAGAGCATGCTGTTGTTTACGGTCAGCCAGCCATCGCTATGCCTTTTTCTGCAGTGGAGATTACCTCCAGAGTAAAGGAACAAGGAGAGGCTTTAACATTAAGCTGTGATTTTTATAAGGGAATGGTTCATCAGATGCCTAAAATATGGGAAAGTCTCAAACATGCTATTCGCTTCTCGCTTTACCGTATTGGAGCACCGGCAGATCCTGCAATTCATATTGAAATTACCTCGACGATTCCAGCTGAGAGAGGTATGGGATCAAGTGCAGCAGTAGCAGTAGCAGTAGCTCGTTCTCTATTTGCGTATTATCAGAAAGAGTTGACGGATAGTGAACTTTGGGATATTGTTCAATCATCAGAAAAGATTGCACATGGGAACTCTTCAGGTATTGATGCAGCGACAACTAGCGGTAATTCACCTGTTTTTTTTATAAAAAACCAACCTATTGAACCTTTAAACCTTCATCTGGATGCTTTTTTGATTGTTGCAGATACAGGAGTTACCGGAAATACTTTAGAAGCTATCTCAGGTGTTGCAGACTTGCTAGATAAAAAACCAGAAGTTATGGAATGCATAGAGCAACTGGGAGAATTGACTAAAGCAGCCAAAAAAGACTTAGTAAGAAACCAGCCAGAAAGCTTAGGGAAGAAGATGAGTCAGGCTCATAGTCTTTTGCAAGTATTAGGTGTTTCGAATTCTCAGCTGGATCAACTTGTATCAGTTGCCTATCATTCAGGAGCACTTGGGGCAAAGTTAACTGGAGGTGGTCGTGGAGGATGTATGATTGCTTTGGCTAAAGAGCAAAAGCAAGCCAAAGCTATTGCTCAAGCTTTGTCAAAAGCTGGAGCTTGTCAAACATGGATACAATTTTTAGGAGAATACTATGAGTCATAAAATAGGGATTGCTCGTGCTCACACTAATATCGCGCTTATCAAATATTGGGGAAAAAGAGATAAGGAATTATTCTTACCTATGAACTCCAGTTTGTCTTTGACTTTAGATGCATTTTATACAGATACCAAAGTGGTTTTTGATACAAGTTTAGAGAATGATTGTTTTTATCTAAATGGAAATGAGCAAAATGAAAAAGAAAGAATAAAAATTTCTCGATTTTTAGATTTATTTCGCGAATATACAGGTGAAGGAATTTTTGCACGAGTGGAAAGTCTAAATTTTGTTCCAACGGCAGCTGGACTAGCCAGTTCAGCATCAGCGTTTGCGGCTCTGTCTTTAGCAACTGCTACGGCATTGAATTTGAATTTATCACCTGAGCAACTTTCTACTTTTGCACGCAGGGGATCAGGATCGAGTACGCGCAGTTTATTTGGTGGTTTTGTTGAGTGGGATATGGGAACAGGCTCACATGATTCTATGGCACATCCTATTGATCCTGCTGACTGGGATATTGCTATGTTAATTCTTGCTGTTGATACTGGTCCAAAAAAGATTGCAAGTAGAGATGGAATGGACCACACTCTTGAAACTTCTCCCTTCTATCAAGCATGGGTGGAGACAGCCAAGATAGATTTAGAAGAGATCAAACACGCTATCGCTGTAAAAGATTTTGATAAAGTCGGTAGCCTCACAGAGCATAATGGTATGAAGATGCATGCAACGACCTTATCTGCTAATCCTCCTTTTACATATTGGTCGGCAGATAGTCTAGTTGCCCAAGAAGCTGTACGTTATGTGCGTCAAGAAAGAGGACTAGCAGCCTATATAACAATGGATGCAGGTCCAAATGTTAAGGTGCTTTGTCGTGCTAGTCAAATGAATCAATTGGTAGATGCTTTATCGGAAGTATTTCCTAGAGAAAAAATAATTACTAGTTTGCCAGGAAAAGGTGCATATATTCTTACAGAATCAGAATGGCAAGCCTCACAAGTATCATTTCAAAAAGGACAGTCTACATGAAAGTTCGAGTAAGTGTTCCCGGAAAACTTTTTCTTGCAGGAGAATATGCAGTGGTGGAAGCAGGGAATCCAGCGATTATAGCAGCAGTGGATCGGTATTTGAGTATTCGTATTGAAACCTCTGCTACAGGCAGTCTTCATTCTAGTCAAAATGAAGGCGTCTATCTGAGTTGGTGTCGTAGAGATCAAGAGTTTTGTATTCAAGGAGAAAATCATTATCCATTAGTTACAACAGCTATTCAGGTTACAGAAGCTTATCTTCGATTGAAGGGGATGGATTGTCAAGACTATTATTCCTTGGACATTCAATCTGACTTGGATGATCGAACTTCTGGTACTAAGTATGGATTGGGATCTTCAGGTGCTGTGACAGTTGCTACTGTTAAGGCGCTGTTGATGTATTATGGTTACAGTCCTTCTCCACTGTTGGTGTATAAGCTAGCAGTTATCGTACAGATGAAGCTAGAAATGACAGGTTCTTTTGGAGATTTGGCAGCTTCTACTTTTGGTGGGCTTATTGTTTATTCTTCTCCTAATCGTTTGTGGCTTGCTAAAGAAATGGCAGAGCATTCATTGTATCAAGTAATGGAGATGGAGTGGAAAGACTTGTCTATTGCATCTCTCACGTTACCGACTACATTGGAATTGTTGGTTGGCTGGACTGGTTCTGCTGCCTCAACAGAGCGACAAGTTTCTCAAATGAAAAATCAAATCAGTCAAGAGGAGAAAGATCGTTTGTATCGTCAATTTTTGACTCGATCTAGAGCTTGTGTTGAAGCATTTGCCGAAGCTTGTAAAAATGATGTTCAAGAAGCGTTGCGACAATCTGTGAGTGAAAACCGCACTATTTTACGCTCACTTTCTGAAGTAATGGGATTGGTCATTGAAACTCCCAGATTAAGCCAGCTATGTGAATTGGCTGAGATGTATGGAGCAGTGGCTAAATCTTCGGGTGCAGGTGGTGGTGATTGCGGTATTTGTCTGGTAGATAGTCAGGAACAAAAACAAATGATAGAAGAAGCATGGAGGCAAGCGAGTATTCTTCCACTTTCTCTAAACATCTCAAGTAAAGAATAGGAGAACTCATGTTTTATTTAGAAAAATTTGGTGCAGATCGTAAGGATCAGCATCTTGGTTTGGCAAATCAGCAGTATACCAATCAGCCTGCAAAAGATTTTCGAGAGACTTTATTTGTTCATCATTCTTTACCACAAACTAAGGTGGAACAAGTAGATTTATCAACTAAAGTAGCTGGTTTAGAATTTTCTTTTCCTTTTTTCATCAATGCCATGACAGGTGGAAGCCAAAAGACTGGGGAAGTCAATCGACTTTTGGGAATTATGGGACATTTTGGTAAGATTCCCTTAGCATCTGGATCTGTCAGTGCAGCTATTAAGGATCCTACTGTTGCTAAGACGTTTTCTGTTATGCGCCGAGAAAATCCTAATGGAATTATTTTTGCCAACCTAGGAGCACATCATAATCTTGATAATGCTAAACGTGCTGTTGATTTATTAGAAGCAAATGCTATTCAAATCCATGTCAATGCACCACAAGAAATTGTCATGCCAGAGGGTGATAAAGATTTTACAATGTGGCTAAACAATATTGAAGTCCTAGTGACTAAGTTGGATGTTCCCGTCATTGTCAAGGAAGTTGGTTTTGGTATGAGCCGAGAGACGATTCGCCAGTTAGCTTCTATAGGCGTGGAAACTGTAGATGTTTCAGGAACAGGTGGTACAGATTTTGCTCGAATCGAAAATGCTCGTCGGACATTCAATGATTATGATTATTTAGAAGGATGGGGGCAGTCAACCGTTGTATCTTTGGTGGAAGCTATGAGTTTACCAGAGTATAAACGTCCGGCTTTAATTGCTTCAGGTGGAGTGAAAACGCCTTTGGATATTGTAAAATCACTAGCTTTAGGTGCTGATTTGGTCGGTCTATCTAATTATTTTTTACAATATGTTAAGGATGGAAAAGGCGATCGTTTTGATGAAGGTTTACAAGCCATTACTTTATTCCAGAGACAGATTTCTGAAATAATGACCATGCTAGGAGCAAGAACTATCATTGAATTAAGGCAGAAAGATATTGTATTATCTCCAGATGTTCGTAACTGGTGTGAAGCACGTGCCATTGACTGGAAGAGCTATGCAAACCGTTCACGAAAATAAATTTCTCTACCTATCTGATGCGACAGATAGGTATTTTGCTATGGATAACATAAAAAGACTTCTTCTATTTATCATAGAAGAAGTCTTTTATTGTAGTGAACAGTAGTGCTTTGTTCTAGTTAATGATTTGTTTATCTAGTTGCTAGTTGTCCAGCTTGCAATTTATACATACGATGGTAACTACCGTTGTGAGCGAGCAATTCTTCATGTGTACCTGATTCGATAATTTTCCCTTTCTCTAAGACGTAAATGCAATCTGCATCTTGGATAGTAGATAGACGATGGGCAATGGCGATTGTTGTTCGTCCTTTTCTCATTTTTTCAAGGGAATTGAGAACAGTTTGCTCGGTTTCAGAATCAATATTAGCGGTTGCTTCATCTAAAATTAAAATCTTTGGATTACTAGCCATAGTTCGTGCAAAGGCTAGTAGTTGGCGTTGTCCTGTTGAGAAAGAGCTTCCTTTCTCAGTAACAACATGGTCATAGGTTTGCGGTAATTGTTCAATGAAAGGAGCGGCATCTACAAAACGTGCAGCCTCTTCAATATCCTTACGACTGATATCTTGATACATTTGGATATTAGAAGCAATCGTTCCGTGATAAAGGAAAGGATCTTGTAGTACTAAGCCAATAGCTGATCGCAATTCTTGATTAGAGAAATTTCGGATATCTTGACCATCAATGAGAATACGTCCAGATTCAAATTCGTAAAAGCGCATTAAAACATTGATGATAGATGATTTACCAGATCCTGTTGCACCAACAAAAGCAATGGTTTGTCCTTTCTTTACTTGGAAGGAAACTTCATCTAAAATTTTTCGTTTCCCATCATAAGAAAAGGAAACATTTTCAAAGCAGATATCACCATGGTGAATGTTTGCTCCTTCATTATGTTGAAGAGGTTCTTCAATGGTTTGATCCATTAGAGTAAACACACGACCAGCTGAAACCATAGAGGTTTGCAACGTTGAAAAATGTTGCGTTACGTCTAATAATGGATCGAATAATCGATTAACATATTGGATAAAGGCGTAAATAAGACCAGCAGAAATGCCAGCATGTGACCAGTCCAAACCAAAATAGGTCATAAGGAGAGCATAGGCTAAAATCTTAATTAATGAAAGAGCAGGACGTAGAAAGAGACTATCCAAAGCCATAGACCGACTAGCATAGAGCAGGTGTTCTTCATTAATGTTTTCAAATTCGTCTGTTAACCGTTGTTCTTGTGAGAAAGCTTGAATGATTCGAATACCCTCGATACTTTCTGCTAATTTACTATTGATAGAAGACAGTAAACTTCTAGTTTTAGCTACAATTGGTGCAGAGCGTTTTCGGTATTGATTAACGAGAACGAAAATAATAGGAAGGAATAGAACAATTAGACTGGTTAGCTTCCAATCTAGAGCAAACATTGTATAGAGTGTTACAATAATGATAAAGAGTGCTGAAATGAAACTAGATAGTATTCCAGAAAACATTTCTGAAATACTTTCAGTATCGTTTGTTATCCGTGAGACAATCGAGCCACTAGGTGTTTGATCGAAATAAGCCATACCAAGTGTCTCCATTTTTTTAAAAGCATCATGACGAATATCCCTAACAACGCTATAAGATACTTTGGAAAACCAGAGGTTTCCGAAATACTGTAAGAGGATTTGTAGTATATATAGGCCAAAATATGCAGTAAGAATTCCTAAACTACTGTTGGATAGGTGTTGAATATGAAAATCTATAAAGTAGGATGCTAGCAGTGGAATTAGACTACGGACAACTGTTGTAAGCAATAAGAAGGACAGTGCTGTAATGGTTAGTAAACGATACGGTTTTAGGTAGGACATCAGTCGCCAAAAAACACTAGTTTGTTTTGATTTAGAATGCATCGTTCTCCTCTCTTTCCAATTGTTGCATCATATAAGTATCATAATACCATGCTTTATTTTCTATCAATTCCTCATGTGTGCCTCGTTCTACAATTTGTCCGTGATCAAGAACTAAAATCAAATCAGCGTGAACGATTGCAGAAAGTCTATGAGCGGTGATGATTGTTGTTTTTCCTTTTCGATTCTTTTTAATATTTTCAATGATAGTGTACTCGGTCTTAGCATCAACAGCCGATAATGAGTCATCTAACATCAAAATATCTGGATCTAAAATCATTGCACGTGCCATAGCCAATCGCTGTTTTTGCCCTCCTGATAGAGAAATTCCTTTTTCACCAACCAGTGTGTCAAATCCATCAGGCATTTCCATAATATCGTCTAATACGTGAACGGTATGTGCAGCTTCTTTTACTCGTTCAAAAGGAAGAGTGGGATTGCCAAAACAAATATTGTCTGTAATACTACTAGCAAATAAAAATTGATCTTGAGGAACATAGCCGATTAAAGAGCGTAAATCAGATAACTTGTACTGCTTAATATCTTTTTCATGAAGTAAGATATGCCCTTGCTTGACATCGTATTCCCTCAAAAGAAGTTTGAGAAGACTAGTTTTTCCGGAACCGGTCGGTCCTACTATGCCGATAGTGTGCCCTTTTTCAATGGTGAAAGAAATATCTTGTAAGACAGGCATGTGTTCATAGCTAAATTTTGGAATATGATAGGTAATGGAACCATTTTGAGGCTTGGGTAAGGGGTGCTCACTATCAGATACATCAGATGAAATAGATAAAAGGCTATGGATACGATTGTAGGAAACTGAACCACGCTGTGTCAGGTTAAAAAGAAATCCAATAGCCATCAAGGGCCAGACTAGTAAATCTAAATAGGTTATAAAGGTTACAAGTTGACCTAGACTAATCTGACCGTTAGAAATAAATTTGGAGCCAACTGCCAGTGTGAGAACATAGGATAAGCCGACAAAGAATAGTACAGCAGGATTAAATAAAGCGTCGTAACGCATGGTTTTGACATTCTGAAGATAGGCTGCTTGATTGATTTCTTGAAAGGCAGCTGTTTCTTTTTTTTGATAACCAAAAGATTTGGTTACTTTAATGCCAGAAACGGCTTCTTGTACCTTATTGTTTAACTCTGAAAAAGCAATCTGTGATGCCTTGAAATTCTCATGGGTTCGTCGTCCCAAAAAGCTGGTTGTCATAGCCATGAATGGAAGTGGTAGAATAGCAATGATTGTCATTTGCCAAGAGATACTAAAACTCATGGTGATCAGAGTTACCAACGCTGTAACAGTCGCATCTACGAAAGACATCACTCCTCCGCCTGCCAGTCGTGTTAGAGCATTGATATCATTTGTAGCATGTGCCATCAAATCACCTGTACGGTGTTGTTGAAAAAAAGAAGGAGACATCTGCATAAAATGTTCAAATAGTCGGGCACGCATGATTTTTCCTAGTCGATAGGAGGTTGCTAAGATGTTCATTCGCCAAACATAGCGAAGACCGTACATGGCTAGAGCTGATAGAATGAGGCCGAACACTCCAAAAAATAGGCTCATTCCAGTTAATGAGTGATTTGAAATATTGTCAATGATTTCACCCATAATATAAGGTGGTAGAAGATTTAAAACACTGACCAAACAAAGAGAGAGAATACCAATCAGATATGCTTTCTTTTCTAATCGAAAGAACCACCAGAGTTGCTGTATGATTTTCATATATTTCCTTTCAAGAACAAAATAAAGGTTGGTGGGTAATAGCACCAACTTGAAGATTTATAGACTAGTTCTAGTTTACCATAGGATAAACTAAATGAAAAGGTAGTAAGATTGTACATGGTATGAAAAGCAGATGAACATTTTTGTCAAAGTTACTTTTGCACGAAGTACAATAGTTTTCTATTTTATTTTTGTTCTAATTGTGTTAGAATAAATAAAAATTTGAAAGAGGACATTTTCTATGAAAGCCATTGTTACAGTTGTTGGGAAAGATAAAACGGGTATTGTAGCAGGAGTTGCTACAAAAATAGCAGAGTTAGGACTTAATATTGATGATGTGTCGCAAACAGTATTAGATGAGTATTTTACAATGATGGCGGTTGTATCAGCAGAAGAAACGAAAGATTTTACAACTCTTCGTAGTGAACTGGATTCTTTTGGACAATCATTAAATGTAAAAATCAATATTCAAAGTGCAGCCATTTTTGATGCCATGCATAATTTATAAGGAGAAGAATCATGGATATTAGACAGGTAACAGAAACCATTGCCATGATTGAGGAGCAACATTTCGATATTCGTACGATTACTATGGGAATTTCTCTGTTAGATTGCATTGATTCAGATATTGAAAAAGCTGCTGAGAAAGTCTATCGAAAAATTGTTTCGAAGGCTAAAAACCTTGTGGCAGTGGGAGATGAGATTGCTGCAGAATTAGGTATTCCTATTGTGAACAAACGGGTATCTGTTACTCCTATTGCCTTGATTGGCGCAGCAACAGATGCAACAAACTATCTTCCTTTAGCTTATGCTTTGGACAAAGCTGCTAATGAAATTGGTATTGATTTTATTGGTGGATTTTCTGCTTTAGTACAAAAGGGTTATCAAAAGGGTGATGAAATTCTGATCAATTCGATTCCTCAAGCTTTGGCACAGACAGATAAAGTGTGTGCCTCTGTGAATATTGGCTCTACTAAGTCAGGTATTAACATGACAGCAGTGCGTGATATGGGACATATCATCAAAGAAACAGCAGAAGCTTCTGATATGGGAGCTGCTAAATTGGTTGTCTTTGCCAATGCAGTTGAAGACAATCCTTTTATGGCAGGTGCTTTTCACGGTGTTGGTGAAGCTGATGTGGTGATTAATGTTGGCGTATCTGGTCCTGGAGTTGTCAAGCGAGCACTTGAGAAGGTAAAAGGTGAGAGTTTTGATGTAGTTGCTGAAACTGTTAAAAAGACAGCTTTCAAGATTACACGCATTGGTCAACTAGTGGGAAATATGGCTAGTGAGCGCTTAGGGGTTAAGTTTGGTATTGTGGACTTATCTCTTGCGCCAACTCCTGCAGTGGGAGATTCGGTTGCGCGTGTTTTGGAAGAAATGGGCTTAGAAACTGTTGGTACTCATGGCACGACAGCTGCTCTTGCTCTGTTGAATGATGCGGTTAAAAAAGGTGGTGTGATGGCTTGCAACCAAGTGGGTGGATTATCTGGTGCTTTTATCCCTGTGTCTGAAGATGAGGGAATGATTGCTGCAGTTCAAAATGGCTCACTTAATCTGGAAAAATTAGAAGCTATGACAGCAATTTGTTCGGTTGGTCTAGATATGATAGCAATTCCGGAGACGACATCTAAGGAAACGATTGCGGCCATGATAGCAGATGAAGCTGCTATCGGTGTAATCAATCAAAAAACAACAGCTGTCCGGATTATTCCAAAAGGAAAAGAAGGGGATCTAATTGAGTTCGGTGGTCTTTTGGGAACAGCGCCTGTTATGAAAGTTAATGCAGCATCATCAGCTGATTTTATTCATCGTGGTGGGCAAATTCCAGCGCCTATTCATAGTTTTAAAAATTAACGAAACGAAACCAATTGTGACAGACAATTGGTTTTTTGGTACAATGATAGTAGTAGATTTGCAAGGAGAATACATATTATGGCAGAAGTAACTTTATATATTGCTAGACATGGAAAAACGATGTTTAATACTATTGGTCGTGTGCAAGGCTGGTGTGATACACCGCTCACTCAAAAAGGAGAAGAAGGCATTCGTGAGTTGGGAGTTGGATTGAAAGAAGCAGGCATTGATTTTAATCTAGCTGTCTCTAGTGACTTAGGACGAACGATACAGACAATCACTATTGCTCAGGAAGTGCTAGGTCTTTTGGGAAGAATTCCCTATTATCAAGATGAGCGTATTCGTGAATGGTGTTTTGGTAGCTTTGAGGGAATGTATGATGAGGAGCTATTTCAAGGTGTTCTTCCGCGTCTGAAAGGAACTTTAGATTCATCTCGCATGTCTTTTCCAGAAATTGCAAATGGTATTAAAGAAGCAGATACAGCCGGTTGGGCAGAGACATGGGATGTTTTAAGTCATCGTATTTTGACTGGTTTTGAATCAATTGCTCAAACATTGGAACAACAGGGTGGAGGGAATGCTCTTATAGTTAGTCATGGTATGACAATTGCAACATTGGCGCATCTTTTAGAGCCTGAACGTGGAGCAGATGTTTTTTTAGACAATGGCTCTGTTACCATTGTGAAATACATAGACGGACAATTGCGACTAGAAAGTTTTGGAGATATGTCTTACCGTCAACAAGGAGCAAAATACATTTCTAAAGAGAGTGGAAAAAGTAAATAAGAAACGTAGGGAATGTTTAGCTGATTGAGGGATCTCAGCTGAATGTTCTCTATTTTTATGGTCAATATATCTTAGATTAGATAATATGATTGTTGACAAATATATCGAGATGCGATATGATTAATACATCGTATCTCGATACATCGAGCTAGGAGGTAATATGGAAGAAAAGTTAAAACGAGTGTATGTACCGATGACAGAAACTGCCTTTTATATTTTATTTGCACTACAAGAAGTAAGGCATGGTTATGATATTACACAATGGACTAAGAAGTTGACGGCTGGTCAGGTTGTTATTAGCCCGGGAACCATGTATGGAACGCTAGCTAAGATGGAAAAAGATGGACTGATTGCTTTTGTACGCGAAGAGGCTAAGCGAAAATTGTATAAGATGACAGATTTGGGACATGAGATTTTAGCGTTGGAACTGAATCGTATTGAGAGGATATATAAGAATAGTAAAGGAGAGGTATATGAAGACTAAAATGGAAATTCGTTTATTTTTCTTGCCAGATTTTGACAAAGAAGCCCTATACCTAGCAGAACAGCATCGCAAAGGTTGGAAATTTGTTGAAAATCGATTTGGCATGTTATTTATTTTTGAAAAGTGCCAGCCAGAAGAAGTAGTTTATCAATTAGATTTTAAACCGATCCTACAAGAAGAGTATGACTATGTGCAGTTTTATGAAGATTATGGTTGGGAATATGTGGGTAACTGCAATCATTTTTCTTATTTCAGAAAAGTGAAAGCAGATGGTGACTCAGAAATTTATAGTGATCGTCAGAGTAAGTTAGAGATGATTGACAGAATATTACGAAGACAATTGTTATTAGCAGGATTAGTATATATGTTATCTGTTATTCTTGGCTGTTATACAGGAAGGTTTACATTTGTTGTTGGCATGTCCATCATCTGTATTCCAGCTCTATGTTATTGCTTGATTGGATTGTTGCGTTTGCGTAAAAAGTATCGGGAGGTAGGTTAATGGAACAGCACAAACGAATTGCTATTATGATAAACACTCTTAGTATTTTGGCGGTTATATTTTTGAATAAAGATAGCTTTGTTAGTTTGATTGCTATCGTATTCATTATGATACTAAATTTTTGGAATTTACAGGAGCTGAAAAAATGTAACTAGGTCTTTAGATGTATTTTTAGCACTCTTGATAAAAGAGTGCTAATTTTTTGTTTTTTTCACTTGACAAAAGATTTTTTCAGCGTATAATGAGAGTATAAACATTAGCACTCTTAGTATTTGAGTGCTAATGTTATCCCAATACTTCCTTGGTATGTGAAATAGTCTGCGTGTTTTGAGTCTTATTTCAGATATTATGGAGTGACTGGATGGTGAAGTCTCTATACTCGATGAAAGGAGTAGTGATGATTACACAACGTCAAAGTGATATTTTAAATCTGATTGTTGAATTGTTTACACAGTACCATGAACCCGTTGGTTCTAAAGTATTGCAAGAGACAATTTCTTCTAGTTCAGCTACTATACGTAATGATATGGCTAAATTAGAAAAGTTGGGCTTGCTGGAAAAAGCACACACTTCAAGTGGTCGGATGCCAAGTCGTGCGGGTTTTCAATATTTTGTCAATCACTCGCTTAATTTGAAGCATATTAACGAAGAAGATGTTTATCAAGTGGTCAAAGCTTTTGACTTTGAAGCTTTTAAACTAGAGGATATCTTGGAGAGAGCAAGTCGTGTTTTGGCAGAATTGACGGGCTACACTTCAGTTATCATTGATGTGGAGCCGACTAGCCAACAATTGACATCTTTTGATATTGTTCGATTAAGTAACCATGATGCCTTGGCAGTTCTAACCTTGGATCAATCTAAGCCAGTTACAGTTCAGTTTGCTATTCCGAAAAATTTTTCAAATAAAGATTTAGGGATTCTCAAACGTCTAGTAGATGAACGCTTTGTAAGTCAAACGGTACTGGCTATCCACTATAAATTGCGAACAGAGATTCCGCAAGTGGTGCAACGCTATTTCACCACGACGGATAATGTGTTGGATTTGATGGAATACATTTTCTCCAACTTATTTCAAGAACTCGTCTTTATTGGTGGAAAAGTAGCTTCGCTTACCTATGGAAGTCTAGCAACCTATCAGTTGTTGGATGATCCACAGACCTTGGCATTAGAACTACGATCTGGATTGATATCAGAACAACAAACCAATATCGTGGTTGCAGAACACAGGGATCCTGCTTTGGCAGATGTAAGCATCATTCATCATTGTTTTCCGATTCCTTATAGAGGAATGGCTCAAATGAGTTTAATTGGACCGATTGATATGGATTATCGTAGACAGATTAGTCTCATCAATGTAATCAGTCGTGTTTTGTTTATGAAATTGACAGATTATTATAGATATTTAAGTAGTAATCATTATGAAGTGAACTAGAGATATAAAAGGAGTATACTGTGTCAGAAGAAGTTAAAAATGAAGAAGTTGTTGAGGAAGTGGAAGCAACCGAAGAAGTTGCAGCAACTCCAGAAAAATCAGAATTGGAACTAGCCAATGAGCGTGCAGAAGAATTTGAAAACAAGTATCTTCGAGCTCATGCTGAAATGCAAAATATTCAACGTCGTGCGATGGAAGAGCGTCAAACGATTCAACGTTATCGTTCGCAAGACTTAGCTAAGAAAATCTTACCAAGTTTAGATAATTTGGAGCGTGCACTTCAAGTTGAAGGATTGACAGACGATGTCAAAAAAGGTCTTGAGATGGTACAAGAGAGCTTGCTTCAAGGATTGAAGGAGGAAGGAGTGGAAGAAGTTCCAACGGAAACTTTCGATCCAAATCTTCATATGGCTATTCAAACGCTTGAAGCAGATGAAGAGCATCCAGCAGACAGCATTGCACAAGTTCTACAAAAAGGTTATAAATTACACGAACGTTTGCTCAGACCAGCTATGGTAGTGGTGTATAATTAGTTGTTTTGGTAACAATAGAAAGTATATTTGTCCGAAATGACACTAAACTATAAATGAAAGTAACATAAAAATTATTTTGAAAGGATTTGAACCCGATCGGGATGATTGAAAAATAGACAGTCTTTCATGCATTTAGTGAATGCTTCATAAATCTATTATTTCGATTTCTATCTTCGGTGTTCTTGGTATCATGATTATGTCTAAAATTATCGGTATTGACTTAGGTACAACAAACTCAGCAGTAGCAGTTCTTGAAGGAGCTGAATCAAAAATTATTGCAAACCCAGAAGGAAATCGTACAACTCCATCTGTTGTTTCATTTAAAAACGGTGAAATCATCGTAGGTGATGCAGCAAAACGTCAAGCAGTTACAAACCCTGAAACAATCATTTCTATTAAATCAAAAATGGGAACATCTGAAAAAGTTTCTGCAAATGGAAAAGAGTACACTCCTCAAGAGATTTCAGCGATGATTCTTCAATATTTGAAAGGCTATGCTGAAGATTATCTTGGTGAGAAAGTTACAAAGGCAGTTATCACAGTTCCAGCTTACTTCAACGATGCACAACGTCAAGCGACTAAAGACGCTGGTAAAATTGCAGGTCTTGAAGTAGAACGTATTGTCAATGAGCCAACAGCAGCAGCACTTGCTTATGGTTTGGATAAGACAGATAAAGATGAGAAAATTTTAGTATTTGACCTTGGTGGTGGTACTTTTGACGTATCCATTCTTGAATTGGGTGACGGTGTCTTTGATGTTCTTGCAACAGCAGGTGATAATAAACTTGGTGGTGATGATTTTGACCAAAAAATTATTGATCACATGGTAGCAGAATTCAAGAAAGAAAATGGTATTGACTTATCAGCAGACAAAATGGCTCTTCAACGCTTGAAAGATGCTGCTGAAAAAGCGAAAAAAGACCTTTCTGGTGTGACAACAACTCAAATCAGCCTTCCGTTCATTACTGCTGGCGAAGCAGGACCACTTCATTTGGAAATGACTCTTACTCGTGCAAAATTTGATGAGTTGACTTATGATCTTGTAGAGCGTACTAAAACTCCAGTTCGTCAAGCATTATCAGACGCTGGATTGTCCATCTCTGAAATTGATGAAGTAATCCTTGTTGGTGGTTCAACTCGTATTCCAGCAGTTGTAGAAGCTGTCAAAGCTGAAACTGGTAAAGAGCCAAATAAATCAGTAAACCCTGATGAAGTTGTTGCAATGGGTGCAGCTATCCAAGGTGGTGTTATCACTGGTGATGTTAAAGACGTTGTTCTTCTTGATGTAACGCCATTGTCACTCGGTATTGAAACAATGGGTGGTGTCTTTACAAAATTAATTGAGCGCAATACAACAATTCCAACGTCTAAGTCGCAAGTATTCTCAACAGCAGCAGATAATCAACCAGCCGTTGATATTCACGTCTTACAAGGTGAACGTCCAATGGCAGTAGATAACAAAACACTTGGTCGTTTCCAATTGACAGATATTCCTGCAGCACCTCGTGGTATTCCACAAATCGAAGTAACATTTGACATAGACAAGAACGGTATCGTTTCTGTAAAAGCCAAAGACCTTGGTACACAAAAAGAACAAACCATCGTTATCCAGTCTAACTCAGGTTTGACAGACGAAGAAATCGACCGTATGATGAAAGACGCTGAAGCAAATGCTGAAGCAGATAAAAAACGTAAAGAGGAAGTAGACCTTCGCAACGATGTAGATCAAGCAATCTTTGCTACTGAAAAAACACTTAAGGAAACAGAAGGTAAAGGTTTTGATGCAGAACGCGAACAAGCTCAGACTGCTCTTGATGAGTTGAAAGCAGCTCAAGAAGCTAATAACTTGGAAGATATGAAAGCTAAGCTTGAAAATCTGAATGAAAAAGCACAAGGTCTTGCAATGAAACTCTACGAACAAGCGGCGGCGGCACAACAAGCAGCAGCTGGACAAGAAGGTGCTCAAACTGCAAATAATGCAGGCGATGATGTCGTAGATGGTGAGTTTACTGAGAAGTAAATTGATAGCTACTGAAAACGGAGGTTGTACCCCAACCTCTGTTTTTGGATAAATACCCGTCTAACTTTTTATAGAAAGGAAGTGTTCGTAACTGAACACGGTCGTTTTAAGAAGTATTCTTGCGTGATTTTATTGGCGTAATAGAATATGCCTGTGACTTAGTGAAAAAAGATAAATCCTATGAGATACTGAATATTTTTATCGGATTTCCTATTTTTCGTTGAGTTGCTTAACGGCTTACTATCTTACATTATGAATAATACAGAATATTACGATCGTCTAGGCGTTTCTAAGAACGCTTCGCAAGACGAGATTAAAAAAGCTTATCGTAAGCTATCTAAGAAATATCATCCGGATATCAATAAAGAACCGGGTGCAGAAGCAAAGTACAAGGAAGTTCAAGAGGCTTATGAAACTTTAAGTGACAGCCAAAAACGAGCAGCCTATGATCAATATGGACCTGCTGGCGCAGGTGGTTTTGGCGGTGGCGGATTTGGTGGTTTTGACGGCGCTGGATTTAGTGGCTTTGAAGACATCTTTTCTAGTTTCTTTGGTGGAGGCGCATCGCGTAATCCCAACGCTCCACGTCAAGGAGATGACCTCCAATATACTGTACAACTTAAATTTGAGGAAGCGATTTTTGGGGTCGAGAAAGAAGTTTCCTATAATCGTGAGGCTACTTGTAGAACGTGTACTGGATCTGGTTCCAAGCCAGGAACAAGTCCTGTTACTTGTGGTCGTTGCCATGGTTCAGGTGTTATCAATGTAGACACTCAAACTCCTCTTGGTACCATGCGTCGCCAAATGACGTGTGACGTCTGCCATGGTCGTGGGAAACAAATCAAAGATCCGTGTCAGACTTGTCGTGGAACAGGACATGAAAAACAAGCGCATACAGTTACTGTTAAAGTTCCTGCGGGTGTAGAGACAGGGCAACGCGTTCGTTTAGCTGGTCAAGGAGAAGCAGGATTTAATGGTGGACCGTATGGTGACCTGTATGTAGTAGTTCAAGTACAGGCATCTGATAAATTTGAGCGTGAGGGAACAACGATTCTTTATAAGTTAAATCTTAACTTTGTTCAAGCTGCACTTGGTGATACCGTTCAGGTACCAACTGTTCACGGAGATGTTGATATGGTGATTCCAGAGGGAACTCAGACTGGTAAAACTTTCCGCCTCAAAGGAAAAGGTGCACCGAGCATTCGTGGAGGTGTTATGGGAGACCAGTATGTGACAATCAATGTTGTAACGCCAACCGGATTAAATGATCGTCAAAAAGCAGCTTTGAGAGAATTTGCATCAGCAGGTGATATCCATGTTCAACCGCAAAAGAAAGGCTTCTTTGATAAAGTGAAAGATGCATTTGAAGATTTATAATCTTAAAAAATCAGTGAGTGTATACTTGCTGATTTTTCTAATGTGTCAATTTTTACTTGTAGGTATTGTTAAAAGATAGATGGTGTTACATCAAACACTAGTGTTATACGAAAGATATTTATAAAACAGAAAGAGAATAGATACGAATAAGGTAGCATGCTGATTTTCTAACAATCATTTTCATACGAAATGCATGCTTTCATGCTATAATAGGGGTATGAAAAAAAATAAATTATTACTAATTGACGGCTCCTCTGTAGCCTTTCGTGCTTTTTTTGCACTGTATAATCAAATTGATCGATTTAAAAGTCCTACAGGACTTCATACGAATGCTATCTATGGTTTCAATTTGATGTTGGATCATATGTTGAAGCGAATTGAGCCGACTCATGTTTTAGTAGCTTTTGATGCTGGTAAGACGACATTTCGAACAAAACTCTATGCTGACTATAAAGCAGGACGTGCTAAGACACCGGATGAATTTCGTGAGCAATTTCCTTTTATTCGTCAAATGTTGGATGCTATGGGAATCAAGCATTATGAGTTGGAACAATATGAAGCAGATGATATTATCGGTACATTGGATAAGATGGCTGAACGGACAAAAGTTCCATTTGATGTAACCATTGTGAGTGGTGATAAGGATTTGATTCAACTAACAGATGAAAATACAGTTGTTGAAATTTCCAAAAAAGGTGTTGCTGAATTTGAAGCATTTACGCCAGAGTATTTGATGGAGAAAATGGGGATTACTCCAGAACAGTTTATTGACTTGAAAGCGTTAATGGGAGATAAGTCTGATAATATTCCCGGTGTCACTAAAATTGGTGAAAAAACAGGTCTTAAACTTTTGACAGAGTTTGGTTCATTGGATGGTATTTACGCTGCACTTGATACGATGAAACCTTCTAAGATGAAAGACAATTTACTAGCAGATAAGTCCCAAGCTTTTTTATCTCGTACTCTTGCGACGATTGATACGGAAGCACCGATTGAGATTGGTTTAGATGACATGGTCTACAACGGACCTCAGTTAGATGAATTACGTCAGTTCTATGAGGACATGGGCTTTAAACAATTACGTTCTCAATTAGGCGTTACTCAGTCACAGGAAGAAGTTTTGGAATTTCAACGTGTTACAGAAGTTAGCTCTACTATGCTCAACAGGAATCAATTTTTCTATTTTGAAATATTGGGCGAAAATTATCATCGAGAAGATTTAGTTGGGATCGCTTGGGGAGATAAGAATGGTTTATATGTTGGTGGACCAGAATTGTTAGAAAGTACTGTCTTACGTGATTTTCTTGAGAATGAATCTATTAAAACGTATGACTTTAAGCGTGGAAAAGTTCTTGTATCACGCTACGGTATCAACTTAAAACCTGCAGCATTTGATAGTCGTTTGGCAAAATATCTCTTATCAACCGTTGAGGATAATGAACTGACAACGATTGCTCATCTGTATGGTGAATCTAATTTGGTACCAGATGAAGCAGTATATGGCAAAGGAGCTAAATTGGCATTGCCAGAACGCGATGTTTTCTTTCCACATCTAGCTAAAAAGGTTCAAATTTTAGTGGAAACAGAAGCTCCAATGTTGAAAAAGTTAGAAGAGCATCAGCAATTAGAACTTCTATTTAATATGGAGTTGCCATTGGCAAATGTTTTGGCTAAGATGGAGATTGCAGGCATTAAGGTGGAGATAGAAACACTAAAAAGTATGCAAGCAGAAAATGAAGTTCTGATTGAGCAATTGACAAAGGAGATTTTTGAATTAGCAGGTCAAGAGTTTAATATCAATTCTCCAAAGCAGTTAGGTACTATTTTGTTTGAAGATATGGGCTTACCATTGGAGTATACAAAGAAAACAAAGACAGGTTATTCAACCGCAGTTGATGTATTGGAACGACTAGCTCCGATTGCTCCGATTGTTTCCAAGATTTTGGAATACCGTCAAATTACAAAGCTCCAGTCAACTTATGTCATTGGTTTGCAGGAAGCAATTTTAGAAGACGGAAAGATTCACACGCGTTATGTACAAGATTTGACCCAAACAGGTCGTTTGTCTTCAACAGATCCTAATTTGCAAAATATTCCTATTCGACTAGAACAGGGACGTCTTATTCGTAAGGCCTTTGTTCCCTCGTTGGAAGATAGTGTATTACTAGCTTCGGATTATTCTCAAATAGAACTACGTGTGCTGGCGCATATTTCCAAAGATCAACATTTGATTGAAGCTTTCCAGCAAGGAGCAGATATTCATACATCAACAGCTATGCGTGTCTTTGGGATTGAAAATGTAGAAGAAGTAACATCAAATGATCGTCGCAATGCTAAAGCCGTGAACTTTGGTGTGGTCTATGGTATTTCAGATTTTGGTCTATCTAACAATTTAGGTATTAGTCGTAAGGAAGCCAAAGCGTACATAGAACGGTATTTTGAGCGTTTTCCTGGTATTAAAAATTATATGGAAACCATTGTACGCGAAGCGCGTGATAAGGGATTTGTTGAAACCATTTATAAGCGTCGGAGAGAATTACCAGACATCAATTCACGCAATTTTAATGTTCGTAATTTTGCAGAACGTACAGCTATAAACTCGCCTATACAAGGTTCTGCAGCAGATATTTTAAAAGTAGCGATGATTCAACTAGATAAAGCATTGCTAAAAGCAGGACTAAAAACTCGTATGTTACTTCAAGTTCATGACGAGATTGTTCTAGAAGTGCCAATAGCAGAGTTGGAAATGGTCAAGAACATGGTGAAAGAGACGATGGAGTCTGCGATTGAGTTATCTGTTCCATTGATAGCTGATGAAAATATAGGTCAGACATGGTATGAAGCGAAATAGAAAGGAAAAACTATGAGAAAACTACTGATTAGTGTTGGTTTATGTAGTCTATTACTTGTAGGTTGTGGTGAAAAAACGGAAGAAGTAAAGAAAAATACAAGTCCTTCTGGGGAAGAGTTATCAACAACTTTACCTATCTTGCAGGAAAAACAAGATACGACGAATGAACAATTAAATGTTTTAGCAAATGCTGAAACACTTGTTGTTAATGCTAATCCACCTGTTGATGAAAGTCAGAAGCCGTATAAATTGCATGCAGCAAACAATGGTGTCGCTGAAAAAGATGAAAATGGTAATATCAAGGAATTTTTCCGTTATTATGATATTCCAACTACTTGGAAGGTCAGTACGGAAAATACAGCCAATGATAATGTATCAGCAGTTTATGATGTAAAAGAAGACTCCAGTAATTATATTGTTCAATTATATAATCTAAACGCCTTTGATAAGTCTCCTTTAGAAGAGGGACGTAATATGACACCTGAGGAATTAGAAGCAAGGATGCTTGAGACCAATCATGCTTTTGTGGAAAAAACGATTGTAACGATTAACGGACAAGAGTGGAATATCGGACGTCAAATTTTAAAAGAGCAAAAGATGATGCGTTTAAGTTTTTATCGTATGGAATCAACTGGAGCCTATGATGATTCAGTAGTAGTTGGTTCGCTTTATTATTCTCTAGACCCTGGTTTAGATAAGGATCGAGCTAATCTTAAGAAAACAATTGGTTACCTGAAAGATATTGTTTACCAGCTTTCTAAAAAATAAAGCTAATTGTAAATAATCGCTAAAGAACAGAGGAGACAGTTATGACCTATTCATTTCATAATCCAGATTCAGAAATCATTCTAAATTATTTAAAGCAGACAACTACGATTGCAGTTGTTGGTTTATCAAACAGAGAAGAAACGGCAGCGTACAGAGTTTCAAAATTTATGAAAGAAGTGGGATACCGTATTATTCCTGTCAATCCACGAGCGATGGGACAAGAAATTTTGGGAGAGAAGGTTTATTCGAGTATACAGGATATTCCTGTTCCAATTGATATTGTCAATGTTTTTAGGCGTAGTGAATACTTGGCAGAAGTAGCACGTGAGTTTATTAAGACAGATGCAAAGGTCTATTGGGCTCAATTAGGGTTGGAAAGTCAAGAAGCAGAAACCATACTTCGTCAGGCAGAGCGGAACGATATTGTTATGAATAAATGCATTAAGATTGAGTATGCTCAATTGAGAGACAAGCTGATATAGTTGAACTAATAGAACTCGCATAAAACGTTTTATTCCAGATGACAAGACTGTATTTTTTTGATAGACTAAGTTAGTATCTAAGTAGACAATTGATAATATTCCTAGGACTGTTTTTCCTAGCGGGAGGTAGAAATGACAGATGTACCAATCAAGTATCGCTTGATTAAGAAAGAAAAACACACAGGCGCTCGTCTGGGTGAGATTATTACGCCTCATGGGACGTTTCCAACTCCCATGTTTATGCCAGTAGGCACGCAGGCAACTGTAAAGACAATGTCACCTGAAGAGTTAAAAATGATGGGCTCGGGTATTATTTTATCCAATACCTATCATCTCTGGCTTCGTCCGGGCGATGAACTGATTGCTCGTGCCGGTGGATTGCATAAGTTTATGAACTGGGATCAGCCAATTTTGACAGATTCAGGTGGATTTCAAGTATATTCTTTGGCAGATAGTCGTAATATTTCAGAAGAGGGAGTAACTTTTAAAAATCACCTAAATGGTAGCAAAATGTTCTTATCTCCTGAAAAAGCTATTGCAATTCAGAATAATCTGGGCTCAGATATCATGATGAGTTTTGATGAATGCCCACAGTTTTATCAGCCTTATGACTACGTTAAGAAATCAATTGAACGAACTAGTCGTTGGGCAGAACGTGGTCTCAAAGCTCATCGTCGTCCTCATGATCAAGGACTGTTTGGTATTGTTCAAGGAGCTGGTTTTGAAGATCTTCGTCGTCAATCTGCACAGGATTTGGTGAGTATGGACTTTCCTGGCTATTCGATCGGTGGTTTAGCAGTCGGTGAAACTCATGATGAAATGAATGCCGTACTTGATTTTACAACTCCGCTGTTGCCAGAGAATAAGCCACGTTATCTTATGGGTGTTGGAGCGCCAGATAGTCTGATTGATGCTGTGATTCGAGGAGTGGATATGTTCGATTGTGTATTGCCGACTCGCATAGCTCGTAATGGTACCTGTATGACAAGTAGCGGTCGTTTGGTCATTAAAAATGCTCAATTTTCAGAGGATTTTACTCCACTAGATCATGAATGTGATTGTTATACATGTAAACATTACACACGTGCTTATCTCCGACACTTGTTGAAGGCAGATGAGACTTTTGGTATCCGTTTAACGAGCTACCATAATCTTTATTTCTTGATTCATTTAATGAAAAAAGTTCGACAAGCCATTATGGAGGATAATCTTTTAGAATTTCGTCAGGATTTCATGGAGAAATATGGCTATGGAAAGAATAATCGTAATTTCTAAGCACTACCTTATGTTTCATTACTTGTAGATGTTGAAACGATAAAAAAGACTCTTGGAAGTCTTTTTTTCTATCGAAAGAAATAGTATAATGATAGAAAAGAAAAGAGGTGCATTATGTCAGTAAATCGTTTAGCTTGGGATGAATATTTTACAGCACAAGCCCTCCTCATTGCCAATCGAGCCACTTGTAAACGAGCGAAAGTAGGAGCTGTTTTCGTGAAAGATAATAAGGTTGTGGCAACTGGATACAATGGTTCTGTTTCAGGAACAGAGCATTGTTTGGATCAAGAATGTCTAATGATAGATGGGCATTGTGTACGAACCTTACACGCTGAGGTGAATGCTATTTTACAGGGGGCAGAAAGAGGAATTCCTAAAGGGTTTACAGCATATGTAACTCATTTTCCATGTCTGAATTGTTCGAAACAACTGCTTCAAGTGGGGTGCAAACGTGTGGTCTATATCAATGAGTATCGCATGAATGACTATGCTCGTTATCTATATGATGAAAAAGGATGTGAATTAGTGCACCTACCTTTAGAGGTTGTGAAACAGGCTATTACAGATGCAGAATTCCTTTGATAGAAAAAGGAAGTTGCTATATAGCAATTTCTTTTTAATTTTCTGATAAAAGCACTAGAACAAAAAGGAATATCTATGCTATACTAGATAAGTTAATAAGTCCCGAAAAGGCGATTGGAAGTGTTTAGTAGTCCTGTTGGATAAATGTCGTTCATCATGTGTCTGCTAAACTGTTTTAGTCGGTGCTTTGTAACTTTTTAACGCGCTAAGAGAACAAGGAGGAATCTTGTTTGTAAGCACATATTTTCATTAAAAGGGGGACATTTTTATGTCAGAACGTAAGTTGTTTACGTCTGAGTCAGTATCGGAGGGACATCCAGATAAGATTGCTGACCAGATTTCGGATGCGATTTTGGATG
Organism: Streptococcus suis; assembly: GCA_029593505.1. Lineage (GTDB taxonomy): Bacteria > Bacillota > Bacilli > Lactobacillales > Streptococcaceae > Streptococcus > Streptococcus suis_AG. Next base: position 266,239 of record JAKTNI010000001.1, read on the forward strand.
CAATTTTAGCTCAAGATCCAGAAGCTCATGTGGCAGCTGAGACAGCTGTTTATACTGGTAGTGTGCACGTGTTTGGTGAGATTTCAACAACAGCCTATGTAGATATTAATCGTGTAGTTAGAGATACGATTGCAGAGATTGGCTATACAAAGGGTGAGTATGGTTTTTCAGCAGAGTCAGTTGGAGTTCACCCGTCACTTGTTGAGCAATCACCAGATATTGCTCAAGGGGTAAATGAGGCGTTGGAAACTCGACAAGATGCCAGTCAAGATCCGTTGGATGCTGTGGGAGCAGGCGATCAAGGGCTGATGTTTGGTTTTGCGGTAGATGAAACACCAGAATTGATGCCATTACCAATTTCACTTAGTCATCAATTAGTTCGTCGTTTGGCTGAATTGAGAAAATCCGGAGAAATTGCTTATCTTCGACCAGATGCCAAGTCGCAAGTGACAGTTGAGTACAATGAAGACCATCAACCTGTTCGTGTAGATACAGTGGTTATCTCAACTCAACATGATCCAGAGGTTAGTCAAGAACAAATTCGTCAAGATGTTATTGAACGAGTGATCAAAGAGATTATCCCTGTTCAATACTTAGATGAGGAAACCAAGTATTTTATCAATCCTACGGGACGTTTTGTTATTGGAGGACCTCAAGGGGATTCAGGTTTGACAGGACGTAAAATTATCGTGGATACTTATGGAGGCTACTCTCGTCATGGTGGCGGTGCCTTCTCTGGCAAGGATGCGACTAAAGTGGATCGCTCTGCTTCCTATGCGGCTCGTTACATCGCTAAGAATATCGTTGCAGCAGGATTAGCAAAGAGAGCAGAAGTACAGTTGGCTTACGCTATTGGAGTGGCTCAGCCAGTATCTGTTCGAATTGATACATTTGGTACGAATGTCGTTGCAGAAAGTAAGCTTGAGGCAGCTGTTAGACAGATTTTTGATCTTCGTCCAGCAGGTATTATTCAAATGCTTGATCTAAAACGTCCTATCTACAAGCAAACCGCTGCTTATGGACACATGGGGCGTACAGATATAGACCTTCCTTGGGAAAAATTAGATAAGGTGGAAGCTTTGCAAAGAGCCTTAATTTAGTTCTGAATAGTTAGAAGAAGAACGAAAACAACTGTAGAGACAGTTGTTTTTTATCTGTCAAATAGCTAGCTTTTTACTTCTCATTGTGATACAATCAAACGTGTGCCTTTTTGGTATAATGAAGAAAGAGAACGATGAGTATGAGAAAAATTATTATCAATGGTGGAAAAGCATTGAGAGGAACTGTTACGGTAAGTGGAGCAAAAAATTCAGTTGTTGCTTTGATTCCAGCTATTATTTTGGCAGATGATGTTGTTATTTTGGATGGTGTACCTGCCATTTCGGATGTTGACAGTTTGATTGATATCATGGAGACAATGGGAGCGACTGTCAGAAGAGACGGAGAAACGCTGGAAATTGATCCACGTGGTGTTCAGGATATGCCGATGCCGTTTGGTAAAATAAATAGTCTTCGAGCATCTTATTATTTTTATGGTTCGCTTTTAGGACGTTTTGGGCAAGCAGTTGTGGGGCTTCCGGGAGGATGTGATTTAGGCCCACGTCCGATTGATTTGCATTTGAAAGCTTTCTCTGCGATGGGCGCAGAAACGATTTATGAAGCACAACATATGCGTTTGTCAACCAATGGTCAATCACTTCGTGGAGCGCATGTTTTTATGGATGTGGTGAGTGTTGGTGCGACCATTAATACCATATTAGCTGCTGTTAAAGCGATAGGTCGTACTGTTATTGAAAATGCAGCGCGCGAGCCAGAGATTATTGATGTTGCTACTCTACTTAATAATATGGGGGCTCGTATTCGTGGAGCTGGTACAGATATTATTACGATTGATGGAGTAGAACGTTTACACGGAACACGTCATCAGGTTATTCCAGATCGTATTGAAGCAGGAACGTATGTTGCTCTTGCAGCTGCTGTTGGTGAGGGTATTCGTGTTGATAATGTTCTTTATGAACATTTGGAAAGCTACATTGCAAAATTGGAAGAAATGGGCGTACGCATGACCATTTCTGAAGATAGTATCTTTGTTGAAAAACAAGAAAAGTTGAGAAGTGTGAGTGTCAAAACCTCGCCTTATCCAGGTTTTCCGACAGACTTACAACAGCCACTTACACCACTCTTGCTTAGGGCAGAGGGCAGTGGTACAATTACGGATACGATTTATGAAAAGCGTGTTGGCCATGTACAAGAGCTTGCTAACCTGGGTGCTAAGATTTTCACCCGTAGCAACCATATTGCTTTTGAAGGTCCGAATCACTTGATAGGAGCTACTGTTAAGGCAACGGATTTGCGTGCAGGAGCAGCTATGATTATTGCAGGATTGATGGCTACAGGTCGTACCGAGATTACGAATATTGAATTTATCCTACGTGGATATTCCAATATCATTGAAAAATTAACAGAACTGGGTGCAGATATCCAGTTGGTAGAAGAATAAACGATTGGGGCTGGGAGTGATTTCCAGCCCCTTGGGTACACTATGACAATTTGGACACAGTTAGCTACAATTACTTATTTTGAAACGAAGCGCTTAATAGTGCGACCATTTTCTTATGCAGACGGTGATGATTTTTACAAGATTGTATCTAGTCCTGCTAATCTTCCTTTTTTATTTCCTAGTCAAGTGGATAGAGCGTTGGCTCTTGATATGATGGTAGAAAAATTTATGCGCTCTCCATTGGGGAAATGGGCTTTGGTGGATAAAGGAACTAAGAAAATGATTGGTGCGCTTTGTTTTGAAGCGCTAGATGAACACAAGAAAACGGCAGAAATCAGCTATTTTTTGAATAGAGATTATTGGAGACAAGGCTTGATGACAGAAGTTGTGCAGCAACTAGTCTTTTTAGCGTTTGATAAACTTGCGTTGAGGGAATTAATGATTGTCACTCATTTAGAAAATGTAGCTAGTCAGTCGGTAGCACGAAAAGCTGGGTTTAAGCAGGTAGAGCAGTATCGTGGCAGTGATCGTTACAGTCATAAAATGAGAAACTATCTTAAGTTTAGTTTGAAAAAAGTAGATGTTCGTTCAAAAATGGATAAGGAGAAAGAATGATTACGATAAAATCACAACGTGAGATTGATGCGATGAATCGCGCAGGAGATATACTGGCAGGAGTGCATATTGGCTTGCGTGAGTTAATCAAACCAGGTGTAGATATGTGGGACGTTGAAGAGTACGTTCGTAAGACCTGTAAGGAAAAAAATGTCTTGCCCTTGCAAATTGGGGTGGATGGTGAGCTGATGGATTATCCATACGCCACTTGTTGTGGTCTCAATGATGAAGTGGCTCATGCTTTTCCACGCCATTATAAGCTAAAAGAAGGTGATCTATTAAAAGTAGATATGGTGCTTAGTGAACCATTGGAGAAGTCTGTCTTAGATGTTTCCAAACTTAATTTTAATGATGTAGCTTCAATGAAGCAGATTACCCAAAGTTATCGTGGTGGTGTTGCAGATTCTTGCTGGGCTTATGCAGTAGGACAAGTATCTGAAGAAGTAACAAACTTAATGAATGTTACAAAAGAGTGTCTTTATCGTGGCATTGAGCAAGCAGTGGTGGGAAATAGGATTGGCGATATTGGTGCAGCTATTCAAGAATATGCAGAAAAACATGGCTATGGTGTTGTGCGTGACTTGGTAGGACATGGAGTTGGGCCAACTTTTCATGAAGAACCTATGGTACCTCACTATGGAACAAAAGGACGTGGACTTCGTTTACGTGAGGGAATGGTTTTGACAATTGAGCCGATGATTAACACAGGTACTTGGCAAATTGATACAGATATGAAAACAGGATGGGCACATAAAACGCTTGATGGTGGACTATCTTGTCAATATGAACACCAGTTCGTCATCACTAAGGATGGTCCTCTTATCTTGACAAGTCAAGGCGAGGAAGGAACCTACTAATCTGGTTTGAACAAAGAGAGAAGATACTAAAATCTCTCCGAATGAATCAATGGGCAACAGGGAGGGAGAGAATGGAAGAACAAAATAAGTGGACAAGATGTAAGCAATTTGTTTCGACTGTCTTTTCTTTTTATACATCAGCGGAGATGGAGTTGACGAGTGTTGCAGTAGCTTACTATATGCTAGTTTCTCTGTTTCCGATACTCTTAACTTTGGCTAACTTATTACCATACTTTCCATTTGATATACAACTGATTTTAGGATTACTAGCTGATTTTATACCAGAGCGTCTCTATCCAATGGCCTCTTCATTTGTAACAAATATTTTGACACAGCCATCAACATCTTGGTTGGGAATTTCTATTTTGACGACACTATGGACCTTATCGCGTAGCATGATTATTTTACAAAAAGCTTTTAACAAAGCTTATGGAATAAATGAGCATAGGGACTTTGTTACAGGACATTTAATCGGTATTTTTCTTGGAATTAGCCTACAAATACTGATTATATTAAGTATTACTATGTTGGCTTTTGGTCACTCTATAGCGACTTATATTGATGCAATATTGGGCTGGAGTGGTGATTGGTTAAAAGAAGTAATGAGTTATACACAACCTCTCGTTTATGTGACTTTATTTGTTTCTTTAATGCTGTTTTACTTTGTTTTACCGAATGTCAAAATCAAAAAAGTGCGCTATGTTCTTCCGGGTACACTTTTTGTTTTGGTTACCATGTTTTCGGTTGGACAGTTGTTTACTGTTTATGTGAACAACTATGCCACTAAATTATTAGATTTTAGGATGGTGACAGCAGTAATTTTTCTAGCATTTATGGTATGGTTTATTTTGATAGCGCAAGTCTTGATTATGGGAGCAGTGCTAAATGCTAGTGTACAATTTTTACATGTTAGAGAATTTCAAATTAGAGATGGTAATATTGTTTCGATCATGAAGCGTGTAAAAAAGAAGTTTTTTAGTAAAACATTATAAAAATAGGCTCTGTAAAGGGAGCCTATTTTTTGTGATTAAAGATTAATAACTTACTAAGTACATAGTTTAATACAATAATTGTAACTTGTGAGAAGAGGGTTGCAATGGTATTTACTCTTGTCAGATTATGGTTTACAAATTGTCCGATTATTTCAGGGAAGGCTTGTACAAAGAAAAAGGCTAATAGCATATCCAATCCCAGAGTGATGAGACGTGCAGATATAAATTTGAATAATCTGGTCTGCCAACCGCTTTGCTTTTGTTTGAAAACGATACGATCATTGGTGACAAATGCAAAAAGAATGGCGATGGCATTAGCGATAAATGTAACCAGTATAATTTGATGAATGATGGAAAATAGGGTGATGCGTGTCACCATGTAAACAAGTGTGGTGATAACACCAAAGATAAGATAGAGAATGACTTCATTATTTAGGATTGTTTTTATCAGATTTTTCATAAAAATAGTCTATCATTTTTTCATTATTTATGCTATACTAAACAACGTTGCTGTATGCAACCCTTGGGGCTTGCTCACTTTACCCAAGCATATTACAAGCATTTTGCTAAAGGAGAATTATATATGAATACATCGAAATGGACTGCCAGAGATATGGCAGAAATTGCTTTAGTTGCAGCTATCTATGTTGCGTTGACTGTTACACCACCGCTTAGTGCTATTTCATTTGGTGCCATTCAGTTTCGGATTTCTGAAATGTTGAATTTTTTGGCTTTCTACAATAAAAAGTATATTGTGGCGGTAACACTTGGTTGTATGATTTCTAATCTTATGGTGTATGGTGTTGTAGACTTGGTAGTTGGAGGTTTTTCAACTCTCATTTTTGTAACATTAGGCGTTTATCTTTTTGAGAAGTACAAACAAGACTATCTGTTTAATGGCTGGATGAATAAAGCATTCTTTTACTTTTCGTTTTTCTTTGCAGCTTCTATGTTTACCATTGCATTGGAGTTACAGGTAATGTATGGAAATCCATTTTTCTTAACTTGGTTGACCACAGCGGGAGGAGAGTTGCTTTCTCTTTTAATTGGTGCCATTTTAGTGGATAGACTGTCCAAAAGATTTCAGTTTATAAAATGATGATAAGATAAATGTGAGCAGACACTTTCGAGTGTCTTTTTCTGTATTATTATGTATAATGTTGTTAGAAAGATGAAGGGGGAACGTTAATGCAGTCGTATTACTTATCAAATGGTATCGCCATTCCTAAGATTGGTTTTGGTACTTGGCAGATTCCAGATGGGAAGGAAGCTTATAATGCGGTTTTGTGTGCTTTAGAGCTTGGTTATCGTCATATTGATACAGCACAGATTTACGGTAATGAATCAAGTGTTGGTCGTGCAATGAGAGATAGTCAGATTGCACGTGAAGATATTTTCTTGACCACTAAGGTATGGAATGACAAGGTTGGATATGAAGATACTCTTGCTTCAGTGGAAGAGTCTTTGGAGAAATTACAAGTTGATTATTTAGATTTAGTACTTATTCATTGGCCTAATCCTAAGTCTATCAGAGGAAGCATTGATTGGAAGGAACGAAATCATCAGGTTTGGAAAGCATTGGAAGAATTGTATCGTTCTGGAAAGGTGAGAGCTATAGGTGTTTCTAACTTCATGAAGCACCATCTGGATGCTTTACTGGAGAGTGCAGATATTGTACCGCAGGTCAATCAAATTATGTTGGCACCGGGAACACCTCAGACGGAGTTAGTGAATTATTGTAAAGATAAAGGTATTCTTTTAGAAGCTTATAGCCCATTTGGTACAGGGACATTATTCCAAAGTGATGTAGCTAAGTCCTTAGCTGAATCTGAGGGAATGAGCCTTGCTCAATTGGCATTAGCATGGTCATTGAATCAAGGCTTTTTACCACTTCCGAAGTCGACTAGTCCAGAAAACATTAAAAATAATTTAGCGAGTGTGAATCTTTTGATTGACCAAGAAGTTGTTGCTCAATTGGATCAGTTGGAAGGAATCAAAAGTCAACTCAATCCTGATCAAGCAGAGTTTTAATCCTAAAGGTATGTGGAAGTGAACACATACCTTTTTAATAGAGTTAATTTAGTAGGTTATCATGATATAATAGAAAACATGGAAGAAAAATATATGAAAATTGCCCAAGAATTGGGTGTGAGTTTGAAACAAATTGATACTGTACTTTCTTTGACTGCTGAAGGAAATACGATTCCTTTTATCGCACGTTACAGAAAAGAAGCGACAGGAAATTTAGATGAAGTCGTGATCAAATCGATTATTGATCGAGACAAGTCTTTGACTGCTTTGGCAGATCGAAAAGAGAGTGTTCTTTCTAAGATTGCTGAACAAGGGAAGTTGACAGATCAGTTACGTGAAGCTATTGAAACGGCAGAAAAATTAGCAGATGTGGAAGAATTATATCTACCCTATAAGGAAAAACGTCGGACGAAAGCAACGGTTGCTCGTGAGGCGGGGCTGTTTCCGTTGGCGCGTTTGATATTGCAGCATGTTCCTGATTTAGAAATACAAGCCAGAAATTTTATAACAGAAGGGTTTGATAGTCCAGAGGCTTGTTTGGCTGGTGCAGTAGATATTTTAGTTGAGGCTGTTTCTGAGGATACAAAACTTCGTGCGTGGACGTATCATGAGATGCAATCTCATTCTAGTTTGTATTCGGAGCTAAAAGATCAAGAGGCTGACGAAAAATTAGTATTCCAGATGTATTATGGCTTTTCAGAGAAAGTTTCGAGTATGCAAGGTTATCGTACATTAGCTCTGAATCGTGGAGAGAAAATGGGTGCTCTCAAAGTTGGTTTTGAACACAATATAGATAAAATCATCCGTTTCTTTGAACTTCGGTTTCCACAGAAAAATAAATATATTACTGAAGCTATTTCTCAAGCTGTTAAGAAAAAAATCATTCCAGCTATGGAGCGTCGTATTCGGACAGAACTGACGGAAGTGGCAGAGGTTGGTGCAATTGCTTTATTCTCTGAAAACCTTCGTAATTTATTGTTGGTGCCACCATTAAAAGGAAAAGTAGTTCTTGGTTTTGACCCTGCTTTTCGGACAGGAGCTAAATTGGCAGTCGTGGATCAGACAGGAAAACTATTGACCACGCAGGTCATTTATCCGGTTAAGCCAGCTTCACAATCACAGATTTCACAAGCAAAAGAAACCTTGAGTGACCTATTGGGGCAATACCAAGTAGAAATTGTTGCTATTGGAAATGGTACGGCTAGTCGTGAATCAGAGGCATTTGTTGCAGATGTTCTCAAGGATTTTCCGGCAATTTCGTATGTTATCGTCAATGAAAGTGGTGCTTCGGTCTATTCTGCTTCAGAATTGGCTCGACATGAATTTCCGGATCTAACGGTTGAAAAGCGCTCTGCTATTTCTATTGCTCGTAGACTTCAAGATCCATTGGCAGAGTTGGTTAAAATTGATCCTAAATCAATTGGAGTTGGTCAATATCAGCATGATGTCAATCAGAAACTGTTGTCGGAGAGTTTAGATTTCGTAGTAGATACAGTGGTCAACCAAGTTGGAGTCAATGTTAATACAGCTAGTCCTGCTCTTCTTTCCCATGTGGCTGGTCTTAACAAGACTATTTCAGAAAATATTGTCAAATATCGTGAAGAGCATGGAGTCTTAACATCTCGTCAAGAACTGAAAAAGGTTCCGCGTCTAGGAGAAAAAGCTTTTGAGCAGGCAGCAGGATTTCTTCGGATTCCTCAAGCGACAAACTTTTTAGACAATACAGGCGTGCATCCAGAATCTTATCCAGCAGTAGAACAACTTTTTAACTTATTGGAAATTGATAGGCTTGATGAACTAGCAACCGAAAAACTGTCAACGGTATCTGTCGTTGAGATGGCCAAACAATTGAGTATTGGAGAAGAAACGTTGAAAGATATTCTGGCTGATTTGCTCAAACCGGGAAGAGATATGCGAGATGATTTTGCTGCTCCAGTTCTCAGACAAGATGTCTTAGATTTTAAAGACTTGCAAATTGGTCAACAGCTAGAAGGTGTTGTTCGCAATGTTGTTGATTTTGGAGCATTTGTTGATATTGGTATTCATGAAGATGGGCTTATTCATATATCAAATATGAGTCATCACTTCATTAAACATCCTAGCCAAGTGGTGTCAGTAGGAGATGTGGTAACTGTTTGGGTTTATAAGTTGGATCCAGTTCGTGAAAAAGTTAATCTAACATTGGTAGCGCCAAGTGAATCTCATTGAGTATGTGAAGCAAGTCTCTATCGAAGACTTTGGTAAAGAATTTAGGCATAATGCTGTTTGGAATAGTCGCTTGCGCTCTACTGGTGGACGTTTTTTTCCAAAGGATGGACATTTGGACTTTAATCCTGCATTTTTAGATGAAAAAGGCTTAGAAGTCTTTAGAAAAATTGTGCGTCATGAGCTGTGTCATTACCATTTATATTTTGAAGGAAAGGGTTATCAGCATCGAGATAAGGAGTTTAAAGAACTATTAAAACAAGTCGATGGTCTTCGTTATGCGCCTCGTTTGGCATCACAAGATTGTCAATTTCTTTGGATTGTGTATCATTGTCAATGCTGTGGTCAATCTTATCAACGTAAGCGTCGTATTAATCTACAAAAATACCGTTGTGGTAAGTGTCATGGTGCCTTAGAAAGGCACCGATAGAGAATCAGTCCTTGGGCTGATTTTTTTGTTAAAAAATATGGTATACTAGAGAAGAATTGAGGTGTATCTATGGTACAAAAGCATGAAGAACGCTTGATTGAATTGTATGAAAAAGGAGTGTTGACTAAAGAAGAGGCGCGTGCTTGTTTTTTGGATTTGGACCAACAACCAGATTTTTTGTTTGTTGAAGAAAAAGAAATACTTGGCTTTACCCTACCAAACTTCAAGGTGTTTTCTTCTTCAAAGTCAAAGCAGTCTTACAGTTTTGAGGAGGTGGAGTCGCTACGTCTTTGTCTATCAGCAGGTCGGCTGACAGTGACAACATCAAAAACCGCTGATGTTTCAGTTACGATTGTATATCATCAAGATGCTTCAAAAGAGCAATTACCTCAACTGTATGTAGAGGATACCTGCCTATACTTTAGTAGCTCACTATCTTGTCATTTGATGATTGGTTTGCCGCAAAAATGGATGTCTGTTTTGGATGTTGATTTAGGACAAGCTGATGCGCGCTTGGATTATTTACCATTTGAGGATATTTCTATTCGTAGTTCAAGGGATAAAAAACAACAGGATATTCGCTTGATAACTTGTGGAGGTTATCCTCAGCATTTATTTGTTCAACTAGACCAAGCATCTCTAACCTTGCAAACAGGGAAAAATCAGGGAATTCGTGGCTCTATTGAATCAGATTTGGGGCAGGTACTTGTCAATCGTAAGAAAAAAGAGAGTCCGTATCAGTTTGAAAAATTAGGAGCTGATACAGTATTTGTAAAAGTCCGAGTTGGACATGGTGCTTTGTATGTGAAAGGGATTAAAGATGTCAATTGAACTGTATAAATTAAGACAGGGAAAGATCCTATCAGGTGTGCTAGCTGGAATAGCTCATAAATTTAGTTTGGAGTTTTGGTTGGTACGGATTATCTTTATAGCAACCTTATTCATGGGGAGATTATCTTTTTTGTCACTGCTTCTCTATGTACTAGGGAGTATTTACCTGCCATATAAAGAGGATAAAGATGCCGAACGGTACGGAACAGGTCCTCGAAAAATCAAAGAGGCTGAGAAAATACATAAGTCATGGTTTAAATAAACTAAAAAAACTTGAGTTTGTTGGCTCAAGTTTTTTTGTTTGTATGGCTAGAAATGAGTTCTAATTGACCGGTAAAGGTCCATTCGGTTACATTGGCAGGTAAGATAAAGTGATCACCCTTTTGAAGAGGATAGGTCGTAGTGTTGACTTTTATAGCACCTTTACCATCAATGACACTAATAAGTAAATACGGTGCGCTTTGTTGCATTGTAACTTCTTCTTTAATGATCCATTTGTATACAGTGAAGAATGGATTAGCAACGAGTAAGGTGGATTCGAGATTTGGTAGTATGAGAGTAGCAGTAGTAGAATTTGCAACAGGACCAATTGTCAGAACATCAATAGATTTGTCAATGTGTAGTTCACGCAACTGTCCGTCATCTGTTAAACGATCAAAGTCATACACACGGTAGGTTGTATCACTCGATTGTTGTGTTTCGAGAATCATAATTCCTTTGCCAATAGCATGCATGGTTCCACTTGGTACAAAGAAAAAGTCTCCTTTTTTAACAGGAACGTGCGTTAAGAGTTGTTTCCAATTTCCTGCTTGAATAAGTTGAGCTAGTTCTTCTTTTGTATGTGCGGTGTGGCCATAGATAATTTCTGCCCCTTCTTCAGCTTCTAACACATACCAACACTCTGTTTTTCCTAGTTCTCCTTCGTGAGCTAGGCTGTAAGCATCATCTGGATGCACTTGAACACTTAGCCATTCGTTAGCATCAAGAATTTTGGTTAAGAGAGGAAAAACGGAATCAGTTGGGTTGCCAAATAAATGCTTTTCATTTTGGTAGAGGTCATCCAAGCCACGCCCTTTATATTGACCATTTGCGACAGTTGTTACGCCATTAGGATGAGCGGAGATAGCCCAGCATTCTCCTGTTTTTTGACTGGGAATGGCGTAATGAAATACAGTCTCTAAATGATTTCCTCCCCATAATTTTTCATGCATAACAGGTGTTAGAAATAATGGTTCCATTCATATTCTCCTTGTGTTTAATATTGTATATAATGAGTATAGCAGATTTGTGAACAAGAGTATATTTTTTAAAATATCTATTTTGTTTTCTGCTTTTAAACATACCATATATTTTCCTATCAACTTTTTATTATGATATAATAGATTAAAATTGAAAGTGAGGGAGCCGATGACTGTTTATGTAAAAGATTTAGTGGAAAATCTGCGAATCGAATGCGCTTATAGCACTGAAGAGCTGTTACAAAAAGAGATTACTACTGCGGATATTACAAGACCGGGCTTGGAAATGACAGGATATTTTGACTACTATGCTCCAGAGCGTATTCAGTTGATGGGGATGAAAGAATGGTCGTATCTCATGTCTATGACTGCTCATAATCGCTATCAGGTATTGTCACAGATGTTTCAGCCAGAAACACCTGTTATCATTGTTGCTAGAGCTCTAGAGATTCCAGAGGAAATGTATAGAGCGGCTAAAGAAAAGAAAATTGCGATTTGTCGTAGTAAGACAGCTACAAGTAGATTGTCAGGAGAGTTATCCTCTTATTTGGATAGTCGTTTGGCGCAACGTACCAGTGTTCATGGCGTATTGATGGATATTTATGGTATGGGTGTACTCATTCAAGGAGACTCTGGTATTGGTAAGAGTGAGACAGGTCTTGAATTGGTGAAGCGTGGACATCGTTTAGTTGCAGATGATCGAGTGGATATTTATGCTAAGGATGATGTAACTCTTTGGGGTGAACCAGCAGAAATTTTGAGACACCTGTTGGAAATTCGTGGTGTAGGAATTATTGATGTGATGAGCCTGTATGGTGCGAGTGCGGTAAAAGATTCTTCAGAGGTTCAATTAGCTATCTATCTAGAAAATTATGATACTGGTAAGGTGTTTGATCGTCTAGGAAACTCTGGAAGCACGATTGAGCTTGCAGGTATTTCGATTCCTCAAATCCGTATTCCTGTCAAAACAGGACGTAATATTTCTGTCGTGATTGAAGCAGCAGCAATGAATTATCGTGCCAAACAAATGGGATTTGATGCTACGAAGATTTTTGAAGAGCGTTTGTCTAATTTGATTGAACGCAATAAGGAAGAGGGTGAGTAATGGATCCGATTGCTATTCGACTGGGCCCCTTGGAAATTCGTTGGTATGCGATTTGTATCTTAGCGGGATTGATGCTGGCTGTACATTTAGCCATGAAAGAAGCTCCACGTAAGAAGATTCGATCAGATGATGTTTTGGACTTTATTCTATTAGCTTTTCCACTATCTATCATTGGTGCGCGTCTGTATTATGTGATTTTCTCATGGAGTGAATATAAGGATAATATTTTATCTATTTTTGCTATTTGGAATGGCGGTATTGCTATATATGGTGGCTTGATAACAGGTGCAGTGGTTCTGTATTTCTTTAGTCAATATCGCTTTATCAATACGATTGATTTTCTAGATATTGCTGCACCACCTGTTTTGATTGCACAAGCAATAGGGCGTTGGGGAAATTTTTTCAATCAAGAAGCTTACGGAAATGCAGTGCCTAATTTAGATTCTCTACCAAGTTTTATTCGAGATCAAATGTTTATTGATGGAGCCTATCGCCAGCCAACATTTCTCTTTGAATCCTTATGGAATTTATTAGGATTTATTGTAATTTGTATCTTACGCAGAAAGCCCAAGCTACTAAAACGTGGAGAAGTAACAGCCTTTTATCTTATTTGGTATGGTTGTGGTCGTCTTCTGATTGAGGGCTTACGTACCGATAGCTTGATGTTCTTGGGGATTCGTGTTTCCCAGTGGTTGTCTGCTTTACTGATTTTAGTCGGTTTTGCTATTGTTTTCATCGGAAGAAGAAAACGTTCGATTCCGTTTTATCAATCTTAAAAGGAGGATGATATGATTATTGAAATTTCGGTATTGATGATTGCCTTATCTATTGTGGCAGTTTCAGTTTATATTGTTTTGTTGTTGAAGAAGTTGGGAACAGTGACAGAAGAAGCTCAACAAACTCTTAAGGTATTGACGAGTGATGTTAATGTGACGCTTTACCAAACAAACGAGCTATTAGCAAAGACCAATGTATTGGTAGAGGATGTGAACGGTAAAGTTTCTACATTGGATCCTTTATTTGTTGCAGTCGCAGATCTCTCAACATCTGTATCAGACTTGAATGCTTCAGCGCGTGATTTGACCGTAAAAGCCAAGTCTGCTGGCGCAAGTACGGTAAAAGCAGGTGGTGCTCTTTCTGCTTTGTCAACAATTTCATCATTTTTAGGAAAGAAAGGAGAAAAAAATGGTAAAAAAATCTAGTGTATGGACCAGTCTTTTATTGGGAGCAGCAGGTGGTGCAGCAGCAGCTGTTTTCTTAGCAACAAAAACAGGGAAGGTTGTAAAAGAAAAAGTAGTTGATTTGGCTAAGACTTACAAAGATAATCCTGAACAACTCAATTCAGATATTGTTAACAAAGCTCAGGATTTAAGCAAGCAAGCAACGGAGAAATTTAACGAAGTTAAAACGCAATTTGAAACTGGAGAATTAACAGTTGAAGAGTTGGTGAAGACAGGTAAAGAAAAGTCGATAGAAACCATCGAACAAATTAAAGAGAAAATTTCAGAACAAAATTTCTCTACAACAGATATTCTAGAAGCCATTAAGTCAAAAACGGTTAAAGCACCTACTGTTACTGTAGATGCAGAAGATATTGAAGATGCAGTAGTTGTTTCTGAGGATATTGAGCTTGATATTGCAGAAGTTATCACAGAACCTGTTTCTGAAGTTTTATCCGAATCTGACTTGGAAACAAGTGAAAAACTATAAATAGATAAAAGACTAGCTAAAAGTATCAAGCTAGTCTTTTTTATCTGTAATCGTTTAGGAAAATATATTATCCCACCATTCTTGTAGTCGAAATTCGGAAATAGAGAGGCTTTTTTCGAGACCATCTAGCCAGATTTGAAAGCGTGTATCAAATAGCAGACGAACGATGGTTCCTATCATATCAGCTTCTTTTGGAGATAGTTTTTTACGGAGTGAATCAATCTTTCTTAACTTTTTCAAAGGATCAATAGTAATATCACTAAATCGTTCGATGCCTGTTTCTATAAACATGCCAAATAAGAGATCGAAAAATTCTTCAAGTTCTTGTTCTGTTAAGGTGGCTGTCCACGTTTTTAGAGTTTGATCGATTTGCAGACTATCTTCGGATACGGAGGGAGCGAGTTTAAAATGACGTTCTTCTATCTCCCATGAAAAGCTAATATGTTGGAGAAAACCAAAGGTGTTGCTATGTACCACTTTAGTATTGTTAGGAGTTTCGAGCATCATCCCAACAATAGAATGTTCAGGAATAATGGAATAGACTCGCTCTTCTATTGCATGATAAGGAGCTCCTTCCAGGTATTTTTTATGGAGACCGGGTGCATCAAATGTATAGACTGCGTGGATGCGATCTTGCAGGTTCGCATCTATTTGACAGGCTGCATAGAGCGCTAAATTACCTCCTTTTGAATGACCAGCTATGTAATGTATCCCATTTCGATTGTTCACGAGTTGTAGGATATATTGGTGAGCAGAAAGTTGAGCAGGGATTTCCTCCATGTAGGTCATGTGAAAATCTTCTTTCCATCCAATAATTGTATCATCTGTTCCCCGAAAACAAGTAACAAAAGTATGGCGATCGATTTGAAAACTAATAGCAGCAAACTGTTTCTGTTGTTCTGCTTGGTAGTCATCAATAAAAGCAAATGCCTTAATATACTTAAACCGTTTTGCCTCAGCTAATAGATATAATAGTGTGAGACGATTTTTTGTTACCATAGAAAATGGTGGAAAATCATCATTGTAGGCTTCTTTAAATTGTTGAGCCAAATGATCCAATCGAATACCAGCTTCAGTAAAGGAATTATGTACTAGGTTATTAAATGGGAGGTAGGATAATTCTGATAGGGCTAAAATGTCCAATTCATTGATTGGATGATCGTAAAAACTATCATATTGATTGTCTTTAATATAATGCAATACATTTGGCATAGTATCCCTCTTGTTTCTTTTTTGTTATTATAGCGAATCCTAGTAAAAATGACAAATTTGTAAGGAAAATTTGTCGGCTTTTTCCTTAAATAGATGATGAAATAGGCTATAATAGAAAAAGAGTAGTAGAGAGAATGGAGGAAATTCATGCAGAAGATTTTAGTGATTGAAGATGATCGAACGATTAGTCAGTTGGTGGCCAAGAATCTAGTAAACTGGGGTTATCAAGTGGAAGAAATACAAGATTTTCAGAAGATTTTAGAACAGATAAGACTGTTTCAGCCTCATTTAATTTTATTGGATATAGGACTACCATTTTTTAATGGTTATTATTGGTGCCAAGAGATCAGAAAAGAATCACGTGTTCCAATTATGTTTCTTTCTTCACATGATCAGCCTATGGATATTGTGATGGCAATTAATATGGGAGCAGATGATTATGTGACCAAGCCATTTGAAATGACGGTATTATTGGCTAAGATTCAAGGGTTACTTAGACGAACGTACGACTTTATTGGAGAGCAAAGCTTATTATGGTTTGAAGGAATATCTCTCGATTTAAAAACGATGCAAGTTCATTTTGAGCAGCATGTACAGGAATTGACAAAAAATGAATTTCAAATTTTACGTGTATTATTTGAACATGGACGAGAAGTAGTGAGCCGTGAGGAGTTAATGAGGGAATTATGGAATAGTGATATTTTCGTGGATGATAATACCTTGTCTGTTAATATGGCTCGTTTACGTAAAAAGTTGGCAGAGTTACATTTACCGAATGTGATTGCAACTAAGAAAGGAGTAGGGTATGGATTGGTATGGCAGGATGATGAGAACTGATCTGATACGCATCTTTGGTTGTTGGATACGGCATCGTTTCCTATTTATACTAGCCTATGTCATTTTTAGTATTTTTTTGTTTGGTTTTTCTTCCTTATTTGATATTGAACAAGCTTTGCTTATCTACGCATTGCTGTTGTTGAGTCTTTGCTGGTTTTTTGTTCTCTTTTGGGATTTTGTAGTAGAATTTACTCGTGTTAGAACCATTTTTGATAGTAAGGCAATTTCTAATGGTACGGTAGGGGAATTGTATTTACAAGAAAAAGTGGAGAGTTTGGAGTGGCAGTTAAAGAGGATGACCGAAACATACCGTGAGGAGCGGGTTGAACTCGATGATTATTACACACTGTGGGCTCACCAGATGAAAATGCCAATAGCAGCTAGCCAATTGTTAGTGAAAGAATTGACAGACACAGACCTTCGGACACAGCTAGAAACAGAGATATTTAAGATTGAGCATTATACAAATCTTGTTCTCAATTATCTTCGACTACAATCTTTTCACGATGATTTAGTAATCGAAAATGTAGAGATGGAAGATGTTATCAAGCAACTGGTTAAAAAATATTCACTATTTTTTATTCAGTATCGAACAAAGTTGGAGTTGGGAATGGTGTGTCGTAGGGTGAAGACTGATAGACGCTGGTTGAGTTTATTGCTAGAGCAGATATTGTCTAATGCCTTGAAATATTGTCAAGCAGGTACCATTTCGATCTTTTTAGAGGGAGATGACATTGTAATTCGTGATACTGGAATTGGCATTGCAGAAAGTGATATAGAGAGGGTATTTGAAAGAGGATTTTCAGGTTTTAATGGACGTCGAACTCAAAAATCCTCGGGTCTGGGCTTATATCTTTCTAAGAAAATTGCGACAGAATTGGGTTATTCTTTACAATTGACTTCAACAGTTGGAATTGGTACGGAAGTGCGTATCGGTATTAAAGAAGATGATTTGGTAGTGGATTAACTTACAAAAATGTCACTAAAATGAAAGCTAGAGCGATGGAAGAACAGTTATTTTTTCTGTAGAATGAGATTAGAAAAAAGCAAAAGGAGAAGGTGCCATGTCACTATTAGATGTACAACATGTTCAAAAAATTTATCCCTCTCGCTTCAAAGCTGGACAAGTAGAAGCCTTGAAAGATATTCACTTTACAGTAGAAGATGGAGAATATGTTGCTATTATGGGGGAGTCTGGTTCTGGAAAATCTACTCTTCTCAATATTTTGGCGACTTTAGATAAACCGACACAAGGGAAGGTCTTGCTCAATGGTATAGATACACAGTCTATTAAGAGCAAGGAAGCTTCGGTCTTTCGGAGAGAGAAGCTTGGTTTTGTTTTTCAGGACTTTAATTTATTGGATACCTTGTCTGTCAAAGATAATGTTTTACTGCCCTTAGTTCTTTCTCGCTATCCGATAGATGAGATGAACAAACGTTTATTGCAAACTCTTAACAGCTTAGAGATTGCTATCTTGCAAGATAAGATGCCGTATGAAATCTCTGGGGGACAACAACAACGAGTAGCGGTAGCGCGTGCGATTATCACTCGTCCAGAAATTCTATTGGCAGATGAGCCAACCGGAGCTTTGGATTCTAAATCTTCTGCTACTCTTTTAGATATTTTTGAAGAAATCAACCAACAAGGACAAACGATTTTAATGGTAACGCATTCGACAGCAGCAGCTAGTCGAGCTAAGAGAGTGCTCTTTATCAAAGATGGGATTTTATATCACCAAATTTATCGTGGAGAGCGAACCAATCAGGAGATGTATCAGTTGATCTCCGATACCTTAACGGTTATGGCGAAAAGAGGTGAGTGATATGTTAGGATTGACCATGCAATTGGCTAGGACCAATCTCTTCAAAAACCGTCGTTTGTACTATCCGTATGCTATGATGACGTTTTTATCTACAGCCATTACCTATATTTTCACTTCTTTATTATTTCATCCTGATTTGAGTCTTGTTAAGGGGGCTAATGGGGTTAAGCAGGTGTTGGGTTTTGGAATGGTTGTGGTGCTTCTTGCTGTTGGTGTTATGATTTTCTATGCTAACGGTTTTATCATGAAGCAGCGTTCTAAGGAGTTTGGGATTTATAGTATTTTAGGACTTGAAAAGAAACACTTACTTCTCATGAATGTTTGGGAAAACCTATTTTTTACACTTGCTACAGTATCCTCAGGCTTGCTATTGGGAATAGTACTTGATAAACTTTTTTATGCCTTATTATTAAAAATAATGCAGATGACCGTTGTGCTTGATTCTACTTTTCAAATCAAAACGATTTTCTTGGTCGTTCTGTATTTGTTTGGGATTTTCTTCTTGGTTACTGTATTCAATATGGGTAAACTTGGAATGACTGATTCTCTTCGTTTGGTACAAGGTAAAAAGAGAGGGGACAAACATGGGGTACTGCTATGGTTACAAACAATTTTCGGACTTGTTTTACTTGGAATTGCCTATACTCTTGCGCAAATTGTTACCTCGCCAACGGAAGCAATCTTTCGTTTCTTCGTTGCTGTTATACTAGTTATTGTGGCAACTTATTTACTCTTTTCTTCAGGAACAGTTGCGTTATTAAATTGGTTGAAAAAGTGGCAACGTTATTACTATAAACCGGCTAATTTTATCTCGGTTTCTAATCTAATGTTTCGTATGCGAAAAAATGCTATCGGACTTGCGACTATTACCATCTTGTCAACGATGTTTTTAGTCACATTGTTGGGTGGTTTAAATATTTATATTGGTGGTAAGGATTATATTGCCAATCAAAATCCTAATGACTTTTCTATTGATGTAGGAGCTATTGATGATATTTCTGATTTCCAAATTCAAGAATGGGGAGATCAGATTTTAGAAAAATCTCAGATTCCTGTGGAGAGCAAAGTAACCTATACGTATCAACGAGCTTATTTTTCAAAGGTTACCGATAAGAAGATTGATATTTTAACAGATGCAGAGCATTCAAGCGTAGCTTATTCTGATCAAATCGGTGTTGGCTATGTTATTGACCGAGATACCTACCAGAAAATGACTGGGGAAACATTAGAGTTGACTGAACATCAGTTAGCGATTTATAGTAAAGGAGTTCGGTATCACGAAGGTCAAGAAGTTACAGTTGCAGATCGGCATTTTATAGTGAATCATGTATTAAATCAAAATGTCACGCTGGGGCATTTACCAGATCATTTTTCCTTTATTTTGAGTCAATATCTTGTACTGGTGGTTGATAACTTAGATATTTTTAAGGAACAGATAGAGACTAGGTACTATATGGGCTATGAAAGTCATTTAACGGAAGAGGAGCAAGTGCAGGCACAAGAATCATTTTTAGCCACTAACTTTGAAAGTGAACTATGGGATAAGAACTTAATGCCGAATGGTTTATCGGTCATTAGTCTAGCTTATAGAGCTTATGCTACTCGTACTTTCTTTAGCTGGGCAGGGTCGCTCTTTTTTATCGGCTTACTGTTATCTCTTATCTTTTTCATGGCAGTTGTCTTGGTTATTTACTTCAAGCAAATTTCAGAAGGATTTGAAGATAGAAGTCGCTTTGTTATCATGACAAAGGTTGGCTTAGATGAAGATCAAACGAGACAATCTATTCGCAAGCAGTTGTTGACAGTCTTTTTCTTACCGCTTATACTTGCTTTTATTCATCTTGGTTTTTCCTACAAGATGTTATCGGCTATTTTGCTTGCATTGGGAGTTGTAAATGCATATCTAATGTTTATCGTAACATGTAGTATTGGCGTGTGTTATCTTCTTGTCTATCTACTGATTTATCTACTAACGACGCGTGTCTATAAGAAGATTATTTTGATGTAACTTGAGGGAAACCTCAAGTTTTTTATATAGTTGTTCCTATTTGATGGCTAATTGCTAACTTTCCTTTTCTATTTTGAGATGATAGATGACATGGAATGATATATTTTTAGCATTGTTTATTTTAAGAGATATTTTCTTGGTTTAAATTTTTGTGATATAGAGCCTTGATAATATTCAAGTGATTGGAAAAATATTTTTCCAATCTTTTTTAAAGTTTACTAATATGCTTTACAAGGTAGTTGGCTTATGCTATACTAAAAATACAAGACTAGTATGTAAAACAAAGTAGTGTTGTTTGAACTTTAATAGTGTGTAGTAATTGTTTGAGAGAAAGGGGAGTAGATGAAAGATACACAAATGCTCAAGGGAGTTTTAGAGGGATGTGTTTTACAAATCATTGCTCAACAAGAGAGTTATGGTTACGAGCTGGTGCAGACCTTGCGGAGCAATGGTTTTCAGAATATGGTCGGAGGAACAGTTTACCCTCTTCTACAAAAGTTAGAAAAGAATGGTTTAATTGTGGGGCGACACAAGCCTTCACCAGATGGACCTGATAGGAAGTATTTTTATTTGACGGATCGAGGGAATGCCTACTTAAAGGAATTTTGGTGTCAGTGGAATGATTTAGTCGTGAAAGTAGAACGATTGAAAGGAGACTAAAATGAATAAACAAATGCAATATCGTAAGCAGATTGAAACAATCGAAGAACAATTGACAAAAGAAAACAAAGAATACATGGGGTGTGTGAATGGCTATATGATGGTTGCTTCTATCTTTCATAGAAAAGAAGAGGAGGTGACGGCTCAACTGTTATCCATCTATCAAGATGTCTTTGATGCTCAAAAAGCTGGTCAATCAGCAGAGGATTTTCTTGGAAAAGACAGTAAGCAAATGGCAGATGAACTCTTGTCGTATTTACCAGCCATTGGTTTTTCAGAAGTGACTTATTTGAGTCTTTTGATGCTTAGTATTTTTACAGGTATCCAACTACTCACCGAATTTTCTAGTACTGGCAGTATTTCGGTTAACTGGATTTCTTTGCTATGTGACGTGATTCTTAGTCTGCTATTGCCAGTAGGAGCTTTACTCATTATTCGGAGCTTGATTTACCAGACGAGTAAAGTTAAGATATGGGTTACATACATTAGTTTTCCAATGATTTTTTAATAATAGCAGGTCTTCGTTTTTGGCTAGTTCCTAAAGAACCTCATCTGATGTTGACTGGTTGGGGAGTGGCGATATTGCTAAGTCTATTTAGCTTAGTGTTGTTATATTTCCGAAAGGAAAAGTTAGTTCGCTACATACTTTTACCAACTTATATTCTTATGATTGCAAGTGGTGTTTTGCATGTACATATGAAACAAAACGAACTAACGGTTCCTAATTGGCTTTCTATTGTTCTAATGATTATACCATTCTTTGTTTTTTGGATTGGCTCCATAATTTTGTTATTTAAAAAGGAAAGAGCAAGATAGTAAACTAATTTTTTGATATAATATAGTTTATTGAGAATAGGATTATTTGAAAAAATATTAGTAATGTGATATTGAAATAATATATAAAGTGAGAATAGTATGACAGAAAAATTATCGTTTGCTTCTGATTATATGGAAGGAGCACATCCGCTTATTTTGGATAAATTGGTCGAAACCAATATGGAGCAAACCGTTGGGTATGGTTTGGATTCATATAGTCAGTCAGCAAAAGAAAAAATTCGTCAAGCTTGTCAAAGTCCACAGGCGGAAGTTAAATTTTTAGTGGGTGGTACTCAGACAAATGCAACTGTTATAAATGGCTTGTTACGTAGTTATCAAGGAGTTATTGCAGCAGATAGTGGGCATATTGCTACGCATGAATCGGGTGCGATTGAATTTGGTGGCAATAAAGTATTGACTTTACCAGCTCAGATGGGAAAAATTTCAGCAGAACAGGTAAAGCAGTATCTTATTGACTTCTATAACGATGCTGCGCATCAACATATGGTCCAGCCGGGAATGGTGTATATTTCCCAACCGACAGAGTTTGGCACCTTGTATCATTTGGAGGAAATAGAAGCTCTCTCGGACGTATGTAGAGCATACCAATTGCCGTTGTTTTTAGACGGAGCTCGATTAGCTTATGCATTAGCTAGTGAAGAAAATGATGTGACTTTACCAGATATTGCAAAGTTGTGTGATGTATTTTATATTGGTGGTACCAAATGTGGAGCATTTTTTGGAGAGGCAGTAGTTCTTCCAAATCCAAGCTTAATTCCTAATTTTTTCACGATTATCAAACAACATGGTGGTCTTTTAGCTAAAGGAAGACTATTGGGTATCCAATTTGACACTTTATTCACAGATAAACTGTATGAGACAATTGGTAAGCAGGCAGTAGAAGCAGCTATGAAAATGCAGGCAGCATTAAAACAACAAGGGTATCGTCTATTGTTTGAAGCTGTAGCTAATCAAGTATTTGTTATTCTTTCTCAGGAAGAATTGGAGAGGTTCTCACAGAAAGTTGAGTTTGCTTTGTGGGAGAAATATGATGACCACCATACTATCGTTCGTCTAACGACAAATTGGGCGACACAGATGTCTACTGTGGATGAATTTATAGATTTTATTTCAAGAGAAGATTAAAAAACGAATAGTTTGTCACACTCTCAATTAGAGTAGGCAAACTATTCGTTTATATTATATTTGTATGGTAAGGAGTGAGGTGCTGTATTTGCAGAGAAACATTAGCCCTCGAAATAGAGTAGCTCTTTTGGAGTTTTTGTGAAGACTTCAAAGCCATTTTTGGTCACATAACCACAGTCTTCAATACGAACTCCTACTTTTCCAGGAATATAAATACCGGGTTCGACAGAAAAGCACATTCCTTCTTCAATAATCAGGTCATTTCCCTCCATGATAGATGGAAATTCATGAACACTCATACCTAATCCATGTCCCAAACGATGATTGAAGTACTCTCCATATCCTGCTTGTTCAATAACAGATCGAGCTGCTCGGTCGATATCCTCAGCTTTTACTCCTGGTTTAATCATACGAAGAGCCGCCATATGTGCTTCCAGAGTTAAGTTGTAGATGTCCTTTTTAAATTGATCTGGTTTTCCGATAGCAACGGTACGTGTCATATCTGAAGTATAACCTAGGGTCTCGACACCTAGATCGAACAAGAGCAAGGCATTGTTTTCAATTTTGTTGGTACTAGGAATACCGTGTGGATTAGCTGCATTATTTCCTGTCAATACCATTGTATCAAAGCTCATTCTAGAAATGCCTTGTTTTTTCATTTCAAATTCAATCTGTGCAATAATATCTGTTTCAGTAACACTAAGTGAAATAGCATTAAAACCAACTTGCATTGCTTTATCTGCAAACTCACCAGCAATCAGCATTTTCTCGATTTCGTCTTGAGATTTAATCATTTTCATAGTATTGATCAATGGAGTAATATCTAAAAATGATTGATGAAAGATAGATTGTAGTCCGTGATAACGAGTAAGATTTAAGTTGTCAAACTCAGCTCCAATTGCTGTAAACGTTTTTTGTGGTAGATGCTGTTTAATAACCTGCCAAGGATTTTCAGCATCCATATAGCCTGCGACTGAAAAGTTAACGGTTTGACGAGCACGTTCCATATCAAGAGCTGGTAGAAAAAGTAGAGACTCGTGATCAGGCATGACAAACAGCATCATGTGACGCTCATGCGGATCGTTATGATAACCAGTTAAATAGTAAATACTAGATGGATCTGAAAAAATGGCTAAATCTATCTTATGTTTTTCGAGATAGGATTTGACATGGGTTAATTTTGACATGGTAGAAGCCTTTCTATAGGTTGTAAAATATGTGTCTATAAAATAAAGAATGATAACTAATTGTTTCAAAAAATGAGAAAAATTGCAAGTATTCGTTAAAAAATATTAGTTTTCTCTTGAAAGTGGTTTCAAAAAGTGATAGACTACTAGTGAGTGAAAGCGTAATTTTCATAAATAAAACTAGAAAAAGGAGAGTAGATAAAGTATGTTGAACACTGACGATACGGTGACGATTTATGATGTTGCCCGCGAAGCTGGTGTATCCATGGCGACAGTGTCGCGTGTGGTAAATGGAAATAAAAATGTAAAAGAGAGTACTCGTAAAAAAGTATTAGAAGTGATTGATCGCTTAGACTATCGTCCAAATGCTGTGGCGCGTGGTTTAGCGAGCAAGAAAACAACAACTGTAGGTGTTGTCATTCCAAATATTGCAAATGCTTATTTTGCAACGTTGGCAAAAGGAATTGATGATATTGCAGATATGTACAAATATAATATTGTCCTTACAAATAGCGATGAAAATGACGAAAAAGAAATCAATGTTGTCAATACCTTGTTTTCTAAACAAGTAGACGGTATCATTTTCATGGGTTATCATCTAACAGATAAAATCCGTGCAGAATTTTCTCGTTCACGTACGCCAATTGTTTTGGCAGGTACAGTAGACCTAGAACATCAATTGCCTAGTGTCAATATTGATTATGCGGCTGCCAGTGTAGATGCAATCAATCTTTTGGCAAAAAACAATAAGAAGATTGCTTTTGTATCAGGTCCGCTAGTAGATGATATCAATGGTAAAGTTCGTCTTTCAGGCTATAAAAAAGGATTGAAAGAGAATGGTATTGAATTTAATGAAGGTCTTGTATTTGAATCGAAGTACCGATATGAGGAAGGGTATGCTCTTGCAGAACGTCTTTTAAATACTGGTGCTACTGCAGCCTATGTTGCTGAAGATGAGATTGCAGCAGGTCTGTTAAATGGCATTAGTGATAAGGGACTTCGAATACCAGAAGACTTTGAAATCATTACGAGCGATGACTCCCTTGTTACACAATTTACTCGTCCAAACTTAACGTCTATCAACCAACCTTTATATGATATTGGTGCCATTGCGATGCGGATGTTGACTAAAATTATGCATAAGGAAGAGTTGGAGAATCGTGAAGTGATTTTAAATCACGGCATTAAGATACGTAAATCAACAAAATAACAATATGAAGAAATAAAAAGCTCTAAACCTAGTATAGTGGTTTAGGGCTTTTTGCTGTGGAATTTGTGGAAAGTGATTGTTAATAATCATTTGTTATTTTTTGTATATTTGCCTATAAAAATAATTTTTGAGAAGTTTATAAAAATTTATTTATAAAAAATGCAGCAAAACAATTGACAAAACCGGTTTACTAAATTACAATGGAGTTGTAAAAAAATAAAAAACAAGGAGACAGTAACTATGACACAACGATTTTCAATCGATAGTTTCTCACTAAAAGGCAAGATTGCACTGATTACAGGAGCTTCTTACGGTATTGGTTTTGCAATTGCAAGCGCTTACGCCGATGCAGGAGCAACGATTGTCTTTAATGATATTACCCAAGAATTAGTAGATAAGGGTATTGCTGCGTATAAAGAACTCGGAATTGATGCTCACGGTTACGTCTGTGATGTAACGGATGAGGATGGCATCAATGCTATGGTTAAACAAATTGAAGAAGAAGTTGGCGTGATTGATATCTTGGTAAACAATGCTGGTATTATCCGTCGTGTACCAATGACTGAAATGAGTGCAGCAGATTTCCGTAAGGTAATTGATATTGATTTGAATGCACCATTTATCGTTTCAAAAGCAGTTATCCCATCAATGATTAAAAAAGGTCATGGTAAAATCATTAACATTTGTTCAATGATGAGTGAACTTGGACGTGAAACTGTTGCGGCTTATGCTGCTGCAAAAGGTGGATTGAAAATGCTCACTAAAAATATTGCATCAGAGTACGGTGAAGCAAATATTCAGTGTAATGGTATTGGTCCTGGTTATATTGCAACACCTCAAACTGCACCACTTCGCGAATTGCAAGCAGACGGTTCACGTCATCCATTTGATCAATTCATTATTGCAAAAACACCTGCAGCTCGTTGGGGTGAAGCAGAAGACTTATCTGGTCCAGCGGTATTCTTGGCAAGTGATGCAAGTAACTTTGTAAATGGTCATATCTTGTATGTAGATGGTGGTATCTTGGCTTACATTGGTAAGCAACCATCAGGAGACTAATTTCAATAGATAAAAAGGAGACAAACGAAAGATGAAAATTGCTTTAATCAATGAAAATAGTCAAGCAGCTAAAAACAGCATTATCTTTGATGCTTTGAAAACGGTAGCTGATGCAAAAGGTTTTGAAGCGTTTAACTATGGTATGTATGGTAAAGAAGGTGAAAGCCAATTGACATACGTACAAAACGGTTTGCTAGCAGCGATTCTTCTTAACTCTGGTGCTGCTGACTTTGTTGTCACAGGTTGTGGAACTGGTGTTGGGGCTATGCTTGCTTGCAATAGCTTCCCGGGTGTAGTATGTGGCTTGGCTGCTGACCCATTAGATGCTTATCTTTTCTCTCAAGTAAATGGTGGAAATGCGTTGTCACTTCCATATGCAAAAGGATTTGGTTGGGGTGGCGAGGTAAATCTTCGTTACATGTTTGAGCGTCTTTTTGAAGAAAAAATGGGTGGTGGTTATCCAAAAGAGCGTGCTATTCCAGAACAACGCAATGCACGTATCTTGAATGAGATAAAACAAATCACACACACAGATATGTTGACGATTTTGAAAGAGATTGATCAAGATTTCTTGAAAGAAGCGATTGCAGGTGAACATTTCCAAGAGTACTTCTTTGCAAACTGTCAAAATGATGACATTGCAGCGTACTTACGTACTGTTTTAGAAAAATAAGTGATGAGGGAGAGTGGCTATGAAAAAAATACTATTGATTGGAGAGCCACTGATTCGTATCACTCCTACTGAGAAGAATGAGATCGGGAATGCCGTTGAGAATAGAATGTACTTTGGAGGCTCTGAAATTAACATTGCTTGCAATTTACAAGGTTTTGGTTTGAAAACAAAAGTTCTCACGGCTTTGCCGTCTAACCCTGTAGGTGACCGTTTCTTAGCATTCTTAGAAGAAAGAGGAATTGATGCCAGTTCTATTCAGCGTTGTGGTGAACGAGTAGGTCTTTATTATATGGAAGATGGCTTTGGTTGTCGTGCAACCCAAGTCTACTACGATCGTTCACATACAGCGATTACTCAGTTCGATGGCGAACAAGTAGATATGGATCAACTATTTGGAGATGTCGGTCATCTCCATTTTAGTGGTATTACCGTTGCTCTAGGTGAAGAGGTACGTTCTTGGCTTAAAACGATTTTGACAGAAGCACAACAACGTTCTATTCCTATCTCATTTGATTTAAACTGGCGTTCTAAGATGATTGGTTTAGAGGATGCTAAATATCTTTTTTCAGAGTTTGCACGTTATGCAACTTATTGCTTTGGGATTGAACCTATTATGGCAAGTGAAGATAATCTAGAATTATTTGATCGTAACAACGCAACTTTGGAAGCGCTTCAAGATAGGTTGGAGACTTTGAAGAAAGTTTATGGATTGAAAGCTATTTTCCATACTTTGAGGGAAACCGATGATTACGGCAATAATGTTTATCATGCGTATGCCCTAACAGATACATTGGTTCGGTCTCAGACCTTAAAAACTCCTGTTTTACAACGAGTAGGTAGCGGTGACGCTTTTGTAGCCGGTGCTTTGTATCAGTTGTTACAAGGAGCTGAGATGCAAGAAGTGGTTGATTTTGCAGTAGCGAGTGGAACGTATAAGTGTAGTGTAGAGGGAGATTTTATGACACAGTCTCCTGAGAAAGTTGCCGCACTTCTTAAAGGGAAGGGCGATATTGTACGATAAAGGAGAAAGCATGAGTCGTTCAGATGTTATTCGTCAATTAAAAGAACAAGGTTTAGTTGTTGTTGTTCGTGGAGAAGATAAAACAGAAGGTTTAAAAGCCTCTATTGCTTGTATAGAAGGCGGTATTACAGCAGTTGAAGTTGCGTTTACGAATCCAGAAGCAGGACAAATCATTAAAGAATTATCTAAAGATTATAAAGATGATGAGACTGTTTTGATTGGTGCAGGAACGGTATTAGATCCATATACTGCTCGTCAAGCAATTTTAGAAGGTGCACGTTATGTTGTATCACCGTCATTTAATGAGGAAGTAGCGAAAGTATGTAATCTTTACACAATTCCGTATATTCCGGGATGCATGACACTGACTGAAATTACAAGAGCGTTGGAAGCTGGTTGTGAGATGATTAAATTGTTCCCTGGTAGTGTATTCGAACCAAGCTATCTCTCAGCTATTAAAGCACCGATGCCTCAAGTTTCTGTCATGGTTACTGGAGGAGTCAATTTGACCAATGTTCAAACATGGTTTGGTGCTGGTGCGGATGCTCTTGGTGTTGGTGGTGAGTTTAACAAATTAGCTAGCCAAGGTGATTTTGACACAATTCGTGAAAAAGCAAAAGCTTATGTTGCGTTACGTTAATCGGTAAAGAAGATATAGGTGAAAAAATGAATCAACTGAAAGATATTGTTCGTTTACAAAAAGAAGGAAAAGCTGTAGGTATTTACTCAGCATGTACAGCCAGTGAGTTGGTTATTGAAGCAACTTTAGAAAGAGCAAAAGAGACAGATTCTGTTGTTTTGATTGAGTCAACAGCTAACCAAGTTGACCAATATGGTGGTTATACAGGTATGACGCCACAAGCCTTTAAGGACTTTGTGTTAGGATTGGCTGAAAAAGTTGGTTTACCTAAGGAACGCATTTTTCTTGGAGGTGACCACCTAGGTCCATTGACTTTTGCTCATTTAGATGAAGAAGCAGCTATGAAAGAAGCTAAGGTATTGGTAGAAGCTTATGTTAAAGCAGGCTTTACAAAAATTCATTTGGATACATCCATGCGTTTGGCTTCAGATTCAGTTGATGAGCGTCTGTCAGATGCTACTATAGCGCGTCGTGGAGCAGAGTTGCTAGAAGTATGTGAGAGAGCTTATCAAGAATATATGGTAGAAAATCCAGAAGCGGTACGTCCAGTTTATATTATTGGTAGTGAAGTACCCATTCCAGGTGGAGCACAAGCAGCTAGCAGTCAGATTGAAATTACAAAAGTAGAAGACTTTGAAGCGACTAAACAGGCGTTTTATGATGCCTTTGAAGCAAAAGGTTTGGCTCACTTATGGGAAGATGTGATTGGTATTGTTGTGCAACCGGGTCTGGAAGAGAATGGTTCAGGGTGTGTAGATTACAAACGTGAATTGGCTGCGGAATTGTCTAAAGCGATTGCCAAAGACCCTACACTAGTTTTTGAAGGACATTCTACAGATTATCAATGTCGTGCACAGTTACGGGAGTTGATTGAAGATGGAATTGGTATTCTAAAAGTTGGTCCAGGCTTGACTTATGCATTTAGAGAAGCTTTATTTGCTTTGGCATACATGGAAAGAGAGCAATTGGACGGTACAGATCTTACTTCTTCAAACTTTATTCAAGTAGTAGAAGATGCTATGTTAGAAAATCCAAAATATTGGAACAAACATTATCATGGTACAGAAGCAGAACAGGCTTATCAGCGTAAGTTTAGTTTTTCAGATCGTTCACGTTACTATTTCCAAACAGAAGCAGTGGTGAAGGCGTTAGATACCCTATTCTCTAATTTACGACAAGTAGGAATTGCACCGGGAGTTTTATCACAATTTATGCCGATCGAATACTGGAAAGTGCGTTCAGGAGAGCTAACAGCCGATCCAGTTGAGTTGGTGAAAGCACATGTGAAGCTAGTTATTGATGATTATTTATTTGCAACAAATCAGTTAGAACTAGGAAAATAAAAAACGCTTACATTTTTTTGAGAAATCTATTGACAAAAGGAATAAACTGGTTTACAATATAAAATGTAAGTAAACCGGTACAGTTAAGGAGGTTACGGAGTGATTAAGTTAGTAGTTGCTACTCACGGCAATTTTGCAAGCGGTATCATGAGCTCTCTTAAATTGATTGCGGGCGATGTTGAAAACGTTGAGGCAATTGATTTTGTAGAGGGAATGTCTGCTGGTGAGTTCAAAGAAAAATTGACAACAGCTGTAGTTGGTCAAGGTCAAGTTATTGTACTGACAGATTTGTTAGGAGGAACACCATTTAAAACAGGTGTTGAGTTAGTGGCAGAGCTACCAGAACAACAGGTTGCAGTGCTATCTGGTCTTAACTTGGCAATGCTATTGGATGCAAGTTTCTCTCGTCTAACAGATGATTTTGAAACATTAGTTAGTAAACTGGTTAGTGTAGCAAAAGAGGGTGTGGTTGATTCGATCAGTCTCTTCTCAGCTAGCTCAAATGATGACGATGCCTTTGAAGATGGTATCTAATTGAGATAAGGAGGGACCGATGGGTAAATTAAAAACAATTGAACCATTAAAAAATGCTCAGCGTTACTTCAAACAAGGTGATTTAACTAAAGAAAAAATCGAAGCAGCAATTGAACATTGTTTAGCTATTATTGATGCTAATATGGCTAAGTTCGGTGAACGTTTCCCTTGGTCAGCAACTAAAAATAATGTTTATGAAACATTTGAATATGTTGATTGGACCGATGGTTTTTGGACAGGGATGCTTTGGCTAGCTTATGAGTATACAGGTGATGACAAGTATGTTAAGTTAGCATATAAAAACATAGAAGTCTATAAACGCCGTATGGATGAGAAATTAGATATAGCGCATCATGATCTTGGTTTTTTATACAGTCCGTCAGTAGTGGCTGCTTATAAGTTAACGGGTGATAAGGATGCTCGTGATTTAGGTCTCCGTGCAGCAGAACATTTGTCAGGGCGTTATGTTGAGCCAGGAGGCTTCATTCAGGCGTGGGGAGAACTTGGACATCAAGATTCGTATCGATTGATTGTTGATTGCCTTATTAACATTCCAATATTATATTGGGCAAGTGATGAATCTGGCGATACTAAGTATCGAGAAATGGCAGATCATCACTATCAAGAAACAATTTTAAATGCAGTCCGTGATGATGCATCTGCTTTCCATACATTCTTCTTTGATAGTCAGACAGGAGAGCCGCTCTATGGCAAAACTCGTCAAGGTTATAGCGATGATTCGTCTTGGGCGCGAGGTCAAGCGTGGTTGATTTATGGATTGGCTCTTAATCAGTCTTATAATCAACACTCTCAAGAAGCAGATGATACGCTTCATAATTTTAAAGCGGTAACCAATTACTTCTTAAATCGTTCACCTCAAGATTTGGTAGCATTCTGGGATTTGATTTTTACAGATGGTGATAATCAATCACGTGACTCATCATCTACTGCGATAGCAGTATGTGGTATCAATGAAATGCTGAAATACATGCCAGAAACAGATGAGTACAAGGAAGTTTACCGTAAAGCCTCACATGCTTTGCTCGGTAGCTTAATCGATCATTATATGACGAAAGAAGTATATGCTGCAGCTCCTCTCTTGAAGCATGGTGTTTATTCATGGCACTCTGGTAAGGGAGTTGACGAAGGAAATATCTGGGGCGATTATTACTTCTTGGAAGCGCTTATTCGTTTCCACAAAAATTGGAAAATGTATTGGTAATACACAAATATAAAAACGGAGGAAATTATGTCTACACCTAATATTGTTATGGCTCGTGTTGACGAGCGTCTTATCCACGGACAAGGCCAGTTATGGACTAAGTCTTTGGGATGTAATACAGTTATTGTTGCAAATGATAAGGTAAGTGAAGATAGCATTCAGCAAACATTGATGAAGACGGTTATTCCTGAATCTGTTGCAATGCGTTTCTTCTCACTTCAAAAAGTGATTGATGTGATTCATAAAGCAAATCCAGCTCAAACAATTTTCTTAGTTGTAAAGGATTTGCCAGATGCCTTAACTTTGGTAAAAGGTGGAGTTCCTATTACAGAATTGAACCTTGGTAACATTCACAATGCTCCAGGTAAGACTCAAGTTACACGTTCTATCTTCTTTGGTCCTGAAGATCGTGCAGCTGTTAAGGAATTAAGCGAAGTGTATAATGTTCGCTTCAATACTAAGACAACACCTTCTGGAAACGATGGTGCGGCTGAAGTCAATGTCTTAGATTATATTTAATTGTGGTAATAAAAAAAATAATAAAAGGAGATTTGCTATGACTATTAGTCTATTTCAAGCAGTTCTAATTGGTCTGTGGACAGCATTCTGTTTCAGCGGTATGTTGTTAGGTATTTACACTAACCGATGCATCGTGTTATCGTTTGGTGTGGGAATTATTTTAGGAGATATTCCTACCGCTCTTGCTATGGGAGCTATCAGTGAATTAGCTTACATGGGATTCGGTGTTGGTGCCGGTGGTACAGTACCACCAAACCCAATTGGTCCGGGTGTCTTTGGTACATTGATGGCAATTACTAGTGCTGGTAAAGTTACACCAGAAGCAGCTCTTGCATTGTCAACACCTATCGCAGTAGGTATTCAGTTCTTGCAAACAACAGCGTACACTCTTAACGCAGGTGCGCCAGGATTAGCTGTTAAATACCTTCGTGCTGGTCAGTTGAATAAGTTTAAACGTTCAACAAACGGTACAATTCTTACTTTCATTGTGATTGGTTTTTCACTTGGTTTCTTGGGTGCATTCTCTATGGATGCTCTATTGAAACTGGTAGAAGCAATCCCACCAGTTCTTTTGACAGGCTTGAGCGTTGCAGGTAAAATGCTTCCAGCTATCGGTTTTGCGATGATTCTATCTGTTATGGCTAAGAAAGAATTGATTCCATACGTTCTTCTTGGTTATGTATGTGCGGCTTACCTTCAACTTCCAGTTATTGGTATCGCTATTGTAGGTAGCATCTTTGCTCTTAAAGAATTCTTTAATAAACCAGCAGCAGGAACAGCTGGACCAGCAAGACAGGAGGAAGCACACGATGACTGGATCTAAACTAACAAAAAAAGATTACTTAAATACATCTCTACGAGCATTTTTCCTACAAAATGGCTTCAACTATAGCAACTATCAAGGTACTGGATACGCTAATGTTATGTATCCTGCTTTCCAAAAACACTTTGGTGATGATAAAGAAGCTCTTTGTAAAGCTTTGGAGGAAAACTGTGAATTCTATAACACAAACCCTCACTTCCTTCCATTCATTACAAGTCTTCACTTGGTTATGATGGAAAATGATCTTCCAGAAGAAGAAATCCGTGGTATCAAAATGGCCTTGATGGGTCCATTGGCAGGTATCGGTGACTCACTTTCACAATTTGTACTAGCACCACTCTTGTCTACCATTGCAGCATCTTTGGCTGGTCAAGGTTTGATTATGGGTCCAATCTTGTTCTTCTTGGGAATTAACATTATTCTTACTTCAATCAAATTGTTGACTGGTATGTATGGTTACAAATTTGGTACAAGCGTTATTGATAAATTGAGCGACCAAATGGCAACTATTTCTAAAGTTGCAAACATCATTGGTGTAACTGTTATCTCTGGTTTAGCAGTAACATTTGTAAAAATGAGTGTGCCAATCACATTTGCTGCAGATGAAGTAACAGAAGGTGCAGATCAAAAGATTGTAACAATCCAAGGTATGTTGGATAAAATCGCTCCTGCTCTTCTTCCAGCATTGTTTACATTGTTGGTATACTATCTCATCAAAAACAAGAAATGGACTACTTATAAATTGGTTATCTTGACAGTTATTCTTGGTATTCTTGGTAGCTGGCTAGGTATCCTTGCGTAAGAAGCTATGGAAGAAAAAACTTTATATATTATACTTATTGTTCTAGTAGCTTTAACATCCATACTTCCTACAATAACTACCTTTGTGAATCGTAGACGTCAACAAAAAGAACTGGCGGAACAGTTTGAAAAGCGCCAACGCTACTTAGAGGCTATCCAAGCTGGAGATGAGGTTGTATTATTCTCTGGTTTTCATGGAAAAATTAAAGCCATCAAAGATAATGTTGTAGAATTACAGATTGCTCAAGACGTTCATGTTTACGTTGAAAAAGAGTCTATTATGGGAAAAGCAAAAGAACTACTTTTTAAAAAGTAGTTCTTATTTATTCTACAGAATGAAAGCGCAAACAAGTTTATGTGTTAGAAGTAATTGCATTTAAACACTGAAAGGAAAGAAAATGAAATCATTCAATCAACAAAAAAGAGAACATTATAGTATCCGTAAGTATAAGATTGGTGTGTGTTCCACTATTGTTGCTTTGTCACTATGGGGAACAGCCGTTTCTGCTGAACAATTACCAAATGTGGAATCAACACCTAATGAAACTGTGGTTGCAGATCCAGTTGATAAGACTTCAAACAATTCAGAGGCTACTTCAGAAGTAGAAAAAGAGACAGTTGTTGTACAATCGGAGGAAAAGGCAACGACTGAGACAACAAGTGAACAGCTAGAAGCAATTAAAACAGAGACAGTAGGAGAACCAGTTTCGGTATCAGAAACTCCAGAAGTCGATACTGCTCCGCAATCTTTGGAGAATACAACCACTAGCGAAGAGAAAGAAAAAAATCTGATTGCAAATGGTGATTTTACAGCTACAACTGCTCAAACAGAAAATTGGTCGAGTGAAGCAGCTTCTGATTGGGAAGTATGGGTGCCATCAACGACTAATAAAACAGCAGGAACTGTTAGTCTAGATGAGGGACGTTTACATATTTCTTCAACAGATACGTATCGTGTCGCTCTTCACCAAACGATTGATATAGATCCAAGTAAAAAATATACATTTAGTTACGATGTTGAAACAAAGGATTTAAAAGGAAGTGGAGTTCGTGCTCGTCTTCGTAGTCTAACTGCAGAAGGGAAAGATTTTACACCGCAAGAATTTACCTATACAACTCTAAAAAATGGTACAGTATCAGAAACAGTAAGTCAAGATATTTCAGTATCTTCTGAGACACGTAAATTAAAGGTAGAATTATTTTTCGAGAATAGTATTGGGCAAGCTTGGATAGATAATTTAGTATTAAAAGAATATGTAGAACCTGTAGTTGTTCCTGATAATACACCTGTTGCTCCAGATCCAGTTACACAGCCTGTTGAAGAACCTCAAAAAGATAAGGAAGAGGTGACAAACCTAGTCTTAAATGGTGATTTTGCTACTACAGTAGCTCAAAAAGAAAATTGGTCTAGCGACGCAGCCTCTGATTGGGAAATATGGGTGCCATCAACGACTAACAAAGAAGTTGGTGCCGTTAGTATTGAGAATGGACGTTTATCTATTTCATCAAGTGATCGTTATCGTGTAGCTCTTCATCAAACAATTGATGTAGATCCAAGTAAAAAATATACATTTAGCTATGATATAGAAACTAAAAATGTACAGGGAAGTGGAGTTCGTGCTCGTCTTCGTAGTCTGACGGAAGATGGAAAAGATCTGGTAAAACAAGAATATACGTATACCATTTTAAAAAATGGAACCGGTACAGCGACTATTACTCAAGATATTACAGTGTCTCCTGAGACACGTAAATTGAAAATAGAACTATTTTTTGAGAATAGTATTGGGCAAGCGTGGTTAGATAATGTAGCCTTGGTAGAGTATGTAGAACCTGTTGAAGAAGTATACGTTCCTGAATTGCCTGCTATAGAGCAAGAAACTGTGACTTTTGCCACTAATAAAGTGTATCTTCCAGCTCGTCCTGATTTAACCTACACGATCCATAATCAAGAAGTTGCTCGTTTGGAAAAAGGCTTGATTTTTGCGGTAGCTGCTGGGACTACTACAGTAGATGTTTATGAGAAAGATAATAAAGTTTCTAGTTTTGAGCTTGTCATTGTAGATCACCAAGCAACTGTATTTGATAGATTGCGAGATAATTGGGAAGAAATTTCTTTAGCTAATAAACATTATAAAACTGATGATATAAGTATGAAGCAATTTCTAAATGGCTTAGAAAATGGCATTGCTTCCTCGTTGGAAAAATGGATAGATCCAACTCCAAGTACAAAAACAATCTTTAGTGATATTGATTTTAGTCGTTCTAGTCATTTGACAACTGTCTACCGTCGTCTTCAACAGATAGCTCAAGTAATTGAAAACCCTGATTCTAAATATTTTCAAGATAGAGACATGATTGATTTGGTTAGAACAGGTATGGATTGGCTTTATACGAATGTCTATAATGAGACTAAAGAAATAGATGGTAACTGGTGGGATTATGAGATTGGCACACCTCGTGCAGTCGTTGATATTTTGATTTATATGCATAAATATTTCTCACAGGAAGAAATCAATAAATATACAAAACCAATTTCAAAATTTGTTCCTGATCCAACCATGATTCGTATGACAACTCCAACTCCAGTACCAGCTGTTGGTGGCAATCAGACTGATCTCAGTAAGGTAAGTATTCTTGAGGGAGCATTGATTGAAAGTGCAGAAAGAGTAGCTTCTGGAGTGCATGGACTAACAACCGTTATGTCATTTGTTGATAAGGGAGAAGGTTTCTATAAGGATGGTTCCTTTATTGATCATGGAAATGTTGCTTACACTGGTGCTTATGGTAATGTATTGATAGAGGGGTTCTCACAACTGCTACCAGTTATTCATGGAACAGAATTTGCATTGAAAGAAGAGCAAACAGCCATTTTATATGAATGGATTGAAAAAGCGTATATGCCGATTCTAGTTCGCGGTGAGTTGATGGATATGACTAGAGGACGTTCAATTAGTCGTGCCAGTGGTGAATCACACGTTCAGGCTATGGAAGTTTTACGTTCACTCGTGCGCATTGCTGAATCTGCTGAGCCTGTACAAAAACAGAAATTATTATCTTTTGTTAAAGCGCACCTCGTTTCCGATACATTCTATGACCACTATCGTGCTCTAAAATCATACAAAGACATTGCCTTAGTGAATAGTTTGTTAGCAGATGATACAATCGTTCCTGAAGTAGCTAAAGACTATATTGCTGCATTTAACAATATGGATAAATTTGTATATGGTAATGCTACAGATGGTTTTACCTTAGCTTTATCCATGTATTCTTCACGTACACAAAACTATGAAGATATGAATAATGAAAACCGAAAAGGTTGGTATACAGCAGATGGTATGGTCTATCTCTATAATGGAGATCTTGCTCACTATAGTGGTAATTACTGGCCAACAGTTGATCCATATCGTTTACCTGGAACAACTGTGACAAAAGATGAACGTCAAGATGGTAGCGGAGAAGTTACGCTTAAAAGTGCTTTTGTTGGTGCGACACAATTGGGAAATCGTCTTGCCACAGTAGCAATGGATTTTAATAACTGGGATAATTCTCTGACAGCACGTAAAGCGTGGATTGTGTTAGGAGACAAAGTTGTCTTTTTAGGTACAGATGTTCAATACCGCTCAGAAGCAGGAGCGCACACAACTATTGAAAACCGAAAACTGTTGGAAAATGAACAATACAGTTATTATATCAACGGAAAATTAGTTGATTTAACGAAAGAAGTAATTACAGATAATACTAAATCTTTCTATATAACCAATGGAAAAGCGAATCAAGCTATAGGTTATGTATTCTTGAACGATTTGTCAACCCATGCCGCAGTGGAAAGTCGTACAGGAAAATGGAGTGATATCAATTACAATCAACCAAAAGCGGAAGTAACCAATCAATTCGTCACATTGTGGCACGATCATCCACAAGCTTCTAGTAATTATGCGTATGTGATGGTACCAAATAAATCATTGGAAGAAGTAGCACGTGTTGCCGCTACAGTGAAAATATTGAAACAAGATCGTGATGTACAAGTTGTATATGATGCAGAGCAAGCTGTTTGGGGAATTGTGAAATATACGAATGATGCCTATGCTCTAAATGATGTCATTACGCTTACGAATGCGGGTGTGTATACTATTCAAGAAGAGAAAAATGGTTACCTTATTTCCTTCTATAACCCTGAAACAAGAACGATTGAACAAGAAATGACTACCAATCCAGAATTGGCAACTGTGGTAAGAGAAGTTGAACCAACGGCTGCTTATCCATCTGTCATTTGGAAAGTAGAGAAAGTAGTAAAACCAGGTGGTCAGGAAGGAACAACAGGAAGTGAGACAGTTACACCAGGAGATGTTTCTTCTCCAACTACTAAGCCAGAAAGCGGCAGTGCTATAATTAAGTTACTGAAAAAGAAAGTAGTAGCGATACGCCATCAATTCCAAATATTAACTAAGAAGATAATAGCGTTACAACATCAAATTCAGAAACGAGTATCAAGGGTAATCGGATTATGTCAAAAATTTCAACCTCGATTACTATATCAAGGAATAGCTGTATTGCGAAACTATTTTAATTCTAAATACTAATATCAGTAGTTTTAGCTAAACATTTCTTGCTGTATGGTATCTATTTATACTTTTGGAATAGCAGGAAATTGTGTTAAGACCATTGTCTTAAGAAAAGTGACATGATAGAATGTTACTTTATCCATGACTTTATACAATCAAATGGTGATTGCATTAGAAATAGTTGCTGTATTTAGGTTTAGTTGAATTGTTGTACACTATAGAAACATAAGAAATATTCTTATTTAATATAGATAGAAAAGGGAGAAGATTATTCCTCTCCCTTATCTTGTTTGAATCATCTATTTATGGTGAATTATAATCCAATACATGATATACTTATATAAGCAAAGGAGGTGTTACTAAATGTCCGAGAAGTTGACGATCAAAGATATTGCAGAACTTGCTCAGACGTCAAAAACTACTGTTTCTTTTTATTTGAATGGTAAGTATGAAAAAATGTCCAAAGAGACAAGAGAACGTATTAAACGTGTTATTCAGGAAACAAATTATAAACCCAGTGTTGTTGCTAGAAGTTTAAATTCTAAAAATACAAAGCTATTAGGTGTTTTGATTGGTGATATTACCAATGCTTTTTCAAACCAGATTGTCAAAGGAATTGAGAATACCGCTCACAAAAAAGGCTATCAGGTCATTATTGGTAACAGTAATTATGAACAAGATAGTGAAGATAGATATATCGAAAGTATGCTTATGTTAGGAGTAGATGGTTTTATTATTCAACCAACCGCAAATTTCAGAAAATACTCACGAATTATTGAAGAAAAAAAGAAGCATATGGTTTTTTTTGACAGTCAATTGTATGAGCATCGAACGAGCTGGATTAAGACGAATAATTATGATGCAGTCTATGATACAACACAGGTTTGTATTCAAAAAGGATATAAAAACTTTATACTCATTACCGCAGATACTAGTCGTCTTAGTACACGAATTGAACGTGCAACAGGTTTTATTGATGCATTATCGGATGCAAATCAGACCTATACAGATCTTATTATTTCAGATGAGGGATCCGATATAGAAGAAATAAAAACTTTTTTAACCTCTTCGGTTGATATCAATGAAAAAACATTGGTTTTTGTGCCAAACTGTTGGGCCTTGCCACTTGTTTTTAATGCGATGAAAGAGTTGGAGTTTCCAATTCCGCAAGTTGGCATACTTGGTTTTGACAATACGGAATGGACCAACTTTTCATCACCCACAGTTACAACTATTGTACAGCCAGCCTTTGAAGAAGGGGTGCAAGCTACCAAGATGTTGATTGATCAGATTGAAGGAACGAACAAAGAAGAAAAACAACAAGTGTTAGACTGTACAGTACATTGGAAAGAGTCAATTTTATAGCAATATTTATGAAATTAAGATATTTTTTTATCAGCTACACTTATTAGATTTAGTTAAATGTTTTGATGCTACTTGAAAAGATATGGTCAAATTTTTTGAAAAATATTTTGACTTAGTACTATGAAAAAATCCGCTGTCAGATTTTAACTGATAGCGGATTTAATTATATAAATTTAATAAAAATGAATAATTAATACAGTTTTTATTTTCAAGTACACATGCTGGTTGATAGGAGTAAATTCTGAGTCAAAACCACTCGTAAAAAAGGGTGGCTTGTAAACCGTTTATAAGCCGTTAGTCTCCAGCGGCGTCTAAAGACGTTCACTGAACTTCGTTCAGGTTATGCTTCTATTACTTGACTTTTGCTCGTAACAATGGACTTTTATCTTGTTCTAAAATTACCATCTGAAAATAGTTCTTCATACTCTTGACACTCAACTTATCAAGTGCTATGTCATCCTTCTCTTGATCACGAATGTCAGTTTTCTCGTTCAATCCAACTGTACTGGCGTAATAACCCCTCGCACAAAACTTACGATCTCCGTATTTGTATTTTAAATTGCCATGTTTATCGAAAATCATAAGCTAACTTTTCCTTTTTAGATATCCGATGAGATCAGAAATCGCAAGTTTTGGGGAAATTAGTACAAGCATGTGAACATGGTCTGACATCATATGTCCCACAATTATCTCCACACCTTTATACTTGCAGATGTGTCGGAAAAGTTCAATAAGGTCTTGTCTTACTTTGTAGTAAATGGAAGCTATATGCCTTGTTAGTCACCAGCATAGTTGGTGGTTTTCTTGTTTTTCTCTATGGATTGTCAATTGAGAATGTGTCTGCATGAACTAAGTCACCATAAGTATATCCACGATTAAACCATCGTTTACGTTGTTCGGATGTTCCGTGAGTAAAACTATCAGAAATCGTTCGACCATAAGCTTCTTGTTGCAAGGTATCATCACCGACAGCGTGAGCAGCAGTCATTGCTTCATCAATATCTCCTTCATCCAAGATGCCTTGTCCATCAACATACTTTGCCCAAGCCCCTGCATAGTAGTCTGCTTGAAGCTCCAGCCGCACGTTAAGGGCGTTGCCTTCTTTATCTGATAATTGCGCACGTTTTTTATGATAAGCTCCGAGAATTTCCAATTCATTTTGAACATGATGTCCGACTTCATGAGCAATTACATAAGCCATAGCAAAGTCTCCGGATGCCTTGTATCGACTGGATAATTCTTGATAAAAAGAAAGATCGATATAGATTTTTTGATCCGCTGAACAGTAGAACGGACCAGCTTGAGATGATCCCGTACCGCAACCAGTTGTTACTTGATCAGTATAAAAAACTAATGTTGGAGCATGGTAAGTAAGACCATTTTTCTTAAATTCCTGTGTCCAAAAATCTTCAGTACTTGCTAACACCTTACTCATGAAGTTCGCATCTTCATCAGATAGATTGGTTCCAGCAGTCGTTACTTGAGTAGATTGGTAAGGATTGCTCGTAGTTGATGGAGACAGTAGACCTCCTAGGTTAGACATGCCTCCAAAAGCAAATAATAATACGACGACAATGAGTTTCCCTTTCCATCCTAGTCGAGAAAAGAGTAATCCCAATAAGAGATTGCTTCCCGAGAATTGACCTGAATAAGAGCTTCTAGTGCTAGATTGTCCTCTGCG
The DNA here is from genome assembly GCA_029593505.1 of Streptococcus suis. Lineage (GTDB taxonomy): Bacteria > Bacillota > Bacilli > Lactobacillales > Streptococcaceae > Streptococcus > Streptococcus suis_AG. The sequence goes on from JAKTNI010000001.1 coordinate 307,895, forward strand.
ATCTTCTATATTGGAACTCTTTCGTAAATCATCTATTTTCATAACCAACTCCTTTATTACGATTTATTTTTATTATATAGTAAAGTACGAAAAAAATAAATAAAAGTTCTTGTCATCCATGACGTTTATTTCGGTATGACTGTATAAAATTTGGTATAATGGGTGAGTGATAGTATGGAAGGAGTGGGCATGGTTGAGTATTTATCTGTTAGTCATCTAACCAAATATTTGAAATTAAAATTTGATCGAGATCCGTATCTAGAAAAAGTCTATTTGACAGGACAGGTATCCAATTTTCGTAAGAGACCTACTCATCAATATTTTTCGTTAAAGGATGAACAAGCAGTCATTCAAGCGACAATGTGGTCTGGCATCTATAAAAAACTGGGATTTGAGTTAGAAGAGGGGATGAAGATTAATGTTGTTGGTCGTGTTCAACTGTATGAGCCCAGTGGTTCCTATTCTATAGTGATTGAAAAAGCTGAGCCAGATGGAATTGGTGCTTTAGCCATTCAATTTGAACAGTTGAAACGATCTTTGGCAACAGAAGGTTTATTTAAACCAGAACACAAACAAACCTTACCACATTTTGTTCGGAAAATAGGTGTTATTACTAGTCCAAGTGGAGCTGTTATCCAAGATATTATTACAACTGTTAGCCGTCGCTTTCCGGGAGTGGATATTATTCTCTATCCAACGAAGGTTCAAGGCGAAGGCGCTGCACAAGAAATTGCAGCCAATATTCAAAAAGCCAATCTTAGAGAAGATTTGGATGTATTAATTGTTGGACGAGGCGGAGGGTCCATAGAGGATTTATGGGCTTTTAATGAAGAAATCGTTGTACGTGCAATATTTGAGTCGCGAGTTCCTATTATTTCTAGCGTGGGGCATGAGACGGATACCACGCTTGCTGATTTTGTAGCAGATAAACGAGCAGCAACTCCTACTGCAGCAGCAGAATTAGCGACTCCCATTAGTAAAGCAGATCTATTGGGGCAGTTGAGCCAGCAGGAAAATAGAGCCTATCAAGCGATGAGCAACCGAATCAAATTTTGTAGAAGCCAGTTAGATAAGATTTGCCAGTCGGTAATATTTCGTCAACCAGAAAGGCTATACGACGGTTATCTACAAAAATTAGACCGTCTTACTAGCCAATTTCAGACTCGTATGAAAGAAATATATCATCAGAAACAGCAAACAAGGGTGTTATTGAATCAGCGTTTACAGAGCATTCCCTTGCAGCAACGAGTTGGTAATTATCAAGAAAACGTTTATCAACAAAAGCGCTTGTTAAAGAGTAATATCGCAAATATTTATGACAATAAAATGGCACAAGCTGACAAACAAATAGAAGCCTTAGCCATGCTAGATACCAGTAGGATTATAGCGCGTGGATATGCTATGATTCATCAACATCATCAAGTTATTGACAGTGTTGAAAAAATTGATAGAAATGAACATGTGACGATTCAGATGAAAGATGGTCAAGTAGATGTGGAGGTAAAACATGTCCAAAAAAGTGAAAACATTTGAAGAAAATTTAGCTGAATTAGAGGAAATTGTAACAAAATTGGAGCAAGGAGATGTAGCATTAGAAGAAGCTCTGACAGAGTTTCAAAAAGGCATGATACTCTCTAAAGAATTGCAAAAAACGCTCACAGAAGCGGAAAAAACATTGGTGAAAGTCATGCAAGCAGATGGTAGTGAAACGGAGATGCATCCATGATACAACTGGAAATGATTGATCAAGCTATTGTTCAATTTTACAAGGAAAATCGCCCATCTATTTCAGATGAGTTGGTTGAAGCGATTCTTTATTCAGTTCAAGGGGGAGGAAAACGTATTAGACCTTTATTGCTATTACAGGTAGTAGAAGGGTTTGGCAGAGAGTTGTCGGTGGCGCATTATCAGATTGCTGCTGCTTTGGAGATGATTCATACAGGGAGTTTGATTCACGATGACCTTCCAGCTATGGATAATGATGATTATCGTCGTGGTCGTTTGACTAACCATAAGCGTTTTGATGAGGCGACAGCTATATTAGCAGGAGATAGTTTATTTTTAGATGCGTTTGGTTTATTAGCTACTGCTGATTTACAAAGTCAGGTGAGTATAGAGTTGGTTCAACTCCTTTCTTTATCTTCAGGTACGTTTGGTATGGTCGGTGGACAGATGCTGGATATGAAGGGAGAACACCAAGAGTTAGCATTGTTAGACTTGGTAAAAATTCATGAAAATAAGACAGGTCGTCTGTTGACTTATCCATTTTATGCTGCAGGAATTATTACAGAACAACCGTATTCTGTACTCAAGATATTGGAGCAAGTTGGGATGTTAGTTGGGCACGCTTTTCAAGTACGAGATGATATTTTAGATGTGACAGCAACATTTGAAGAATTGGGGAAAACTCCTCAAAAGGATGTCGTATCTCAAAAAGCTACATATCCTCATGTATTGGGTTTGGAACAGTCTAAATATGTGTTGAATGACTCACTTGATAAAGCGGTAGCAATGATAAAAGAATTAGAAGAGAAGCATTCCTTTAATGGAGAGCAGTTATACAATATGATAGAAAGTTTGCGAATCAGTGACTAAAGAAAGAGTAGATGTACTAGCTTTTAAGCAAGGTCTGTTTGAAACACGGGAACAAGCTAAACGTGGTGTCATGGCTGGATTGGTTGTTTCTGTGCTAAATGGTGAACGCTATGATAAGCCTGGTGAGAAAATTGATGAAAACACAGAGCTAAAACTAAAAGGTGAGAAATTGAAATATGTGAGTCGTGGTGGCCTAAAGCTAGAAAAAGCTTTACATGTTTTTGGTATATCAGTTGAAGGACAAATAACGCTCGATATAGGTGCCTCTACTGGAGGTTTTACAGATGTTATGCTCCAATCTGGAGCTAGTCAAGTTTATGCCGTTGATGTCGGAACAAATCAGTTAGCTTGGAAACTTCGTCAGGATGAGCGTGTGATTAGTATGGAACAGTATAATTTCCGCTATGCTGATAGAGCAGACTTTTTTAATGGTCAGCCAAGTTTTGCCTCTATTGATGTTAGTTTCATCTCTCTCAGTTTGATCTTTCCTTCCCTTCATAAAATATTAGCCAAAGATGGTCAGGTCGTTGCATTGGTGAAACCACAGTTTGAGGCAGGTAGAGAGCAAATCGGAAAAAATGGAATTGTAAAAGATAGAGCAGTGCATATTAGAGTATTAGAAGAAGTAACAGCCATAGCTATAGAAAGTGGGTTTTCTGTTAAAAATCTTACATTTTCACCAGTTCAAGGAGGACAAGGGAATATTGAATTTTTAGCTCATTTAGAAAAATCTGATCTGCCAAGCCAAGTTGATAAACACAAGATTATAACGGTGGTCCATCAAGCACATGAGGAATTTAAAAAAGATGAATAAACGAGAACGCTTAGAAATCATAAAAGATCTAGTTGTACGCTTTCCGATAGATACTCAAGAAGAAATTGTGGAACGCTTAGAAAATATAGGAATTCCTGCAACACAAGCAACAGTTTCTCGCGATATTAAGGAGTTAGGGATTATCAAAATTCCATCTGCGGATAAAGGGTATATTTATGGATTGCCCAAAAGTGAGGCAGTTCAAACGATAGCGCACCATATTCTAGAACTGTCTATTATGGATAAAATGATGAATCTTCACCTAGTTCCCGGCAGTTCAACTGTTGTAAAACGTCAGATTTGGGAGCAATTTAAAGAAGATATCTTTTCAATCATAGCAGATGATGATAGTGTCTTAATCATTCTTAGAGATGAAACGAGTATCTCAAAAATTGAACAGACCATTAGAGGGTGGTAGCTATGTTACTAGAAATATCCATAAAAAACTTTGCCATCATTGAGCAAGTGAGGCTCAATTTTGAACATGGAATGACGATTTTATCTGGTGAAACGGGAGCAGGGAAATCAATTATTATTGATGCCATGAATTTGATGTTGGGAGCGCGAGCAACGACCGATGTTATTCGTAATGGAGCTTTAAAAGCTGAAATTGAAGGTCTGTTTTCCGTTGAAAAAAGTAGAGTGGTATCTCAAATCTTAGAGGAGCAAGGAATTGAACAGACTGATGAGTTGATTATCCGTCGAGAAATCTTACAAAACGGTCGTTCTATCAGTCGAGTAAATGGTCAGATGGTTAATCTGTCTGTATTGAAAGAAATTGGACAACATTTGGTTGATATTCATGGTCAACATGACCAAGAAGAATTGATGAAGTCGCAACACCATATTCAACTCTTAGATAGTTTTGGAGATGAGGCATTTTGGGAGCTAAAAGAGCGCTACCATGCAGTGTTTGATAGGTATCGTGATTTGCGTAAGCGCGTATTGGAAAAGCAGAAAACTGAGCAAGAGCATAAGGCTCGTATTGAAATGCTAGAGTATCAGTTATCGGAGATAGAAGCTGCCGAACTGCAGTACGGTGAAGAACAAAAATTACATCAAGAGAGAGAAAAATTACTAAACCATAAAAGAATTGCTGATACGCTTAGCACAGCTTACTTGCTGTTAGATAATGATGACGTTTCTAGTTTGAATAATATTCGTTCAGCCATGGGAGAGTTGCAGAGTATAGAAGAATTTGATGCAACGTATGCATCGCTGTCAAGCAGTTTAACAGAAGTTTACTATGTTATAGAGGACATCACTAGACAGTTGAGTGATGTCGTAGATGAGTTGGAATTTGATCATCATCGTCTCTCTTATCTTGATAATCGTTTGGATTTGCTCAATACTATGACTAAAAAATATGGCGGAACAGTTGATGATGTTCTAAATTATTTTGAAAAAATTACCGAAGAATATAATCATTTAACAGGGAATAATATATCCGGAGATGATTTACAATCTCAGCTCAAAGAATTGGAACAATCGCTGGTTGACTTGGCTAATCAGTTAAGCAAGTCTCGTCATGATTTAGCAATTATTTTGGAAGATACGATTCGTCAAGAATTACAGGATCTCTATATGGAGAAGGCGAGATTTCAGGTACGATTTACACAAGGAAAATTCAATCGTCAAGGAAATGAAACTGTTGAATTTTATATTGCAGCCAATCCTGGAGAAGAAGTTAAACCGCTAGTAAAGGTGGCTTCTGGTGGTGAATTATCTCGGTTGATGTTGGCTATTAAATCTGCCTTTACCAGAAAGGAAGGTAAAACTTCCATCGTGTTTGATGAAGTGGATACAGGGGTTTCTGGTCGTGTAGCACAAGCAATTGCACAAAAAATTTATAAAATTGGACAATATGGGCAGGTTTTAGCGATTTCTCACTTACCTCAGGTGATTGCGATTGCAGACTATCAATTCTTTATAGAGAAAGTGTCAGATGCACATACTACCGTTTCTCGTGTTCGTTTATTGACTAAAGAAGAGCGAATAGAAGAAATTGCCAAGATGTTAGCAGGAGATAAGATTACAGAAGCGGCCCGTATTCAAGCGAAAGAATTGGTGGAAAAAGGATAAGTTAACATCTATCTGTTATGTTTAAGAATATTTATTTTTTTAGTAGAATTTGATATAATGAGAAGTAAAATCGAAGAAAATGAAGGGGAAAAAATGGCAAAGATTAAGATCGTTACAGATTCCAGTACAACCATAGAAACACATTTGATAGAAGACCTAGGGATAACAGTAGTTCCGCTATCGGTTATGGTGGATGGAGTTGTTTATTCAGATACTGACTTAAAACAGGGCGAATTTTTGAATTTGATGCAACATTCAAAAAACTTACCTAAAACCAGTCAGCCACCTGTAGGGCTATTTGCCGAAACATTTAGTGAATTGGCTAAAGATGGTAGTCAGATCATTGCTATTTTATTATCTCATTCTTTATCAGGAACAGTTGAAGCGGCACGTCAGGGTGCGACTTTATCTGGTGCAGATGTTACTGTGATAGATTCGACCTTTACGGATCAGGCAGAAAAATTTCAGGTTGTAGAAGCTGCTCGCTTGGCACAAACTGGTGCAAGTAAAGAAGAAATTCTTGCAGCTATCGAAACAGTTAAAGAAAAGACGGAATTATATATCGGTGTATCCACTTTAGAAAATCTAGTTAAGGGTGGTCGCATTGGACGTGTTCAAGGTATGCTTAGCAGTTTACTTAATATTCGTGTCATTATGGAGATGAAGGATCATCAGCTTGCTCCGATTGTCAAAGGGAGAGGAAATAAGACTTTTAAAAAATGGTTACAGGAGTTTGCTATGAGTTTAGCGAGCAAAAATGTAGCTGAGATTGGTATTTCTTACTCAGGATCAGCTGATTTTGCTAATGAGATGAAAGCACAATTGCAACCTTATGTTTCAAAAGATATTTCTGTTTTAGAAACAGGTTCGATCATTCAAACTCATACTGGACAGGATGCTTGGGCTATTCTGATTCGCTATGAGTAATCAATAATATACAAGTTGTATTGCTTTGAGATTGAGTAATTGTTGAATATTGTAGAGAAAAAGACAGAAAAAACTTGACCAAATACTTAAAATTCGGTATGATTAAAGTAGTGAGTGATAGCTCAGAAAATTATTGGAGGATTTAGCACAATGGCTAATAAACAAGATTTAATTGCAAAGGTTGCAGAAGCAACTTCATTAACTAAAAAAGATTCAGCAGCAGCAGTTGATGCAGTATTTGCAGCTGTTACAGAATATCTTTCAGCTGGTGAAAAAGTTCAGTTAATTGGTTTTGGTAACTTTGAAGTTCGCGAGCGTGCAGCACGTAAAGGTCGCAACCCACAAACTGGTAAAGAAATTAAAATTGCAGCTTCTAAAGTACCTGCATTTAAAGCTGGTAAAGCACTTAAAGACGCTGTTAAGTAATTCAGCTCTAAAAAGCCTATTGTATCAACGTTTATACGTTGTACAGTAGGCTTTTTTCTTTGTTTTGGGGCAAAATTGGGGCATGACGTCAGTAGTTTTCCATGATATCAGCTACGTTTGATTTCATTTTCTTTGTGATATGAGTGTATATCTGAGTTGTAGTTTTTGCGTCTGCATGTCCTACACGATCCATAATAGCTTTTAGCGGGACATTATTTTCAGCAAGTCGACTGACTAGGGTGTGGCGGAAGATGTGGCTAGTGAGATTTTTCTGAATTGGTTTCTTAAGGCGATCATTTGCTTTCTTCAAGGCTAGATTGAAGGAGTTGGTCTGAATAGGAACACCGTTTTTGGTTGTGAAGATGTAGCCCATATCTCTATAATGTTTGTTGGTATTCTTTTCTAGCTCATTCATGAACTCCATTTCACGGTAGAATGTAAGAGTTTTTGATGATGTCTTTTTGCCTTTACGATAAGTATCTGTACAATATAGCTCCAAGAATCTGGTTTAAAATCATGATTGTTAGACTTAAAGAATATAGAACCTATTTAAATTTAAAAACTTAGAGAGTAAATTTAGAAGGTTAGGTATTTGGATCCTTTGAATAATTTTTTAAAAGGGAGTGAAATTCACTTTTTTCAATCTTTCAATTTTTTATTTCTAGGAAGTTTGATTCATCTAGCAAGATTGTCTTTGGTGATATCAAAGTCTAGAGCCTAGTAAAAAGTTAGGTTGAGTATGGACTTGTTGCAATCTTTTGGCTTATGGAGCAGTTGAGATTATCCAAATAGTTTCGAATATACTCCTGGCTATAGTGCAGAAGTCATAGCACGAAGTGTAATTTAAGTAGTTGAGTAAATTGTTTATTATAATGAGGATAGCATAGTTGGTTAATATTCAATAGTGTTTAATTGTGTTCGTAATGAACTTGAAAAATATAACGCTGATTAATAAAAAATACTTAGTGAGAGCGTTGTACATCAAATGAATAATACGTGGAAGGGATATGCAAATGACAACAGTCAATGATGCGATAAATTTTGTGAAAGATCTTGCCGATCGCGACTAAGGTATTGATTTTGATGGTTGGTATGGCAATCAGTGTCTAGATTTGTAGTAAATTCTTTGATAAGTTTTTGTAAGGTAATGCAATTGACCTTATAACATCAACAAAGTAGCATGGATTTGAAGTTCATTATGTGCCAACATCTATTTGTCCTAGACCGGTAACAATTTTTGTTAAGAATTACTGGTGAAATGATGGAATTAATAATGGACATACTGGTGTTATTATCGGTTTCAATGATGATACGATTCAAATCGTCAAGCAAAACCTAATTGGAAATTTATCGGTTTGCGGTCCAACTCAATATTCTAGCCAACACATCAGTAATCTTGTTGGTTAGTTTTATCCACCATATTCATCTAATCCAGCTCCAACTTCATTCAATAGCGGTAATTTGGGGAAAGTAAAAACGAGACTGGAAAGATAATTGTCAAAGTTTCTATTTTGAATGTACGAGATAAGCCAGGATTAGATAGTAAGGTTGTAGCAACCTATACATTCGGTGATGAGTTCTATTATGATGAAGTCTACATCAATAATGGTTATATCTGGGGCTCATATCGGAAAAACTTCTGGTCAGCGTTGCTATGTGGCTGCAGGAGAAGAGGAAAATAGATATAATGTAGTATCGTAGGCATATTCATTTAGTTTATTGTTGGGATTTTGATTTATTTATGTTAAAATACAGTTTGCTTCTCTAAAAAGGAATGTATAAATAAAATGATTCAAAAATTGTGTAAAAAAGATATGTTTTGAATTGAATCAATATCTTTGAGATTGATCTTTATTGATAATATTTTGCTTTATTATTTTTGTATTGAATTGAGCTGAACTTTGAACCAGATAGAACAAACAATTTGCATTGTTTTTAGCATTTTCATATTTTTAGGAGTATTGAATAATAAACTAGATATGAAAATAGAGGAAATAAAAATAGCATCTGTATCTCTAGAAATCTCCATCTATAGACTGATATATTTCTCATCTGTAATTTGATATATTATAATTAATCTTTTTAAAATTTTCATGAATATGCTTAGCAAATACCGGTTGTAAGGCTGGTGCTTTTTATTTGCTAAATAACAAAAGTAATGTTATACTAAAAAAAACAAGAACAGGAGGACATTTTATGTCATTAGAAAGTTTAAAAGCGAAAGCTGAACAAGTGAAGGGCAGTGTTACAGAAGCTGCTGGTAAGTTAGCTGGTGATACAGAAACACAAGCTAAAGGTTTTGTAGAAAAAACAATTGCTAAAGGTAAAGAATTGGCTGAGGATGCAAAGGATGCTGTTGAAGGCGCTGTAGATGCTATCAAAGAAAAATTATAATAATTGGGGATATTTTCAGTCTAACTGCGAGGGTATTTCTTGTATTATACGATAAATTCTTTCATTCTTTTTAAGAAGATAACCTTAGAAAACACCAGTCGAAAGGCTGGTGTTCTTTGTATTTGCTGCAATATAAAATTATTTTTTTATATTCTCGACATCACTGTCAATGTTTATTCACACACAGAATTTAATAGTAAAATATACAGTTTTAGTATATGGAGTTTAGCATTTACATGGAAAAGAACATAATATATAATAAGCTATTCAATTATAGAAATCCTGATTTTTCTAGCTTGAATTTTGGTGAGTAAATTGTTTATTGAATATTTATGTTCTAAAGGACATAAAAAAGTAAGTTTTGAAAAAATTAGGATACAAGTTCGAATCTTATTCAGAATAAAAATAAATAGGTTTACTGTTGATAAACAATTATATAATCAGAGTTTTTTTCTATAATAAATATGATAGAATTCCATCATTTGGAAAAAATGTTGCTAAGTAATTTAATGTAGTAGAGTTCTGTTACAATAATAGTAAAATAGAACTTCTAATTAAATAGTTAATTGAAAATTGCTTATTTACGAATTTAAATATCTATATCTAAGAAGTTTAGATGGTATAGAACAGACAAGAGGTTCATATAAAAAACAGTTAAAAACTGTTTTTTATAAGATAGTTGATGATTGATTTCTGATCTGTTTCAGCAATTGCTGAGCTGTTGCTAGATTGTGATGCTTTTCTTGCTGGAGCAATGGTATTAAAGTTTCCACTTCAGTTTCTGTAGCACCAGCTAGAAGTGCTAGGGATTTTATTTGTAATTTCATATGTCCTTGTTGAATGCCCGTTGTGACCAAAGCTCGTAAGGCAGCAAAGTTTTGGCATAGACCGACAGATGCAACAATCGAAGCTAATTGTTTTGCAGTGGTATTTCCTAAAATATCAAAAGCTGCTTGTACTTTTGGGTTCAGTCCAATAGAGCCACCAACTGTTGCAATTGGTAGGGGGAGAGTGATGGTACCAACCAACTCATCGTTTTCGAGATACCAAGTAGACAGACCACGATAATGTCCATCACGGCTAGCATAAGCATGCGCACCAGCTTCTATCGCTCGCCAATCATTTCCTGTTGCAACCACAATTGCATCAATACCATTGAAAATACCTTTGTTATGGGTAGCAGCACGATAAGGATCTAACTGGGCTAATCGACTAGCTAGACAGATTTTTTCAGCGGTATCATGCGCAATAGTAGAGTTAATAGAGAGACTGGAAATTGCTATACGACATTGAGCTGAAACCAATGATTCAGTAGCATAGTTGGATAAGATTCCCATTAATGCTTGAGCTTGTGTCAGCTCTTCTAACCGTTTTTTAATGGCTTCTAACATCGTATTTAAAATATTAGCCCCCATTGCTTCTTGAACATCTACCTGCAAATATACAATGAGAAATTCTTCTTTATTTTCAACGGTTACTTTTTTAGCTCCTCCTCCTCGTTTGACAATAGACGGATGGGCAGTATTAGCTAGTTTTATTAACTCCTCTTGAGCGGTCAGTATAGTTTGACTAGCTTTTTTCATATCTGAAATATTGTAGAGGGCTACTTGACCAATCATAAGGCGATTATGGATGGTTGTTGAAAAACCTCCTGATTTAGCGATAATTTTAGCTCCTAGAGAGCAGGCAGCTACCACAGAAGGTTCTTCTGTCACCATTGGAATCATGTAAGTCTGTTTGTCAACGACTAGTTCAGGAACGACTGAAAATGGTAAAGCAAAAGTTCCCAAGTGATTTTCTGTCATTTTACCTGCAATACTTTCAGGTAAATTCTTGTCACTGAATAAAGTATCTAGACTATTTTGGGAGAGTGGGTGATAGTTATGAAGTAAAGTGATGCGTTCATCACGTGTTTTTTTATAGAAGCCAGAAAAGTAAGACATAGGATTCCCTTTCTATAGGAATGAAAAGCACCCTGGATGTGCCAAGGTGCCAGGATAGGCTAATTTTTTTTATATATACGTTGGTATTCTTCTATTTTTATTAGTGCGTACGGACTAGCATCTTCTGGTAAGCGACAAGAAGTGCCTGTTTCGTCTAGTTCAATTTCTTGGAAAAACATATTTTCGTATTCCGCTACACTGATACGTTTGCGTTGTCTTAGTTTATCTAATCGGTTTGTGTCCAATTGTTTGAAATATCCTTCTACTAGCCGACCACTGAATAGTTCACAAACAGCGCCACTGCCATAGCTATAAAAGAGGATTTGATCATCTGCTTGCAATGTTTTACTATTTTCTAGGAGAGATAGGAATGAAAGGAAGAGAGATCCTGTGTAGATATTTCCGACTATTTTATTATAAACAATTGCTTCGTGAAAACGGTCTGTGAGACGAGAAAGTGTTTCGTCGTCTTGAGCAATGGCTTGTAGTCCTTTGAGCCCTTGTTTTGAGAAAGGGATATGGAGACAGAGAGCTGCAAAATCAGCTAATCGTTTTCCAGATTTTTTCTTATAGTGTTCAAAGGTGGTCGTTAGACAATCTGTATATTGCTCAGTGGAGAATTTTCCATCTACGAGTGGATATTTTTCATAATTTGGACGCCAAAAATCATAGATATCACGAGTTTGACAGACATTATCATGATGGAGTACCATAATACGCGGATTAGCGGTAACCAGCATGGCGACAGCTCCAGCACCTTGCGTTGGCTCTCCTCCAGAAGCAACGCCGTATTTGGCAATATCACTAGCAATCACCAATACTTTTGAATCTGGGAATTGTGAGATATGGCTTTTAGCCAAACTAAGACCAGCGGTTGCACCGTAACAAGCTTCTTTCATTTCAATGGATCGCGCAAAAGGTTGGATACCTAGAAGGCTATGAATAGTAACGGCAGCAGCTTTGCTTTGATCCAGACTAGATTCAGTACCTACGATAATCATATCAATACTAGCTTTGTCTTCATCTGTCAAAATAGATGCAGCTGCCTGTGCACCTAAAGTAATAATATCTTGAGTAACTGGGTTTACTGCCATTTCTGATTGCAGTAAGCCTAGTTTAAATTTATTGGGATCAATAGAGCGGGCTTGGGCTAAATCAGCTAAATCTAAAACATAATTAGGTGCTGCAAAGCCGATTTTATCAATACCTATGTTCATAAAATGTCCTTTTATAAAAATAATTTATTTTTCGTGTTGTGCATTGGAAATAATGAGAGAAATTCCCTGTCCTCCTCCGATACAAAGGGAGCAGAGACCTAGATTTCCGTTTCGCTTGTGAAGTTCGTGAATGAGGGTGACAAGAATGCGACTACCACTGGCTCCTATGGGATGTCCCAGAGCAATAGCACCACCGTTGACATTCACCTTTTCAGGTTGGATTGCTAGTTCCTGTATGACAGGAATAGATTGGGCCGCAAAAGCTTCGTTTAGTTCAAATAGGTCAATATCATCAACAGTTTTTCCTAATTTTTCAAGAGCTTTCTTGCTAGAGACGATTGGTCCTAGTCCCATATACGCTGGATCTAAACCACTAGTAGCATAAGATTCTATGTAAGCTAGAGGTTGGATACCGAGTTGATGAGCTTTTTCTTCTGACATGAGTATGATAACTGCACAACCATCGTTGATACCAGAAGCATTTGCGGCAGTTACTGTACCATCTTTTTTGAAAGTAGGTGGCAGTGTTGCTAATTTTTCAAGCGGTGTGAGACGAGGATGTTCATCTTGATCAAAAACTATTTTCCCTTTTTTTGTATGAAGATGAATGGGAACAATTTCATCTGTAAATCGATTCTCTTCAATGGCTCTATTAGCTTTTGTCTGACTGGCGTGAGCAAAAGAATCTTGTTCTTTGCGACTGACGTGATAATGTTTAGCAACGTTTTCGGCGGTAATACCCATGTGATAGTTATGAAACGCATCAGTCAATCCGTCAGTTAGCATAGAATCCTGTAATTCGAGGTGCCCTAACTTACTTCCAAAGCGATTGTGCTTTGATAGGTAGGGGGCTTGACTCATGATTTCAATACCACCAGCAACAACGACATGATTATCACCTAGCATAATTGATTGAGCAGCAAGTAAAACAGACTTTAAACCAGAACCACAGACTTTATTAACCGTATAAGCAGATGTTTCTTGCAATAAACCTGCTTGCATGGCGATTTGACGAGCGATATTTTGTCCTTGTCCAGCGGAGAGAACATTTCCGAAGATAACTTCATCAATGCTGTCAATAGGTATATTTTTCTCATGTAGGGCTTGGGTGAGTACCTGTGCCCCCAAATCTGCTAATGGAATTTCTTGAAGACTACCTCCGAAGCGACCGATAGCTGATCGGTAAGCAGATACAATAGCTACTTTTTTCATGATTTCTCCTGTATTGCTTGTTTTTATAATAGTTATTCTTAATGGTGTAAATAAAGCTCAATCAAGTTCAGCCTTACTATTATACCATTATTTTGTCTTTTTTCTAATAAGAACAACTAGGTCTGTGGGCTGAAATTAAAAGAAAGCAAGATGAAAGCGTAAACAGATTATAGAAGGACTAGCATTATTTTTTGTTTTCGTGTAAAATATAAGAGTATCAGAGGGAAACCTCAAAATTAAAAGGAGAATCCATAATGGTAAAATTAGTTTTTGCTCGCCACGGTGAGTCAGAATGGAATAAAGCAAACTTGTTCACTGGTTGGGCAGATGTTGATTTGTCAGAAAAAGGAACACAACAAGCAATTGATGCTGGTAAATTAATCAAAGAAGCAGGTATTGAGTTTGATCTTGCATTTACATCTGTACTGAAACGTGCTATTAAGACAACAAATTTAGCTCTTGAAGCAGCAGATCAATTGTGGGTACCCGTTGAAAAATCATGGCGTTTGAATGAGCGTCATTACGGTGGATTGACAGGTAAGAATAAAGCAGAAGCAGCAGAACAATTTGGTGATGAGCAAGTTCATATTTGGCGTCGTTCATATGATGTATTGCCGCCTGATATGGCAAAAGATGACGAGCATTCAGCTCATACTGATCGTCGCTATGCCCATCTTGATGATTCGGTTATTCCAGATGCTGAAAACTTGAAAGTAACCCTTGAACGTGCTCTTCCATTCTGGGAAGATAAGATTGCACCTGCTTTGAAAGATGGCAAAAATGTATTTGTTGGTGCACACGGTAACTCTATTCGTGCACTTGTGAAACACATCAAACAATTATCTGATGACGAAATCATGGATGTGGAAATTCCAAACTTCCCACCATTAGTATTTGAATTGGATGAGAAATTGAACATCGTTTCAGAATACTACCTTGGTAAGTAAAAAGAGCAGGTATGGTAGTTTATTCTCGCTCTGCGTTTGCAGGCGAGATTTTTTGTATCATCATGTGTGGAATAAATCAGCCATTTTGGTAAAATTATGCTATACTGATTGAGAAAGTAGAATATATAAAGGAGTTTAAAATGGCAAGTAAAAAAATGCTACATGCATGTCTGCGTGTGGAGAATTTAGAAGCTTCTCAGAAATTTTATGAGGAAGCATTTGGTTTTAAAGAAACTCGTCGGAAAGATTATCCAGAACATAAATTTACTTTAGTTTATTTAGCACTGGATGGTGATGACTTTGAAATTGAGCTAACGTATAATTACGACCATGGATCGTATATTGTGGGAGATGGTTTTTCACATCTGGCTTTGGCTTCAGATGATTTGGAAGGAGATCATCTGAAACATAAAGAATTAGGATATCCGACTACTGATATCAAAGGTTTACCGGGTAGTCCGGGTCGTTACTATTTCGTTACAGACCCAGATGGTTATCGTGTGGAAGTGATTCGCTCCAATTGAGGTGTTTAAAATAATTGGAATGATGTTAGGTGATTTGAAGTGCAAACTTGACAACAGCTACCAGATAATTTAATATTGATGTATTGATTTATTTGTATAAGGAATGATAGAATGAGAAAAATTGCTTTTTGGTTTGTTGTAAATATTTTACTGGTTGGAATGGTTGTAGGACTAAGCTTTTGGCTTTATGGTCTTATTCAAGATAAACAGGTCGCAAATTTTATTGAAGAGAAACAGAAAACGGTGCTGATTCGTGAAAAGGGGAATGTTCAAGAAGGGAATATCGGTAGCACCCATGTTGTTGCAACTCTTCCAATGGATGACAGTGGACAAGTTCCTGAAGCTATTAAGGCAAGAATATTTTCTTATATCCAAAAATATGTGGGAAACAACAAACCATCTGGACAAATCAAATCGCTTTTATTTGTCTCCTCAAAAGAAACAAGTACAAATTTTAAAAATATAAGAGCACGAGAAATCCAAGCAGAAAAGTACCGAGTGGATCAGTTGAAAATTCAAGAACAAGAAAAAATTTCCGCAGACTGTGTATTGCTGACACAAGATAATCAGTTATTTACGCTAGGAAGTTTTCTAACAAATTTGTCTGATGCAAGTAAAATCATGGAGTCACGATTGAGAGATACTCTAACAGCTAAGGGAATTGTAGCTGATGATATAGAAGCTAGTATGACAAAATTTGCTACTTTAGACTTGACTTCCATATCATTTAGCTATAATGATAGCCAAATGACTATGCAGTTTCCTGAAGATTTTCCGAACATTTCTAACTTGTCCCTCCCTATATCAGATTTATATCCAGTCGTCAATAGTGAGTATTTAGCAGATGTAGATAAGCAGGGATATGACCAATATATAGCCAAAAAAGAAGCGGATAAAAAAGCCTCACGTCAAGTAGCATTAACGTTTGATGACGGACCCAATCCTGCTACCACACCGGTTGTCTTAGATTTATTGAAAAAATACAATGTTAAAGCTACATTCTTTGTTGTTGGTAAAGCCATTGCTGGCAATGAAACAATTCTAAAGCGAATGGTAGCAGAGGGCCATGTGGTGGCCAATCATACATGGAATCATCCTAATTTAGTAAAAATTCCAATTGAGCAAGTTAAAAAGGAGATTCAAGATACTCAAGCAGCAATTGAGGCAGCGACGAGAATTCCCTCAACTATGGTTCGTCCTCCGTATGGTTCGGTCAATCAGGCTGTAATTGATCAAATGGGCTTACCATCTATTTATTGGTCAGTTGATTCTAAAGATTGGAAAAGTCGGAATGCTCAAGCTATTTTCCAAGAAGTTAAAGCTCATGTGTGTCCGGGAAGTATCATTCTTATGCATGATATTCATCAGCCGACGGTTGATAGTTTAGAATCTGTTCTACAATACTTAACTGCTGAGAAATATAGTATGGTAACTGTTCCAGAACTACTTGGTACAGGATTGGATTCTCAACGCATTTATTATTCTAGAGAGTCGTCTGGTTTGGCACATTAAAAGGAGGTCTATTGACTTTCTTTTTTTATGGTTGATGGCATTGATGAAATTACAAAACAATTTAGTTAGTGTTGTTTGATGAAATGGAGAGCTCTTTGAATTTTTTTGATAATTGTGATAAAATAAGGCATTATATATGCGTTTTTATCTTGGAAAGATAACTTCTTATAGACACAGAATTTTTTGAATGAAAGGAGAATAAAATACTCCATTTCTTCAAAAAATGATACATACCGATTGTTTTGAAAGGAAAAAAGATGACGAAACAACCATTTTATATTACAACACCGATTTATTATCCTTCGGGGAAACTTCATATAGGTTCAGCTTATACTACGATTGCCTGTGATGTTTTAGCACGTTATAAACGTTTAATGGGATATGATGTTTTCTATTTGACAGGTCTAGATGAACATGGACAAAAAATAGAACAAAAAGCAAAAGAGGCTGGTTTAACACCACAAGCTTACGTTGACGATATGGCGGATGGTGTAAAAGAACTCTGGAAGCGTCTTAATATCTCTTACGATAAATTTATTCGCACGACTGATGATTATCATGAAGAAGTGGTAGCTAGGGTTTTTGAAAAGTTACTAGCACAAGATGACATTTATCTGGGTGAGTATTCTGGCTGGTATTCTGTATCTGATGAAGAATTTTTTACAGAAAGTCAATTAGCAGAAGTTTTTAGAGACGATGCTGGTACGGTTATAGGTGGTATTGCTCCTAGTGGACATGAGGTTCAGTGGGTGTCAGAAGAATCTTATTTCCTTCGTTTGAGCAAGTATCAGGATCAATTGGTCGAGTTTTTCAAGTCGCATCCAGAATTTATTCAGCCTAGCGGTCGCCTCAATGAAATTATGAAAAACTTCATTGAGCCAGGCTTGGAAGATTTAGCAGTATCGCGTACGTCATTTACTTGGGGTGTCTCTGTTCCTTCTAACCCAAAGCATGTGGTGTATGTTTGGATTGATGCCTTGCTGAATTATATGACAGCTTTGGGATACGATCAGAAAGAAAATGCACTCTATGACCAGTTCTGGAACGGTACAGTTTACCATATGGTAGGTAAGGATATTCTTCGTTTCCACTCTATTTACTGGCCGATTATGCTAATGATGTTGGATATCAAGTTGCCAAACCGCTTAATTGCTCATGGTTGGTTTGTTATGAAAGACGGTAAGATGTCTAAATCTAAAGGAAATGTCGTTTATCCAGAGATGTTGGAAGAACGTTACGGTTTGGATCCGCTTCGTTACTACCTCATGCGTAGTCTTCCTGTTGGATCGGACGGAACCTTTACACCTGAGGATTATGTTGGACGTATCAATTATGAATTAGCTAATGATCTTGGGAATTTGCTTAACCGTACAGTTGCTATGATCAATAAATATTTCGATGGAAAAGTACCGACTTTCGTAGCGAATGTAACGAAGTTTGATGCAGATTTAGAGTTCTGTGCAACAGAAACTATTAGAATGTTCCATGCGTATATGAATGGCGTCAATTATCCAAAAGCTTTGGAGGAAGTTTGGAATCTTATTTCTCGTACCAATAAGTATATTGATGAAACAGCTCCGTGGCTATTGGCAAAAAATGAAGCAGATAGAGATACATTAGCAGCTGTGATGTCTCACTTGACTGCCAGTCTTCGTGTAGTAGCTCATTTGATTCAACCATTTATGATGACGACTTCAAATGCCATTATGGAGCAGTTGGGTATGGACAAGGTATCCTCACTTGAAGACTTGAAGTTTGAAGCACTTCCTACTGGTTTGACGGTAGTCGCCAAAGGAACCCCTGTTTTTCCACGTTTAGATATGGAGGAAGAAATTGCTTATATCCAAACTCAAATGGGAGAAAGTTCTGTGAATGTAACAGAAGAAGAAAAAAACGAATGGGATCCTGCTGCTGTAACACTACAAAATGAGAAAGCTACGATAAAGTTTGATGACTTTGAAAAAATAGAAATTCGTGTAGCTGAAGTGAAAGAAGTCAAAAAAGTAGAAGGTTCGGATAAGTTGCTTCAATTCCGTTTAGATGCCGGTGATGGTGAAGATCGCCAAATACTGTCAGGTATTGCGCAGTACTATCCGAATGAACAGGAATTAGTTGGTGAGAAAGTCCAGATTATTGCGAACCTAAAACCACGTAAGATGATGGGACTGTTAAGTCAAGGGATGATTCTTTCAGCAGAGCATGATGGCAATTTGACACTGCTAACAGTGGATTCGTCTGTGCCAAATGGTAGTCAAATTGGATAGGAATAAGAAAAAATACACAAACGCACAGCTTTGCTGGGCGTTTTTTGCGAATTAGTATAGTAAGGAGGGACTATGCTAGTTGCTATGAATGAACATGGACAGTTGTTCAATCTTTTAGAAGATACGAAACCACAAGGAACTTTTTATTGTCCGGGTTGTAGAGGAGCGGTGCGTTATAAAATGGGGAATGTACTGCGATCACATTTTGCTCACATTCATCTGAGAGACTGTCATTATTTTTCTGAAAATGAGTCGAAACAACACTTGTCTTTGAAATCTAAACTTTATAGTTGGTTGAGTGGTGAGGAACAAGTCGAACTAGAAAAATATTTGCCAGATTTGAGACAGATAGCAGATTTAATGGTAAATAATCGATTGGCTTTGGAAGTTCAATGTTCAACGCTGCCAATATCCCGCCTACAAGAGCGAACAAGAGCTTATCAACAAGCAGGTTATCATGTTCGATGGCTACTGGGGAAAGATTTATGGCTAAAGGACACATTAACTAACTTGCACAAACAATTTTTGTATTTTAGTCTTAATATGGGATTTCATCTGTGGGAATTAGATGATGATGGGGAAGAACTTAGGCTACGCTATCTTATCCATGAAGATTTACGGGGTAAAGTTCATTGCTTAACGAAAGTATTTCCATTCCATCAAGGAAGTTTCTTAGATATTCTACGATTACCATTTAAACAACAGCCAGTTTTTAGTCTAAAGTGCAAAATGGATAACACGATTTCTCGCTATATTGCGCAACAACTTTATTATCGCTCACCTAAATGGTTATCATTACAAGCAGAAGCCTATACGAAAGGAGAGAATTTGCTGAATAAAACGGCTACAGACTGGTATCCTCAAATACGATTACCACGTTCTTCTATTGGATTTGTTCAACTATCTCAAGGGTTGGAAGAGGTTTATAGTTCTTTTGATATATTTTATTCTCGCCAACGGAATCGATCCATGCAAATTTTGTATCCACCTAAGAAATATAAGTTTTAAAAATGTAAGCCTTTGCTTTTTGATGGAAAGTAGGGCTTTTTTATGTTAAAATGAAAGTCACGGAGGATTTATTATGTCTAAACAACGTCACGAAATTGAAGAAAAATACCAGTGGGATTTATCAACAGTTTTCCCAACAGATGAAGCTTGGGAAATGGAGTTGAAAACTCTCCAAGCTGAAACGGAAAAGGCGCGTGATTATGCAGGTCATTTATTGGATTCTGCGAAGAGTTTCTTAGAGATTAGCCAGACACAGTTAGAGTTGATGCGTCGTATTGAAAAACTTTATGTCTATGCTTCTATGAAAAATGATCAAGATACACGTGAAGCTAAATATCAGGAATTTCAAGCTAAAGCGATTAGTTTGTACTCCTTATTTTCACAAGTATTCTCATTCTATGAGCCTGATTTTTTACAGATTACAGAAGAGCAATTAACACAATTTAAATCTGAGGAGCCTGCTTTAGAGCAATACGACCATCAGTTTGAAAAATTAATGGCAGGTAAGAAACATATCTTATCTCAAGAAGTAGAAGAAGTTTTAGCAGCAACGAGTGAGATTTTTGAAGCACCGTCAAAAACGTTTTCGATTTTAGATAATGCTAGCTTGCGCTTTCCTGAAATTGCAGATGAAAATGGGCAACTCGTTCCCTTGTCGCATGGAAACTACATCACGTTTATGGAGTCGAAACATCGTGATGTTCGTCAAGAAGCTTATGAAACGCTATACGAGACATATGAGCAATTTCAGCATACCTATGCACAAACTCTTCAATCGAATGTTAAGGTTAATAATCTAAATGCTCGTTTGCGTAAATATCATTCTGCACGCCATGCAGCTCTTTCTAAGAATTTTATTCCTGAATCTGTCTATGATGCGCTTATAGCAGCTGTCAATAAACATTTACCTCTTCTACATCGCTACATCAATGTACGCAAGAAGTTATTGGGCATTGAAGATCTGAGAATGTATGATATATATACTCCGTTATCTGATACAGAGACCAAAGTTACCTACGATGAAGCTTTAAAAACTTGTTCAGAAACGTTGACGATTTTGGGGGAAGAGTATTCTGATATTGTCAAAGAAGCTTTTGAAAATCGTTGGATTGATGTTCAGGTTAATGAAGGAAAACGTTCAGGTGCTTATTCAGGTGGTGCTTATGACACGAATGCGTTTATGTTACTTAACTGGCAAGATACATTGGATAATATGTATACGCTTATCCATGAGACAGGCCATTCATTGCATTCAATGCTTACTCGTAAGAACCAGCCCTATGTCTATGGGCATTACTCTATTTTCTTGGCGGAAATTGCCTCAACAACCAATGAAAACCTTTTGACTGAAAAATTATTATCAGAAGTAGAAGATGACAAGACACGTTTTGCTATTTTAAATCATTATTTAGATGGTTTCAGAGCAACTGTTTATCGTCAAACTCAGTTTGCAGAATTTGAGCAAGCTATCTATCAAGCAGATCAGGAAGGTCAAGTTTTGACAGCTGAGTTTCTAAATCATCTGTATGCGGAGTTAAACGAGAAATACTATGGCTTGTCAGCAGAAGAGAATCCACATATTCAATACGAATGGGCACGAATTCCGCACTTTTATTACAATTTCTACGTTTATCAGTATGCCACTGGTTTTGCTGCAGCATCTGCTCTAGCCAATAAAATTGTGAATGGTAATCAAGAAGATAGGGAACAGTATCTGAACTATCTTCGGGCAGGTGATTCAGATTATCCACTCAATGTTATTGCCAAAGCCGGTGTAGATATGACGAAAGAAGATTATTTGAATGACGCTTTCAAAGTTTTTGAAGCACGTTTGAATGAATTTGAAGCACTTATTGAAAAAGGTGTACATTTATAATGAATAGTTGCTGGGTAACTACCTCAGGTGTAGTTACTCACTTCTATTTTTATAACGGGTCAATATTGCAGTATGACATGTCCAATCATCTCTTAATGATCCAGCATTGTAAGAGGGATATGATCAATGATGTCAATAATCATTTTAGTACATTAGTAAACATTATCTATGAAAAGGAGAGCGGATGCTGACAGAAGAGCAATTGCAGGATATATTTGAAGTGGCAGATTTATTGTCTGATGGAAATAGGGAAATATTTCTTCAATTACGAGATGTTGTTTTTTCAAATGATCCGAATCAAATTCTTGAGTCTATGGAGCACATACTCACGCCTAAAGCTTTTGATAATTTTTTAGATCGAGTTGGAGAATCTGAAAAAGAAAACTTATGGCTGATTTTGATGTTACTTTTAGAGCGATTTGATTATGTTTTTATGAGAGATGCTGACAGTGAACTCAGTAGTTTTATTCATTCTTTTGATAGTCTCCAACAGGTACGACATGCAGGAATTTTGCTAAGTCTTGATTCGGAAGGTTTAGACGTGTCAGCTTCTATGTCTGAATGGGCAACAGTTCTGAATGATAAATACGTTCATGAGGGCTATTGTTTTGGAGCAATTGAGTTAACTAGCGAGTGTTATTATTTATTTTTCACGCAGCAAAAGAATTTCAATCGGATTCAAGAATTAGCTGATCTACTCGGATATCGTGTGGATTACGCTAAGTTTATCTAATAAAAAAAAGACAGGTTAGCCTGTCTTTTTTATACAGTATATAATGTCTGATTTTTTAACATCACTTCTTGTACTGTTGCATATTTTTTTAATTGTTTGAGTTCGTTAGAATCGGATACAAGAGTAATTACTAATCCCTCTTTCCCCATTCTTCCAGTTCGTCCAGCACGGTGAGTATAGGCTT
Source organism: Streptococcus suis (assembly GCA_029593505.1). Taxonomy (GTDB): domain Bacteria; phylum Bacillota; class Bacilli; order Lactobacillales; family Streptococcaceae; genus Streptococcus; species Streptococcus suis_AG. Next base: position 330,553 of record JAKTNI010000001.1, read on the forward strand.
CTTGATCAAATGGTACCTCAAAATTAAGGACACATTCGAGATTATCAATGTCTATACCACGGGCAACCATGTCTGTTGCAAGAAGAAGATTTAGTTCATTATTTTTAAAGCGTTCAATGATAATTTTTCGGAATTTTACATTGACATCCGAAGCTAATGATACCGCATTAACACCGTTATAGAGCAATTTTTCTTCGCTAGCACCCAAGTCTGAAAGGCTGTTAAAGAAAGTTAGTGCGCGAAAGTCCGGTATATTAGCAAACTTGCGCAGTATTTCCAAACGTTGACGTTTGTCTACCATCATGTAACAATGTTGGATATTATTTAATGTTTGTTCAGAAAAGTCAATGATTTCAATATCCTGTGAAATTTTTTGGCGATCAAATTTAGCTGTTGCACTCATGTAAATCAATTGATAATCGCGAGGAGCATAGTGAATAATTTTTTCGACAAATGGATACTGTGAATCACTAAATAATTGGTCGAATTCATCTAAAATAATCGTATTGATATTCATCATTTTGATTTTTTTCAACTTAATGAGTTCAAACAGTCGACCGGGTGTTCCGATTACAATTTCAGGTCCTTTTTTCAAGCGTTCAATTTGGCGTTTTTGACTAGAACCCGATAAAAATAGTTGACAATTTAATCCAAGCGTTTCCGACCACATTTTACAAACGTCAAATATTTGTCCAGCTAACTCCGTATTTGGAGCTAGAATAAGTAACTGTTGGGATTTTTTAGGTGTTAAAGCTAATAAGCTAGGCCAGAGATAAGCTAGTGTTTTTCCTGTTCCAGTAGGACTGATAGCTAAAAGAGATCGACCGCTGAAGATAGGGGAAAATGCTTGTGTCTGGATAGGAGTAAAGTTTTCAAATCCAAGTTGCTGTAGCTGGTCTATCCAGCTAGTAGGAAATTTAGTTTTCATATGTATCCACCTTAAAGGTTATTCCTGCGTCTTTTCGCATAGTGTAGAGAGTTTGGTGTACTATTTGAGCACTATCTAGCCAGTTCTCTGCCAATTGCTGATTGTTTTCTTGGATCACTTGAGCAATATGTTGTGCTTCTTCTAACATAGAGTGGTTTGCTTGTTGGATTGGCAAAACAAGCTGTGTACCATCGTGCTTTGTAAAAATAGCAGAGTGAATATACTGACAAGCATTGAGCGTCAAAGTTCCTTCACTAGTATAGATTTCACTTGGTAGGTTACTTGTTACATTTTTTCCAGCATGTATCGTAACATGGAAATCATTATAGAATAATTGTCCTATACCATTTAAATCAATACTAGATGGCAGTTGTTGAGCAGTATATCGTGCAGCAATAGGACTACCAAATAGACCGATAGCAGCATAAAGTGTGTAAACACCTAAATCCATGAGAGCACCACCAGAAAACTCAGTTGAAAAAATATTGGGTGTTTTTCCTGCTAACAATTCGGGCATTTTTGAGGAATATTTGGCGTAGCTAAAGTAGGCTCCTAAAATTGTTTTATCTGCTAAAAAGTCACGAATAACAGCAAAGGCTTTTTCCTGATAATTTCTAGCAGCTTCAAAGAGGAATACTCCTTTTTCTTTAGCAATGTTTCTTAATTCAGCTAACTCTTGTGGAGTAGATACCATTGGTTTTTCGATAATTGCATGCTTTCCTGCTTTTAGTACAGCCTTAGCTTGTTTGAAATGTAAGGCATTAGGACTGGCAATATACACCACTTTCATAGGAGAGGAAAGAAACGCTTCAAGGTCAGTAAATACTGCTACGTTTTCATAGTGACTAGAAAAAGTCAAAGCAGTTTCTATTTTTCGTGAAAAAACAGCCCGTAGCTGATAATATGTGCTTAAATGGGCTGCCTCGATAAATCGGTGGGAGATGTTAGAAGTCCCTATAACACCAAATGGAATCATATCTTCTCATTTCTTTGTTTTATTTTGTTCTATTATAACACGTTTCATGGTAAAATAGTATGGAAAATAAAAGGAGATGACGATGACTCAAAAAACTATAATTATTGGTGTGACTGGTGGATCTGGTGGTGGTAAGACAAGTGTATCACGGGCTATTTTGGATAATTTTCCAGATGCTCGAATTTCTATGATTGAACATGATTCTTATTATAAGAATCAGTCGCACTTGACGTTTGAAGAGAGAATATTAACCAACTATGATCATCCTTTAGCTTTTGATACTGATTTGATGATTTATCATATTGGTGAATTGCTAGCTGGTCGTGCAGTAGATATTCCGATTTATGACTATACGCAGCATACTCGATCTGAAAAAACCTATCATCAAGAACCGCAAGATGTCTTTATTGTAGAAGGTATCTTAGTTTTGGAAGATAAGCGTTTGCGTGATTTGATGGATATTAAGATTTTTGTAGATACTGATGATGATATTCGGATTATTCGCCGTATCAAGAGAGATATGGAGGAGCGTGGTCGTAGTTTGGATAGCATTATTGAACAGTATACGACAGTTGTAAAACCGATGTATCATCAGTTTATCGAGCCAACAAAGCGCTATGCGGATGTAGTGATTCCAGAAGGAGTGAGCAATGTCGTTGCGATTGATTTAATCAATACGAAAGTTGCGAGTATATTGAGACAGCGTAACTAGTCATGTTATATAATCGAAACGATTCGGTTTCCGAATCGTTGTTTCTTACCTAGTCCTTTGAACTATGGTAGGCTGTATTGCAGATAGAGGGGAAAATAAAAAATATGACTGTGAAACAAATAATGAGCATGATCTTAGTTATATGGAATTTGATTGTTTTTGTCACTTATGGACTAGATAAGGGGAAAGCGCGAAAACATGCTTACCGCATTTCTGAAAAGACTTTATTGCTTCTATCTTATGTCGGAGGAGGTCTCGGTGCATGGGCAGGGGGCACTCGTTTTCGTCATAAGACTCAAAAAAGATCTTTTCAATTGGCTTGGGCAATAGGAGTAATGATTGACCTAGTTATCCTTTTTTGGATAATGAATTAGGTACAAGCTTTTTTATCGCTTATATTATGATTTTTTACGGTTGTTGCGTACAATATGAATAATTTTTACTTTGATGGTTGTGAGTGGTAATTGTGCTTATTTTGGACTCGCAAAAGAGGTGTGGTATAATAACAATATGAATAAACAAGAAAAAATTTCAATCTACAAATTATTGCTTTCCCAGTTGGTTTCTCTTTTGGAAGGTGAAACCAATGCCTTGTCCAACTTATCCAATGCTTCTGCTTTGCTCAATCAAGCCTTGCCCAATTCGGTGTTTTGTGGTTTTTACCTATACGATGGTCAAGAATTGCTACTTGGTCCTTTTCAAGGAGGTGTTTCTTGTGTGCATATCGCCTTAGGAAAGGGCGTTTGTGGTGAATCAGCTGAAAAATGCCAGACGATTATTGTAGATGATGTCCGGACGCATGCTAATTATATCTCCTGTGATGCAACGGCTTTATCAGAAATCGTGGTACCTATGATAAAGGATAATAAATTATTGGGTGTTCTGGATTTGGATTCTAGGTTGGTAGCAGATTATGATGCCATAGATCAAGAATATTTAGAACAGTTTGTCACACTGTTGGTAGAACGGACAGATTGGAACTTTGCTATGTTTGGAGAAAAATATTAATGTATCAAGCCTTATATCGAAAATACCGAAGCCAAACTTTTGGAGAAATGGTAGGACAAGAAGTTGTTGCGACCACTCTCAAACAGGCTATTGAGCAAGAAAAAATTAGCCATGCTTATCTATTTTCTGGACCGCGTGGTACGGGAAAAACTTCAGCAGCAAAGATTTTTGCGAAGGCTATGAATTGTCCTCATCAGGTATCAGGAGAGCCTTGTAATGACTGTTACATCTGTCAGGCAATTACAGAAGGAAGTTTGGAAGATGTGATTGAGATTGACGCCGCTTCAAACAATGGTGTTGATGAAATCAGAGATATTCGCGATAAATCTACTTATTCGCCTAGCCTTGCAACCTTCAAGGTTTATATCATTGACGAAGTTCATATGCTTTCAACAGGAGCTTTTAATGCCTTGTTAAAAACTCTTGAGGAGCCAACGGAAAATGTGGTCTTTATCCTTGCAACGACAGAATTACATAAGATTCCGGCAACGATTTTATCTCGTGTGCAGCGTTTTGAATTTAAATCTATTAACATCACAGACATTCAAGTCCATTTGACTCATATTTTAAACAAAGAGGGTATTTCATTTGATGAACAAGCTCTTGCCATGATTGCTCGTCGTGCAGAGGGTGGAATGCGAGACGCCTTGTCTATCTTAGATCAAGCTCTTAGTTTAAGTCAAAGTCAAGAAATCACTCTAGCGATTGCAGAAGAAATCACAGGTTCTATCAGTCTGCGAGCCTTGGACGATTATGTAAAAAGTGTCCGTCAGGCAGATAGCCAAGCAGCTTTATCAAATTTACAAACTATTTTTGAACAAGGTAAGAGTATGACCCGTTTTGCAACTGATTTATTGCATTACTTACGAGATTTGCTCATTGTTCAAACAGGGGGAGAAGATACGCATGGGACACAAGGTTTCTCTGATAATTTGGCTCTAGAAAAAGCACGTATTTTTGACATGATTGAACATGTTACGACAGGATTATCGGACATGAAATCTACTAGTCAGCCTAAGATTTATGCTGAGATGATGACTATTCGACTGGCAGAGGAACGGTCGCAGTCAATGCCAGAGTTACCAGATCATTTTATCCAGCAAATTATGACTTTAACAGAGCAAGTAGCAGCCTTGCAGGAACAATTGTCTCAACTGTCCCGTCAACCTGTTGCTGTAAAACCGGTTTCTCGCAACCCCCATACACCTAAGAAATACAAAGTAGATGTTAATAAGGTTCATGCTATCTTACAAGAAGCGATGGAGCGGCCAACGCTGGCGCGTGAGAATTTAACGCGTTTACAGAATGCTTGGGGAGAAATTATAGAGAGTTTATCAGGGGCAGATAGGGCTTTACTTGTTGGTTCACAACCTGTCGCAGCAAATGAGCATCATGCTATTTTAGCTTTTGAATCTCCTCTTAATGCCGAACAGACCATGAAACGCGACAATCTCAATACCATGTTTGGAAATATTCTTAGTAAAGCGGCTGGTTTTTCACCGCAGATATTAGCTATAGCCCAAGAAGAATGGACAAGTATTCGGGCAGAATTTTCAGCTAAAGCTAAACAGCATAAAACTCAAGTAGTAGAAGTTAAAGAGGAAAATCCTTTTCCAGAAGCATTTAGCTTTTTAGCAGATACTACGGAAATTGTTGATGATTAGACAACAATCAAAACATCAGAATCAGTCTTCAGACGGATGTTTTGTGACTGTGGATAAGGTATACTGTAATCAATCCTAAATATTTTCCAAATCTCCTTCAAAAGCACCAAGTCAACTTGGTGCTTTTGTTTAGTGTAGGATAAAATCGAGAAGGAAATAATTAAAAAATCAGCCAATTGGCTGATTTTTTGGTATAATCAACATATGAAACTATTACAATTTCTATTTTTAGCATTTGCAACTATTTTAGCTACTTATTTTATGAATGCCTCTATTTTAGCAGGTGATTTTTGGATTGCAGGAATCTATGCTTTTATCCTTTTTCGTAACTTTCATTTTGCCTATAAGGTGACAAAGATTATTCGTCTGTTTGATGGGAAGTCCAAGAAGTAAGGCTAATTTCACCACTAGAGATGATCTTTGCTTTACCGTTGTCCAATTGGATGACAAGGTTACCTGTATCGGTCACAGCGATAGCTGTGCCGTTAAATTCCACTTGATTTTCCACAAACCTCACTTGTTGTCCGACAACAAGTGAGGTTTCTTTATAAAGAGCAATCAATTCTTTCTCACTTGTTTCGAAAAATGCTTTCCAGATAGCGATGATAAGTTGATTGCGTGTGAAAGGTGGTTGTTCTTCAAAAAGATTGCCCGCCGTTTCTCGTAGTTCTTTGGGAAAATCATCAATGTGGACATTGATGCCGACACCAATCACGACATCGGTGACTGTTTGACTTTCCATAGAAGAAATTGCTTCAGTCAAGATACCCGCTACTTTTTTTTGTCCAAGATAGATGTCGTTTACCCACTTAATTTGTACATCTAGGTTTGTTAATTCTTGAATAGCTTTGACAACTGCAGCAGCAACAAGAATCGTATAGGGCTTAAATTCTAAAAAAGATACATTAGGAGATAGCCGAAGTGACATATAGATCCCACCAGATTTTGAGGCATAAAAAGGTCGACCAAAACGTCCTTTCGCTTTGTTTTGATGTGGTGCAAGATAAAGTGCTGGACTAGGGTGTCCCTCTTGGATGCCTTGTTTGGCATCCAATTGAGTGGAGTCGCTATCCGCTTTTAAATATACAGGAAGTTGTGTAGCTTGCTGAATGAGTGGTGGTAGAAGTAAGTCTCCTTCTACCAACTTGTACCCACGGTTTCGAGCTGCTTCGATGGTCAAACCATGTATTTCGAGCTGACGAATGGCTTTCCAGACAGATGTTCGAGAAATCCCTAATGCTTGGGCTAACTCTTCTCCACTCATATAGTCTTGTTTTTCATTCAATAGAAGATAAATTTTCTGATAGGTTTTCATATCTCCATTATAGCAAAAGTTCTTTGAAAACGTGGTATAATAGATTAAAAAAGAGGAGGTTGCTATGCAGACACTAGAGTATATCATCAAATTAACCAATACTCCGTCCCCTACCGGTTTTACGATGGACATTATGAACTATATTAAGAAAGAGGTAGAGTCGTTTGGTTACGAAGCTATTCAAACCCCTAAGGGAGGTGTTATGGTGAATGTACTTGGCAGCAATCAGCAAGAACATCGCATCGTAACTGCACATTTAGATACTTTGGGGGCAATGGTTCGTGCTATTAAGCCAGATGGACGTCTAAAAATGGATTTAGTAGGGGGATTTGGCTATCCTTCTATTGAAGGAGAGAACTGTCTGATTCATTGTGCTAAGAATGGAAAGGTGTTTACAGGAACGATTTTGATGCATCAGACCTCTGTTCATGTCTACCGAGATGCTAGTACAGCTGAGCGTAATCAGACCAATATGGAAATTCGTTTGGATGAAAAGGTCACAAATGCTGAAGAGACAAGGAATTTAGGAATTGAAGTTGGGGATTTTATTTCTTTTGATCCTCGTACAGTTGTCACAGAATCTGGTTTTATCAAAAGTCGTCATTTGGATGATAAGGTTTCTGCGGCTATCTTGCTTCATTTACTAAAAACCTACAAAGAGCAGAATATCATCTTGCCCCATACAACTCATTTCTATTTTTCAAACAATGAAGAGATTGGTTACGGTGCAAACTCTAGCCTACCGGAGCAGATTGTTGAGTATTTGGCTGTTGATATGGGAGCAATGGGAGACGATCAACAAACAGATGAGTATACTGTTTCAATCTGTGTCAAGGATGGGTCAGGACCTTACCATTATCAATTGCGTCAACACTTAGTTTCTTTAGCTGAAAGAGAACGAATTCCTTATAAACTAGATATTTACCCTTATTATGGCTCGGATGCCTCAGCAGCGATGCGGGCAGGAGCAGATGTTAAGCATGCTCTATTGGGTGCGGGTATAGAATCTAGTCATTCGTATGAGCGTACTCACTTGGATTCTGTTGAAGCGACAGAACGTATGGTGGATGTTTATCTCCGTTCCTCTATGGTGGAAGTATGATGACAGAAGACCGTTTTTTACAATTGTTTAATGACTTGGATAAGATTTTGCGTAAGGTTTGTGCTATTCCTGAGGGCGAATATGCAGATGTAGCTAGCATGCTTGCAAAAGCAAAAGAGTTGAGTGCTCACAATCCTGTTGAGGCTAATTGGGACACGCTTTATGTAGCTCGTCAACTCCGCAATCTGATGGTACATGAAAGACGGACAGGGTTGACAGAGGTTGCTCAGCCTTCTCAAGAGTTGATAGCAGTCTTAGAAAAGGTCATCACCCAATACCAAGAACCTCTAACGATTGGTCAATATTTGCAGAAAACTCAAAAAATGAAGCCGATCATCTTTGATACCAATGATTCCTTGGTTACAGCTTTGGAAATAGTAGATAGAGAGCATTTTTCAAAATTTCCTATTTTTGCTAAAAATACCTATCAAGGATTGGTATCTGATAAAGGAGTGACCAACTGGTTAGCAAAGGCTAGTAAAGAGACTGGTTCAATCCGAGAAAAGTTACTAGAAGCAAAGCTAGCCGATGTTTTAGCATGTGAGGATAATGGTATCGAGGTTGTCATTTTATCAACAAAAGTTAGTTTGTACCAAGTTATTAATTATTTTGAAGGGCGGAATCGAACGATTATTTTGGTGAGTGGCCAACATAACGGACAGCTTCGCTCTAAGCAAGATTTAATTGGTATCATTACTGCGCAAGATTTGGCAGAAATTTATGGCATGATAGATTAAATAGCTAGGTCGTTTTTCGCTATCAATCTATCCCAAATTATGGGTAGCACTTGTAGAAAAAGAGCTAGACAAGATTTAAAGAGCAACAAGAAAAAGACTCACGGGAGTCTTTTTCTTGTGTATTGCAGAGGGAAATTTCATAAAAAAGAGAGATTTTTATAAAATAAAGGGTTCAATCGTAATATCTACTGTTTGACCATATTTAGATACTAAATCGGCTGCTAATGGATGGTAGAGCTCACGCAACTGTTCGATCTTATCTGGAAATTGTTTACCGATATAATCAAACTTGCACTCAATCGTATGAAATAGTTCATGAAAGAGTTTATTAATATCATTTAGCCGGCTAATCATCTCCTCATCTTCTTTTAGGAAGTCAGGTATGTCTTTACGGTTATCTACAAAACCGTCAATTAGTTTGACAGGAAAAGAGCCGTATTCTAGGACAAATTCGTACATAAGATTCTCCTTATCTATTCTTAGAATTATTGTAACATAGTCAAGGCTTGTACAAAAGGATTTGCAACTGCTAGTTTCAGTTTTCTTTAATATTATTTTCAGTTTCGTTTAATTCTCTCTTGGTAGACTAGAGCTTGTCAATGGGATAGATGACTATTGGAGAGAGAATAAGACATGAGGTGAAACATGAAAACAAGAATTATACAGAAACAATTTAAACGTAAAGAAACGAAGTATATTCTAGATAAGGAAACATTGGAATGTTTGGAAAAAGACTTACAGACTTATATGAGGTTAGACGAATTTGCGACTTCTACCATTACTAATATTTACTTTGATAGTGAACAATTTGAGATGATTCAAGATGCATTGGCTAAGAAAAATGGTCGAGAGAAAATTCGGATGCGCATTTATGATAGTCAGCCATCAGAACATAGTCAAGCTTTCCTTGAAATCAAGAAAAAAGAAAATAAAATTGGTTATAAGTATCGTCTGACTTCTAATCCGCTATCGATTGTCAACTATATTGAAAATGGAATTGCAGATGCAACGATTAGAGATCAAGCAGTTATTTCGGAGTTGGAAGGATTGAAACAGCGGTACGGTAACATCAGACAAAAAATGTATATCTACTACGATAGGGTGTCTTATAAAGGACTAGAGGACAAAAAGTTACGATTGACTATTGATAAAAATCTTATTTATCGTAATCATAATGTAGATGCTGTAGCTGGAAAATTTGGCGAGGTCTTGTTAGATCCAAACAAAGTAATTATGGAAATTAAAGTACCACATCAGCGACCAGAATGGTTGAAAGCATTACTTGAAAAATACCAGATTGAAAAGCAATCATTTTCTAAATATGGCAATGCCTATAAATTGTCTTATGGCATAGATGAGGAGGTGCACCATCATGCAGTGGTTTAATAATGTGATTTTTTCATCTAATGGTAGCACAACAATTGTTCAACTTGCTATGATGTTTAGTGTTAGCTTGGTACTAGGGATTTTATTTGCAGCAGTATATAAGTATAACTCGCATTATACTAAGGAATTTGTCATAACATTAAGTTTGCTCCCAATGCTGATAGCAGTCATTATCTCTCTTGTAAATGGTAATTTGGGGACCAGTGTTGCAGTGGCAGGAACTTTTAGTTTGATTAAGTTTAGATCTGCTGCGGGTTCGTCAAAAGAAATGTTGGCAGTTTTAGTGGCTATGGCTATTGGATTAGCAACAGGAATGGGGTATTTTGGACTAGCTATACTGATGACCTCTCTTATATCTATCTGTATTGTCTTGTTTGAGAATAGCCATTTTGTACAAGTGAATCAGCATCGTCGTCATTTGCTGCTAACTGTTCCAGTTGCTTTTGATTACAATCATCTCTTTGAAAAAGAACTTGGTACTTCTTGTCACCAATCAGAGTTACTGTCCATCAAGTATCAACGTAAAAAACAAACCCTTATTTTAGAATATCACGTGTTATTGGATGACCATACATCAGATAAGGTTCTAGTGGATAAGCTACTAGCAGCAGGTTCACTAGATATTGTACTCAATAAACAATTACCGAAGAGAAAATTTTTATAAGTAGAAATAGCTTTGGCTGAGCCAAAGCTATTTTATTCTTCAAAAAAGTCTACGGAGTAATCAAGGAGTTTCTCTCCTTGATAGCGAAAACAAGCTGAAAAAAATGGGCGATTTTCTAGCAACCATTTTTGAAAATAACGGTCGCCTTCCCATGTTGGTTTGGATAAGACTTGATCATAGGGAACCCACTCTAGTTCTCCCTCATCACAGTCAATGAGATTTCCCTCAAATTCAGTGATTTTAAAAACGTAGGTATACCAATCGCAGTTAGGAGTAAAGTCTGGAAACGTAATGATTCCTTTTAAGGATTGTTTTTTTACGATCAACCCTGTCTCTTCCAAAACCTCACGAGCAGCGCAGACTTGAGGAGTTTCTCCAGCTTCTAATTTACCCCCAACGCCAATCCATTTACCATGATGAACATCATTTTCTTTTTTATTGCGGTGAAGTAGTAGAAATTCTTTGCCATTGTCGATATAACAGATAGTTGCTAATTGGACTGGTTTTTTACTCATAATTGCTCCTTATGTAGTGAATATGCCTTATTATATCATATTACAATAACTTGGAAAGGAGGATAGTATTTTAAGATTAGGCGAACGCCTCTCTCTATTTATCGGAAGGATATGGTATACTAGGTTATATTAACAGTATATAGGAGGTGGGGAATGAACAAACAGTTTGTTCCGTCTGTATTATCAGATTTGCGTCAAGATAGTGTACAGATGCCTGAAGTCATCAAAGAGTGTAGTGGCATTCGTATTTACGGTCGTCGCATACGTTCGGTTTTGTTTACTACCGATGTCTCCATCATCGCCAATCATAATGCGGATGCTATCTTGGCAGTCTATCCATTTACACCGAGCCCAGCAATTATTAAAAGCATTATGTTAGTAGCTTCTGTTCCTGTACTTGCAGGTGTGGGAGGAGGGTTGACAACGGGTTTGCGTTCAGCTAATATGAGTTTACTTTCTGAATCAGAGGGCGCTTATGCGGTTGTTGTCAATGGACCAACGACTGTTGAGACCATCAAAGAAATCAATAAGATGATTGATATTCCGATTATTTATACAGTCGTATCTGAAAAATCGGATCTAGTATCTCGTATTGCAGCAGGAGTCGATATTTTGAATGTTTCATGTGGGTTGGATACTCCCACAGTAGTTGCAAAAATTCGAGAACAATTTCCAGAGTTTCCTATCATTGCTACAGGAGGTCCAACGGAAGAATCCATTCGAGCTGTTATTAAAGCTGGAGCGAACGCTGTTTCTTACACTGCACCAAGTAATGGGCAATTGTTTAAGGAAAAGATGGAAAAATACAGAAAGTCAATTGATACATAATGACTGCTTACGATTCTAAAATAAAAGTAAACACTTTCTCTCTCTCCATAACTATGGTATAATCAAGTGTACTAAAATCCGAACGTTAGGAAATTTTGGAGAAAAATAATGAAAAAATACTCACCTTTTATGATAGCAGGAGTTGTGATGCTTGGGGTTGTGATGCGTGCTCCATTTACTGCTTTACCTGCGATATTGACAGATGTAGCGACAGGTTTAGGAGTACCTGTTAGTTCACTAGGGATACTGACTTCTATTCCTCTGGTTATGTTTGCCTTATGTTCATCTCTTGCACCCAGAATGGCTACCAAGTTTGGTTTAGAGAAATTGATGGCTATGGTGCTTTTGGTGATGGTTATTGGTTCAGGAATTCGTATTTTTAACTTAACTACTTTATTTATCGGAACAATTTTATTAGGTATTACAACGGCGTTTATTAATGTATTACTACCTAGTATTGTAACAACGCATTTTCCTGAAAAAATAGGTTTTTATACTACGATATATGTTACTCTTATGGGGGTAGCAGCAACGGTGGCTTCTATGGTGGCAGTCCCTATTACATCAACATATTCATGGCAAACGTTTATTTATCTGTTGACAGGCTTTGTACTTGTAGCGTTTTTGATTTGGTTGCCAAATATCCGACAGAATTATAAATTGGAGAATCATCAGTCGGAAGAGACTACTTCATCTATTTGGAAAAATAAGGCAGCTTTAGCTTTTCTTATGTTTGGTGGTTTACAATCTGTTCTTTTTTATACAGAAATAACTTGGTTGCCCACTATTTCTCAGTCAGTTGGCTTTTCTAAAGCTGAAGCTGGGTTGATGGCTGGTTTGTTTAACTTTACAGCGATTCCTATATCTATGATTATTCCAGCTATATTGTCTCGTCAGAGTAAAGAAATGAGAAGAAATACGATGTTAGCTATATCTTCCTTAAGCTTGTTTGGATTGGGGATGATGGTTTTTATACCGACAAATTTCTTCCTTTGGGCTGTTCTTCATATTGTACTTAGTTCGTCAAATGCAGCATTGTTTCCATATATGATGTTAAGTTTCACCTTAAAAACCAGTAATGGTCATGCAACAGCTCAATTGTCTGGTATGGTGCAAACGGGAGGTTATTTGATTGCGGCTTTTGGACCGGGGGTATTAGGGTACAGTTTTCCAATTTTTGGCAGTTGGCTACCGCTTATTGTAGCCCTTGTCGTTGTAACTGTGTTTATGATGTGGTCCATTGTGTTGATTGAAAAAGAAGATATTATTTTGTAGATGATGCAGAAATAAGACTAAATAATTTATTTGGTCTTATTTTAATTTGACTAATCATTTTAGAATGAGTAGCTTTTTGAAAAAACACTATTTTCATGGTATACTTTATACAATTGTGATCTGTATTATAGCGACTTAATATTGCAAATACTTAAAAATGGAGATTAGTGGGTTATGAAAAAAATAAAAACCATAGTTATGTTAATAACTTTTTGTTTGATTGTGTTATTTGCAGTATCCTATAATAAAAAAGATAGCACAAAGTTTATGGATACTGCTATGACATATAAATTTCCAGAAGAAACCCAAGAACATGAGGCTACTTGGTTAATATGGCCACACGAACATACATATGGTAAAGCATATGCCCAATCAATAGAATATATTTGGGTCACGATGACTAAATATCTAACCTTAGGTGAGAAAGTAAATATTATTATTTATGATGAACCATTACAAAAGCATGTAGAAGAATTGCTAAATAGCAGTTCGGTTGATATGAAGAAAGTTCATTTTTTTGTAGCTAAATCTGATGATGTTTGGGTGAGGGATACGGGTCCGATATTTGTTTATGATGACCAAAACCGTTTAAATATTGCTGATTTCAAATTTGATGGTTGGGGAGAGAAAATGCCTTATGAGAATGATGATACTATCCCAGTTGCTATTTCGAAATATACCAACATTCCTAGTATTGATATTTCTTCCTTTGTATTAGAAGGAGGTGCGATTGAGGTATCAAAAGATGGTACAGTTTTAGCAACTAAAAGTGCTGTTATCAGCAAGAATAGAAATTCTGATATGACACAAAAGCAAGCAGAACAGTATTTAACGACATTTTTAGGAGCTAAGAATTTTATTTGGCTAGATGGAGTTACAGACGAAGATATTACAGATGCCCATATCGATGGTCTGGCTAAGTTTTATGATGAAAAAACTATTTTATCAGTTCCGAAAGACGATTTTTTTGAGCTTTATGAAAATATCAAAGAGTCTGACTACGACATATTGAGACATGCTAAGAATGCTTCTGGTGAATATTATAATTTTATAGATATTCCACTAACTTCAAAGAATGTTGCTGGACTTTCTTATAAAGGTTCTTATTTAAATTTTTATGTAGCTAATAAGGTAGTGTTATTGCCTGTTTATGATGATGAAAATGATAGCATTGCTATTGATATACTTTCTAAACTATATCCAGACAGAGAAATTGTGCCAATTAATGTAGTTCCTCTATATAAAAATGGAGGAATGATTCATTGTGTGACTCAACAACAACCTGTAAAAATTTCTGAATAATGTGCAAAGTATGGATCCATGTAGTAGTTGCACTAATAAGAAACTCATACTGAGCGAATTAATTCACATGATTCGTTTCAGTATGAGTTTTTCATTATGGATGGAAACTTTGAAAAAGGGAATTTTTGAGAATTACATCGTTTATTTGTTGGTAGACAGTAATTGTTGTAGTGCTATTTATATTATGTACAGTTAGGTATGTAGTAGTTAATTTTCATATGTTTCAATAAAATTCTTATATTCAATCCATCCTTTTACTATAGTTGCTGAAAATAGATAAGGTAAAAAAGTTGTCTGAACAACAGCTTCAATGATGCTAGATAATGATAATTTAGAGAACCTTGTTCCAATAATTCCTAAAGTTTCCACAGGAGTTTTTAAAAAATAGCCTTCAAATAATAATGGATTTTTTACTAAAAAACTTATAATAGTTGATATAAAAAGCATAGCTTGAATAGAGGTTACCATGTGTGAAAATTGTTTATGAGTTAGCTCATTTTTACGTAATATGTATGCTGTATATGCAATATTCGATAAGGGAATAAAGATGATACTTGATAAGATTGTTGTTGTTTGTCCACCTGATAAAACATAGTATAGAATACCTTGAAGAATAATACTCATAAAAATAGGAAATATAAAAAATGTAGCTATTTCTTGTTTTGGAGTTTTTTTCTGTGAAATGATTAAGTATACAGCCACGGAGGAAATTAGGGGTAAAACGATGCCATACCAGAAGCAGGAATCTTCTATTGTGCTTTGAATAAAAAGTGTTATCAAAATAATAACCACTATAAAGCTGTTAAATGTTTTACCTGATATTTTCGTTATGTTCATTTTATTTTTCATAATTAAATCTTGTTTCAACAGTATTTTTTAATGTTAAAATTAAAATAGCAATTAATACTATTCCAACAATTGTTGTTATTATACCACCTTCAAAACCAAAATTTCCTCCGGAGATAATATCTTTACCATATACTGGTAGTGATTTAAATAGACTAGCAGATATAATATTCCCTGATACTTCAGATCCCCAAATATATCCTTGAGAAAAATTCCAAATTCCATGAGCAAGTCCTACAAAGAAAAGATTTCCTGAACGGTAATATATAAGAGAAAAAACAATACTAGCAATGAACAAATTAACAATTGGTAATAGTTGTATGTTAGGATTTAATGCATGTCCTAATGTGAATACTATACTTGTCAGTATAATAGAAAGTATGTCACCATACTTCTTTGAAAACAATGGCATCAAATAGCTTCTATAAATTAGTTCCTCCCATGTACCTTGTAAAATAAAGAAAACTAATCCACCGACAAGAGCAGTAGTTAAGCTGAATGAGTTTTTTTCAATAGTTATGCCACCCAGTATTAAAATAGTTAATGCAACTAATGAAAGCAGCAGGAATCCAGAGATACTTCCTAGTGAAATACTTTTTAATAATTTTTCTTTTCTTATTCCTAGATTTTCTATTTTTAACTTACTAATTTTAACCATTAATAGCGGCATTATGAACAGAGTAGTAATCATTCCCATGATGCTTCCAATAGAGCCAATAGATATATCACCCATTAATCCACCAATAATTACTAGCAATAATTGTGGTAATAAATATGTTAATATTGCTACCATTAGAGGAATGAATATTAATTTGGTAAAGCTTTTTAATTTTATGTTTTCAACATAATTTTTATACATCTTTTATTTACTCCTATTTTTATTCTTTAAAGTCTAAACTATGATATTATAGAATATAGTTAGAATTTAAATTATCTAGTTTATAATACTATCTATGATAATCTGAATCTCAGTTCGGTTATCTCTAGCTTGTATACCTTCTTTTACACTTATAACATGATCGGTTATAATTCCATCAACATCGGAAATAACAAATTTTTTAATTGATTCATCTGTGTTTACGGTCCAAACAATGGCCTTTTTATTGGCTGCATGTATGGCTTCTATTTTTTCTGGCGTAGCTTCTTGTTCCTCCATTACTAGAATATCAGCGACTAGTTTTTTAGTTTCTCCTATAGAAAAGAAATATAGGTAACCTGTATCAATTTCAGGATATTTTTTCTCTATGTAGGTAATGAGTTTATAGTCTAAAGATAAAATAGCAATTTCTTTTTCAAGACCTCTTTCTTTTACTAATCTTATTACATCATCTGCCATTTGATCGTCAGCACTTTCTCCTTTTAGCTCTATAAATAGTTTTACTTTATTTTTAGAAGCATCTAGGAATTCTTCCAGCGTGGCGATTGGCTGGGCTTCTCGTTCAGCGTTGAATAGGTCTGTTATTTTTAGATGTTTTATTTCATCAAGTGTTAAATCTATAGATTTTTTATTCATTCCTGCAACTCTTGAAAATGTAGCATCATGATTAATAATATAGTGCCCATCTTTTGTTCGTTGAACATCTATTTCGCTCCATTGTGCTCCATTTTTAGCAGCTTTTTCCATTCCTGAAATAGAATTTTCTGCTGCCAAATCGCCACCCCCTCTATGAGCGACGATGGCTATGTGATCATTGGGTTTAAAAACATCTTCAAAAAATACGCTTAAAAATACAGAAATGCTAAAATTGATTAGTAAAATAATACTAGATACAAATAGGATTGAAAATTTCGTTCTAAATTTGACTTTTCTAAAGATCTCCTCACCAATATCTTCAGCTTTGATATTCTGTTTTAAATGGATATCATAACCATCTTTTTTATTGAATTGATAGAATAACTCTGTGAGTCTAAAACAAATGAATGGTACAGTCATGATGCTTATATATCCGAAGATTTCTGTTATAGACAGAGATATAAATATAGACCAAAGCCTTCTAAAAAAAATATCTTCAATGGTTTGAGAATATAGGAGTAGGGAATATAAGCAGATACTGACAATAGTTACTGTAGCAATATAAGTGATACCAGATTGTATCAAAAATTTCTTTATAAAGTCTTTCCAATGTTTTTTCATCAAGTCGAATGACATCCGCAATGCTTTTCCAACAGTTTGATTGTCAATAATCAAATAATGAAAGAAGAATATGTAGATAATTGTTGTAATAGTTAATACAGTTATTACGGCAGAATAACTTGCAAAATAGATTGGATTATTAAAAATAACATCAGTTATAAAATTAGGAATTTTAAAGTTATCCATCACGGATACGCTTAATCCAATTCCAACAAGTGGAACGACTAGTGCAATATATATCATAACGAGTATGCCAGATGGTTTAAAAATGGATTTTATCGTTTTTATTCCGACTAGTAGAAGTTGTCTAGCAGTTAGTTTGATCCTATTTTCTTTTATTAAGGCGCTCATAATGATAAGAGCATTAATGTCTAGAGCAATAAGTAAAGACAAAATAATTATTGAAACAATGAGTACTGCTAAGCCTTGCAAACTAAATAAGAATCCCAAATAATCACCGCTTGAAATACTTACTCTTCCCGTGGATTCAATTAGATTTTTTATTATTAGGTTAAAAATTGGAAATATGATAAAGAAAAGAATAGATTTTGTTAATAGTTGATATTTAGTGTATATCCAAGCTATTCTTCCAAAATATACTAATTTATATTTATTTAATTTTTTCAATTATTATCTCCTTACAATATGCATTTTTACATACGATTTTTTCAATTATATCATAGATTATTCAGTTATAACTGCCTAGTGTGGTTTTGAATATATGAAATAATCAAAGGAAGTGGTGCAATTTCTATTAATACGGATAGTGAAATGTCTATTCTATCTTAAGTAGAAGACCTACTTTTAAACAATTTATTATGCAAACTAAATCATAAAAAAACGAGTCAAATTGATTGACTCGCTAATATTATCCAACGAACTGAATTGTATACTTTTTAGTGTGCTACGCGACGACGAGCCGCTTTTTTACGGTTTTCTTCGATGAATGCTTCTTTCTTTTCTTCTGGTTCGATAATCGTTTTATGAACTGTAAAAACAGCACCTGCTGCAAGAGCAACAGTTGATAGAACACCTGTCAAGAAACCTTTGCCAAAACTTTTAGCCATAGTCTATTCTCCTTTACTTATGTTATAATAGATTTTAACGAAAAAGCAAAATATTTTCAAGGAAAAAGATGAAATCAAAAATAATTGTGGTTTTGGGACCAACTGCGGTGGGAAAGACAGCTCTGGGAATTGACTTAGCTCAACGGTTTAATGGAGAAATTATTAGCGGGGATAGTCAGCAGGTGTATCGTAAGCTGGATATTGGAACGGCTAAGGCTAGTTCAGAAGAGCAAGTGGCAGCTGTTCATCATTTAATTGATATTCGTGACGTGACGGAGGGGTATTCGGCTTATGAGTTTGTTCAGGAATCACAAGCTCTTATTGCAGATATACTTCGTCGTGGAAGAGTTCCTCTCATCGTAGGGGGAACTGGTCTCTACATTCAAAGCTTGCTAGAGGGATATCATCTTGGTGGGCAGCTCAATCAGAAAGAAGTACTTGCCTATCGAGCTGAATTAGATCAGATGTCAGATGAGGATTTGCAAGTTCTAGCGGACCAACATCATTTGTCTACTCATGTAATGAGTCGGCGCAGATTGATACGTCGTTTGGAGCTTGAAAAATTTGGTAAGGAATTAAAAAATAAACAGGTAGATTATGATCCATTATATATCTGTTTGACTGATGAACGACAAAATCTGTATGAGCGTATCAATCAGCGAGTTGATAAAATGATGGAAGCTGGATTGTTAGAAGAAGTTAAGTGGTTATACCAATACTTTCCAACAGCTCAGGCTGCTATGGGGATTGGTTACAAAGAATTTTTTCCATATCTATCTGGAGAAATTTGTTTAGAAGAGGCAATAGACAAGGTGAAGCAAAATAGTCGACGCTTTGCTAAACGTCAATTGACGTGGTTTAGAAATCGTATGCCTGTCCAATTTTATGAAGTGAACCAGCCACAATATAAAGAAACGATTTATGCTGCTGTGGAGGATTTTTTAAATGATTGAAACGCAAAGAGAACAAGAACGTGTTCTTCTAATAGGAGTTGAGTTACAGCAGACTGAAAATTTTGATATGTCAATGGACGAGTTGGCTAGTCTGGCCATCACAGCAGGTGCTGTAGTGAAGGGAGTTTATACCCAAAAACGAGAAAGATATGATAGTAAGACATTGATTGGCTCAGGAAAGTTGGATGAAATTGCTCAAATAGTTGGAGGAGACCACATTGATACTATTATTGTCAATAATCGTTTGACACCTCGTCAGAATGTCAATCTAGAAGACATGCTAGGAATTAAGGTTATCGATAGAATGCAGCTGATTTTAGATATTTTTGCTATGCGTGCTCGTAGTCATGAAGGTAAATTGCAAGTTCATCTTGCTCAGTTAAAATATATGTTGCCTCGTTTGATTGGTCAAGGGGTAATGCTCAGTCGACAAGCGGGTGGAATTGGTTCTCGTGGACCAGGTGAAAGTCAGCTAGAACTAAACCGTCGTAGCATTCGCAATCAAATTCATGATATTGAACGTCAGCTCAAGGTAGTTGAGAAAAATCGTGCAACGGTGCGTGAGCGTCGCTTGCAGTCTGGTGTGTTTAAAATTGGTCTCATCGGATATACCAATGCTGGAAAGTCAACGATTATGAATGCTATGACTGACAAGCAACAATATGAAGCAGATGAATTATTTGCTACTTTGGATGCTACCACTAAACAGATTCATTTATCGGATAAGTTTAGTGTCACTTTAACGGATACAGTAGGCTTTATCCAAGATTTACCGACAGAGTTGATTTCAGCATTCAAATCAACACTAGAAGAGTCTATGAACGTTGATTTACTCCTTCATGTGATTGATGCATCGGATCCAAATCATAGTGAGCATGAACAAGTTGTTTTAGAGATTCTTCAAGAATTGGAGATGGAGGATATCCCTCGTCTTGCTCTTTATAATAAGTTAGATAAGACAGATGATCGTTTCACACCAAGCCAATTTCCTCATGTTATGCTATCTGCAAAAGATCCTCAGGCTAAGGCTCATATACAAAAGATGGTGTTGGCTAAAATTAAGACGATGTTTGAACGATTTGAGATTCAGGTGCCTTTGAGCCAGAATTATAAATTACATGATTTGGAAAAAATTGCATTGATTGAAAAGAGAGAGTATAGCGAAGATGTAGAGATGATTTCTGGCTATATTGCTAGGGAAAATAAATGGAAATTGGAAGAATTTTATGACAGATTATCTTAATTTAGCATTAAAATATGGTGGTTTTACCAGTTTAGATAAGGTCTATCTTAGCAAAAAATTAGTTTCTTTGACAGAGCAACAAAAATTGGATTTCATCACGCCTCCACCATCGGTTGTGAATGCTTATTTTTCAGAAATATACCAAAAACAAGGTGCAGAGAAAGCGACAGATTATTTTCTTCGTTTATCGATAGAGTTGAAGTTACTTCAAACATGTCCTTCGTTTGCAGAGGAAAAGCCATTTATTCGTTTGAATTTGTCTGGAAAATCATTTGGTTTTGCTTATACAAATGCAGAAGGGATAGCAGAGGTATTTGCAGAAATGGGTGAGGATATTACTCCACAGTTACTTTTTGAAATCGCTCAGATATTTCCTCACTATGCTGTGTATGAGGAGCAAGATAAGATTTTTATGAGAGAAATGTCCTTTGACGATCGCCCGCTACTAGAAAAAGAAACCGATTATTTATTAACCGACATAGCAGTTAGCTCTAATCTCATTAAAATCACAGGGGTGAATCAAGAGGAGATCTTGGAAGCAGCTACTGATTATACGGGTCAGAGATTCTTTAAATGGTCTGGTCGCTCCGCTATTTTATATATAAAAAATTAGAAAGTATATCATGCAGATTCAATTTTTAGGTACAGGGGCAGGTCAACCCTCTAAGGCTCGAAACGTGTCTAGTTTGGCCTTGAAACTTTTAGATGAAATCAATCAAATTTGGTTATTTGATTGTGGTGAAGGAACACAGAAACAGATTTTAGATACGGCAATCCGTCCTCGGAAAGTATCCAAAATTTTTATCACTCACTTACACGGAGATCATATATTTGGTTTACCAGGTTTCTTATCTAGCCGTTCTTTTCAAGCTAGTGAGGAACAAACCGATGTGACGATTTATGGACCTCTTGGTATTCGGTCTTTTGTATTGGGAAGTTTGAAAGCATCTGGCACTCGTTTACCTTACCGGATTCATTTTCATGAGTTTGATGTAGAGACAGTGGGACAGGTATTGGAGACAGATAAATTTGTGGTATTTGCAGAAAAATTAGACCATACAGTTCCGTGTGTGGGCTATCGTGTTATCCAAAAAGATTTGGAAGGTACTCTAAACGCAGATGCACTTCGTGAAGCTGGCGTGCCTTTTGGTCCTCTCTTTGGAAAAATTAAAAATGGGGAAAATGTTGTCTTAGAAGATGGAACGGAGATTGTAGCTAGCGATTACGTTTCATCACCACGTCCTGGGAAAGTTGTAACCATTTTAGGTGATACACGCAAATGCCATGCTAGTGTACGATTGGCAGTGAATGCGGACGTTTTAGTTCATGAAGCGACATATGGAAAAGATGATCAAAAGATTGCTCGAAAACATGGGCATTCAACCAATATAGAAGCAGCTCAAGTTGCACGAGACGCAGGTGTTAAGCAACTGTTACTGAATCATATCAGCCCACGTTTTTTATCTAAAGATATTCGCCAATTGAGAAATGATGCTCGTTTGATTTTTAATAATGTGCATATTGTTAAAGATTTGGAGGAAGTTGAGATATGAGAACGATCTTGATTACTGGGGCATCTGGTGGATTGGTACAGGAGATGGTTCCTCTGTTGGCAGATGATTTTTTAATTTTGTTAGGACGTGATGTAGAAAAAATTGAGCATCTGTATGCCTATCATGAGAAAAAAGTTATTTTTAATGTTGATATTCGAGATGAAGAAGCTTTGACCGATTTCTTTGAAGATGTGGATAACCGTTATGGTCAGATTGATATTTTAGTGAATAATGCTGGTTATGCGATTTATGATGATTTTGAGAAGTTTTCTAGTCAGCAAGTTCAGGATATGTTTGATATTAATCTTTTTGCATTGATGACCTTGTGTCGTTTGGTTGGTAAACGAATGAAGGCAAGACGAAGTGGTCAGATTGTCAACATCGTTTCTATGTCAGGATTGATTGCTTCTAGAAAGTCATCGGTTTACTCTGCGACTAAATTTGCGGCCATTGGTTTTTCAAATACCATTCGGTTAGAATTGGCAGAATACGGTGTGACGGTAACAACGGTGAATCCGGGTCCTATTGCGACAGGTTTCTTTGATCAAGCAGATCCTGATGGCAGTTACCAAGAAAGTGTTAAGGCATTTTTACTACAACCAGACTATGTAGCTCGTAAGATTGTATCCGTTATGGGGACGAAGAGACGAGAGATCAATTTACCTTGGGTTTTGTCAGTTGCACATAAACTCTATACTCTTTTTCCAACATTATCAGATTTTTTAGCTCGAACTCTATTTCATTTGAAGTAGAAATCAAACCAAGTATCCATCACTTTAGATTGTTTCATTGTTATGGATTGGTAAGAAAAGATTGGATTAGGTACCAATCTTTTTTAGCTACTCAATGCTTACTGAATCTGATATAATGGTAGTTATAAGTGAGGAAAATATATGGAAAAAATCTGGAAAATCATTTATAGTAGAATGTTCATTGTATTGAGCTTACTTGCCTTAACCATTTTTCTGATTTTGTGGCTTGTTAGCTCTGCAGCGATCTATATTCCTGCCTTTTTAACGGCGATGCAACTTTTTTCCATTTTAGTGGCTATTTTTATCATCAATCGCCCTATGAATACAAGTTTTAAGCTGACGTGGATAGTGTTTGTAATTGGTATTCCGATTTTTGGAGCGCTGTTTTACTTTATTCTTCAGTCCAATATCGAAACAAGACGTTATCGGAAAAATTTTTATCAAAAAGCGCAGTTTTTAAGAGAGTATAGTGAGACATCTGATAAGGTGATGACAGCGTTAGCTAAAGAAGATAGGGAGCAATTAAAATTAGCTCATTATATGAGTGAGTATGTGGGATATCCTATTCATACCAACACAGATGCTGTCTATTTTTCAAGTGGTCAAGCTAAGTTTGAAGCTTTGTTAGAAGAGTTGAACAGAGCAGAAAGTTATATTTTTATGGAATATTTCATTGTAGATATGGGCTATATGTGGGATTCCATTTTAGCTGTTCTGAAAGAAAAGGCAGCGCAAGGCGTGGAAGTTCGTTTTATGTATGATGGAATGAACTCGTTGACGAATCTCCCCTATACTTACTATAAAACATTGAGAAAATATGGTATCAAAGCTAAAGTCTTTTCACAAATTATTCCTGCTTTATCAACAATTCAGAATAATCGTGATCATCGAAAAATTGCTATTATTGATGGGAGAGTTGCTTTTACAGGTGGTGTCAATATTGCAGATGAATATATCAATAAAAAAGCTAGATTTGGCTACTGGAAAGATGCTGCTATTATGATAAAAGGGGAGGCAGTTGCCAACTTTACTCTCATGTTTCTACAAATGTGGAACTATGATGAAAAAGAAGAAACGGATGATCTTAAATACCTTAAATTGCATAAAGAATTAGAAACACAGACGATAGATTCAGAAGGTTTTTTTCTACCATATGGAGAGAATCCTTTTGATGGTGATGAAGTTGCGAAGAGAGTTTGTCTGGATATGATCCATTCAGCTACCGATTATATTTATATTATGACTCCATATCTCGTATTAGATGATGAAATGCTAGATAATTTGGTATATGCTGCTAAAAGAGGTGTGGAGGTGCGGTTGTTGTTGCCTCATATCTATGATAAAAAAGTTGCTTACTTGGCTGCTCGGACAGATTTTCCAACTTATTTGGAAGCGGGGATAGAAATTTATGAATTTCAACCGGGCTTTGTTCATTCTAAAGTTGTGTTGGTAGATGACAAGAAAGCTACAGTTGGAACGGTTAATATGGATTTTCGATCGTTTTATCTCAATTTTGAGTGTGGTCTATATATTTATAATCATACGGCTGTTTTAGCAGCTATCAAACAAGATTTTAAGGATTCTTTTAAAAAATCTCAACGTTTGAATCTGCTAACATTTCATAAAACTTATTCGTGGTACAAGCGTCTTGGAGGAGCATTGTTGAGAATTATTTCTCCTCTTTTGTGACAATTATGAAAGAATGTGATAGAGTGATTTTCCATTTTTTCAACGGATTTCGACAGGCTTTCCTGTCGTTTTTTAGTGTCATTCATGATATAATAAATAGATAGTCAAAAGGAGTAATAAATGTGATTAAACCTAACTATAACTGGCAATTAATGACCAGTTTTTCTGATGAAAAATTTATCGCTTCTGCAAAGAAAGAGGGGTTAAGTTCAGCTGCTGCTAATCTACTTTATGAACGTGGTATTCAAACCGTTGAAGAATTGCGTAAATTTTTAGCACCTAGTTTAGATAATCTTCATGATCCATATCTGCTTCATGATATGGATAGAGCAGTGGAGCGAATTAGACGTGCTATAGAAGATTATGAACAAATTTTGATTTATGGAGATTATGATGCAGATGGGATGACTTCGGCCTCTATTCTTAAGGAAGCTCTGGAGGAGTTGGGAGCAGAAGTACAGGTGTACTTGCCTAATCGATTTACGGATGGTTATGGGCCAAATCAATCTGTTTATAAGTATTTCATTGAGCAACAAGGTGTTTCTCTCATTGTGACGGTGGATAATGGTGTGGCAGGTCATGAAGCAATTGCTTATGCACAAGATATGGGGGTGGATGTTGTTGTAACAGATCATCACTCTATGCAAGAAACATTGCCTAATGCTTATGCCATTGTTCATCCAGAACATCCAGAAGGTTCGTATCCTTTCAAGCATCTAGCTGGGTGTGGTGTCGCCTTTAAGTTGGCTTGTGCTCTTTTAGAAACTGTTCAAGTAGAGTTGCTAGATCTTGTGGCTATTGGTACTATTGCAGATATGGTTAGTCTGACGGATGAAAATCGGGTAATGGTGAAATATGGTCTTTCGTTGCTCAAACAAACAGAGAGAGCTGGTTTACAGGAGTTAATGAAGCTTGCAGGCGTAGATTTGACCACTCTTGATGAGGAAGTTGTTGGGTTCCAACTAGCACCTCGATTGAATGCTCTTGGGAGGTTGGATGATCCCAATCCAGCAGTGACATTATTAACTGGTTTTGATGAGGAAGAAGCCCAAGAAATAGCCTTGATGATTGACGGTAAAAACAGTGAACGTAAAGATATTGTTCAATCAATGTACGATGAGGCTAAAAGCATGATTTGTATGGATAGACCTGTTCAAGTCTTGGCAAAAGAAGGATGGAATCCGGGTGTTCTTGGTATTGTAGCTGGTCGTTTACTGGAAGAATTGCAGCAGCCAATTATTGTACTATCCATTGAAGATGGAAAAGCTAAAGGTTCTGCTCGTTCGGTTGAATCAGTTGATATTTTTAAGGCTTTAAAAGAGCATCAAGAGCTGTTTCTTGCATTTGGTGGTCATGCTGGCGCTGCAGGAATGACTTTGGAAGTGGAGAAACTAGGTGAACTAGAACAACTATTGGTTGATTATATTGAAGTTAACAACATTTCTTTATCTACTAAACCATCATTGATGCTGGATGAAGAATTGGATTTAGAAATGCTGACGTTAGAAACAGTAAAATCACTTGAAAAATTAGCCCCATATGGTATGGATAATCAGAAACCAATTTTTTATATCAAAGATTTTCAAGTAGAATCTGCTCGAACTATGGGACAAAATAATGCTCATCTCAAGTTGAAAGTTATGAGGGGAGCAACTAGTTTTGACGTGATTGCATTTGGAAAAGGTCATTTAGCTTTAGAGTTCTCGCAAGCTAGGAATTTGGAGTTGGCAGTTACTTTGTCTGTCAATCAATGGAATGGTCATACCAGTCTTCAGCTTATGATGGTAGATGCGCGTGTAGATGGTGTTCAACTGTATAATATTCGTGGGAAACACTACTCACTTCCTGAGGGAATTCCTATCTTAAACGTAGATAATCCTGTTAGAGCGGATGAAATAGCGATTGTTCTTGCTACTTTACCAGAAGATATGGATCGTTTACGGACTTATTTCCAACAACATGAATTTGAGGCTATTTATTTCAAAAATGAGATAGATACTCCGTACTATTTAGATGGATACGGTAGCCGTGAGCAGTTTGCTAAATTGTATAAAACGATTTATCAGTTTGATGAATTTGATGTTCGCTATAAACTGAAGGAGTTGGCAGCCTATTTGAAAATCAACGCTCCACTTTTGATTAAGATGATTCAAATTTTTCAAGAATTAGAATTTGTGACCATTACAGACGGAATCATGAGAGTCAATAAAGAGGCACAAAAAAGAGAGATTTCAGATAGTCACATTTATCAAGACTTGAAAAGGACAGTGATGCAACAAGAACTAATGGCTCTTGGAACTGTTCAAGAAATCTATGATTGGCTACGTGGTTGAAAAGCAACAGGTGTTTAGCTGTTCTGATTAGCGGGAATATTGATTCCGTTATACAGATGTTCAGTTTAGAAATGTACCAAACAGAAAATTCATGATATAATGAAGAGTAAAAAATTATTTTTAAAGTGAGAGAGAAATGAACTTAAAAGATTATATTGCGACTATTCCTAACTATCCAAAAGAGGGAATCGAGTTCCGTGACATTAGTCCGCTGATGGCTGATGGGAATGCATATAGTTATGCGATTCGTGAAATTGTACAGTATGCAACAGATAAGCAAATAGATATGATTGTGGGACCAGAGGCACGTGGTTTTATTGTTGGTTGTCCAGTTGCATTTGAATTAGGAATTGGTTTTGCACCAGTTCGTAAACCAGGAAAATTACCGCGTGAAGTGATTGCAGCTGATTATGAGAAGGAGTATGGTTTAGATACTCTTACCATGCATGCCGATGCAATTAAACCTGGTCAGCGTGTATTAATCGTTGATGATTTGTTGGCAACAGGTGGTACTGTAAAAGCTACGATTGAAATGATTGAGAAGCTTGGTGGTATTGTTGCTGGCTGTGCTTTCCTCATTGAGTTGGATGAACTCAAAGGACGTGAAGCGATTGGGGATTATGACTATAAAGTATTAATGCATTACTAATATTTTTGTTATAACTAAAAATTATAACTGGCCCTATTTTTATTCTAATTGAATTGTATATCAACCTGTTTTATAATAGGTATGAGAGAAAATAGGAGGTTATATATGCCCATTAAGATAGAAAAGTCATTACCAGCTGTTGATATTTTAAGAGATGAGAATATCTTTGTCATGGATAGTGATCGTGCTAATCATCAAGATATTCGTCCTATTAAAGTTCTAATTCTCAATCTGATGCCCCAAAAAGTTATTACTGAAACTCAACTACTTCGTTTATTAGGAAATACTCCTTTGCAATTGGAAGTTGAGTTTCTTTATATGGCAAGTCATGAATGTAAAAATACGCAGTCAGATTATTTGGATTCTTTTTATAAGACGTTTGAACAAGTCAAAGGGAGTTACTTTGATGGTTTGATTGTTACGGGTGCGCCAGTAGAGAATTTAGCTTTTGAGGAAGTGGATTATTGGGATGAACTTGTTCAGGTATTTGAGTGGTCTAAGACGCATGTTTATTCAACACTACACATTTGTTGGGGAGCTCAAGCTGGACTTTATGCTCGCTATGGTGTGCCTAAATATACTATGAATCGCAAGTTGTCAGGTGTTTATTGGCAGAGTGTAATCTGTTCTAGTAGCCCTCTCATGCGTGGATTTGATGATGAGTTTCGTTCGCCTCATTCACGCTATACGGAAGTGAGAGGAGAAGATATCAAACAGTTGAACCAATTGGTTGTGTTATCAAAGGGAGCAGATGTGGGGCTATCCATTCTAGCTAGTAAAGATTTACGAGAAGTTTATAGTTTTGGGCATTTAGAGTACGATCGAGATACTTTGGCAAAGGAGTACCAAAGAGATTGCTTAGCGGGTAAAAATCCCCACCTGCCAGAAAATTATTTTCAACAGAATGATCCAACAAGCAGACCAAACTTATCTTGGAATTTGCCTGCTGCTCAGTTTTTTACGAATTGGATCAATTATGCAGTGTATCAGGAAACTCCTTATGATTGGCAATTTTTTGAACAGTCTGCCCTTTCAGCAAGTCTTTAATAAAGAGGAAATATGAACTATTCACAGCAATTTCGGGAAGGTCATTTAATCTTACCTGCAGCTATATTATTTCATTTACAAGAGCTTTTTCCAGCAATAGATGATTTTTTAATTTGGCAATTTTTTTTCTATCAAAATTCATCAAATCTGGAATCTTTAGCTCCGAGTGAAATTGCTCAAGCGACTGGTAAAACAGTAGCTCAAGTTAATCAAGCTATCGAAAATCTTCAAGAGGCTGGTCTATTGGAATTTAAAACAATCAGCATAGCTGGGGAAATTGAGATGATTTTTGATGCTTTTCCTGCCTTAGAACGATTAGATGAGTTATTGGTTTCAAAACAGCAACCAGAACAGATACCGCTTGTTAATGATTTGAAAACATTGGTAGGAGATTTTGAACGTGAATTAGGACGTCTACTATCGCCGTTTGAAATTGAAGATCTTCAAAAGACGATTGAAGAAGATAAAGTGTCGGTAGAGGTGGTACGTGCGGCTTTGAAAGAAGCAGTATTTAATAATAAGACCAATTGGAAGTATATTCAAGCGATTTTGCGCAACTGGCGTCGTGAAGGAATCACAACTCTAGCGCAAGTAGAAGCAAAACATGCAGAAAGAGATATCCAAATACCTAAGAATGTGACGGTTTCTAGTGATTTTCTTGAGGCGATGGATCTCTGGAAAGAGTAAAATGGAAATAACATTATCAAAAAGACTAGAAACAGTGGCACGTTTTGTGCCTACTGGAGCACGCATAGCAGATATAGGGAGTGATCATGCCTATCTCCCTATTTTTTTGGTGAGTAAGGGACAGGTGACAACAGCTATAGCTGGAGAGGTAGTTCAAGGGCCGTATGATTCTGCTTTACAAAATGTCAGGGATGCCAATCTATCCAGTCATATAGACGTTCGGTTAGCAAATGGTTTAGAAGCTGTACAAGTAATAGATCAGATTAACACAGTAACCATAGCTGGTATGGGGGGACGATTGATAGCAGAGATATTGGAAGCAGGTAAAGACAAACTTGCAACTGTAGAAAGGCTCATTCTTCAGCCAAATAACCGTGAGGATGATGTTCGGCGTTGGCTACAAAAACATGAATTTAGACTAATTGATGAAGCTATTTTGGAAGAAAATGGTAAAATTTATGAAGTTATAGTAGCTGAACCGGGTCAGATGCAGTTATCTGAAAGTGAAGAGCGGTTTGGTCCGTATTTGCTTCGCCATATTTCGCCCATTTTTGTCAAGAAATGGACGAAGGAGCTAGCAAAATTAGAATCAGCTTTAGAGCAAATTCCCTTGGAACGCGGTGGTCAACGCTTGATCCTATCTCAAAAGATTAAGAGTATTCAGGAGGTTATACATGTTAGCTAGTCGGTTAATAGAACGTTATCAGTCATTTTGTCCACCACATTTAGCAATGGAAGGCGATGTTGCAGGTTTACAAATAGGAACGCTCAATAAATCAATTCAGCGAGTTATGGTGGCTTTGGATATTCGTGAAACGACTATTGTGGAGGCTATTGATAAAAAGGTTGATTTAATTATTGTCAAGCATGCTCCTATTTTTAGACCAATAAAAAATTTAGTGGCAGACTGCCCACAGACGAGGATGTACCTCGATTTGATAAAACATGATATTGCAGTTTATGTCAGTCACACGGACATTGATGTAGTTGACGGAGGGCTAAATGATTGGTTTTGTCAGTTATTGGAGATTAAGGATACTACATATTTGCACGAAACTGTTGAAGGAAAAGGGATTGGTCGTGTGGGGAATGTAACAGAACAAACTTTTGAAGACCTTGCTCGGAAAGTGAAGTCTGTGTTTCATTTAGATGTTGTTCGGATGGTCACATATGCTCATCAATCTCAACAATACATCAATCGTGTAGCTATTTGTGGTGGAAGTGGAGGCTCTTTTTATCAAGATGCTCTTTCAAAGGGAGCGGATGTCTATATCACAGGTGACATCTATTATCATACTGGTCAAGATATGTTGACGCAGGGACTCTTAGCGATTGATCCGGGACATCATATCGAAGCTCTCTTTATTGAGAAAATTGCTGAACTGTTAGAAATATGGAAAGCAGATGAGAACTGGGATATTGAAATTATACGTTCAACGGTTTCCACTAATCCATTTAAGCATTTATAAAAGCTGTATCTTGAACTGTATTTCTATTGTGAGATGTATTCTCTAACATTTGGTATGCAGTACAGATGATAGCTTTTTTATTTTATCTTGCAAAACTCTGTGAATTAGGGTATCCTAAATATATTATTAATGTTGCTGGATAGAAAGGGATAGTTTGCTTATATCATCTGTATTAGCGAGTTATTGTGTGAGATATGACGTGGTTTATTCAACAACCAGTGGTAATACAGGCATTGTTAGCTGGATTATTTACATGGTTGTGTACAATTTTGGGTGCTGCAATTGTGTTCTTTTTTACAACAGTTAGTCGTCGCTTACTGGATACCATGCTTGGCTTTGCTGCTGGTGTCATGATTGCTGCATCATTTTGGTCGCTCTTGGCTCCGTCTATTAGCTATGCAGAAAAAAACTATGGAAATATGGCGTGGTTACCTGCTGCCGTCGGTTTTGCTGTAGGAGGGATATTTTTGCGATTGGTGGATGCATGGGTTCCTCATTTGCATTTAGGAAATGAAAAAGATAAAGCAGAGGGTGGTGGTGAACAGAATCGTAAAAATCTATCTAAGACGGCTCTTTTGTTTTTAGCGATTACAATTCATAATATTCCAGAAGGTTTGGCAGTAGGTGTTACTTTTGGGGCTTTGGCTTCAAATGCTACTCCAGCAGCACTTATAGGAGCTATTGGTCTAGCTGTTGGAATTGGTTTGCAAAATGTTCCAGAGGGGGCGGCTTTGTCCATCCCAATTCGAACGGAGGGGGCTTCTAGGTTAAAAGCTTTTTATTGGGGTTCTATGTCAGCTATTGTAGAGCCGATTGCAGCAGTCATTGGTGCAGTTGCAGTAACTTATATGGATCCGATTTTACCCTATGCCTTGGCGTTTGCAGCAGGAGCAATGATTTTTGTTGTTGTTGAAGAATTAATTCCTGAATCACAAACGAATGGAAATACAGATATCGCTACTCTAGGGTTGATGGTTGGTTTTATCATCATGATGGTGCTAGATGTGGCATTGGGATAACACTTGAAAAAGTCTGATTAGCAGGCTTTTTTCTTATGGTAACATCATGAGAAATATGGTATAATGAACTGATATTATTTTAGGAAAGGTAAAAACTATGAAAGGTATTATTTTAGCTGGAGGTTCAGGCACTCGCTTGTATCCGTTGACACGTGCAGCTTCAAAACAATTGATGCCCATTTATGATAAACCAATGATTTATTACCCATTATCAACACTTATGTTAGCTGGGATCAAGGAGATTTTGATTATTTCAACTCCTCAGGATCTTCCTCGCTTTCAAGATATGTTAGGAGATGGATCTGAATTGGGAATTCATTTGTCTTACGCAGAGCAACCTAGTCCAGATGGTTTGGCACAAGCATTTATTATTGGTGAAGAATTTATTGGTGATGATGCAGTTGCTTTGATTCTTGGAGATAATATTTATCATGGTGCCGGTTTGACCAAAATGTTGCAACGTGCAGCTAGCAAGGAAAAGGGTGCAACTGTATTTGGTTATCAAGTAAAAGATCCCGAGCGCTTTGGTGTTGTAGAGTTTGATGAGGATATGAATGCTATTTCTATCGAAGAAAAACCAGAAATACCAAAATCAAATTTTGCAGTTACCGGTCTTTATTTCTATGACAATGATGTCGTTGAGATTGCAAAGAGTATCAAGCCGTCGCCTCGTGGAGAATTAGAAATCACGGATGTTAATAAAGCTTACCTAGAGCGTGGTGACCTTTCTGTTGAGTTAATGGGACGTGGTTTTGCTTGGTTGGATACTGGTACACATGAAAGTTTGTTGGAAGCAGCTCAGTATATTGAAACGGTGCAACGCTTGCAAAATGTTCAAGTAGCAAACTTGGAAGAAATTGCGTATCGTATGGGATACATTAGCAAGGAGCAAGTGTATGAGTTGGCACAACCACTGAAGAAAAACGAATACGGACAATACTTGCTCCGTTTGATTGGAGAGGCGTAATGACAGATCATTTTTTCGGAAAAACACTAGCAGCACATCCAGTTGAAGCAATTCCAGGAATGTTGGAATTTGATATTCCTGTGCACGGTGACAATCGTGGTTGGTTCAAAGAGAATTTCCAAAAAGAAAAGATGCTTCCACTTGGCTTCCCAGAGAGCTTTTTTGCGGAAGGGAAGTTACAAAATAATGTGTCATTTTCTCGTAAGAATGTTCTCCGTGGGCTTCATGCAGAACCGTGGGATAAATATATTTCCGTAGCAGATGGCGGAAAGGTATTGGGAACTTGGGTAGATCTCCGTGAAGGTGAAACATTTGGGAATACTTACCAGACAGTTATTGATGCTTCCAAAGGTATCTTTGTACCACGTGGGGTAGCCAACGGTTTCCAAGTCTTGTCAGATGTTGTTTCATATAGTTATTTGGTCAATGATTACTGGGCTTTAGAACTAAAACCAAAGTATGCTTTTGTCAATTATGCGGATCCAGACCTTGATATACAATGGGAAAACTTGGAAGAAGCAGAGGTATCTGAAGCTGATAAACATCATCCACTTTTGAAAGATGTTAAACCGTTGAAGAAAGAAGAATTATAATGTTTGAAAGGTTTTTACAGATAGCAGAACAGCTAAATGCACTAGGAATTGTTCCTTTGTTAATGGGTTCTGTTGGATTGGAAAGACGGACAGGTAGAAATTGGCAAGCTAGAGATATTGATATTCATGTTCCTAGCGACCCAAGAGGTTGGGACGCTCCTGATGATGAACGCATTTATCAAGCAGAACAGCTGATTGCTATGATGGAGAGACTAGGTTATGTCCTTGTTGATCGACATGAGCATGAATTTCAAAAAGATGGTCTGTCTGTTGAATTTGGTGGTATGCATTCTTTACCAACATTTGCTGGTGTGGCGCTGGAAGAATTAGAAATTCAAGAGACATCTGGTATTCGTTACTACTTACCAACTCTAGAACAATATTTGAAAATTTATCAAGCTTCTTCACAAGATTCTTATCGAGCAGATAAGAACAATCATAAAGATTTTGAAAAAATTGATTATTTGAAAGAAGTTCTCAAATAGTTCAAACATCATTAAGAAAAAGTTAGAAAGGAATATTCAGTTTGCTTAACTGAATATGGGCTAGAAGCATCGAAAAAAGAAAGATAAAACTGAATATGCTTGGTATATGAATGTTTCTATTCTATTTTCCTTGATGTTTAATGCCCTTGTATCTTATTATCATGTCAGAATTTAAAAATATTATCGTAACAGGTGGAGCTGGTTTTATTGGCTCAAACTTTGTACATTATGTCTACAATAATCATCCAGATGTTCATATAACCGTTTTGGATAAGCTCACTTATGCAGGAAATAAAGCAAATATAGAAGCCATCCTTGGCGATCGTGTGGAGCTAGTTGTTGGAGATATCGCAGATGCAGAGTTAGTTGACCGATTAGCAGCTAAAGCTGATGCAATTGTTCACTATGCAGCTGAAAGTCACAATGATAACTCTCTCAATGATCCAAGTCCGTTTGTTCATACTAACTTTATAGGTACATATACTTTACTAGAGGCAGCTCGCAAGTATGATATCCGTTTTCATCATGTTTCAACTGATGAAGTGTATGGAGATCTTCCTTTACGTGAAGACTTACCGGGGAACGGTGAAGGTCCAGGTGAAAAATTTACTGCAGAAACCAATTACAATCCATCGTCTCCCTATTCATCAACCAAGGCTGCATCAGACTTGATTGTAAAAGCTTGGGTTCGTTCATTTGGTGTGAAAGCAACTATTTCAAACTGTTCAAACAATTATGGTCCATACCAACATATTGAGAAATTTATTCCACGTCAAATCACCAATATTTTGGCAGGTATCAAACCGAAATTGTATGGTGAAGGTAAGAATGTCCGTGACTGGATTCATACCAATGACCATTCAACAGGTGTTTGGGCTATTTTAACCAAAGGACGTATGGGAGAAACCTATCTTATTGGTGCTGACGGTGAGAAGAATAATAAAGAAGTGCTTGAGTTGATTCTTGAAAAAATGGGTCAACCTAAAGATGCTTACGATCATGTAACAGATCGTGCTGGTCATGACTTACGTTATGCCATTGATGCTAGTAAATTACGTGATGAACTTGGTTGGACACCGCAATTTACCAATTTTTCTGAAGGGTTAGAGGAAACGATTCAATGGTATACAGATAACCAAGATTGGTGGAAGGCTGAAAAAGAGGCAGTTGAAGCAAATTATGCTAAAACTCAAGAAGTCATAAAATAATGAGCAGTATCAAGCTTAGTCTTTAATTCAAGGAGCAAATATGATATTAATTACAGGTGCAAATGGGCAATTGGGAACAGAGTTACGCTATCTTTTAGATGAGCGTAACATAGACTATGTAGCAGCAGATGTTGCAGAGATGGATATCACAGATGCAGAGAAAGTTGAAGCGTTCTTTGCGCAAGTAAAACCTACTATTGTATACCATTGCGCAGCCTATACTGCTGTTGATATGGCTGAAGATGAGGGTAAGGAACTCAATTACAAGATCAATGTGATTGGTTCTGAGAATGTTGCAAAAGCAGCAGCAAAACATGGTGCAGTACTTGTTTATATTTCGACAGACTATGTTTTCAATGGTGATTTACCAGTTGGTCAAGAGTGGCAAGTCAACGATCAGCCAGATCCTCAATCTGAATATGGTCGCACTAAACGTTTGGGCGAAGAAGCTGTTGAAAAATTTGCTGAAAAATTTTACATTGTGCGTACAGCTTGGGTATTTGGTCATTATGGTAAAAACTTTGTTTTTACAATGCAACATTTAGCAACAACTCGTGATACTTTGACAGTGGTCAATGATCAGTATGGTCGACCAACTTGGACTCGTACTCTCGCAGAATTTATGACACACTTGGTAGATACCAAGCAAGAATATGGCTACTATCATTTGTCTAATGATGCAACAGAAACTACAACATGGTTTGATTTTGCAACTGAAATTTTGAAAGATACAAATACGAAGGTAGTGCCAGTTGATTCAAGTCAATTTCCAGCTAAAGCGAAACGACCGTTTAATTCTACAATGAGCTTAGATAAAGCAAAAGCAACCGGCTTTGTCATTCCTACGTGGCAAGAAGCATTAAAAAACTTTTATCAGCAAGAAAAGAAATAATTGGAGGATTTTTATATGAAAAAGAAAACACTTTCTCGGTCAATCTTAAAATCAATGCTATTACTTAGTTTGATAGGGGGAATGGGAGTTCAATTGGTTACTGTTCCAATTGCAACGGCAGAAACGATTCAAACTGCTTCTTATAATCTGACCGATGAAGAAAAAGCAGCTGTTCGTGAATACACGGAAGCAAAACTTGCTCTTGCTATGCAGGACTTTTATCTTGCTTTTTTTGAAGGAATGATGAACGAAACGACAGCTGACAGCTGGAATACAGTATGGGAAGAAGAAGTTGCTGATTTAAATACGACTTTGACAAATGAGCAAGTAGCTGTTTTAGATGAAATTAAAGCAACTTTGATTGGAAGTATCGGACAACATTATCATTATCTTTTTGAAACATTAACTGTAGCCGGAAAGAGTGGTCGAGAAGAAGCAGCTAATATAGTTGCTAAGTATGAAGCTACAGAAGATGAAGAACTACGTCCTGAAGTTGAATTGGCTATGTTGACATACGCCAAGGAAATTATTATCGAAATTCTAGATAAAAATGCAAAATCAATTGATAATTATGTTGTATCTGCAGAGGAAAAAGGACAGAACTTACGACAATTATTAGAAAATGAAAATTTAGATTTAGAAGCTATCAAAACGGCAACTGTTCAGTATGGTCAGGAACTGTCAATTGCTTCACAACCTAAATTTCCATATGATTTCTCAGAAATAGATACACGAATAATAGATTTGAAAATGCAACTTCAGACTAGTGACACTAGTGCTTCTATCACAGAGAATCCTCCGTATAATGAAGATGATAAAGATGAACAACAAAATACTCAAATTGATGATAAAGGTTCAATTTATCATAATATTATGGCAGAAAATATTTCATCTTCAGATAAGCAACAGAAAATTTTGCCAAAAACCTCAGATAAAACAGGTACTTTTTTAATGATAATGGGCTTAATAGTGGGATTGTTCAATCTATTATTCATCTATAGAAATAGATCAGTAAAATAAAAAGATGTGTAATATAGATCTATTTAGTATCTTGTTCTATATTGAAAAAATCACTAAGGAGATGTTGTGAAAAAGAAAATTTTATTGTTGCTGTCTTTGTGTACATTGGCAGTAAATAGTCAACTTATTCAGGCAGAGACAGTGAGTACTCCATCTAGTGTCATTACTTCCTCTCAAAATTCTGCTATTAGTGGTCAGCTATCTGTAGTTGAGGAAGATGGGCAGATGAAAGCTGTTTTATCTGATGTGACTGGAGAAATAACAGGTGTTACAGCTCAATTTAGCTCAACTCAAAATACAGGTTATGAAATTTCTTTTCATCTAGATGAACATGGAAGATATGTGACAATGTTGGATCGTTCTCATTTTCCGCCTGATGATGAGAATTTTTCCTTGGATGCATTGGTTCAATTAAAAGATGGAACTTCACAACAGTTGACTCGCTATGATTTTAAGTGGGTAAAGGATGCGGAGGAAGCTTTTGCAAGACCTGAAGAAGTTGAAAGTGAATACACTAAAGATTCAGCTATATCTTCACGTTCTATCATGTCATATGAAACGAAGGCTAAGCAAGAAAGTACATTATCACAGGAAGTTTCTAGTAATTCTGTTCGTTCTGTACAAGCTCAATCCAGTAATGATACTGTTACTAGTGTTTCCCCTGCGACACCAACTGGAAGTATTTCTGTTTCCAATATTGATGCGAATAGTGGTAGTTTTGATGTACGTATTACAAATGTTTCTGCGCCTAGAGGTTTAGCCAAGGTCCTTGTTCCGACTTGGACGGAAGTTAATGGGCAAGATGATATCCTTTGGTATGAAGCCCTTCTTCAATCAGATGGTAGTTATCTCTTGCGAGTTAATAAATCTCGCCATAAATACGGTACAGGTAAATATAATATTCATGTCTATTATCAAGGTCAAGATAGCAGTATGAATTTTGCGGGAGCAACCACTGTTGATTTGCCAGAAGTGAAACTTAGTGGAAGTATTTCTGTTTCCAATATTGATGCGAATAGTGGTAGTTTTGATGTACGTATTACAAATGTTTCTGCGCCTAGAGGTTTAGCCAAGGTCCTTGTTCCGACTTGGACGGAAGTTAATGGGCAAGATGATATCCTTTGGTATGAAGCCCTTCTTCAATCAGATGGTAGTTATCTCTTGCGAGTTAATAAATCTCGCCATAAATACGGTACAGGTAA
>JAKTNI010000001.1:368868-456335 GCA_029593505.1 Streptococcus suis
GGCAAGATGATATCCTTTGGTATGAAGCCCTTCTTCAATCAGATGGTAGTTATCTCTTGCGAGTTAATAAATCTCGCCATAAATACGGTACAGGTAGATATAATATTCATGTCTATTATCAAGGTCAAGATGGCAGCATGAATTTTGCGGGAGCAACCACTGTTGATTTGCTAGCAACGCGTTCTCATACTATTTATATTGATCCTGGTCACGGTGGCAGAGATTCGGGCGCATCTTATGGCGGAATTCATGAAAAGAATTTAGCTATTTCTGTTGCTAATAAATTAAAAGATAATTTGCTACAACGTGGTTTAAATGTTCTAATGACAAGAAGTGATGACACTTATGTCGATTTCCGTACAGAGCGTTCTCGTATGGCTAACGAAAGTGATGCAGATTTGTTTATTAGTCTTCATTTTAATGCTACTGGTGTTTGGGGAGCAAATGCTACCGGTATTGAAACTTATTGGTATCAATATGACCCTAATTATCAACCTAAAATTAATGCAGCAAAACATAATGATCCTACTCGTTTAGCAGAAAGCGAACTGTTGGCTAATAAAGTTCAGGACAATCTGATTAAAGAAACGGGAGCAGTAAATAGAGGAGTCAAAAGAGAAACATTTGCTGTACTTCGTGAGACGGCAATTCCGGCTGTATTGGTTGAAATGGGGTTTATGGATAATCCTTCGGAATTGAACATTATTAAAGAAGAGTCTTATCATGTTCGGCTAGCCAAAGCACTAGCGCAAGGTGTTTTAGATTGGTACGGTATTGTTGGAGGCAGTTCAGTAGTAGAAACTTCCAATCTCTCATCATCACAAAAAAGTTTTTTTGAAATTGTAGCTCCTACTATTCAAGAGATTGCTAAGAGAAATTCATTGCTTCCAAGTGTTGTATTATCTCAAGCAATTTTAGAAAGTTCGTGGGGAACTTCCTATCTTGCTACTCAAGGGAATAATTTATTTGGAATTAAAGCAGATAATACATGGACTGGTGAAACAATTGAAATTTTGACAAATGAATTTCGTAATGGTGAAGCAAAACAAGAAAAACAATTATTCAGAAAATACAATTCTTGGATAGATAGTATATCCGATTATGCTAAGTTCTTTACTTCAACTCCGTGGAGAACAAGAAATTATCAAGTCTATCGAACAGCAACAAATTACCAAGAAGCTATTCTTGCACTACAACAATCTGGTTATGCAACAGATCCTAAATATAGCGAAAAGCTACGGTCAATGATAGAACGATATCATTTAAATCTCTTGGATAAATAATTATATAACACAATAACCTCGCTACAATAGTGGCGAGGTTATTATATTATTCAAATAAATCTAAAAGAGGTTTCTTATCAATAGCATTATTATATTCTAATTGCAAATAATTTTGATAGATGGAGAGATTCTCAATGTCTTCAATTGGTTGACCATTTCTATCCAAATATCCCCAATTAGTAATAATGGGTACTTCCTGTTGGATATCGCTTAAAAATAGTTGATAGGAAGTTCGCGGGAGTGCGTATTCAGATTCAGATAATATCTCCATCACATAGGAGGTTAGAAAATTTGGACTAATCCGTATGTTATTCTTTTTAGGGAGATCAAAGTTTGCCCAGACGATAAAAGGAGTGATGTACTTGGAAGATATATCGTCTTCATCTATGAATTGTGAGTAAAATTCTTGACTTAAAGCTGGCTGGTGATCTCCATACATAACAATAATTGTTGGTTCATGATATGATTGGAAGAATGTGATTAAATCATGAAAAGCTTCATCAGTCTTTTTCATGCTGGTTAAGAATTCTGTTTCTGCCAAATAGTCAGATGCTACTCCGTTTATATTGACTTCTCTAGGATAGTTATCTTCGCTAGTTAAATATCCACCATGTCCCTGCATGGTGACAACAAAGCTAAATAATGGCTTATCATCTTTGTTAGAATAGAGTTCTTTAATTCCATTGAATAAGAAGCTATCAGAAGGCCAACTTCGATCAAACGTTAGTTCTGCTAAGCTATCAATAGCTGGATCAGAATCCATGAAATAAGCCTCATCAAATCCTAATAGTGGATAGACTATTTTACGATTATAGTTAGTTCCAGATTGTGGATGTAAAGCTACGGTATTATAATTTTGACCTTTGAGATAAGAAGCAATGCTCGGACGATTTTTATTGATAATTTGTTGATATGGAAATATATTAGATGATAATAAATTAATGGAATTATTAGTCAACACTTCATACTCAGTATTGGCAGTACCACCTCCATAGACTGCAACATTTAAAGTGCCATGAATAGTATTTTCAATTAATGAATGTTGGTAAAAAAGAGGGTCTGGCTCTAACATTACATTAGAAAAATATGAAAAATCGGTTTGGGATTCATTTTGGATGAAGATGATGTTCGGTTTAATCGTTTGTTTGTTAGTTTCCGGTGGATATTGATTAATAATTTCTTGAAGTTTGCTATTCGAGTAACCATCAGGTTTCAAAATTTTACTGTCTTCATAGAAGGAAGCTAGTGATAGTGGTAGACCAAATTGCCCATAAGTGGCATACATACGCCAGCGATTTAGGGGAATATTAGCATTTTCTACAATTTTTTGATTAATAAAAGGAAAAAGCAAAATTAATATCAAACCTATAGATATCCTAGTTAATTTTTTTAATAATTTTATATTGTATCTGTCATTAAATTTTATATTTATCAATAATAATTTGGGCAATTTAATGTAAGATATAAAACTATATATTACAGTTAATAGCATTGTAATAACAATGCTTTGCAGCATTTTATTATTTAATTTTAGGGCAATGTTAGAAGCAACATTTAAACCGTCCTCAATTTGAAATAAATTATAGTATAGAAGTGGCATTCCCCGACTCTCAATCATGATTTTGTTTACTAAACCTATGATTAAGGAAAAGATTAATAAAGTAAGACTAGCGTAGCGGATATTTGTAAATAGGATCAATATTATATAAATGAGCGAAATAATAAATAAATTACTTTGTATGATTTGTTCTGGGAGTGGAGAAAATTGGGAGTATGTGTTTTCGATTATAAATAAAGACAAATATGGAAGGACACAGTAACCTATGATAGACAGAGAGTAATTAATCTTTTTCCATGATTTATTTATACATCTATTAAATGCTGTAATTGAAGCAAAAGTTAGCAATGTGAATAATTTAAGCAGTTCGCTAAGATTATTTTCGCTGAAACTTGAATTGAATAAGATCAAATAATCGGTATAAAATAATGAAAAAGTTAACGATATTATTATGTGTTGTATGAGCAATAATATGAGTAATGATGCGATTTGTTTCCAACTAAGTTTCCAAGTTAATTCTTTTATAATAAAAATTAAAATTCCTATTCCGAAAACAATAAGGTGTAAGTACCAAATAACATTGTCTTTTGTAATATATATTTCTTGAGATAGCGGAAGGAATACAATGTTTTTATCTCCGTTTCCTTTTGAAGTATCAATAGTTTTGAATAAATTATTATCAATAAAGATTTCTATTTTGTTTGGGTTTGGAGTAACATTGTATTCGAAAGCTAGTGATTTTATATTATTGTTATATTCGATGTTAATTGTATCGCCTAATGAATGAGAAATAAAAAATTCTGTTAATACATCAACATTTGCTACATACCAGTCGTTTAATGAAAAATCATCACTGGTAATATATTTGCCATTGATTTGTATTCCTTCTATGTATTGCTGAGGCTCGCCAGCAACTATTTTTATGTGATTAACATTTGAAGGAGCACTTAGTTCATTTCTAATCAAATTTGTATAGTTTACAAAAGAAATACATAGTAATATGGAAACCATCCAATGGGTGATAATTTTAATAAGTTTCATATTTTTATTCAAATTTCTAATAATTTGGTGTATTTGGCATTAAATCCATTAAATAATTATATCAAAATTTTTTTATGATACCAAATTTGCTTTGATATACTGCATATTGGTATGGAATAACTTGAGAAATTCTATATAAGTCAAAGTGTGGATAGAATTATGAAAAAAGTAAAAAAAGTGATATAATAAAAAGAACTGCAATTTGATGGAGAAGAATCGTGAAACATGTTTTTATCATCGGTAGTCGTGGATTACCAGCAAAATATGGTGGCTTTGAGACCTTCGTCCAACAATTGGTCAGTCACCAACAGTCACAAGATATTCAATACCATGTGGCTTGTCTATCTGACACTAGTCATCAGGAACATACAACCTATTCAGGTGCGGATTGTTTTACAATAAGACCACCCAAGCTTGGTCCTGCCCGTGTCATTGCTTATGATATGATGGCTATTTCTTATGCTTTAAAAATGGTTAAAACTCAGAAACTTCAGTCACCAATTTTTTATATTTTGGGAAATACGATAGGCGGTTTTATAGCACCTTTTGCAAAGAGAATTGCTGCTATTGGAGGGAAGTTATATGTCAATCCTGATGGTTTGGAATGGAAGCGAACGAAGTGGTCGAAACCAGTCCAATCCTATCTAAAATATTCTGAAAAAATGATGAGTAGATATGCTGATCTCATCATTGCAGATAATGAAGGGATTGAGGAGTACATTCACACAGAATATCCCGAAACTCAAACGAACTTTATTGCTTATGGCACTGATTTAAATCGTACAGTATTAACGAGGGAGTCAGAGGTCGTCAGAACTGCCTTTGATAAGTGGAAGATTCGAGAAAAGGAATATTATTTGGTCGTGGGGCGTTTTGTTCCAGAAAACAATTATGTAACCATCATCAAGGAATTTATGGCCAGTAGTACTAAACGTGATTTGGTCATTGTAGCCAATCATATGGGGTCTGCCTATTTTCAAACATTGAAAGCAGAAACCGATTTTGAGTCTGATAAGAGAATCAAATTTATTGGAACAGTTTATGATCAAGAACTACTCAAGTACCTTCGACAAGAGTGTCGTGCGTATATTCATGGTCATGAGGTCGGTGGAACCAATCCAAGTTTACTAGAAGCTTTAGCGCAAACCAATGAAAATTTGGTATTAGATATTAATTTTAATCGCAAAGTAGCCTTAGACGGCTCACATTATTGGAACAAAGAGGAAGGCAGTCTTGCTCGACTTATCAATCAAATTGATAATCAACAAGAAGATGAAAGATTGGGAATGCTTGCAAAAAATCATATGCAAGTGTCTTATACTTGGGAAAAAATCGTTCAACAATATGAGGAATTGTTTTTACAATGAAAGTCAATATACTGATGTCGACCTATAATGGTCAGCAATTTTTAACAGATCAAATTCGTTCTATCCAAGAACAGACCTTTGAGGCTTGGACGCTTTTCATACGAGATGATGGTTCGACGGATCAAACAAGAGAGATTATAGCTGATTTTGTTGAGCGAGATAGCCGAATTCATTTTATAACTCCTGATTTAGTTGAAAATATAGGTGTTATAAAAAGTTTTCACACACTTGTTCATTATGAGAAAGCCGATTTCTATTTCTTTTGTGATCAGGACGATGTCTGGCTCCCAAATAAACTGGAAGTCTGCTTGAAAACAGCTCAAACTTATTCAGCTGATTTGCCATTGATGGTCTACATGGACTTAAAGGTTGTCAATCAAAACTTGGAGACGATATCAGAGAGTATGATTCGTTCCCAGTCTCATCATGCCAATACCCAATTGGTTCAAGAATTAACCGAAAATACCGTGACAGGTGGCGTGGCAATGATTAACCATTGTTTAGCTCAATTATGGCAGCAAACAGAGGGAATTATCATGCATGATTGGTATTTGGGCTTGTTAGCATCGGCACTCGGTCATCTGGTCTATATTGATCAACCTGGTGAATTATATCGTCAGCATGCAGATAATGTATTGGGAGCGCGTACATTGTCAAAGCGTGTAAAAAAATGGATGCGTCCTCACATTCTCTTTAAATTGTATTGGGATTTGATAAAAAGTAGTCAAAAACAAGCTAGCTATTTGTTGGAAATGCCATTATCTCAGTCAAATAGAGAGGTGATAGAAGCTTTTGTATCACTTATGGATAAGTCCATGCTTGAAAGATATAAAACATTACGGAAGTACGGTTTGAAAAAAAATAAGGCTTTTCATACACTTGTATTTTCTACACTCATTATTACAAAATTTGCTTATGTCAAGGAGTAAAAATGGATTTATTTTCCGCAAAAAATAGAATTCTTCTAAAAGAATTAATTAAAACAGATTTCAAACTACGTTACCAAGGATCAGTCATTGGTTATCTTTGGTCAATACTAAAGCCGATTATGTTGTTTGCGATTATGTATGTTGTATTCATCCATTTCCTACGTTTGGGTGGTGATGTTCCTCATTTTCCAGTTGCTCTTTTACTTGGAAATGTGATTTGGTCGTTC
This sequence comes from Streptococcus suis, assembly GCA_029593505.1. Classification (GTDB taxonomy): domain Bacteria; phylum Bacillota; class Bacilli; order Lactobacillales; family Streptococcaceae; genus Streptococcus; species Streptococcus suis_AG. The sequence continues at coordinate 375,274 of JAKTNI010000001.1, forward strand.
TTTTCAGAAGCAACGAATATGGGAATGGTTTCGATTGTAAACCGAGGTGATTTGTTACGAAAATTAAATTTTCCAAAAGAAATCATCGTTTTATCTGCAGTTTTTGGAGCTGCAATTAACTTCACAATTAACTTAGTTGTTGTCTTGATTTTTTCGTTATTCAATGGAGTTCAGTTTACCTGGACAATTATACTGGCAATTCCCTTGTTTTTTGAACTATTTCTTTTAGTTACTGGTATTGCATTTATTTTGTCAACTTTGTTTGTACGTTATAGGGATTTGTCACAAATTTGGGAAGTTATTATGCAAGCAGGTATGTATGCAACCCCAATTATTTATTCGCTTTCTTTTGTCATGAACAAGAGTGTAATTGCTGCCAAACTGATTATGTTGAATCCGATGGCACAAATTATTCAAGACATGCGCTATTTTGTAATTGATAGAGCGAATATTCCTGTCTGGCAAGTCATCAACAGTAAGGCTGTTGTCTTAATTCCATATTTGATTCCAGTATTCATCTTTACAATTGGTGTGATGATATTTAGTAAACATTCTAAGAAATTTGCGGAGATTCTCTAATGACAGAAAATAATATTGCAGTACAAGTAGACCATGTCAGCAAGTTTTTTAAATTGCCAACGGAAGCTACTCACAGTTTGCGAACCACTATGATTAATCGATTAAGAGGGATTAAAGGTTATAAGGAGCAATATGTTCTTAAGGATATTTCATTTGAAGTTGAAAAGGGTGATTTTTTTGGTATCCTTGGAAGAAATGGTTCTGGTAAGTCAACTCTTTTAAAAATTATTTCTCAGATTTATGTACCAGAACATGGTGAGGTGACAGTTAATGGAAAGTTAGTTTCCTTTATTGAACTTGGAGTAGGTTTTAATCCAGAATTAACCGGTCGAGAAAATGTTTATCTTAATGGTGCGCTTCTTGGTTTCTCGCGTGAAGAAGTTGATGCAATGTATGATGATATTGTTGATTTCGCAGAATTACGTGAGTTTATGCATCAGAAACTTAAGAATTATTCGAGTGGTATGCAAGTACGTTTGGCTTTCTCAGTTGCCATTAAAGCGCAAGGAGATATCTTGGTACTTGATGAAGTTTTAGCAGTTGGTGATGAAGCCTTTCAAAGAAAATGTGATGATTATTTCTTAGAACGCAAAAAAAGTGGGAAGACAACTATACTCGTAACTCATGATATGGGGGCAGTTAAGAAGTATTGTAATAAGGCTGTTTTGATTGAGCATGGATTTGTTAAAGCTATAGGTAATCCAAATGATGTTGCCAATCAATATAGTTTGGACAATGCTGCAGATTTATACCACAGAGCCTCAAGATATAGTTTAGAGGATTTAGATTTAATCAATTTAGAAGAGTTGGAATTTGACATTCGTTTATTAGGAATGGAAAATGTGACAATTTATTATGATATTGATAATCAAGGCTTTAAACAAACAAATATAAAGCAGTTCCTACTAAAAAAATCAGATAAATTAATGATCTCAATACCTGAAAAATGTACAAGAATTCGCGTTGATTTATCGGAACGTCCTAGTTACTTTACAAATGTAATTGTACGAGATAGTTTGTCCTCCTTAGAGATTTTACCTACATATACAAACGGAATTTTGAATGACGGAGAAATTATTTTTCCTGAGCCAGATCCACAATTAACTTATGATATATCTACGAATGTAAATGAGATAATTTTAGAATATACTGTTAAAATTTCAGAGAAGTCTAAGGAAACTATGCTTACACAAAATAAGGATGCCATAAGTAAAATAGCTAAAGAGAGAGACAAACTAGAACTAGAAGTACAGAAATACAAGGAATATATCAAGGAATTGGAAACTGAGTTGAGTATGAAAGGTTAATATATTAGGAGGAGAAGATGAAAAGACTACTATTGTATGTACATTACAATAAGTATGATAAGTTAAGTTCCCATGTTGTTTACCAACTGGAGAAGATGCGTCCATTATTTGAAGAAGTTTTATTTATTTCAAATAGTGAGTTGTCGCAGACTAATCTAGAGCGATTAGAGTCCTCGAACTTGATTACTGATTTTATGCAAAGGGAAAATAGTGGTTTTGACTTCGTTGCATGGAAAGACGGTTTTCAAAAACTAGGTTTTGATTATTTGAGAGAATTTGACTCTGTGACAATCATGAACGATACATGTTATGGTCCAATATGGGATATTGCAGAAGTATTTGAGCGATTTGATAATGATCCAACTACAGATTTTTGGGGAATGACAAATCACAGGAAAACCAAACGATTTAAAGAGCATTTACAAAGTTATTTTATAACTTTTAAGAAACAAGTAGTCCAGTCACTAGAATTTAAAAATTTCTGGTCAAATGTACGAGAGTATACTATTGTACAAGATGTTATTGATTATTTAGAATCACCTGCAACTAACATTTTTGTAGATGCTGGATTTAGATATAAGGCTGTATTTGATACAACTACTGAAGAACTTCATCATATGCCTTTACCAGATTTTTCATACTATAATGTTGCTAAAATCATAGAAAAAAAAGTCCCATTTATCAAAGTAAAAGCATTAGAGGGGAATCGGCAACAGACATCTTTTATTATTGATGAATTAGCACAGATTTCTGATTATCCGACAGAGTTAATTATTGAACATATGTCAAATATGTTCACACCTGCGTCTTACAACTTATTGAAGTACAAGTATTTAGACAAAAATATTCAACTTGGATTTTTGGATAAAAAAATTGCTATTCATTTACATACTTATTATGTTGATTTGTTGGAAAGTTTCCTGGATATCTTTGCAAGCTTTAGATTTACATATGATTTATATTTGACTACAGACAAAGAAGAGAAAGCACTTCAAATTCAAGAAATATTATTAAAGAGAGAGGCAAGTGCTGCGGTTCATGTTACTGGCAATCGTGGACGAGATGTTCTTCCAATGTTGAAGTTGAAAGAACAGTTATCAAGATATGATATCATTGGTCACTTTCATACAAAAAAATCTTTGGAAACGGAATTTTGGGCGGGTGAATCATGGCGTAGAGAGTTACTTGAGATGTTGGTTAAACCGTCAGATGCAATCGTTTCTCAGCTTGCTCAGAATGATAAGTTGGGACTTGTCATTGCTGATATTCCAACTTATTTCCGCTATATTTCATTGGATCCATTTTATGAAGGAGCTTTATCTACAGATATGAATGTTCTTTGGAAAAGAATGGGGATGAGGAAAGAATTAGATTTTCAGGAATTTTCTACCTATGTTATGAGTTATGGTACCTATGTATGGTTTAGATATGATGCTCTAAAGCCTTTATTTGATATTGATATTCAGGATGAAGAAGTACCAGAAGAGCCATTACCACTTGCAACAATTCTTCACTCAATTGAGCGTATGTTGGTTTATATTGCATGGGGAAATGACTATGATTTCCTAATTTCAAAAAATCCAGTTACTTTGCCACCATTTGTTGATGTAGGTTTATTGAATAAAAGAGAAGGAATTCGATTTAATCCTGTTGTACCTGTAGATTTCACTTATTTTGGAGGACTAAAAGGAGCATTAAAATATTTCTTTTTTATTAACAAATCAATACTTAAATATGTGGTGAAACGCTTGCTGAAACGATGATAAAACAGACTAATGTCATTCTGTATGATATGTCAAAGAATAAAAACATTGACTTAATTTGTTCAAACATATTATTGGAAGTTTTAGAGTATTAAAATTGTTTAGGACTAGATAGTGCAATTATGCATATCGGCAAGAAGAATATTACAGTCTAAAATAATATTTATATATTATCAAAAATATATAAATATTATTTTACGGATATCGAACATACATAAGAGGAGAAGAGGGTTGAAAAAATCTGATTTGCTTATAATAATACCTGCCTATAATGAAGAAGAATCTATTGGTGCTGTTGTTGATAATATCGTGAATAATTATAGCCAGTATGATTATGTAGTTATTAATGACGGTTCTAAAGATAGAACATCCATGATTTGCCATACAAAAGGATATAATATAGTTGATCTACCAGTAAACCTTGGATTAGCAGGTGCATTTCAAACAGGGCTTCTATATGCCTATGAAAAAGGATACAAGAAAGCAGTTCAATTTGATGCGGATGGTCAACATTTACCAGAATATATTTCAATATTAGATGCTAAAATTGATGAAGATTATGAAATGGTAATCGGATCTCGCTTTGTTTCAGAAAAGCGTCCGGTCTCTTTTAGGATGTTGGGAAATATATTGATTAGTGCTGTAATCAAATTAACAACAGGAAAAACAATTAATGATCCAACCTCAGGAATGAGAATGTTTTCAGAAAAATTGATTAAAGAATTTGCGTTAAACATTAACTATGGACCAGAGCCAGATACTGTTTCTTACTTAATAAGACAAGGCGTTAAAGTTGTTGAAGCACAGGTGTATATGCAGGATAGACAAGCTGGCGAGAGCTATCTTACGCTCTCTAGGTCTATTCAGTATATGTTGCACATGTTTGCTTCTATTCTACTTATTCAGAATTTTAGAAAGAGAGGATAATATGAGTCTCTTATTTCAAGCTGTATTAATTTTGGTCTCTCTCTTCACTTGTGCATTTATTTTAAGAGCAATCCGTAAATCACAAGTTCAGATCGATGATTCATTATTTTGGATTTTCTTTTCATTAATTTTATTAGTATTTAGTATTTTTCCAATCTTTGCTGAAACTATTGCAAAAATTTTGGGAATTGCTTCAGCGGTTAATTTTATATTTTTGTTTATTATTTTCCTATTATTAATAAATCAATTTTATTTAACTATTCGTATTTCTAAGTTAGATACGAAATTAAAGAGTTTAATACAAAAAATAGCTATTAAGGAAAATGGCAGTGAGTAATATCAACAAAAATATTAGCAGAAAAAAAATTTATTTTTGGAACTTGCTTGGAAACTTATTTGCATCAGGTGTGTCAGTATTATATTTGATGGTTGTTTCCAGATTGTTATCAGCGGATATGGCTGACCAATTTAGCTTGGCTTCTTCTATAGGAAGTCTATGGATTGTTATAGGATTATTTCAAGTAAGGAATTTTCAAGGAACAGATGTCAATGGAAAGTATACATTAAGAGATTATTTCCAAACTAGATTAGTTACAATTGGGTTAATGTTTGTGACCATTTTTCCATATATATATATAGTTTGTGGTGGAAAATATTCAATTAAATTAGTCACACTAGTTATTCTTTTTTTACTATACCGAACAGGAGATGCGCTTTCAGATGTATTTCAAGGTTTTTTGCAACAGATAGATAGACTAGATATTGCTGGAATGTTAATGTCTTATCGTTATTTATTTAGTATCATTATTTTTTATATGGTATTATCTTTGACAAATTCTATTAATTTTGCATTATTAGGACTGATTACGTTTACATTTCTTTATATAATATTGATTGAAGGACATTTTGTTAGACAGTTTACGTTGTTTTCTTGGCAAAAGTATGTAGATTCATGGAACAGGAAGGGAATACTGAGTATTTTGAAAACTTGTTTTCCTCTATTTATAAATGGATACCTTTTATTGAGTGTCTTAAATCAACCTAAAATCGTTATAGAAAAGGGAATGCAACTTGGACTGTTAGAGACAGGAATGCAAAGAGATTTTAATATATTGTTTATGCCTGTCTTCTTTATGAGTATGTGCATTTTGGTCATTCGTCCACAAATTACAAACATGGCTTATTTATGGGAGAGAAAAGATTATACTCAATTTTCTTTGTCACTGAAAAAAATGCTTTTAACACTGAGTTGTGTAGGAGGAGCTTCTGTCATTGCTTCTTATACTGTAGGTATTCCAGTTTTAAGCTTTATTTTTGGTGTTGATTTATCTCAATATGTATTTGAATTAACTATTTTAGTGTTATCTGGTACATTGTATTCTATAGCTATTGCAATTGAAAATGTATTGACAATTTTTAGGAAGCATTCGACTTTAGTTGCGACATATATTTTAATCTTTTTTCTTTCATTAATTATATATCAGCCTTTAATTTTTAAATTTGGTATCATGGGAGCTACAGTAGCATTTACCATTGTTATGGGGATATATCTTATTGGGGCAATTACAACATATTGGATAGTCATTAATCAAGAAAGAGGTAAGAATGTCTAAAAGCATCATTTTTGTTACCCACCATTTAGGAGGAATAGGCGGTGTACAAAGAGTAGTTGATCAATTAGCGAAGCGTTTTACACGTGATGGAAATGATGTCACGGTGATTGGTTGTGGAGTACAAAAAAACGTTGAATACAGTCCTAGAGTTACTGAATATGAAGAGATACTGCTATACAATGAAGATATCTTTTTTGATAAGCCTTGGGTGTTTTTTATTGAGAAATTTATCTCTAAGAAATTGAGCAATATTTTAGAAGATAAGTTAAATCGAAATAAGGATACTATTATTATTTTAGCCAACCCTATCGTCTATTTACTGATGGAAAACGTTATAAAAAGATGGAAAGAAAGAGCTGTTTTTATAGGTCAGATGCACAGTTCAGCTGATTTTGTTTTGAACAGTAAAGGTTTATATTCTGTTTATCCATTTATCATCAAACATTTTTATCCAAAACTAGATAAAATACTATTCCTGACTCCAGAGGATTCAAAGATTATTCAAGATTCATATTCAATAGACTCTGATAGGTTGGGAGCAATTGGTAATCCGCTTCCCAATTATATTTATAGAGATATACATTCTGTTGATATCAGTAAAAGTATAATCTCTTTTGTGGGGCGACTAGATCCTGTAAAACAAGTTGATCATGTGATTAGGGCTTTTTCTAAAATAGCAAAAGAATTTCCTGATATTCAGTTACAAGTCTATGGTGATGGTAATGAAAGAGAAGCATTAGCATCTTTGATACGAATGTTGGGAATTGAATCACAGGTTCGTTTGATGGGAAGAACTGATAAGGTTGAAGAAGTTTATAAAAAATCACTTTTTACTTTAATGACCTCTAAAACAGAGGGATTGCCGCTATCTATAGTAGAATCTTTATTGATGGGTGCACCGGTGATATCATATGCATGTAGTCCAGGTGTTGTTGCACTTCAATCGGCAACGCCAGAAATGCTAGTGTATGGTGGAGAATTAGAGCTTGCTGAGAAAATGAGATATTACTTACTAAATTCATCAGAATTAGTAGATATAGCAAGTAGGGGACAGGCATATTTAAAAACTTATTTTTCTGAGGATAAAATCCTTGAGAATTGGTATGAATTATTTGACAGTATACAAAAATAAGGAAGATATGATGGATAGATTTATAGATTATTTAAGATTTGATTGCATTGTAGAAATAATAAAAAAAAGGTATAAGCATGTGTTGTTTATTTGGCTATCCATGATTGTACTCTATTTCGTTTTAGACGGTGGGATAATGAATGCACCGAAAAAATTATTAATTATTTCGGGATTGGTATTTTCAATAATTATTCTTTTTCCAGGCAAATACCATAATCGTGTGTTTGTTTCAATTCTTCTGTCAGGAAGTTTATTTGTTTATAATACGCCAATTATGGATATACCCGATGAAAATGTTCATTATGCTAGAGCGTTATATCTTAGTGATGGGCACATCTATCTTCCGGAAAAATTAGAACAAAGTACAATTGCAGATGACATTGTTGATGTTGAAGCAGTATTCAAACAACCTCTTATACTGACAGATTTGGAAGAAGAAACAGTTGCAGAAGAGAAAGTTGTGTATCCTGGAATTGTAAAAACAAATGGTTACGCTTTTCTTTCTTATATACCACAAGCTACTGGAATTTTGCTTGCACGCTTATTCAAGTTAAGTATTTCAGCGTCAATTATATTAGGTCGCTTTCTTAATCTGTTGGTTTATGCTTTACTTGTGAGACTTGCAATCAAAAAAGCTTCAACAAACAAGTATGTTTTGGGGACGATTGCACTTCTTCCCATGAGTGTGTATATTGCAGCATCATTCAATCAAGATGCCATGTCAAATGGTCTGATATTTTTACTGATTGGTTTATTTTGTGAATTTATAGAGAAGGAACAGATTACTGATGGCGATTTATTTTTATTTGCATTGCTTAGTTTAGCTGTAGCAACAATGAAGTTTCCTTATGTTTTAATTGTTGGCTTATTGTTGTTTTTACCTATAAATAAATTGAATTTAAGGAAATATCTGGTCATTTTGATTTCAATAGGGGTAACTTTAATTTTGGGAATGTTTTGGTTGAAAATGGCAAGTAGTATTAATTTGCGATTCGTTACCGAAAATCCACAAATTAATCCTGTTGAAAAAATTACGTATACTATTCAAAATATTGGAATATTTCTGCGGTTGATTGTGAAAGAGTTGGTCTATCTTATACCTAATAAACTACAAAGTGCTTTTACATTTGGCTGGTTGACTTACGGATTGGATCTTACATGGCTATATATACCTTATGTATCATGTATATTTGTGATGTTACCTCGAAAAAAAATCTTTAATAATTGGAATAAAATAGGAATAATCTTGGTAAGTTTAGGAATTACGATGGGAGTACTTTTAACTGCCTATTTAATGTGGAATCCAGTTACGGATATGTCTTTTGCAGGTGTACAGGGAAGATATTTCATAGGAGTTTTTGTGTTATTGGGGCTAGTAAGTAATATTTTTTATGAGAAAAATAATCAGATTGCGATAAAAACTGAGAAAATGGAAAGTGTCCTATTATTGTCCGCTAATTTCTTTATTTTTGCACTAGTCATTAGAACTCTGATTGAATACTATCAATTTTAGTAGTCCTGTTAGTGTTAAAAAATAGATTGGTATATTATCTTGATACGCATTTTAGAATTTACCAAATAGATGTGTAATATAGAACATGGATTTAATATATAATAATTATCTGTAATTAATATTGGATAGATTTAGGTGAGGCGGTTTGACGATTACTTAGCTAAGTCATATTCAACTAGGTCAAGAAAGAGTATTTTAGTTGATAGTTATAAAATTGAAACATACCAATTGCATATGGTAGAATAGTACTAATTTGGAGAAAAGATGGAATAATGAATTACTCTCCTTTCACGTTTTAAGAAATCAGTCAACCCAAACAGATAACAGACTATTTTCAAAGCTAAGATAATTTACGCAAAGTACAAGTATAAAATTTATCAAAGTTTAAAAATAAGTGAAGCAATTCGAAGTGGAGAATGATATCTTATGGTACGTTGTGATAACTAGAACTTTTGCTATGTTTATTGGTGTTAGTTAAAACAAAGCTGATTAACAGATGAATGAAACTTGACTAGACAAGGAAACATACATAAGTATCAAAAAATATTGACATTTTTTATTAATGTAAAAATATAGTAAAAAAGTTCTAAAGTTTGGATTGACTTTGGAACTTTTTTGATAGTGATACTCAAAGAAGAAGATGTTGAGTATAGGTGTAAGAAACAACACCACTATGAAAATGTGACAACCTTCTAACTGGTATAAACTGAAAATAGTATAAATATCGGAGGTTTTTTAGTTGTAGAAAGATTGGAAATCTGACCTTACTTGTAGTATAATAGGTTTGTCATGAAAAAAAAGATGAGTAAATTGTTAGCAATGCTATCTACAAGAAGTGGTCAGTTATTAGTAGGTTTTTTTGTATTGCTTAGTGCGGTTACTTTTTCCATATTTTTTGTATGGGATATAGCAGCACGGCCATTTTCTGATGTACGAGATTATGCTATTTCTGTTGCTAAAGAGCATGCAGATGTACAAGTGGTGGATTCGTTTGCTATTTATAATGGTAGCGAGACTTATTTTAGTTTACAAGGAAAAAATAGTCAGGGAGTCTCTATTGCAGTGATTATACCGGAAGCATCCAACACGGTATATACTTATTTGCTAGAGAGTGGAATTTCAAAAGAGCAGGCACAAGTTATAGCGCAAGAAAATGGTGCTGGAAATAGTGAACGCATCATTCTTGGCTATAGAGATGGGAAGCCAGTATGGGAAATCAAATCAGGAACAGCTTATTATCTTGTTGAATTTGAAACAGGGAACTTTGTCGCAAGGGAGGGATTATGAGTAGGTTATCAAAACGTGTTTTAGAAATGGAAGAAAGTGTTACTTTGGCAGCAGGTGCACGAGCTAAGGCTTTAAAAGCTGAAGGACGTGATATTTTAGAATTAACTTTGGGAGAGCCAGATTTTGTAACACCTAAAAATGTTCAACAAGCAGCTATTGAAGCTATTGAAAATGGTAAAGCTAGTTTTTATACTGTAGCATCTGGATTACCAGAATTAAAGGATGCGGTCAATACTTATTTTGAGCAATTTTATGGCTATTCTATTGAGCGCAATCAAGTTGTTTTGGCAACAGGTGCCAAATTTATTCTTTATGCCTTTTTTGCAGCAGTTCTGAATCCAGGTGATGAAGTGATTATTCCAACTCCTTATTGGGTATCCTATGCAGACCAGATTAAGATGAATGAAGGTGTGCCCGTTTTTGCAGTTACGACGCAAGATTATAATTTCAAGGTGACAGTTGAGCAACTTGAAGCTGTTCGTACAGAAAAAACAAAGGTGATTATTCTCAATTCTCCATCTAATCCAACAGGCATGATTTATAGTCACAAAGAATTGGAAGCGATTGGTAATTGGGCAGTAGAGCATGATTTATTGATTTTGGCTGATGATATTTATGGTCGTTTAGTGTATAATGGTCATCAGTTTACCCCTATTTCTAGTATATCGGAAGCTATTCGCAAGCAAACGATAGTTGTGAATGGAGTAGCTAAAGCTTATGCTATGACGGGATGGCGAGTTGGATTTGCTGTTGGAGATCCTGAAATTATTGCTGCAATGAGTAAGATTATTGGTCAAACAACCTCCAATTTGACTACGGTAGCACAATATGCAGCTATCGAAGCTTTTACAGGTGTTCAAGATACCGTAGAAGTTATGCGTCAGGCCTTTGAGGAGCGTCTCAATACCATCTATCCCCTATTAGCGCAAGTACCCGGTTTTGAAGTGATTAAGCCAGAAGGAGCTTTTTACTTGTTCCCAAATGTAAAAAAAGCTATGGAGATGAAGGGATATACAGATGTTACAGAGTTTACAACGGCTATTTTAGAAGAAACAGGAGTTGCTCTTGTTACAGGAGCAGGCTTTGGAGCACCAGAAAATATTCGTCTTAGTTATGCGACAGACATGGATACTTTGAAAGAAGCTGTTGCACGTTTACATCAATTTATGTTAAAAAAATGAGAGAATAAGGAAATATTATGTCTAGAAAATTAATTACAATTAACCAAGTGAAAGATTATGTCGGTCAAGAAGTAACTATTGGTGCTTGGGTAGCAAACAAGTCAGGTAAAGGGAAATTAGCTTTTTTACAACTACGTGATGGAACAGCTTTTTTTCAAGCTGTAGCGTTTAAACCAAACTTTCTAGAAAAATTTGGTGAGCAAGTAGGAGAAGAAAAGTTTGAAACAGTTAAACGTCTTAGTCAAGAAACCTCTGTGTATGTGACAGGAGTTGTCAAAGAAGATGAGCGTTCTAAATTTGGTTATGAACTGGATATAATTGACATAGAAGTCATTGGTGAATCGCAAGATTATCCGATCACACCGAAGGAACATGGAACAGATTTCCTTATGGATAATCGCCATCTTTGGTTACGTTCTCGTAGACAGGTAGCTATTCAGCAAATCCGTAATGCTATTATCTATGCTTCTTATGAGTTTTTTGATCAAAATGGCTTTATCAAGTTTGATAGTCCAATCTTATCAGGTAATGCTGCGGAAAATACGACAGAGCTGTTTGAAACAGATTATTTTGGAAGTCCAGCTTATTTGAGCCAATCTGGTCAACTTTACTTAGAGGCTGGTGCGATGGCCTTAGGTCGTGTGTTTGATTTTGGACCAGTATTTCGTGCAGAGAAATCTAAAACACGTCGTCATTTGACAGAGTTTTGGATGATGGATGCGGAGTATCCGTTTATGACCCATGAAGAGTCACTTGATTTACAAGAGGCTTATGTTAAGGCACTTATTCAAGGGGTTTTGGATCGTGCACCACAGGCGTTGGAAACATTGGAACGTGACACAGAACTGTTGAAAAAATATGTTTCAGAACCTTTCAAACGTGTTGCTTATGATGATGCTATTTCTCTGTTGCAAGAACACGAAGCAGATGAAGATACGGATTACGAGCATATTGAACATGGGGATGATTTTGGGTCACCACATGAAACTTGGATTTCAAATTATTTTGGAGTACCAACTTTTGTCGTCAATTATCCAGCTAGTTTTAAAGCTTTTTATATGAAACCTGTTCCTGGAAACGAATCCCGTGTCCTTTGTGCTGACTTATTAGCACCAGAGGGGTATGGAGAGATTATCGGTGGTTCAGAACGTGAGACAGACTATGATAAGTTGCAAGCTAAGATTGAAGCAGAAGGATTGAATCCAGATGATTATGCGTTTTATTTAGATTTGCGCAAATATGGCTCTGTACCTCATTGTGGATTTGGTCTTGGTTTGGAGCGTATGGTAACTTTTGTAGCTGGTACGAAACATATTCGTGAAGCAATTCCATTCCCAAGAATGCTTCATCGTCTACATCCATAATATGTATAGTGAGAGATTTAGTTTTGCTGTGGCAGATCTAAATCTTTTTAATAGCACTAATTTTTTAAAGTTCATGCATTGTAAGGTAAAATACAGTGAGTCTATTCATTGTTTCACATTCTCACACATCGCAGTTCTTGACCGTTATATTCCAGTATGATATACTTAACGTTATGGTTGAATCATATTCTAAAAACGCAAACCACAATATGCGTCGCCCTGTCGTCAAGGAGGAAATTGTGGCATTTATGCGTACACGTCAGACACAGAATTTAGGATTTTTAAGAGACTTGGAAGAGTTTGCTCATAGAGAAAATATTCCCATTATTCCTCATGAGACAGTTTCGTTTTTTCGTTTGCTGATGCAGACAATACAGCCTAAGAATATTTTAGAAGTTGGGACAGCTATTGGATTTTCAGCTCTTTTAATGGCTGAAAATAGTCCCTATTCTACAATCACTACAATTGATCGAAATGAAGAAATGATTGAGCTTGCTAAGGAAAATTTTTCAAAGTTTGATGTTCGAAATCAGATTTCACTTTTAGAGGGAGAGGCAATGGATATTCTTCCAAATTTGGAGGATAATACCTATGACTTTGTGTTTATGGATTCTGCGAAGTCTAAATATATTGTTTTCTTACCAGAAGTTTTGAAAAAAGTTAAAGTGGGTGGCTTAATTATTCTAGATGATATTTTTCAAGGTGGAGATGTTACGAAGGATATAACAGAGATTAGACGTGGACAGAGAGCTATTTATAAAGGTCTACAACGTTTGTTTTCTGCGACACTGGCTAATCCTCATCTGACAGCTAGTATTGTTCCCATGAGTGATGGTCTGCTTATGTTACGAAAAAACAGTGATACTGTTCAACTAAGCATCGAAGAAATTTAAGCAGTTTTTAAGATTTTGTGTTATAATTAGAAAGTTAATGAATAGAAGGAGAATGTTTTTCAGATGAAAAAAAATAAAAAAATGATACTAGGTGCTGTGACACTTTTGGCAACTATGACACTTGCAGCGTGTTCTAATGCAGCAGATAAAGATATTATTACGATGAAAGGGAATACTATATCTGTTTCGGAATTTTATGAAAAAGTAAAAACGAATGCTCAAGCACAACAGGTATTGTTGTCCATGATTATTAGTGATGTGTTTGAAGAACAATATGGTGACAAAGTATCGTCTAAAGAAGTTGATGAAGCTTATGAAAAAATGTCTAGCCAATATGGAGATTCGTTTGCAACAGCTCTTTCATCTGCTGGTTTTACTACAGAAACATATAAGGCACAAGTTCGTACCAATAAGTTAGTTGAATATGCAGTTAAACAAGCAGCTGAAAAAGAATTAAATGATGATGCTTATAAAGCAGCTTATGACGCTTATACACCAGAAGTAACAGCTCGTATTATCAAGTTAGCTGATGAAGCAAAAGCTAAAGAAGTATTAGCAGCTGCACAAGCTGAGGGAGCTGATTTTGCTCAACTAGCAAAAGATAATTCTACTGACACGGCTACAAAAGAAAATGGTGGAGAAATCAAGTTTGATTCAACTTCAACAACTGTTCCAGCAGAAGTGCAGTCGGCTGTTTTTGCCTTAGATGCAGGTCAGGTTGGTGCTACAGTAGTTACAGTTGTTGATATAAAGTCTTACACAACTAGTTATTATGTTGTGAAATTGGAAGCTAAATCTGAAAAATCTGCTAAATGGGAAGATTATAAAGATAAGTTAAAAGATATTATCTTAGCTCAAAAACAAAATGATGCAACCTTCGTAGCAAATGTATTGAAAGAAGCTTTGCAAAAAGCAAATGTGAAAGTAAAAGATCCAGCTTTCCAAAATCTTCTTTCTCAATATGTGACAACAGATGAAAGTAGTTCTTCTGCAACTGAAAGTTCAGAATCTTCTACAGAGTCATCTAGTTCATCGGGTCAATAATTTTTATCAAGATTGGGTATTCATTTCTTAGATACAGAAAAATGGCGGTTGATGCGAGCCATGCTAAGCGATTACCTTGCTACTTGATTATTGTGTACAATGTAAATATAAATAATGAGAATGACAAGTCATTGAATGAAGGTGGTACCGCGGTCTTTCGCCCTTCGTTTGGTTTCTTGTCATTTTTTCAAGACATTATTTTTAGTGCTTTACCAAATGATATGCATGTCATCTTATAGTATCCAGTATAAAGAAAGGAATGAAATTCGCTTTCCATTTATGTTGAAAAGAGAATATTTTCATCAATGTTAAGCGAATGTACTATGTTATTATGAAACAATTATCTTCTGCTCAAATTCGTCAAATGTGGTTGGACTTTTGGAAATCAAAAGGTCACTCTGTTGAACCATCTGCAAACCTTGTTCCAGTAAATGATCCAACACTACTCTGGATAAATTCAGGAGTTGCAACGTTAAAAAAATATTTTGATGGGTCTGTGATTCCGGAAAATCCGCGTATTACAAATGCACAAAAGTCTATTCGAACAAATGATATTGAAAATGTAGGAAAAACAGCTCGTCACCATACCATGTTTGAAATGCTTGGTAATTTTTCCATTGGCGATTATTTCCGTGATGAAGCTATTGAGTGGGGCTTTGAATTATTGACTAGCCCAGAATGGTTTGCTTTTCCAAAAGATAAATTGTATATGACCTACTATCCAGATGATGTTGCTTCTTACAACCGCTGGATTGCTCTTGGAGTAGAACCAAGCCACTTGATTCCGCTAGAAGATAATTTCTGGGAAATTGGAGCTGGTCCTTCTGGTCCAGATACAGAAATCTTTTTTGATCGTGGCATAGAGTTTGACCCTGAGAATATTGGTATTCGTTTGTTGGAAGAAGATATTGAAAATGACCGTTATATTGAAATTTGGAATATCGTTTTGTCACAATTCAATGCAGATCCAGAAGTTCCTCGTTCCGAATACAAGGAGTTACCAAATAAAAACATTGATACAGGTGCAGGTTTAGAGCGTCTAGCAGCAATTTTTCAAGGTGCAAAAACAAACTTTGAAACAGATCTTTTTATGCCTATCATTCGTGAAGTAGAGAAGATTTCTAGTAAAACCTATGACCAAGATGGCGATAACATGAGTTTTAAGGTTATCGCAGACCACATCCGTGCGTTGTCATTTGCCATAGGTGATGGAGCGTTACCAGGTAATGAAGGTCGTGGCTATGTTCTTCGTCGCTTGTTGCGTCGTGCGGTTATGCATGGACGTCGCTTGGATATCAATGAGCCATTCTTGTATAAATTGGTTCAAACAGTTGGTTCTATCATGGAAAGTTACTATCCAGAAGTACTTGAAAAACGTGAATTTATCGAAAAAATTATCAAGCGTGAAGAAGAAACATTTGCTCGTACAATTGATGCTGGTTCTGTTCATTTGGATGAACTATTGGCTGAATTGAAAGTGGCTGGAAAGTCGATTCTTGAAGGAAAAGATATTTTTAAACTATACGATACCTACGGTTTTCCGGTTGAGTTGACCGAGGAAATGGCAGAAGATCAAGGTTTTGCAATTGATCATGCTGGTTTTCAATTGGCAATGAAAGAACAGCAAGATCGCGCGCGTGCTTCAGTTGTAAAAGGTGGTTCTATGGGCATGCAAAATGAAACTCTTGCGGGTATCGTTGAGTCTTCTGTCTTTGTCTATGGAGTAGATGAATTAGAGTCTAACTTATCTGTGCTTATAGTGGATAATACTCGTGTGGATTGTGCTACAAATGGTGAAGCCTTGCTTGTTTTTGAAACAACTCCATTTTATGCGGAAATGGGAGGGCAAGTAGCAGATCATGGCGTTCTACTGGATAATACAGGTAGCCTTGTAGCTAAAGTTATAGACGTACAAAAAGCACCAAATGGACAACCTCTTCACAAAGTGCAAGTACTGGCAGAATTGACAGTTGGAACAGATTATACGCTAGTTGTAGATAAGCAACGTCGCCATCGTGTCATGAAAAATCATACGGCAACTCATTTGCTTCATGCAGCCTTACACAATATTATTGGTGATCATGCACGTCAAGCTGGCTCCTTGAATGAACAAGAATTTCTTCGCTTTGACTTTACCCATTTTGAAGCTGTAACTGCTGAAGAACTTCGTAGGATTGAAGAAGAAGTGAATGAGCAAATTTGGAATGCTATTCCAGTTGTAACGGTTGAAACAGATATTGATACTGCCAAAGAAATGGGAGCAATGGCTCTTTTTGGTGAGAAATATGGCAAAGAAGTTCGTGTTGTAACAATAGGAGATTATTCTACTGAACTTTGTGGTGGTACTCATGTTGAGAATACAGCGGAGATAGGAATTTTCAAAATTTTAAAAGAAGAGGGAATTGGATCTGGTACGCGTCGTATCGTAGCTGTTACCAGTCGTGAAGCATTCTTGGCGTATCGTGACCAAGAAGATGCATTAAGAGAAATTGCCACAACTATCAAAGCTCCTCAAGTGAAAGAAGTTTCAAATAAAGTTGCCAGTCTACAAGAACAATTGCGTGAATTACAAAAAGAAAATACTATTTTAAAAGAGAAAGCTGCTGCTGCCGCAGCAGGTTCTCTCTTTAAAAATGTGCAAGAAGCAAAGGGAATTCGTTATATTGCTAGTCAAGTATCTGTATCTGACGCAAATGCACTTCGTACCTTTGCTGATAACTGGAAACAAAAAGACTATTCTGATGTTTTGGTACTGGTGGCAGCTATCGGTGACAAGGTTAATGTTCTGGTTGCTAGCAAGTCAACGGACATTCATGCAGGTAATCTTATCAAAGTTTTAGCACCAATCGTGGCTGGACGTGGTGGTGGTAAACCAGACATGGCCATGGCAGGTGGTAGTGATGTTTCTGCTATTCAAGAGTTGCTCGATCGGGTAGCTGAAAACTTGTAATCTATACTGAAAAGCTCTTTTATCCAAAGGATAAAAGAGCTTTTTGTACGTTCTTCTAGTTATTTTGACAACTTTCATAAACTTTTTGACAAATATAGTTGTCAAAAAGAAAAGGAAATGTTACAATGATATCAAGATAAAGAGATGAAAATATAATTATCCAACAAAAAATAGAAAGAAGGATATTCATCATGAAAAAGATAAACAGTGTTCATATTGTACGATTTGCACAAGTATTTGCAATTGCCTATTTTGCCTTTGTGATACTATCAGATATTATGAAGTGGCAGCGTTTGGACGATCATTATATGGTCCTTGTTATTTGTATTGTCGCAACTATATCTGGAATTTGGAAGAAACAGGAAGAGGGATAAGAGCAAGAGGAAAACGAATATGAGTTTTAAGTAACTGAAAAAAATAGGAAAGGAGCCGTCTTATTAAGTGGACTTTTAACGGTTCCTTGCTATCGGAGTTGGTTGGGTAATTGCTCCATTTTGATAAAAATAGGTTTCGATATGGAGAAAAAGTTCAAAAGCAAATTGTTTTTAATCAATCGTTGGAGGAATATTATGAAAGTCAATAGCAAGGAAAATAAGCAAAAGGAGATGTACTGATGAAACATAAAATTTCAACAAATGTTGCAGCGATTATTATTGCGAGGTCAGCTTGTTTGGCTCTACTGATTTGAGTTGCCTTAGGATTATGTAGTTTAGGATAAGTTATAGATTGATATTTAATCGAAGGAGAAGAATAATGGAAATTCGAAAGAAATTGTTTGAAGTTAATATCATGGAAGATAAAAAGCTTGTTTGGGGACTGAATATTCTTGTTGTTGTGCTCTTGGTCCCATTTGCTCTTTCATTTGGAAAGATAGCATTTTCTTTTATTGCTAATATAGAACAAAATTTGGAATTTACCTTATCAAAGTTATGGATAGAAATGGTTACATTTCTTCTTTATAATAGTTGTGCATGAAGTTATTCATGGTTTGTTCTTCAAACTCTTTTGTCCTGAAAATCTTGTTAAATATGGGATTAAATGGAAATCAGGTATGGCTTATGCGACCAGTCCGGGATCACTTTACACTCGGATGCAAATGTTAGTTATTTCCTTAGCTCCCTTTGTAGTAATTAGCTTTGGATTGACGATGGTAGCAAGTTTTGAGTGGATGGATGTCTCTATTTATATCCTACTTGCGACCATGCATGCAGCTTGTTGTGCTGGAGATTTCTACTATGCTTATCTCTTATTGGTGAAGTATGGCAAAGGAAGTATCCTTGTGGAAGATACAGAAAATGGTTTGATTATATATCAAGCATAGAGAGGAAATACGATGGAATATATCTTAAAAAATCGGCTCAAAGAGTTACGAGCTAGAGATAGTCTAAACCAGACAGAACTGGCTAAGTTGGCTGAAGTGTCTAGACAGACGATTAGTTTGATTGAGCGTGGAGAATATACACCGTCTGTGGTTATCGCTATCCGTATTGCGCGTATTTTTAATGAACAGTTAGAAAATGTATTTCAGTTGGTGGAGGAGTGACGATGCGAAAGACGTTATATGATCAACTGGTTAAGGCAATCAGAAAGAAAAAGGGGAGAATGAAAAATGAAGCAAGGAAAATCAACGAAAAATAGAATAATTAGAAATGTAATTTATCTTCTTTTAAGTGGTCTCGCAGGTGGTTTGATAGGTTTCTTTGGTGCAATGTACCATGATAGAGGTTTGTCGTTAGCTATTGGTTTAGAACATATCTTATTTTTTACTAGGATTATGAATGTTATTATATTCGGTATAGCTTTTTATTTTGGAATATCTGCTAGAGCAGTACATAAGATATATCAAGAGTCTGATATGCAAGACGATGACCTCATTGATGATTTATATAAAAAAATGTATCGCAATCTGGAGTATGCGACAATATTGTTTAATATAGCAGTTTCAATGACTATTTTAAACTTAGGATTAGGTTTTCAGATGAATTTTTCCAAGTTGAAAGGATTCATTGCTTTTGGATCAATTGATTTAGGATTATTGCTACTGCTTTCGATATCTCAGCCATTAATCCTAAAGTTAACTCAAAAAATCCGTGAATATAAATTGTCTGCTTTTGCAACAGTTAAGGAAATGAAAGATTTTGTCGATTCAATGGACGAAGGAGAAAGACAAGCAAATTATGAAGTTAGTTTTCAAATTATTTTTTCTTTAAACCAAATTATTTTGCCAGGGTTATATGTAGCTTTATTCTTTTTATCTCTTATATTAAAGGAGGCACAGGTAATTGGCTATGTAATCGTTGCATTTATTCATATTTATATTAATATCATGAGTATTAAAATGATTCGGCAATATTTCAAGTAAAATAATTGACTATTGGCATAACGGTAGTTGATATATAGAAAGGGTTATATGGAACTGGGGTTAATACTGCTTTGTATCTACTTGATTATAAGTCAAGGTAAGAAGTTAAAGAACTTACAACGTGAAGTCAGAAAATTGACCAAAGCAAAAGGAGAGGATAAAACAATGTCAATGATTTTGGAAGAATTAGTTGGTAGCAAGTGTAGTATTCAATTTGAAGATGATGTTATAGCTTATGAATATACCGTTCTAGCTATTGATGAAGAATGGGTAAAACTTCGTTATGAGAATAAAAAAGGAAATATCAAAAATTATGTGGTGAGAATTGACAATATTAAACAAATTGAGTTCTAAGAAAGGAGATTTTGGTCATGAAAAAAGAAAACATGTATGGTTCGTTTTATTCGTTTCTTTTATGATATTGTAGGAGAAATAGATAAAGATAAATATGCAGCCTTGATGAATTTTGGTAATAATATGTACATGTTGTTTACAATTATCATGGTAGTAACATTTTTTATTAGCTTGTTACTTGGAGAAGATATCATAGGGATTTCTTTGTTCATAGTTTTTTCTACGCACAGATCAAGAAAGAACGCTTGATCAGTTCTTTGGGGTTAGATATGTTGGTGGTCAGTAAAGAAGAACAAGATTGAGCACGTAAAAAGATGATGAAACGTAACATGTTTTAAAGTTTGTATCTTTTCTTAGTCACTCTTATGGTGACGATTGGGTTATGGCATTCGAATATTCCTCAGGAAAATGGAACTAGTTCAGTTGTTTATTGGCAGTTTGCAGCTCCAGTGACGATTATTGGAGTTACATTTGTAGGATTCATCGTTTTTTATATTGTGAATCGCCTTAAAATCAAATTGGTCTCATGAAGAATGGCCTGTGAAGCAGGAAAAGTTTGATGTTGAGTTTGGAATACTATATAAGGTTCGGATACTATTGTTGTAGATCTTTGAAAAGAAAATGATTATAGAGATGGAGATTAAAAATGAAAATAAAAGAAGTTATTAGTAATTGGAAGTTTATTTTGTTAGGATTGGGGATATTAGGGTTTCATATTTTAACGATACGAATAATCTCCTCATTACCTAATTTTGAAGGAAACAATCTAGTGATAGGAGCAGTATTATGGGGAGGTATGAGTATTGTTTCTTTATGGATTGCATGGAAACTTGGTTTATTTTCCAGTGATAAAAAATGGGGATTTTTAGGAGCAGTAGGTTTTGTAGGCATTGGTTTTATTATTTTATTTGGTATTAAACTACTTGGTGGGCAAATCCTTATGTTGGAACAAGGGGGTGGACAGACGACTGTCAACCAATCAGCGCTTCAAAATAGTGGTTTACCAGCCTTGCTTCTTTTTATCTTCGTTGTTTTGCTTGCACCTACTATAGAAGAATTACTCTTTCGTGGTATTTTAATGGGAAAAGTATTTGGTAAAGATTCGATTGTTGGTCTACTCTTATCTAGTTTTTTATTTGGACTAAGTCATACACCTACTAATATTGGTTCATGGGTTATCTATGGTGGAATGGGATTAGTGCTAGGTTTGATTTATCGGTTTTCTGGAAAGTTTTCATATGCAATAGCCTTGCATTTTATCAATAATTTGCTATCTTTTGGTATAATGCTATTATTACAACAAGTATAAGAAAGAGGAGTACTATATGTTGAACTACCTGAAACATTCAGCTTTATTATTTTTATATTTTATAGTCTATCAATTTTTATTAGGTTTTCTAATGGTTGGTGCTTTCGTGAAGGAGCTTCCAGATATTCCACCTGTTTTGATAGAGAATATTGTCTGGGTGATGGGAATTATTGGAATTGTTCTTTTAACAGTATTATCTATTGTTTTGTGGAGGGTCGTTTATCCACGTAAAACCATTGATTACAGATATGAGTCTTTAGGATTTCATAAGATTTGTTGGCCAATTCTGTTGTATGTTGCTTTTGTGATTTTTCAATTTTTAGTTCCTATACCAGAAAGCACCAACCAACAGCTCGTTGTTGCTTGGATTTCAGATTATCCTATTTTAAGTTTCTTTGGAGTTGTTCTATTTGCTCCAATTTTGGAAGAATTGATCTTCCGTGGTTTCTTAGCTACTTATTTCTTTCCTAAAATGCTTGATGGAACAGCAGTTGGTTTTTATTTGGGAATTACAGCTACACTGTTTAGTATGATACATGGACCAGCAACCATTCCACAATTTTTATTGTACTTTACAATGGGTGTAACTCTTGGCTGGCTCTATTTGATTAAACGAGATATTCGCTATTCGATTGCTTTACATATAGCTAATAATTTATTATCTTTTATCCTTGTTTTATTATCTACATAAACTAGAAAAAACAGCTCATTTCATATGTAATGAGCTGTTTTTTATTCTAAAGACTTACAATCCGTATAAGTAGTCATCGTCCTGCATAGCTTCAACCTCGCCAAGTAAGTAGCCATTACCGACTTGTGAGAAGAAATCATGGTTTGAGGTACCTGTTGAAATACCATTCATGATGATTGGATTGACATCGTCGGCAGAATCTGGGAACAAGGGATCTTGTCCTAGATTCATGAGTGCTTTATTTGCATTGTAGCGTAAAAAGGTTTTCACTTCCTCAGTCCAGCCAACACCGTCGTATAGGGATTCGGTATAACCTTCTTCGTTTTCGTATAATTGGTAAAGAAGATCGTACATCCAGTCACGCAATTGATCTTGTTCTGCTTCAGATAATTCATTGAAGCCAAGTTGGAACTTGTAACCGATGTAGGTACCATGTACGGATTCGTCACGGATAATCAGTTTAATAATTTCTGCGACATTCGCTAATTTATTATTACCTAAATAGTATAAAGGAGTAAAGAAACCAGAGTAGAAGAGGAACGTTTCAAGAAATACACTGGCAACTTTTTTTTCAAGAGGTGTTCCATTTTCATAGATTTCGTTAATCATTTTTGCCTTACGTTGTAGGTATTCATTGCTATTGGTCCACTCAAATATTTCTTCGATTTCCGACTTGGTATTGAGAGTAGAAAAGATAGAAGAATATGACTTAGCATGAACGGATTCCATGAATTGAATATTGTTATAAACGGCTTCTTCATGTGGAGTGCGAATGTCGTTACGTAGTGCTTGTACTCCAGTTTCTGATTGAAGTGTATCTAAGAGAGTCAATCCTCCAAATACTTTACCTACCAAGTCTTTTTCTTTGGCTGTTAATTTGCGCCAATCATCTAGGTCGTTTGATAGCGGGATTCGTGTGTCGAGCCAGAATTGCTCGGTTAACTTTTCCCATGTGGATTTATCGATAACATCTTCGATAGCATTCCAGTTTATGGCTTTATAATAGGTTTCCATGAGTTACATCTTTCATTGTATAATTCTTTTATTGTTTCCAGTTAAATAGCTGATAATAGACTTTAAATGACACAAGATTCACATTGATTTGCACCAATTTCTTCACCGTCATCTGTAAAGGTACGAATGTAGTAGATGGATTTAATACCTTTGTTGAAAGCGTAATTGCGCAGAATAGATAAGTCGCGTGTTGTTTGTTTATTATCTTTTTTCCATTCGTAGAGTTCTTTTGGTAGCTCACTACGGAGGAAGAGAGTGAGTGATAGTCCTTGATCTACATGTTCTGTTGCGGCTGCATAGACGTCAATAACTTTACGCATATCCATATCATAGGCTGAAGTATAGAAAGGAATTGTTTCTGTTGCTAAACCAGAAGCAGGGTAGTAGATTTTACCGATTTTCTTTTCTTGGCGTTCTTCAATTCGTTGGGTGATCGGATGGATAGATGCGGATACGTCATTGATATAAGAAATAGAGCCGTTTGGTGCCACAGCGAGACGGTTTTGATGGTAAAGACCATCTGCTTTTACTTTCTCTCGCAAGTCTGTCCAATCTTGCCCACTAGGAATAAAAATTCCTTCAAAGAGTTCTTGAACGCGTTTGGATTGTGGTTGGTATTTTCCGGTTACATACTTGTCAAAATAACGACCACTAGCATAAGTTGATTTTTCAAACTGATGGAAGGTTGTTTTGCGTTCACGAGCTATATTATTTGATTCTACCAAAGTCCAGTAGTTAAGAAGCATGAAATAGATATTTGTAAATTCAACAGACTCTTCAGATCCATATTCAATCAACTGTTGAGCTAGATAGCTGTGAAGTCCCATAGCTCCCAAACCAATAGAATGCGCTCGACTGTTTCCGGCTTCAATAGATGGTACTGCAGAGATGTGTGAGTGATCCGTCACAAACGTTAAGGCGCGTGTCATTGCACGAACGGAGCGTCCAAAATCTGGGGATTTCATGAGATTAACGATGTTGGTTGAACCTAAGTTACATGAAACATCTGTTCCCATTGTTACATACTCTTGCGAATCATTGATCCGACTTGGTGTTTGAACCTGTAGAATTTCTGAACAGAGATTTGACATGATAATCTTACCATCAACTGGATTACTACGATTAGCTGTATCGATGTTGATGATGTAAGGATAGCCAGATTCTTGTTGGAGTTTAGAAATTTCTGTCTCTAAATCCCGAGCTTTGATTTTACTTTTACGTATACGAGGATTTGCTACGAGCTCGTCATATTTTTCAGTAATATCAATATAGCTGTAAGGTATGCCGTATTCTAGTTCAACAGAATAAGGACTAAAAAGATACATGTCTTCATTGTTACGTGCTAGTTCGTAGAACTTGTCAGGAACAGTAATTCCTAATGAAAGAGTTTTGACGCGTACTTTCTCATCAGCATTTTCTTTTTTCGTTGAAAGAAAGGCGATGATATCTGGGTGGAAGACATCCAGGTAAACAACTCCTGCACCTTGTCGTTGTCCGAGTTGGTTGGAGTAGGAGAAGCTATCTTCAAATAGTTTCATAACAGGCACAACGCCTGAGGCAGCTCCCTCATATCCTTTGATTGGTGCACCTGCTTCACGCAAGTTACTAAGAGAGATGCCAACACCGCCTCCAATACGAGATAACTGTAATGCAGAGTTGATAGAACGTCCGATTGAATTCATGTCGTCTGTTACTTGAAGAAGGAAACAAGATACTAATTCACCACGACGAGCTCGACCTGCATTTAAGAAAGAAGGAGTAGCAGGCTGATAGCGAAGATGAATCATCTCATTGGCTAAATCAAGTGCTAGTTCTTCATTACCTTCGGCAAAGTAAAGAGCGTTAAATAGCACTCGATCTTCCATACTCTCAAGGTAATAAGCACCATCATTCGTTTTAAGAGCATACTGATTGTAGAACTTATAGGCTGCCATGAACGATTGAAATTGAAATTGTTGCTCTTTTAAGAATTGATCAATTTTGATGAGGAATTCTGGACGATAGTGTGCTAAAAATTCTTTTTCAATATAGTTTTCTGTCACTAGATAGTCGATTTTGTCTAAAATCGTAGCGAATTGTTTTGTGTTGGGAATTACATTTTCTTTGAAAAAGGCTTCCAAAGCTTCTTTATCCTTGTGGAGTGGAATTTGTCCATTGATAGGACGATTAATTTCATTATTTAGACGGAAGTAGGATACATCGCCCAACTCTTTTAAACTCATAATTCATTGTCTCTTTCTATATTATAAAAAACCAAAAAAAATAGTGACTAAGTACTTTTGTATCAGTTGAGTTCAACTACCTTTTGAGTATGCCGTTAGACAGATTGTCTAAATCAAAGCTTTTAGTTTTCCAGGTTGGAAACCAGAAAAGACTTCATTTTCAGTTTCGATAATAGGTGCTGCTGAAAATCCCAATCCTTTTACATGCTCAATAAATTCAGGTTGTTCATCTAAGTTGATTTCTTTGTATGTAACGCTTTGTTGATCCAAGAATTTTTTGGTCATTTTACATTGCACACAGTTATTCTTTGAATAGATAGTGATCATTCAATCTCTCCTTTATGTCTAGTGGAAGCTCTTACACGTTCCTTTTTATATACCAAACTAGAATACAAAATTTTGGACTTAAAGTCAAGGGAATAACTAAATATAGTATGCGAAATAAACAAAGGTACCATATGTAGTACATTTTTCGGTAGGGATTTACTGGTTAGAGTGGATGAATAGAGTACAGAACTTGAGGAGTGGTTATTGTTTGGATAGGTTATGTTAGATTTTTTAACATTTTCTGTTATTTTGTTATTGAGCGTACAGGATAAACTGTATTATACTAATCAATAATGGAGAGGGAGGCTACATATGAATTCATCATACCAAAATCACTTACACTATAAAGAAAAAACCTATGTATACTATGAATTGGAGGCGATTGCACGCCAATATAATATCAATATCCAGTCATTGCCTTATACAATTCGTATCTTGCTAGAAAGTTTATTACGTAAAGAAGATGGAATAGATGTCACAAAACATCACATATATGATTTGCTACATTATCAAGCAAGTTGTCCTAAAGGAGAAGTGCCGTTTAAACCGAGTCGTGTCATTCTACAGGACTTCACAGGTGTTCCTGTAGTAGTAGATTTAGCTTCTATGCGGGATGCGGTGGTACAAGCTGGTGGAAATCCTGACCTAATCAATCCCGAAATTCCAGTTGATCTAGTTATTGATCATTCTGTTCAAGTTGACTTTTTTGGTACGGAACAAGCTTTTGAACAAAATATTACTTTAGAATTTGAACGAAATACGGAACGTTATGAATTTTTAAAATGGGCAGAAAATTCTTTTGAAAATTATCGTGCTGTTCCTCCAGCTACTGGAATCATTCATCAAGTGAACATTGAATTTTTAAGTGATGTGGTAATCCACAAGGATGGCATGTTGTATCCTGATTCGATGTTTGGTACGGATAGTCATACTACAATGATTAATGGTATTGGCGTTTTGGGCTGGGGTGTCGGAGGAATTGAAGCGGAAGCGGCTATGTTGGGAGAGGCTTCCTATTTTCCCATTCCAGAGGTTATTGGTGTGTATTTGACAGGGCAATTGCCAAAGGTAGCAACGGCTACAGATTTAGCATTAAAAGTTACCCAACTTCTGCGACAAGAAAATGTCGTGGGCAAGTTTGTTGAATTCTTTGGTCCAGGTCTATCCTCATTAACATTAGCAGATCGTGCTACAGTCTCCAACATGGCTCCGGAATATGGTGCTACTTGTGGTTACTTTCCAATTGATGCTGAAACGTTGAAATATATGCGATTGACCAATCGTTCGGAAGAACAAATTGGTTTGACAGAAGCTTATGCAAAGAAGAATGATCTTTTTTATGATCCAGAGCATCTTCCAACTTATACTAAGGTATTGGGTTTAGATTTGGACACAGTTGTTCCGTCTATCTCTGGTCCAAAACGTCCTCAAGATTTAATTGAACTGACCGAAGCGAAACAAGAATTTCAAGCTAGTTTGACACGTGAAGTAGGGGTTCGTGGTTTTGGGTTAGATGCAGGAGAACTCGAAAAGAAAGTATCCATTCAATATAAAGATGGTGTAGAAAGCATTCAGACTGGTCATGTGGCAATTGCAGCGATTACTTCGTGTACCAATACTTCCAATCCATATGTGTTGCTAGCGGCAGGGTTACTTGCTAAGAAAGCTGTTGAGAGAGGATTGTCGGTTTCTAAGACGGTGAAAACTTCGTTGGCGCCGGGTTCGAAAGTTGTAACAGGATATTTGAAGAAGTCGGGCTTACAACAGTATCTCGATAGACTGGGTTTTCATTTGGTAGGATATGGTTGTACAACTTGTATCGGAAATTCAGGAGATCTACAGACGGAAGTGGCTGAAGCCATCAGAGAGAGTGATTTACTAGTATCGGCAGTTTTATCCGGAAACCGAAATTTTGAAGGAAGAATCAATCCATTAGTAAAGGCTAATTTTTTAGCTAGTCCGCCATTGGTGGTAGCTTATGCTATAGCTGGAAATATGAACATTGACTTGACCATAGAACCACTAGGGTATGATAAGACGGGGCAAGCAGTCTATTTATCTGATATTATGCCAAACCGTGAGGAAGTAGATGCTTATATTGAACGCTATGTTACTCGCGATCTCTATAAAGAAGAATACAATGAAGTTTTTACCGATAGCAAGGTTTGGAATGCTATTCAAACAAGAACAGAAAAGAATTACAATTGGAATAAGGCGTCAACCTATATTCAAAATCCACCGTATTTTAAAGAGATGCAATCTGATTTATCTCTCAAACCACTAGAGAATTTAGTTGTGCTGGCAAAATTTGGAGATTCTGTAACAACTGATCATATATCGCCAGCAGGAAATATTGCTCGATTAAGTCCAGCAGCTCGCTATTTGGAGGAAAATGGAATTGAGTATAAAGATTTTAATTCTTATGGTAGTAGACGTGGTAATCATGAGGTAATGATGCGTGGAACTTTTGCGAATATTCGGATTAAAAATGAGTTAGCCAATGGAAAAATTGGGGGCTGGACTTGCTACAATGGGGAAATTATTCCGATTTATGATGCAGCTATGAACTACCAAAAGGCTGGGATTTCTAGTATGGTAATCGCAGGTAAGGACTATGGTATGGGATCTAGTCGTGATTGGGCAGCCAAGGGAGCAAATCTTCTTGGAGTAAAGGTGGTATTGGCTGAGTCATTTGAAAGAATTCATCGCTCTAATTTGGTTATGATGGGCATTTTACCCTTACAATTTTTAGAAGGTCAGACGGCTACAAGTCTTGGTTTGACAGGATTTGAAACGTATTCCATTGAACTTCCTCAAGATGTCACAGTGGGACAATTGGTTACTGTACGAGCTACATCGGAGAATGATTGTAAAGAATTTCAAGCTTTAGTTCGTTTTGATGCAGAAGCAGATATTCGCTACTATCGTCATGGAGGAATTTTACCAATGGTAGTTAGAAAGAAACTGGGAGGGAATCTATGACAGAGACAAATGGTTTACGAGATGCTATTGCTTGCGATACAAGGATTAGCGCTATTGATAATGATCGCTTATCTTATGCAGGTTACGACATTTCGGAGTTGATGGAGAATAATGTCTCTTTTGAAGAAGTGATTTATCTCTTGTGGAACTTGCATTTGCCAACTCAGATTGAGCTAAATTATTTTGAAAAAGCTCTGCGTGCAGAATATGCTATTTCTGATGCAGTGGAGCAGTGCATTTTGATTCAGTCACGGAGACATTTACATCCCATGAGTGTATTACGGTCAACCGTTTCATTGTTGGGGGTATATAATGTTCATGCTGAGGAAAGTTCATTAGAAGCTCTCTATGATCAGTCTATTCAAATTATGGCTAAAGTACCGACTATTATTGCTACCTTCTTTCGTCTACGGCAAGGATTAGTTCCGGTTGAACCACGTTCAGATTTGGGGTTTGCAGCTAACTTTCTATATATGTTGACAGGGGAGGAGCCTACAGACTTACAAGTAAAAGCATTTAATAAGGCGTTAGTGCTGCATGCTGATCATGAATTGAATGCATCAACGTTTGCTGCTCGTGTGACAGCTTCGACCTTGACGGATTTGTATTCCTGCGTAACGACAGCGATTGGTACATTGAAAGGTTCACTTCATGGTGGAGCAAATGAACGAGTATTTGATATGTTGCTAGCTATTCGAGAAAGCGGTGATACAGAAGGGTATTTGCAAAAAAAATTAGCTTCCAAAGAAAAAATTATGGGCTTTGGGCATAGAGTTTATAAAACAGTTGATCCTCGTCAACAGTATTTGAAAGAGATGGCGCGTGATTTAACATTGGGAACAGATAACGAGGCGTTTTATCAACTATCTGAGGAAGTAGAAAATTTTATCAAACATAAAAAAGGTCTCATTCCAAATGTTGATTTTTATTCAGCGACAGTTTACCATGTTTTAGGTATTGATAGTGATATTTTTACATTGATCTTTGCGATGAGTAGAATGGCTGGCTGGATTGGGCATGTACAGGAACAACGTAAAAATAACAAATTGATTCGACCACGTTCTTCGTATGTGGGAAATAGAGATATGATGTATATACCAATTGGAAAGAGGTAATGGATGACAGAGAAAATTGTTATGAACAATGATCAGTTAGTGGTGCCGGATCGCCCTATTATTCCTTATATTGAAGGAGATGGAATTGGACAGGACATATGGGGAGAGGCGCAAAAGGTTGTAGATGCTGCCGTAGAGAAAGCCTATGCTGGTCAACGAAAAATCTATTGGAAAGAGGTTTTGGCAGGTGAAAAAGCTTATCTTCAAACAGGTACTTCCTTGCCAGAAGAAACTGTGGAGACGATTAAAAGTCATTTGATAGCGATTAAAGGACCTCTTGGAACCCCTGTTGGTACGGGACATCGTTCTCTTAATGTTACTTTGAGACAAGAATTGGATTTATATGCCTGTGTTCGTCCAGTACGTTATTTTAAAGGAGTTCCCAGTCCTTTAAAGGAACCCGAAAAAACCAATGTTGTGATTTTTCGTGAAAATACAGAGGATATTTATGCGGGTATTGAATGGGAGGCTGGTACTAAAGAAGTAGCGGAGGTTATCAACTTTTTACAGAAAAAAATGGGTGTATCTAAGATTCGTTTTCCAGATACTTCTAGCATAGGCATTAAACCAATTTCTGAAGAGGGAAGCAAACGTTTGATTCGTTCTGCTATTGATTATGCTGTGAAGAATGACGTGACAACTGTTACTTTAGTACATAAAGGGAATATTCAAAAGTTTACAGAGGGAGGCTTTCGTAAGTGGGGATATGAATTGGCTCAAGAAGAGTATGCTACTGAGCTTGCCTCTGGACGTTTAGTTGTTAATGACATTATTGCGGATAATTTTCTTCAGCAAATTGTATTAGCACCAGAGAAGTTTGATGTGGTGGCTTTGACTAATTTGAATGGGGATTATGCGAGCGATGCACTAGCAGCACAAGTCGGAGGTATTGGGATCTCACCGGGAGCTAATATCAATTACAAAACTGGTCATGCTATTTTTGAAGCAACTCATGGTACAGCTCCAGATATCGCTGGTCAGAATTTGGCAAATCCTTGCTCTCTCTTATTATCTGCTTGTATGATGTTAGAGTACATGGGATGGATAGAGGCAGCCCATCTAATTGTTACAGCATTAGAACTTGCTTTTGAGAAGAAACAGGTTACACAGGATTTTGCAAGAGTGTTGCAAGTGAAGAGTTTATCTACCAGTCAATTTGCTTCTGCTTTAATGGAGAATTTTACAGAGATAGCTGTTGCTAGATAGTTCATTCTGTATCCTTTTCTAAAGGAAAAGATGAAAGAAAGGTAAAAAATTCTTGAAAATGATTTCAAAAAGTGATATACTAGTTTTTGTAAGGGTTATCAAGGGATATCCCATAATTTTGTAAAAATAAAGGAGAATCCGAATATGGCTTCAAAAGATTTCCACATTGTGGCAGAAACAGGTATTCACGCACGTCCAGCAACTTTGCTTGTGCAAACTGCTAGCAAATTTGCGTCAGACATCACTTTGAACTACAAAGAAAAGTCTGTTAACCTTAAATCTATTATGGGTGTTATGAGTCTTGGTGTTGGTCAAGGTGCTGATGTAACAATCTCTGCTGAAGGTGCTGATGCAGATGATGCAATCGCAGCGATTACTGAAACAATGGAAAAAGAAGGATTGGCATAAGAAAATGACAGAAATGCTTAAAGGAATTGCGGCATCAGACGGTGTTGCTGTTGCTAAGGCATATCTACTCGTTCAGCCAGATTTGTCATTTGAGACTGTCACAGTCGAGGATACAAATGCAGAAGAAGCTCGTTTAGATGCAGCGCTTGAAGCATCACAGAACGAGCTTTCTGTTATTCGTGAGAACGCAGTAGCTAGCCTAGGTGAAGAAGCCGCAGCAGTATTTGATGCACACTTAATGGTTCTTGCTGACCCAGAAATGATTGGTCAGATTAAAGAAACGATTCGTGCTAAGAAAACAAATGCTGAGACTGGTTTGAAAGAAGTTACGGATATGTTCATCGCTATCTTTGAAGGTATGGAAGATAATCCGTACATGCAAGAGCGTGCAGCAGATATTCGTGATGTAGCAAAGCGTGTATTGGCACACTTACTTGGTGTACGTTTACCAAATCCAGCAACAATTGACGAAGAATCGATCGTTATCGCATATGACTTGACACCTTCAGATACAGCACAATTGAACAAACAATTTGTAAAAGCTTTTGTGACAAATATTGGTGGTCGCACAAGTCACTCGGCTATCATGGCTCGTACACTTGAAATTGCTGCAGTTTTGGGTACAAATAATATTACAGAAATTGTCAAAGATGGCGATGTACTTGCAGTGAACGGTATTACGGGTGAGGTTGTTATTAATCCATCTGCTGAAGTGATTGCAGAGTTTGAAGCAGCTGGTGAATCTTATGCGAAACAAAAAGCTGAGTGGGCTCTCTTGAAAGATGCTCAAACAGCTACTGCTGATGGTAAGCACTTTGAATTGGCGGCAAACATTGGTACACCTAAAGATGTTGAAGGTGTAAATGACAATGGTGCAGAAGCTGTTGGCTTGTACCGTACAGAGTTCTTGTATATGGATTCTCAAGACTTCCCAACGGAAGATGAGCAATACGAAGCATACAAAGCTGTATTGGAAGGTATGAACGGCAAGCCAGTTGTAGTTCGTACAATGGATATTGGTGGAGATAAGGAGCTTCCTTACTTTGACCTCCCACATGAAATGAATCCATTCCTTGGTTTCCGTGCTCTTCGTATCTCTATCTCTGAAACTGGAAATCAAATGTTCCGTACTCAGTTGCGTGCCCTTCTTCGTTCATCTGTGCATGGTAAACTTCGTATCATGTTCCCAATGGTTGCTTTATTGACAGAATTCCGTGCAGCTAAAGCTATCCTTGAAGAAGAAAAAGCTAACTTGTTAGCCGAAGGTGTAGCAGTTGCTGATGATATCCAAGTGGGAATCATGATTGAAATTCCAGCAGCAGCAATGATTGCAGATCAATTTGCTAAAGAAGTTGATTTCTTCTCAATTGGTACAAATGACCTTATCCAGTACACCATGGCTGCAGACCGTATGAACGAGCAAGTTTCATACCTCTACCAACCATACAACCCTTCTATCCTTCGCTTGATTAACAATGTTATTAAGGCAGCACATGCTGAAGGAAAATGGGCTGGTATGTGTGGTGAGATGGCTGGTGATCAACAAGCTGTACCACTTCTTGTAGGTATGGGCTTGGATGAGTTTTCTATGAGTGCTACGTCTGTACTACGCACACGTAGTTTGATGAAAACTCTTGATACAGCTAAAATGGAAGAATATGCTCATCGTGCATTAACAGAGTGTGCGACAGCAGAAGAAGTCCTTGAACTTCAAAAAGAGTATGTGGATTTTAGTTAGAAAATACTTTATTACATGTTTCAATATAAAAAACCATTAGAAATGTATTTCTAATGGTTTTTTCACGTGTTTATTGGTGAATTGAGGCAAGAAAGAAGTTTGGTTTATTATGTTTTTTCACTTTGTATAAACGTAAAATTTGCTATAGTTGTTATGGCCTGTATCATTTGATTTAAAAAATTGTTAATATTAAATAAATATTTTAAACCACTTTTAAATGAATCTTATCACACTTAGAAGTGGTTTTATATAATTAATGTTCCTGATAAAACTTTTTGTGTTGATACATTGGATCAAAGGTAAGGTTGATGCCCAACTTACGAAGTGTATTTTTATCTTCTTCTGATAGAAAGACTGTTGAGTGTGCTTCACTACCATTCAAGAATGTTAATTTTTTCATGGCTATTGTTGCTAATTCACTATCTTGAGCAGTAATAGCAAGGGTATTGAGTATTTCACTAGCATCAAGACGGGTGTCATGCTTATCTAAATGATTGGCTTTGAGCTCTTGAATGGAACATATATAGTTTGGTTCAATTAAGTGCGTAGTGTCTTCTATATCAGCTATTTGTTTGATAGCATTTAATAAGGCTGATGCAGTTGGTTTTAACAGTTCAGAGGTCTTTCCAGTGACTATATCTCCATTTGGTAACTGGATAGCTAATGCAGGGCTGGAGGTTAGCTCTGCTTTTTCGCGTGCAGCGATAACCACCTTACGGTCTGCTGGCGTAACACCAACTTTGTTCATGAGTAGTTCAATCTTCTTCACAGCTTGTTCACTAACTCGCTCTGCTTTAAAATCAACTAAGGTCTGATAGTAGCGACGGATGATTTCCTGCTTAGCTGCTTCGATAGCGTTCTCTTCATTAACAATGGAATAGCCCACCATGTTGACGCCCATGTCTGTAGGTGATGCGTAAGGAGATTTCTTTAAAATGCGCTCAAATGTACGATTAAGAACAGGGAATACTTCTATATCTCTATTGTAGTTGACAGCCGTTTTTCCATATGTTTGTAAGTGGAATGGGTCAATCATATTTAAATCATCCAGGTCAGCTGTAGCTGCTTCATAAGCAAGATTAACAGGATGATGAAGAGGGAGATTCCAGACTGGGAAAGTTTCAAATTTTGCATAACCCGATGTGACCCCATTGAGTTGATCATGATAGAGTTGGGAGATGCAAGTTGCTAATTTACCAGATCCAGGTCCGGGAGCAGTAACAACAATAAGATTACGACTTGTTTCTATGTAATCATTTTTCCCCATACCTTCGTGAGAGATAATATGGTCAATATCGGATGGATATCCTTTAATTGGATAATGTAGATAAGACTGAATACCATATTTTTCTAGTTGCTTTCGAAAAGCATCAGCAGCAGGTTGATTGCGGTATTGAGTAATGACTACTGAACCAACATAAATATCAATACTATTGAAGGTATCAATCAATCTGAATACCTCTTGGTCATAAGAAATTCCTAAATCTCCACGCACTTTGGAGTGTTCAATATTATTTGCATTGATAGCTATAATAATCTCGACCTGATTCTTCAATTCTTGAAGTAGCTTAATCTTATTGTCCGGTTCATAGCCTGGTAGAACACGGGCAGCGTGAAAATCTTCTAACATTTTTCCACCAAATTCTAAATAGAGTTTTCCTTTGAATTGTTGTATACGTTCTAGAATGTGGTCACGTTGTAATTGTAGATATTTGTTTGAATCAAATGCAATCTTTTTCATTTTTTTACCTCTTTCAATGAAAAATTATAATAGAAAAAAACAAAAAAAGAAAGAATTTACTGTGGATATATAAATTTAAATAAATTATCACTTAATTTAAATTAAGTATTGACTTGTTTAAAATTAAGTGTAAAATAAAATTAAACAATTGTTTAATTTTAAAATAAAGAGGTGCTTTATGAGGAAAATTTTGTCTAATAAGTTGTTTCTGGCAACTTTTATATCAGATATGATTTCTAATTTTGGAGATGTTCTCTATTATCTAGCGCTGATGAATTATGTTCTAGTGTTACTAGATACAAAATTAGCTCTAGCGATGATTACAGTGTCTGAAACCCTACCGATCTTATTAGGTCTGTTTGTCGGTATATGGGCGGATAAGACTAGAAATAAGATTGATACGATTTTAGGAACTTTGTTAGTGCGTGTAGGATTGTACGTAGTTGTTGGTGTTGTGATAGGCTTTAGTCCTGCTCTTTGGATAGTAGCTGTGATTTGTCTGATCAATTTTTTATCTGATCTATCAGGTCAATATGAAAATTATCTTTATTTGCCAGTGAGTTTGCGGGTTGTTTCAAATGAAGATCGTGAAGCTAGTATGGCGTTTCGAATGAGCGTTGGCTCTCTGCTTCGTATTGGTTTTCAAGCAACTGGAGCTATTTTAATAGGAGTGATGTCTTATCAACAATTAGCATTTTTCAATGCGGGTACATTCTTGGTTAGCTTAATGATTTTGCTCGTATTACGACCGATATTTCAACGATTGCTAAAAGAAAATCCTATTAAGCAAAGTACTGACATTCAAACAGAGACAGGTTTGATATGCTCTATGAAGCAGACATTAAAAGAATCTTATTTGGCTGTGCAAAATATTCCTATTTTGAAAGTATCCATTTTGACGATTGCTGGTCTTAATGCTATCTTTACTGCTTTATCGCCTCTTCTTGTGTTGAATATGAAAGAGTC
The DNA here is from genome assembly GCA_029593505.1 of Streptococcus suis. GTDB lineage: Bacteria > Bacillota > Bacilli > Lactobacillales > Streptococcaceae > Streptococcus > Streptococcus suis_AG. The sequence goes on from JAKTNI010000001.1 coordinate 411,262, forward strand.
TAGTCAGTTTATCTTTATTAACACTGCTACGACCATAGCTATGTTATCTATTCTTCTTGCAATAGGCAGTATTTTAGGAAGTGGTCTAGCAACTAGTCTATTTAAGGATGTTAGTCTTACACGATTATTACTTATTTCTACTGTTATGCCAATAGCACTTTTTATTGGATTTATTGTTCAAAATATCTATATCGTGTTGACAGTAGTATTTGCTGTTTCGATTTTAATTGGTATTTTTAATCCTAAAATTTCTGCTTTGGTGATGAATGAATTACCAGAGGATAAATTGGCTACCATTGAAAGTGGTATCACTACGTTTTGTCAGATTGGTATGGTAGTGGGTCAATTTTCCGTTTCAGCAATGGTGGTATTTGTGACAGCGAAGGTTATTTCATTGGTTTTCCTTTTACTTGCTATTCTGTTATTTGTTTATTCTGTGTCTAAGATGGGAAAATTATAAAAAGCAAGAACCTATTTGTTTAGGAATGTTGTTAGCGCATGGAGAATTGTACTTTATATTTGGTATGGTGATGAGTTTTAGTTTATCTGATATCAATATGAATATTTTCTATCGTGTTCTAAGGGGTAAGGAATCGGTAGTTATGAAGGAATAAAAAGGAGATGATACGATGATAAGGAAAATAATGAGTGTTCTTTCAATTGATAAAGCAAACCTTTTACTATCTGCTTTACTAACCTTGATAGTATCCGTTGGAGCAGTATATACTGTCTATGCTAGAACAGATATTTTAAATGACGTATTAGCTGGATCTAGTAAAATGTGGTACAATCTACTTTTTCTAGTTTCCTGTCTGGTAATCGTTGAGTTACTGAGAGCCGTTTTAAAGATTGTGAATGCTAAGCTAAATCGCAAATGGAAATTGTATTTAGGAAATAGAATTAGTCATCACATTGAGCAGATGCCATTTGAGAAGTTTTATCAAAAAGAAATAGGCGATCATATAGCAACATATACTTATCAATTAGAAGTTGTATCTGCTTACTTATTGGTTCCTTTGACTAGTTTAGTTAGTTCTTTGACATTATCTATCATTTCATTGGTATTTTTAGGATTGATGAGTTGGAAGTTTGTTGTTTTTGCTTTCGTTTCAACTATTCTTTTATTTATGATAAGTGGAAAGTTTGGGAGAAAAATTAGTAACGGTTATACGGAATTGGCTAGCCGAACAGGAGAGTTTTCAGGAACATTGAAAGAATATTTATCAGCTTATGAGATATTGAAAAATCTTGGAGTTATTCAACTGGTATCAAAACATATTGGAAAGAGTCAAGAAGCTAAGGAACATCAAGAGTTTATGATATCCAAATATCTGGCTTTTGGTGAATTAAGCTTACAAAGTGTTGAAAAGCTATTTGAAATGTTGATATTTGCTTTTACTATATTTTTAATCGGAAACAAAGAGTTAATGATTGGAGCGATTGTTTCAGTTCCTGCAATGTTGGGGATATTTTTACAAGCAGCTAGTCAATTAGTAGATTTGTATATGAAAATTATTGGCACAAAAGATATGTTGGATACTGTGATGGAAAGTTCAGATCTTGTGGAAGAGGAATATCCAACTGTAGCACAATGCATTGAGTTTGAGAATGTTGGTTTCACTTATGGACGGAAGCGGATTTTCAATCAGTTGAATTTTCGATTTGATGTTGGAGGAAAGTACGCTCTTGTAGGTAAAAGTGGAAGTGGTAAAACAACCTTGCTCAAACTATTATTAGGACGTCTGAGATCAATAGCAGGAAATATTTTCATTGATAAAAAATCCTATTATCCGAAAGCAGATGTTAATTTTTCCAATCAAATTGGCTATATCAATCAGTCGCTCTTCATTTTTTCAGATTCCATTCGTTACAATATTTGTCTTGGAAAATCCTATACCGATAAGGAAATATGGGAGATATTAGAAAAAGTTAAATTGGCAGATGTAGTAGCTAAGTTACCACAAGGTTTAGATGAAGTTGTTGGTGAATTTGGGATAGAGTTATCTGGTGGTGAGAAACAAAGACTTGCATTGGCAAGGATGTTGATTCGGAAACATCCAATATTACTATTAGATGAGGCGACTTCTGCGATTGATGTAAAAACATCTAAAGTGATTGAAAAAGAGATTTTAAGCAACCCAAACCTAACAGTTATAATGATAACGCACCATTTACAAGAAGAGATAAAACCATTCTTAACTGGAATTTTAGAACTTAGTAGCTAACTACATATTATTTAAATTAGTAAGTTATTTCCCTTTTTCTTGCATTTTAGAGAGCGTTTCGTCTATACTATAGGTAGTATAAGAAAAAATAGTGTTTATAACTTAGAGAGAGACTAATGAAATTAGATTATCGTGATTACAGAAGTGAAATTGTAGAATATTTTTTTATCCCCTTATTTATCAGAAAGCGTGATGAAATTTTGGGGAGCGATTTTTCTCAAAAAGAAAAAGAAATTTTAAAAGATGCTTTAGAAACTACGACAGAGATAGAAAATAAACTTGCTGATTTTCGTCAAGAAGCTGAGGAAGTCTATCTATGGGGCTATGTGTTTAGTTTGTTGCATCTTTTGTATTTTTATTTACTGGATAAAGGGAAGGATCCTCAGACAGTAGATGAGGCTTATGAAGAAATTTTATCCTTATCACAAGCGGAAGTAGAGTTGGTTTTTCGAGATATGTTAGCAGAAACCAATGACGGTGAGCGTGAAGAGGAGCATACGCTACAAGAATTGCTGGATCACTCAATTAAAAAACCAGAGGAAAAATGGTATTGGTCGTTGGCTCTTCGGAATCCTTTGGAAGCAGTTCAAAAAGCAGTTGCTTTATCGCGAAAGCTGGTTCCTATTTATAAACCATATTTGGAACAGTCCAAAGAAGAACGAGAGGAGTTTGCAGAATCACTTGATATTGAAAAACTCTATCGGGAATCTTCTAAATTAGCTATGACGAGTTTGGATGATGTTTCAGAGAAGTTGGCTCAGTTGTTTGTCCTTAGTCCTTGGAATTTTTATTTTGCTTATTATGGGAATGATAGGTTAAAAAATATGGGAGTGACTCTGTTAGTTTCTTGTCGTATGGATCAGCTTCTTTTATCCAAGGAAGAAATTGATCTAGATGATGCTATAACAGCTTTGAAAGTGATTAGCGATAGTACGCGCTACCAAGTCTTGTTGGAGTTGATAAAACCTCATGCAAAAAGTAAAGATATAGCGGATAAACTAAACATAACGGGAGCGGCAGTATCATTTCATGCTCAAAAACTAATCAATGGTGGATTGCTTTTATTCAATACTCAAGATAGTGATAGAAAATATGTTGTCAATCAAGACTTACTAAGACAGATTATTGCTAAGTTGACAGATGATTTTCATTTATAAATAAAAAAACCTTGTATTTTAGTAGGATTTACAAGGTTTTTTTACTATATTTGATGAATAGATAAGCAAAGGTATGACTAGTTGCCACCGTAATAAAGAATACGCTCCATCCTTGTTGACTGATGGTTAGGTGACTACTTTTTAAGAGGAAAAAACTGAGCTCTAGAGGAATGACATGAATAAAATAATAGTAGCTGGCATAACTTTTGAGATAATGAAATTTTTGCGAATAGAAAATATCCGTTGTCAATACCCAAGCTACAAAATAAGCTATAAAAGGAACGAGGCTAAAAAAGAAATTTTTATCATATCCTTGGTTGAGAAAGATGAAGTGTCCCTCTATTCCAAAGCAAACTAAAAAGAAGAGGAGTTTTGGTTTTAGCTGATGTTGAAAAATAGGCTGATTGAGCTTATGAGAGAGAAAAAATCCTGTTAAAACAAAGATGGGTGCATAAAAGAGACCGTTACGACTGGTGAAAAAAATAGTTTTGTAATGATTATAAGCATAAAGTAACGGGGTTTCCGATAGGTAGGATGAGTAGGTTTCGATAGTTCCCAAAAGATAGAGAGTAGACGCTAGACAGGTTGTTATACGCCAACCCCATTTTTTTAAAGAAAAATGTACGAGTAACAATCCCGTAAGAAAAGCTGGCATGTACCAAAGTTGGTAACTAATTCCTGTGTAGATAAGTCCCACAAGAGCTGCCAAAGGGTAGTAAAGAAAAGGGATTTGTTCAAGATAGAGATAACCGATAAAAAATGGAAGGTAGACGGCAGACCAGATGAGATATTGTTTACTGTAATGAATGAGATAATGTTTTGAGATAGTGGGATAATTTCTGTGAATAAAAAAACTTGCACTTACCATAAAGAATGGAACGACCATGCGGCTAAAAATGGATTTTTGGATAAAATGGAGCTGTTCATTATCAAATAGTCTGCGACAGTGTAAAGCAATAACCAAAATAGCTCCAATCAATTGGATGAGAGATAAGAGTGAAGTGTTGAGAGGTTTTGTCTGTTTGCTCATCGTAGGAACTCCTTTCAGGCATTTTCTTTATTGTAGCGAAAATAGAAGAAAATGTAAATATGTCAAAAATAAGGTTGGGGACAGCTATATATTGTTTGGAAACAAAATCGGAGCTAGGAAGAATAAGGGAAAATATGGTATAATATGATGATTGATGTGTATAGTTTATTGATCTAGAAAGTGTACTCAAACATAGCGTTTTTATAATAGATGTTTTACATAATGTAGCTACTGTGATACTGTATGCTGATTACTTTTGGTAATAGAAAGGAGCTAATCTTGAAAGATTTATATAAAAAACTTTTGGTAGATTTTGGGATTGATTTTTCAGATTTAATATTGTTAGAGACAGCCTTTACCCATACTTCATATGCCAATGAGCACCGCCTTCTAAAAATTTCACATAATGAACGATTGGAATTTTTAGGAGACGCTGTTCTTCAATTAATGATTTCTAAATACCTTTATCAAAAATATCCAGATAGACCAGAGGGAGAAATGTCGAAGTTACGTGCGACCTTTGTTCGTGAAGAAGCTTTGGCAGGTTTTTCACGTTCGTGTGGGTTTGACCGTTATCTTCGTCTTGGCAAAGGGGAAGAAAAGTCTGGAGGAAGAAATCGTGATACGATTCTGGGAGATGCTTTTGAGGCTTTTCTTGGTGCCTTGCTATTGGACAAGGGTGAACAGGCAGTTGAGGCATTTTTGTATCAGGTCATGATTCCACAGATAGAGAAAGGGAATTTTGAGCGAGTGACAGACTATAAGACTGCTTTGCAAGAAATCCTACAAGTGAATGGAGAGATTTTGATTGCGTATCGGGTAGTGGCAGAATCAGGTCCTGCTCATGATAAGACATTTGAGGTTGAGGTGTTGGCTGACCAGCGTGTGATTGGTCGTGGAAAAGGGCGTTCAAAAAAATTGGCTGAACAAGCTGCGGCTAAGAATGCAGTGGAGGCTAGAGGATAGAAATGTATCTTAAATCAATTGAAATGCAGGGTTTCAAGTCTTTTGCAGATAAGACTAAGGTGATATTTGATCGTGGAGTGACGGCAGTAGTTGGACCAAACGGATCTGGGAAGTCCAATATTACAGAAAGTCTTCGTTGGGCTTTGGGAGAGTCTTCTGCAAAAAGTTTACGTGGAGGAAAGATGCCAGATGTTATTTTTGCTGGTACTGAAAATCGAAAACCCCTCAATTACGCCTCTGTTGTAGTAACTTTGGATAATAGTACAGGATTTATCGCTCATAAAAACAAGGAAATTAAGGTAGAACGTCATATCTATCGTTCTGGTGATAGTGAATACTTAATTGACGGTCAGAAAGTTCGTTTGCGCGATATTCATGATCTTTTTATGGATACTGGATTGGGACGGGATTCTTTTTCTATCATTTCTCAAGGACGTGTTGAAGCTATTTTTAACTCAAAACCAGAAGAACGACGTGCTATTTTTGAAGAAGCTGCTGGAGTACTGAAATATAAGACCCGTAAGAAAGAAACAGAAAGCAAGTTAGCTCAATCTCAAGGAAATTTAGATCGCTTAGATGATATTATCTATGAACTGGACAATCAAGTAAAACCTTTAGAGAAACAAGCACAAACTGCGAGACAATTTCTTGAATTGGATGAGAGACGAAAAGAGCTATATTTGGATGTTTTGGTTGCTCAATTAAAAGCAGGGAAAGATGACTTGACCATCAAGGAAACGGATTTAGAAACGGTAAAAACAGATTTAGCGAATTATTATGAGCAACGAGCAAAACTGGAAGATGATAATCAAACCTTGAAAGAAAAACGTCATCGCTTATCTGAGCAGATGGAACGTGAACAAGCAGTATTGCTAGATATCACGAAGTTAGTGAGTGATCTAGAGCGTAAAATAGAAGTGTACCAGTTGGAAACACATCAAAACGAATCTAGTCGTCAAGAAGCTCAAGTACGTCTTGAAAAAATGCAAGAAAAATATCTTGAATTGGAATCTATCCTAGAACAAAAGCTAGTCAGTATTTCCCAACTAGACGAAACATTAGCTAGTATTCAGCAGAAATTGCTATCTGTTGATAAAGAAATCTCGTATTTTTCTGAAGATCCAGATCAGATTTTAGACCATTTACGTGAACAATACGTCAGTTTGATGAAAGAAGAAGCCGAAGTGTCAAACCGATTGACTAAGGTTCAACAAGATATTGCTAATCAAGTCCAGCTGTCAGAAAGTAAGTCAGAGGATTTGGCACGTTTGGAGGCAGAAACAAAGACTGCGCAACTAGAGGTAGCAAATAGTCAAGAAAGTTTGGAACAAGCAGATACTATTTTGCAACACTTAGCAACAGATTATCAAACTACGAAACATCAATTTGAACAACTCCAAACATCGTATCATAAAGAGCAAGAAACGATGTTTAACTTGTTGGATAAAATCAAAGGAAAACAGGCTCGTCAGTCTAGTTTAGAAGCGATTTTAAAAAATCACTCAAACTTCTATGCGGGTGTTAAGGCTGTTTTACAGGAAGCGAGGAATTTAGGTGGTATTGTTGGTGCAGTTAGTGAGCAGTTGACATTTGATACTCGTTATCAGACTGCTTTGGAAATTGCTTTAGGTGGTGCTAGTCAACATATCATTGTCCAAGATGAAGCAGCAGCTAAACGCGGTATTGCTTTTTTGAAAGAAAAACGTCAGGGACGAGCTACCTTTTTGCCCTTAACAACTATCAAACCTCGCCAACTAGCAAGTCATCACCTAACAACACTCCAAGCTACTGAAGGATTTTTGGGAATGGCTAGTGATTTGGTAACTTATCACCCTACCTTGACGAATATTTTCCAAAATTTACTTGGAATGATTGCTATTTTTGATACCATTGATCATGCCAATCAGGCAGCGCGTGCTACTAAATTTCAAGTACGTATCGTAACGATGGATGGATCGGAAATCCGTTCAGGTGGTGCTTTTGCTGGTGGTAGTAACCGCACTAACCAGACGACCTTTATTAAGCCAGAACTAGAGGTACTATTGAAAGAAATAGATGAGCTATCTAGTCAGTTACAGGCTCAAGAAGACAGAGTAGCAACGAAAAAAAATGAGTTGGATAAGCTTAAAAATCGTTTAGAAACTATTCAATCTCAAGGAGAAGAAGCGCGTCTAGCACAGCAAAGTGTCCGTATCCGTAAAGAGCAAGCAGAAAAAACACTTGCTCAACTTACTGCTCAATATGATTTGCAACTGCATCAAGTTAGTCCGTCTATTCTTAGAGAATTAGAGCAAGAGGTTGCTAAGGAAGAGAGTGAACTTCAGAGTGTGCTCGCGAAAAAAATCCAGCTAGAACAACAAATTAGCCAAGTAAGAGATAATAAGGATAGTATTCAAGAAAGCCTTCAGACATTGCAGCAGCAAAAAAATCAGTTGACGTTAGAGCAAACAGAGTGTGCTAGTCAATTGAGATTTGAGCAGACAGACTGTCGTCGGTTGCAAGATGAAAAAGAGATTGTCCGTAAAGAAATAACCTTGTTGCAGGATAGTATTGATCAAAAATTAGAGGCTTTGGACGATACTAGTGTAGATGTGTTAGAGGAACAATTATCGGATGCAACAAGTAAGCAAGAGCAGACAAATCAGACCATTATTCGTTTGAAATTTGAGTTAGAAGATATCGATGGTCAATTTGAAGATTTAGAAGCTAGATTGCATCAAATGCGTACTAAAAATGATGACTTGATTCGTAAACAGGCTAAATTAGAAGCTGAGTGTGAGCAGGTTGGTCAGCGGTTAAGAACATTGCTTGGTCAATTGACGGACCATTTCAAACTCACTTTTGAAGCTGCCTGTCAGGTAGCAAAAGAAGTGGGGCAGCTTTCACAGGCAGAGCAACGCTTAAAAGATTTGGAAAAATCCATTCGTGCACTCGGTCCTGTCAATGTGGAAGCTATCGAACAGTATGATGAAGTCAGCAATCGTCTAGCTTTTCTAAACGAACAACGAGCGGATATTTTGTCAGCACGCGATCTATTATTGGAGACGATTCATGAAATGGATGATGAAGTAAAAGAGCGTTTTAAGGTTACATTTGAATCTATTCGAGAAAGCTTTAAACAAACATTTAAACAAATGTTTGGTGGTGGATCTGCTGATTTAATATTGACAGAAACGGATCTTTTGACAGCAGGTGTAGAGATTTCGGTTCAACCTCCGGGTAAAAAAATTCAATCTCTGAATCTCATGTCTGGGGGAGAAAAAGCTCTTTCAGCTTTAGCATTGCTCTTTTCGATTATTCGTGTAAAAACCATTCCATTTGTGATCTTAGATGAGGTAGAGGCTGCCTTAGATGAAGCCAATGTAAAACGCTTTGGTGATTATCTCAATCGTTTTGATAAAGAAAGTCAATTTATCGTTGTAACTCATCGTAAAGGAACAATGGCAGCTGCGGATGCAATGTACGGAGTTACTATGCAGGAGTCAGGAGTTTCCAAAATTGTATCGGTAAAACTGAAAGACGTGGAGAAATTATGATACATAAGATATATGCTAGTGATATGGACGGAACGTTTTTACGTGAAGATCATCGTTTTAATAAAGAGCGCTTTCGTCGATTGCTAGACCGATTCAAACAAAAAAACTATCTATTTGTGGCAGCCAGTGGTCGCTCTTTACTAAGTCTCAAGCATCTTTTTGAAGATTTTATAGATGAAATTGCCTTTGTTGCAGAAAATGGCTCAATTGTAGAATATCAAGGTCAAACTATTTTTATGGATAAACCGATATCTCCTACTGTATATCTTCCTTTGATTGCTGGTATTGATGCAGGACCTTATGGTAGCAGTAAAACCATGATTTTATCAGCTCGAGATAATTTTTATTTATTGAAAAATGCGGATCCTGATTTTTTGAAGGCAATGACGAGTTACTATACTCATTTTAAATTGGTAGACTCTTTTGACGATGTAGCAGATGAAATCATTAAGATCAATGCTAAATTTGATCCGAAAGAAATGGATGAAGCTTGTCAATGGATTAATGATACATTTGAAGGTGTAACAGCAATCACAACGGGTTTTAATAATATTGATATGATTTTATCAGGCTCTAATAAAGCTGTTGGATTATCGCATTTATGCCGTCATTTTGATGTAACTGAGGCGGATGTCATTGTTTTTGGAGATAATCAAAACGATCTTGAAATGATGGAATTTGCAGCCTATGCTATTGCGACGGAAAATGCTAGATCAGAGGTTAAGTCTGTAGCAGATCATGTTATTGGGCATTGTAATGACGAAGCCGTATTGGCATATTTAGAGGCGGAAATGATGTAAAAAATGAAAAGGAAGGTTTATTCTTTGACTATCGTTAAAAGGTGTCGATAGGTTGGAATAAGCCTTGTTTTTGCTCTCAATAAGGGTAAAATAATACAAGAAGAATTATCTAAAGTATATAGGTATACCAATGAATTATTGGAAAACAGAAAGTATGATATATTAGTTAACAATGGAATAGTTCGTTATACTGTGGAGAAAGTCATGTCATTGTAATATGACTTTTTTACTGATTTGTATGGGAAAGTGGTATAATGATTCGGGATAAATATATAGATTAGGAGAGGGGAAATGGATTTTAGAGTAATAGGTAAAGATTATCGATACGGTGTCAGAGTTTCTGCAATTATATTGAAAGATAGTAACGTATTAACATATAAGGTTGATGGAGAGAATCATTTAGTTGGTGGAGCAATGGAAGTAGGCGAAGCAAGTGCTGATGCAGTCGCTAGGGAAGTTAAGGAAGAATTAGGTTTAGATTGTGTTGTACAGGATATCATGTTTATTGTTGAAAATCGTTTTGATTATAAAGGTGAGATACATCATATGATAGAATTTCACTATAAGGTTGAAATTTTAGGAGATATTCCTAATAGGACAACGGATGAACATTCTTTTGAATTGGAATGGTTGCCGTTAGAAAGCTTATCTAAATATGATGTAAGACCTAAATTTTTAATTCACGAATTACCAAATTGGAACGGCAATGTGCAACATATTGATAGTGCTTTATAAAAAATGGATGTGATGCTAATTAGTTAGTAGAATAAAGGGAGCAAAAAACAGTAGGTAGAGCTTTATTTACGTGATGTAACTAAAAGAAAAATTGTAAAATAATTTAGAAAATGTCATAATAAATAATGTTTAAAACAAACTCTAAGGATATAGATATGAATAGTTCTAAAAAAATAATGGTAATAGGATGTCCAGGAAGTGGAAAGAGTACATTATCTAGGAAACTACATGAAATCACAGGAATTCCACTATTTCATTTAGATTTGATGAATTGGAATTCTGATAGAACATGTGTAGAAAAAGATGTGTTTATTCAGCGACTATTAGAAGTTATAAATGGGAAAGAATGGATCGTAGATGGAAACTATGATTCAACATTAGAATTACGAATGAAATACTGTGATACTATAATTTTCTTAGATTATCCAGTAGAGCTTTGTTTACAAGGTATGCAAGAAAGAAGAGGAAAGCAAAGACCTGATATGCCTTGGATTGAATCTGTTGATGATGTTGATAGTGACTTTATAGAGTTTATTAATAATTTTCGTTTGCATTCAAGACCAAAAATATTAGAATTGTTAGAAAAATATTCAGATAAAGAAATTTATATTTTGAAATCTATGAATCAGGCTAATAATTTTTTAACTACTTATTGTTCGAGAATTTGTAAATAATAGTGTTTTTTAGACAAAAGTATATAAAATTCACAGAGTTAAGAAAACTGATAAGTAGATATTTGAAGCTCTATCCATGCGATGTAGCTTTTTTTATTGGAAGAAAGGCAGGAAATAATGGTATAATTGTATGAAAAAATAAAAATGATGAAAAGATGTACCCCTAAACTAAAAACAGGAGTAAATGTATGATAAAATTGATAGCTTTAGATTTAGATGGAACACTATTGACGTCGGACAAGCGAATTTCCGAAGCTAATAAAAAAGCGCTATCGCTTGCTCGGGCCAAAGGTGCTTACATTGTTCTGACAACAGGTCGTCCGTTACAGGCTATAGGTGGTTTTTTGGAAGAATTGGACTTGTTAGGGCAAAACAATTATTCAATCACTTTTAATGGAGGTCTGGTTCAGGAGAATACGGGACGTGTATTAGATAAAAATGGTTTTACTATTGAAGATGTACGTGCTATTCGTCAGGTTACGAATCAACTAGATTTACCACTGGATGTTTTACACGGTGGAGATGTGTATTCTTTGCCATCGGCTCATGAGTCTTTGTATCTCACCTGCAATCCGTTACTTAACAAGATTATGACAACAGATGATGAGCTATCTATGGATATTGTTTACAATAAAGCAGTATCTGCGGTTGATGCTGATTTTCTTGATAAACAGATTCCAAAGATTCCCGCAGAATTGTATGATCGTTTCGAGATTTTCAAATCTCGTGATATTCTGCTGGAGTGGAGTCCAAAAGGTGTTCATAAAGCTAATGGTTTGATGAAGCTGATTGAACATCTTGGAATTGATCGTTCAGAGGTAATGGCTTGTGGTGATGAAGGAAATGATTTATCCATGGTAGAGTGGGCAGGATTAGGAGTTGCCATGGCAAATGCTACTGATGAATTGAAGTCTGTTGCTAAAGTTGTTTTGCCTAAGTCCAATGATGAGGACGGAATTGCTTGGGCTGTTGAAAAATATGTATTAAACGAGGACTAGTATGGGATTATTTGACAAATTATTCGGAAGATCTTCCAAAGAAGAAGCAGAATCACTAATTGATGAAACGTTTAGTAATGAAGAAAAAGATAGTATAGCTTCTAACGAGCAGGTTTCAGAATTAGTAGAAGAAGAGACGATTGAAACGCAAGCAGATGTTTCGGAGACCATTGATTTAGAGAAAGAAGCGCAAAAACAGAGAACGCTAGAGTTCATGGAGCAGTATTATGCTGCAAAAGAAGCTGCAGCTACTCGTGTGAAAGAAGTACAAGAGAATGGAACTGATCCTGCTATTCAGACAAAGTTATCAGAAGAAAGCTCTCAAGAAGAATTACAGACACCTCAAGAGAGTGAACAGGATAAGTATCAACGAACATTGAAAAAAACTCGTACAGGTTTTGGTGCAAGACTGAATGAATTTTTTGCGAACTTTCGCTCGGTTGATGAGGAATTTTTCGAAGAATTAGAGGAACTACTCATCTTATCGGATGTTGGTGTACAAGTCGCTTCAACATTGACCGAAGACCTTCGCTATGAAGCGAAATTACAAAATGCTAAAAAAACAGAAGAGCTTCGTCGCGTTATTATTGAAAAATTAGTCGATATTTATGAAAAAGATGGGCATTTTAGCGAACGAATCAATTTTCAAGAAACGCTGACAGTGATGCTTTTTGTTGGGGTCAATGGCGTTGGAAAAACGACCTCAATCGGAAAATTAGCTTATAAATATAAGCAAGAAGGCAAAAAAGTAATGCTGGTGGCTGCAGATACGTTTCGAGCTGGTGCAGTTGCTCAGCTAGTGGAATGGGGACGTAGAGTAGACGTACCAGTAGTGACAGGTCCTGAAAAATCAGATCCTGCAAGTGTTGTTTTTGACGGTGTAGAAAAAGCAATGGCTGAGGAAGTTGATATTTTGATGATTGACACAGCTGGTCGATTGCAAAACAAAGATCATTTGATGGCAGAATTGGAGAAAATTGGTCGAATTATCAAGAGAAGCTTGCCAGAGGCTCCTCACGAAACTTTACTGACTTTGGATGCCTCAACTGGTCAAAATGCACTTAGTCAAGCCAAAGAATTTTCAAAAATCACTCCTCTGACGGGTCTTGTTCTAACAAAATTAGATGGTACCGCTAAAGGTGGTGTGGTATTAGCGATTCGACAAGAATTGGATGTGCCTGTCAAACTGATTGGTTTTGGTGAGAAAATTGATGATATCGGTGAGTTCAAGTCAGAAGAGTTTATGCGTGGCTTACTAGAAGGATTGATATAATTCGTTTCACACTGCATTGATGAGAAAAAAAAGCATATAGTCGCTGTTTGATTGCTTAGACTATATGCTTTTTTATGTACTATTTGGAAATATTCTATTTCAAGAGTCCACGTTCACGATACCAGACATCGGGTGTCCAAACCCATTTACAACCGTATCGTTCCAATAAATCAAATGCAGCTTTCGGGCCCATTGTACCAGCAGGGTAGGTGTGGAGAGGAACTTGATTGGTATTCCATTGCTTAATAATACGATCAATCAACGTCCAACTTGCTTTTACTTCTTCCCAATGACTAAAGTTTGTTGAGTCACCATTTAGAACATCAAAGAACAGTTTTTCGTAAGCCTCTGGTGAATTACCTAATGCGGTTGCATTATGACGGAAGTTTAGTTTTGCAGGAGTTAAAGCAAATTGAGAACCGACTTCTTTTCCATTGATAGATAACATAAATCCTTCTGTTGGTTGGATGTAGATGGTTAGTACATTGGGTTCTGACGGTTGACCAAAAATATCTTCAGCATGTTTGAAAGTAATGGTTACACGTGTCCCTTTCTCAGTTAGGCGTTTACCAGTACGGAAGAAGAATGGAACATCACGGAAGCGATCAGTGTCAACGAAAAAGACACCACTAGCAAAGGTTTCTGTTTGGGAATCTTTTGCAATATTTGGTTCGTTAAGATAGCCAATATATTCTTTTCCGTCAATAGCTCCTGTCGTGTATTGACCTCGAATAAAATGCTCTTTTAGCGTCTCATCTGAAGGATGACGCAAATGTTGGAAGACCTTGATTTTTTCTGCACGGACATCTTCTTCTTTGAAACTAACAGGTTTATCCATTGCTAAGAGAGAAAGGACTTGAAGGACATGATTTTGAACCATATCTTTTAAAGCTCCGGAATGATCGTAATATCCTCCACGATCCTCCACACCTATAGCTTCTGCAAAGGTAATTTGAATGTTATCAATGTATTTGCGATTCCACAGGTCTTCAAAGATAATATTTGCAAAGCGAACAGCAAATATATTTTGTACCATTTCTTTTCCTAAATAATGGTCAATACGGTAAATTTGGTCTTCCTTAAATGCTGCAGCTAGTTCTTCATTGAGATGTTCCGCAGTGGCTAAGTCAGTTCCAAATGGTTTTTCAATAATTAAACGTTCAAAACCCTGTCCGTCCACAATTTGCTCAGATTTGAGATGCTTTGCAATCGTTCCGAAAAATTCTGGAGCCATAGATAAGAAAAAGATTTTATTATGTTGTGTATTGTAGTGTTTATCTAGCTTATCTTGTAACTGTTTCAATGAAAGATAGTGTTCAGTATCATTAACATCGTGGCTTTGATAATAGAAATGGCTAGCAAATTCATGAGCTTGACGAGGTGTATCTGGTAGATTACCTAGTGACTCAATCACGATTTGTTCAAAATATTCTTTGGTCCACGGTCTTCTTGCTGTACCAATTACTGCAAAGTTTTCCTTGATGTGACCAGCTTTATATAACCGAAAAAGTGAGGGATATAATTTACGTTTGGCAAGATCGCCACTAGCTCCAAAAATTGTAAATAATACATGTGATGCCATAATTTCATTCCAATCTGTTGAGTGTGAAAACCATTATAGCATAAATTGTCAGAAAATTCACTTTTTAACTATAAATGATTAGAAAACTCTATAAACATAGGGAGATTGTGGTTGATTGATGGTATCAATTGAGTTGATATGTAATGTGGGAAGAGATTGTTCTAATGTGGTATGATAGTGGATCTGTAAGGTGCCCCTAGCTTTGACCCAAGTGTCATTTGGTAGCGAAACATCTCCTAGAGATAGAAGTCCATAAACTCCAGAGTCTGCAATACAATGAATAATTCCAAATCGGAAGATAAATTGTTGCTGATCTTGTTTGGGATCGTTGTAGATAAAACCAATCAACTCAATATTTTTTCCGACAAATTCATTTGGATAATTGTAAATAGCTTCCATAACTTCCATGTAATTGTCATTGGTAACGGTGATAGTCTGTTCTGCTAAGTAGCGATTTGCAACGTTACGCATCTCTGTTTGGTAGACGGATTTGGTAAAATAGCTAGATGTATCGGGCTTAAGATATTGAACAGTTGTTCCCTCTTGCTCTTGGGTAGAACGATCATTTTCAGCTGCAAGTGGAAAATGGTATCCTTTGGCTGTAACAATAGCAGAATCAAGATGAACAGTTGGAAAGAACCATGTGATAATAAATGGTATAAGTAGTAGAGAGATACCTGTCAGTCGAGCTGATTGTGTTTTTACATGGCTATGTGTATCGCCTTGTTTGACCCAAGTTATCAATTGAACCATTGCTAAAATGAATGACAATATCATTGATAAATACGCTAGATAAGTATAATGTAAATTGATATACTGATCTAATTTCCCTGATATGTAAAGATACATTGTCATTTCAAAATAACCAGTCAAAATTAAAAAGCGAATCATATCATTCCTCCAATAATAAGGCTATAACTTAAAATGATGATAACAATAGTTACTATAAAACTTAGGATATACTTTCCTTTAAAATAAGACTGCATCATCATCAGATTTTTAACATCAATCATAGGACCTATAACCAAGAAAGCCATGATTGGTGCAATTCCAAAACTAGATAGAAGCGATGCAGCGATGAACGCATCAGCTTCTGAGCATAGTGACAATAGAAAAGCTAGCAACATCATCAGTAAAATAGCTGTTACAGGTTGATGGCCGATTGTCCTTAAAAATGTAGTAGGTACGTAAACTTGCACAATACTAGCAAATAGACAGCCTGCAACCAGATAAGGTCCAGTTTCAAAAAATTCATCAACAGCATGAATAAAGGAGGCACCAATTTTTTGCCAAGTAGTTTTTGGGGATACATTCTTATGATGACATATATCTTTCGTTCTTTTGGCAATAGGTTCTTTGACAAAGAAGACCAGAATAATTCCTAAAATAAAAGAAGTTAGAATTGCACCGAAAGCTCTATACAGAGCAATTGTAAGCGAGTTTCCAAAAGCTGTAAACGTAGCAAATAAGACAATTGGATTGATAATAGGTGCTGTTACTAAAAATGGAATAGCCGTATAGCTAGGTATTTTCTTTTCTAACATACGATGAACAATTGGAACAATCCCACACTCACAAGAAGGAAAGACAACACCGATCAAGCTACCAAATAAGACTGCTAATATCTTGTTTTTGGGTAAGTATTTATGGACAATATCTGGGGTAACAAATACCTCTATAAATCCAGAAAGAATAGCTCCGATTAATACAAAAGGGAGTGCTTCAATGATAATAGATAAGAAAATAGTTCCTGTCTGTGAAACAGAGAGTGGCAGTTGAAAATTTCCGAGCATATCTATTAATCTTCTTTTTTCTCAACTATTTTATGGGGAGGAATTTCGGAAAGATCAATCTTTTCCAAGTTTTCAAATGAAGCAAATTCCTCTAACATTTTTTCCAAATCATCTTTTCGTTTATAGGTTATAGCCATAAAATCCTCCTAAGATTGTGTTTTACTTATTATATCTTTTTTAGGAAAAAATTTCCAAATTAACCTAAATAGCTAGCTGTATTTTAGCGACTATGCGAGAGATGAAAGGTATTTTGATATGATATAATAAATTGAAAATGATAGATAAGTAGATATTAAGAATGGAAATGTTGGTTTGGTTATTTCCAATTATGTTCATGTTGCATGATATCTGAGATATGGTTTATGAAAAACTAACCGAACATTTGTAAAAAAAGAATTGTTTTCTCTAAAATGATGAAACAGAGAAATAGTATTTTTCTTTTGATAAAACTAGTCTGAATCATGGTATAATATCACTATGAAAACAAGAATATTAGAATTAGTTGGTCTGCTAAATCAGTATGCTAAGGAATATTATCAATTAGATACTCCCACTGTATCAGATGCTGAATATGACAAACTCTACCGTGAATTACTAGAGTTGGAAACTGCATATCCAGAATTGATTTTACCAGATAGTCCTACTCACCGTGTGGGTGGAAAGGTATTGGATGGCTTTGAGAAATACCAACATGTTTACCCTCTTTTTAGTTTACAGGATGCTTTTTCACGTGATGAGTTAGATGCTTTTGACAAGCGAATTCGTAAGGAATTTCCAACAGCAACGTATATTTGTGAGTTAAAGATAGATGGTCTATCTATTTCTTTGACTTATGAAGCAGGACAGCTAGTTGTTGGGGCAACGCGGGGTGATGGTAGTATCGGTGAGAATATTACGGAAAATCTCAAACGTGTGGCTGATATTCCCCTCGCTTTATCTGAAAATGTGGACATCACTGTTCGTGGAGAGTGCTATATGCCTAAAGCTTCCTTTGACCGTGTAAATAAACAACGTCAGGAATCCGGTGAAACAGAATTTGCCAATCCACGAAATGCAGCGGCAGGAACTTTGAGACAGTTAGATACATCCGTTGTGGCACAACGTGGACTTGCGACTTTTTTGTATCAAGAGGCGAGTCCGTCAGAAACACAGACCCAGTCACAAATTTTAGAAGAATTAGACCATTTAGGTTTTGTAACCAATCATGCTTATCGATTAGCAGATTCCATTGACGACGTTTGGGCTTTTATTGAAGAAATAGCAGAGAAACGAGATACTTTACCTTATGAAATTGATGGTATTGTCATTAAGGTAAATAATTTGGCTATGCAAGAAGAATTAGGCTTTACAGTAAAAGCACCTAGATGGGCGATTGCGTACAAATTTCCTGCTGAAGAAAAAGAAGCTGAGATTCTTTCAGTTGACTGGACTGTTGGACGAACGGGTGTTGTTACTCCGACTGCCAATCTCACTCCAGTTCAGTTGGCTGGAACTACGGTTAGTCGTGCTACTTTGCATAATGTAGATTATATTGCAGAAAAGGATATTCGTATCGGAGATACAGTTATTGTCTATAAAGCTGGAGATATTATTCCTGCTGTTTTAAAGGTTGTTGACAGGTATCGGACTAATCAAGAAGTTATGCCTATTCCGAGTATATGTCCAAGTTGTACAGGAAGCTTGCAACATTATGAAGATGAGGTAGCTTTGCGTTGTATCAACCCACTTTGTCCTAGTCAATTGATTAGTAAACTAGAGCATTTCGTTAGTCGCGATGCTATGAATATTGCTGGTTTAGGTACTTCAATTGTTGAAAAATTATTCCAAGCAAATATGGTTCATGATGTGGCAGATATTTATCAATTAACGGTTGAAGATTTAGTATCATTAGACGGATTTAAAGAAAAATCAGCTGAAAAGCTTTATCATGCTATTCAACGATCCAAAACAAATTCAGCAGAGCGTTTGTTGTTTGGTTTAGGTATTCGTCATGTTGGTCAAAAAGCCAGTAAGATTGTTATGAGTCATTTCGGTACGATTGAAAAATTATCCGAAGCAACTATCGAAACAATTGCCGAATTAGAAGGGTTGGGACAAGTCATTGCACAATCACTTGTATCCTATTTTGCGAGTTCAGGCGTTCAAACATTGCTGACGGAATTAAAAGAAGCTGGTGTCAATCTGTCGTACCTAGGAGAACAATTAGTGACAGATGGTGCTTTATTAGCTGGTATGACAGTTGTATTGACCGGTAAATTGGAGCGTATGAAACGCAGTGAAGCTAAAGAAAAGTTAGAACTATTAGGTGCTAATGTAACAGGGACAGTTTCTCGAAAAACAACTTTTGTAGTAGCAGGAACTGACGCGGGGAGTAAACTAGCGAAAGCTCAAGAGCTAGGAGTTGAAATAAAGAATGAGGATTGGTTAGAAAGTTTGTAAAAATAAAATGCAGGAAGTAAGACAACGAGCTAGATTGATCTATAATCCTACTTCAGGTCAAGAGATCATGAAGAAAAATGTTGCAGAAGTATTAGAAGTACTAGAAAGTTTTGGTTATGAAACATCTGCTTTTCAAACCAAGAATGAAAAAGATTCTGCTAAAAATGAAGCTAGACGAGCAGCTCTTGCTGGCTTCGATTTGATCATTGCTGCTGGTGGTGATGGAACAATCAACGAAGTGGTGAATGGGATTGCACCGTTAAAACAGCGACCAAAGGTGGCGATTATTCCAACAGGAACGACTAATGATTATGCGCGTGCCTTAAAAATTCCTAGAGGAAATCCTGTTGAGGCAGCTAAGGTTATTGGAAAGAATCAAACGATTTTGATGGATATTGGCTTAGCTAAAAGTCAAAGAGATCATCTACTGCAAGAACAATATTTTATCAATATAGCAGCTTTAGGTACTCTAACAGAACTAACTTATAGCGTGCCTAGTCAATTAAAAACAATGTTCGGCTATCTTGCTTATGTGGTAAAAGGAGCAGAGCTTTTACCACGTGTTCAATTCACCCCAGTACGTGTTCAACACGACCAAGGTGTTTTTGAGGGACCTGTTTCAATGATTTTTGTTGCTTTGACAAATTCTATTGGTGGTTTTGAACAGATTGTACCAGATGCTAAGTTGGATGATGGTAACTTTACCTTGCTTATGGTAAAGACAGGTAATCTATTTGACATTCTGACATTGATACGACAAGTATTAGTTGGTGGCAGGCATATTGATAGTGAGTTTGTGGAGTATATCAAGACCCGAAGCTTAGTGATTGAAAACTTAGATGCAGCAAAACCTCTTTTACTCAATTTAGATGGCGAGTTTGGCGGGGAAGCACCAGTTCAGTTGTTCAACCTTTCTAACCATATAGAATGTTATGCCGATACAGATCTTGTTTCAAATGGTGCGATTACATTGGATACAGAAGTAAAAAATCTTGAAATAATGACTAGGCGATTTATTGAAGAAACAAATCATATAGACAGAAATATTAAATAGGAAGAAAAGTGAATAATCATTTTTCTTTTTCTTTTTATAAAACGAATTAAACGTTTTCACTAGCTGTATTTTCTTGACAAATAATTTTTTTAGGAGTATTCTTACATGGTATAAAATTAAAAAGGAGAATTCATTATGAATTTAGGAATATTGGCCCTCGGATTGGCTTGTCTTGGCGTTAGTATTGGTGAAGGTCTGTTAGTAGCATCTTATTTACGTTCGACTGCTCGTCAACCAGAAATGCAGAGTAAATTGATGGCAGGAGTATTTTTGGGTGTAGCTTTCATTGAAGGAACATTCTTTGTAACCTTAGCTATGGCATTCGTATTGGGATAGAAAGAATAAGAAATAGAAAAGGGGGGAATCTCCATTGGAAGAAAATGTAAGTCCAACTCTTACCCTTGGTCCCATAACCTTTGATTTGACACTATTACTGGTTTCTGTCGTCACTGTTTCCATTGTTTTTTTACTTGTTTTCTGGGCTAGTCGTAAAATGGAGTTAAAGCCCAAGGGAAAACAAAATGTATTGGAATATATTTATGAGTTGACCTTAGGTTTTACCAAAGGAAATTTAGGTGAAACAGAGTCAAGACGGTATGCTATCTTCTTTTTTACTGTCTTTACCTTCCTTTTGATAGCGAATAACCTAGGTTTGATGACAAAACTGGAAACGGCAGATGGGCAGAATTTATGGACCTCTCCGACAGCTAACATGGCTTATGACTTTGGTTTAGCGGGAATTGCAACTCTTTTTTGTCATATTGAAGGAATTCGTCGCCGTGGTGTGAAAGAATATCTTAAAGCATTTGTGACACCGTTGGCTATGGCTCCTATGAATCTTTTAGAAGAAGTAACCAATCTAGTATCGTTAGCACTTCGTCTTTATGGTAATATTTATGCTGGTGAAGTGTTATCGTCTCTTCTTTTAAAATTATCACAGCAGAGTGCTGTAGCTTATCCAATTGCTTTCCTACTTAATATTCTTTGGACGGCTTTTTCTGTATTCATTTCATGTTTGCAGAGCTATGTCTTTGTCATGCTCGTTTCTATGTATTTGAATAAAAAAATTGGTGAAGCAGGTGAATAAGTGGAGAAAACAATGGGAATATTAATTTCAACAAGTTCTAGTGCTGTTCTCGGTAATTTTATCTTGGTAACAGCTTCTTTTGTTATCTTAGTCATTTTAATTCGTGTTTTTGCTTGGGATAGGATTACAGGCATATTTGAAGAACGAGCGAATAAGATTGCTAAGGATATTGATTCAGCAGAGGAACGATTGACAACAGCGTCAAATCTTGTTCAACAAAGAGAAGAAGAACTAAAAAAAGGGCGTACAGAAGCACAACAAATGGTTCAAGATGCTGTAGAACATGCTAAACAAGAACAAAAGAAAATCCTTAAACAGACCAATAGCGAAGTGCAAGGGTTGAAACGAAAAACACAACAAGAAATTGAAGTGGAGCGACGTGAAGTTCAGGAACATTTACGACTTCAAGTGGCTGATATGGCTATTGATTTAGCCGGCAAGATTATTTTGAAAGATTTGAATAAAGAAGAACATAGCCAGTTGATTGATCGCTATTTGGAGAAATTAGGAGACGAGTAGATGAATGTTAGAGAAAATGCTCTAGTGCAAAAGTGTGCTCTGTCATTTATTGAAAAGGTTGGCAATCACGAGAACATATGGGATATCTATGAACAGATTTCTGATTTACTATCTATTATTCGTGATAGTAAGTTGAGTGATATTTTACGGTCAGGAAATGTTTCAAGAGAAGATAAAATGACGTTGATACGTACGTTACAGCAATCAGATTTTTGGCAGATTAATGATTTGATTGAGTATATGATACATACTGGTCATCTTGATTTGATTTCAGAAGCTCTTGAAGCTGCAAAGTTTGAAATAAATAAATTTAAAAATGAATTTGATGCAAGTATTGTATCAGTTTATTCTTTGACAGGAACGCAAAAACAACGTATTTGTCAGTTGGTAGAAAAACGATTTTCCTTAGGGATACATGATGTAAAAGAAGTACTAGATCCAAATATTTTAGGTGGATTTATTGTCACTGTTAATCATAAGGTAATCGATGCTAGTGTTCGTAGACAATTAAAGGATGCTAGAAATAGACTTTAAAAAATAGAAAGTGGTGTTCTTTTGGTGATAAATGCACAAGAAATTAGCGCTTTACTAAAACAACAAATTGAAGGTTTTCAACCAGAATTTGATTATGCAGAAACTGGTGTAGTAACCTATATTGGAGATGGTATTGCTCGTGCGCAAGGGCTCGATAATGCCATGAGTGGAGAGTTGTTGGTATTTGAAAATGGTACCATTGGTATGGCTCAAAACTTAGAAACAGCTGATGTTGGTATTATTATTCTTGGTAGCTTTACGGATATTCGTGAGGGATCAGTTGTTCGCCGAACAGGTAAAATTATGGAAGTTCCAGTTGGGGAGAATTTGATTGGTCGTGTCATTAACCCCTTAGGACAGCCTGTGGATGGTCTAGGGGAGATTCACACGAGTAAAACTCGTCCAATTGAATATCCAGCTCCAGGAGTAATGCAACGAAAATCTGTTGCCGAACCCTTACAGACAGGACTTAAAGCTATTGATGCTTTAGTTCCAATTGGGCGTGGTCAGAGGGAATTGATTATAGGCGATCGTCAAACAGGTAAAACTTCTGTAGCTATTGATGCAATTCTTAACCAAAAAGGGCAAGATATGATTTGTATCTATGTTGCAATTGGTCAAAAAGAGTCAACAGTGCGTACCCAAGTGGAAACATTGCGTCAGTATGGAGCGTTGGATTATACGATTGTGGTTACAGCATCTGCTTCTCAGCCGTCCCCATTGCTCTTTTTAGCTCCTTATGCGGGTGTTGCAATGGCAGAAGAATTTATGTATCAAGGTAAGCATGTATTGATTGTTTACGATGATTTATCAAAACAAGCGGTAGCGTATCGGGAACTGTCTCTTTTGCTTCGACGTCCACCGGGACGTGAAGCCTATCCAGGCGATGTATTCTATCTACACAGTCGCTTACTAGAGCGTTCGGCTAAGGTATCGGATGAGTTGGGTGGTGGCTCTATTACTGCGCTACCATTTATTGAAACACAAGCAGGAGACATATCTGCTTATATTGCCACAAATGTGATTTCTATTACAGACGGACAGATTTTCTTGAAAGATGACTTATTTAATTCAGGAATTCGTCCAGCTATTGATGCCGGTTCTTCTGTGTCGCGTGTGGGTGGTTCTGCACAGATTAAGGCGATGAAAAAAGTTGCTGGTACACTTAGGATTGACCTCGCTTCTTATCGTGAATTAGAAGCCTTTACTCAATTTGGTTCAGATTTGGATGCAGCAACACAAGCTAAATTAAATCGTGGTCGTAGAACTGTTGAGGTGTTGAAACAGCCATTACATAAACCACTTCCAGTTGAAAAACAAGTGTTAATTTTATATGCTTTGACAAATGGCTATTTGGATTCTGTTCCGATAGATGATATTCTTACTTTTGAAAGTGAGTTATACGCTTATTTTGATTTACACTACGGAAGTCTACTAGATGTTATTCGTACAACTAAAGATCTTCCAGATACAGATGAATTGAACGCTGCTATTCAAGCCTTCAAAGATCAATCTATCTTTCGGTAAAGGAGTGAATGATGGCAGGTTCTCTTAACGAAATAAAAAATAAAATTGCATCCACAAAGAAAACCAGTCAAATCACAGGTGCCATGCAGATGGTTTCAGCTGCGAAACTGGCAAAGTCTGAACAGTTAGCACAGTCCTTTCAGGTCTATGCTAGTAAGGTACGTCAAATTACAACAGACCTCTTACGTGGGGAGTTGATGGCTTCTGATACTCGAAATCCGATGTTACTTCGTCGTCCTATTCGCAAATCAGGCTACATTGTGATTACATCAGATAGTGGTTTAAAAGGATCCTATAATTCTAGTATTTTGAAAGTTGTGATGGGAATGATCGAACAGGATCATCAATCTAAAGAGGAATACGAGATTATTGCTATTGGTAGCATGGGAGCTGATTTCTTTCGTGCTCGTGGTATCAATCCGGTATTTGAATTAAGAGGATTGGCAGATAGTCCAAGTTTCGACGAAGTACAAAAGATTATTTCCAAATCTGTGGAAATGTATAAGAATGAACTATTTGATGAATTGTATGTGTGCTATAATCATCATGTGAATAGTTTGACTAGTCAGGTTCGTGTTCAACAGATGTTACCTGTAGATGATTTGGATCATAGTGAGTCTGATGGTTACACAGCAACATTTGAGTTAGAACCTAATCGTGATATTATATTAAATCAACTCCTAACTCAGTACGCTGAATCCACCATTTATGGAGCGATATTGGATGCAAAAACAGCTGAAAATGCGGCTGGTATGACCGCTATGAAAACAGCAACAGACAATGCTAAAAACGTCATTACAGATTTGACAATTCAATACAACAGGGCTCGTCAGGCTGCGATTACACAGGAAATCACTGAGATTGTAGCTGGAGCTTCAGCCCTTGAGTAGTTTAGAAATAGAGGAAATAGAATGAGTTCAGGTAAAATTACTCAGGTTGTTGGCCCGGTAGTAGATGTTATGTTTACGTCAGAGGATAAACTTCCTGAGATTAACAACGCACTCGTTGTATATAAAAATGATACGTCCAAACAAAAAGTTGTTCTTGAAGTAGCCTTGGAGTTAGGTAATGGTGTAGTAAGAACCATTGCTATGGAATCAACAGATGGATTAACACGTGGTATGGAAGTGCTTGATACAGGGCGTCCAATCTCTGTTCCAGTTGGAAAGGAAACTTTGGGGCGTGTGTTCAATGTACTTGGTGATACGATTGATCTTGAAACTCCATTTGCAGCAGATGCAGTAAGGGAGCCTATTCATAAGAAAGCTCCTACCTTTGATGAATTATCAACTTCAAACGAAATTTTAGAAACAGGTATCAAGGTTATTGACCTTCTTGCTCCTTATTTGAAAGGTGGTAAAGTTGGTCTGTTTGGTGGTGCCGGTGTTGGTAAGACTGTTCTGATTCAAGAGTTAATCCACAATATTGCTCAAGAACATGGTGGAATTTCAGTGTTTACTGGTGTTGGAGAACGTACACGTGAAGGAAACGACCTTTACTGGGAGATGAAAGAGTCTGGCGTTATCGAAAAAACAGCTATGGTATTTGGTCAGATGAATGAGCCACCGGGTGCTCGTATGCGTGTTGCTTTGACAGGTTTAACGATTGCAGAACATTTCCGTGATGTAGAGGGACAAGATGTTTTACTCTTTATTGACAATATCTTCCGTTTCACTCAAGCAGGATCAGAAGTATCAGCCCTTTTGGGTAGGATGCCATCTGCTGTAGGATATCAGCCAACTCTGGCAACTGAAATGGGACAGTTACAGGAACGTATTACATCTACTAAAAAAGGCTCTGTAACCTCTATCCAAGCGATCTATGTACCTGCGGATGATTATACAGATCCAGCTCCCGCAACTGCTTTTGCTCACTTGGATTCGACAACTAACCTAGAGCGTAAGTTGACCCAGCTAGGTATTTATCCAGCGGTAGATCCATTGGCATCTTCTTCTCGTGCTCTTGCGCCAGAAATTGTCGGTGAAGAACATTATGCTGTTGCTATGGAAGTTAAGCGAGTTCTACAACGTTATCAAGAGTTACAGGATATTATTGCTATACTTGGTATGGACGAATTATCTGACGAAGAAAAAACATTAGTTGGTCGTGCTCGTCGGATTCAATTCTTCTTGTCTCAAAACTTTAATGTAGCAGAGCAGTTTACAGGTATGCCAGGTTCATATGTACCAGTATCAGAAACTGTCAAAGGATTTAAGGAAATTTTAGATGGCAAACATGATCAATTGCCAGAAGATGCTTTCCGAAACGTTGGTTCAATAGAAGATGTAGTCGCTAAAGCTGCAAAAATGAAATTCTAGAGGTGATTGACAATGGCACATATGGCTGTACAAGTGGTGACACCTGACGGTATCAAATATGATCACCATGCTTCTTTTGTTTTGGTTAAGACAAAAGAAGGAGAAATGGGAATTTATCCGGGACATTTACAATTGATTGCAGTTTTAGAAATTGATGAGATGAAAGTGCGTCGGATAGACGATGAAAACCATGTGGATTGGATTGCAGTGAATGGTGGTATCATTGAAATTAATAACGATGTTGTTACTGTTGTATCTGATTCAGCAGAGCGCGCAAGAGATATTGACATTACCCGCGCAGAGCGTGCAAAACTACGGGCAGAACGCCAGTTAATTGAAGCACAGAAGATTCACAATGCTGATTTGGAAAGAAGAGCTGCTGTAGCACTTCAGCGTGCTATTAACCGTATACGCGTCGGTAAACATTAAAATAGGTTCAGATGTTGACTGAACCTATTTTTCTATTTCATGGTATAATAGAATCATGATTACATCACTTTTACGATTACTTAGTCATTTACTATTTATCTACCTAGTACATCATCTTTTAATGACGACTGTTGATTGGTCGAAATGCTTAAAAGTAACTAGGGAAAATCAGAGTAAAATTCGATTGTTAGTATTATTTTTAGCGATTGGATTTGGTTATCTAGTGTCGACATTCTTTTTAGAATTGATACTGGTTGGACGGTCGTTGACTAGTGTTTGAAAAGACAATAAAGGAAATTTAAATGGATACAATTGTTGTTAAGGGAAGTCAAACTGGACTTAAAGGTCAAGTTGAGATTGAAGGAGCTAAAAATGCCGTATTACCGTTATTGGCAGCGACTGTTTTAGCGAGTAAAGGGCAAACGAGATTGACCCATGTGCCGATTTTATCAGACGTTTATACGATGAACAATGTAGTTCGTGGATTAGGAGTGCGTGTTAAATTTGATGAAGAAACAAAATCTATTGATATTGATGCAACGGGGAGATTAGGAAGTGAAACTCCCTATAAATATGTTAGTAAAATGCGTGCCTCTATTGTTATTTTAGGTCCTATTTTAGCAAGGAATGGTTATGCGAAAGTTTCAATGCCTGGAGGTTGTACGATTGGTAGTAGGCCTATAGATCTTCATTTGAAGGGATTACAAGCGATGGGTGCTAAAATTAAGCAACGTGCTGGTTATATTGAAGCTAGTGCCGATAGATTACAAGGAGCTTTTATATATCTTGATTTTCCAAGTGTTGGCGCTACGCAAAATCTTATGATGGCAGCAGTTTTGGCAAATGGTACAACTGTGCTAGAAAATGCAGCTAGAGAACCTGAAATTGTTGATTTGGCTATTTTTCTTAATAAGATGGGAGCTAAAGTCAAGGGGGCAGGTACAGAGACGATTACTATCGAAGGAGTAGAGGAATTAACAGGAGTAGAACATCAAGTAGTACAAGATCGTATTGAAGCAGGAACATTTATGATTGCTGCTGCTATTACTGGTGGTGATGTCTTGATTAAAGATGCTGTTTGGGAACATAATAGACCACTTATTTCTAAGATGTTGGAAATGGGCGTTCGTGTAACGGAAGAGCCGAATGGGATACGAGTTCAGTCTCAAGTAGATGACCTCAAACCAGTTACTGTAAAAACACTTCCTCATCCGGGATTCCCTACTGATATGCAAGCTCAGTTTACAGTTTTAATGGCCGTTGCAAAGGGTGAGTCAACGATGATTGAAACGGTATTTGAAAATCGTTTTCAGCATTTGGAAGAAATGCGTCGAATGGACTTGCATTCTGAAATCTTACGTGATACAGCATTGATTATGGGTGGGCAACCTTTGCAAGGAACTCAAGTGATGTCAACGGACTTGCGAGCTAGTGCTGCTTTGATTCTTGCTGGATTGGTAGCTGAAGGCGAAACAGTAGTAGGACAACTGACTCATTTAGATAGAGGATATTACCGTTTTCATGAAAAATTAGCGCACCTGGGCGCAACGATTAAGCGTGTGAGTGGAGAAGAGGAGAATGGATAAAGAACGTTTTAGCTATGTTGGCAAACAGCTAGCATTGGTATGTGTTGTGCTGATTGTAGGAGTGCTTGTATTTGGTCTTGGTCTCATGATTGGATATGGAGTGATTGGTGATGGAGATAATGTTTTTTCGATACTTTCACCAGAAAAGTGGCACATATTGTTTAATAAATTCACTGGGAAGTAGGGAAACCTACTTTTTTAAGCGGAGGAAGAATGAATAGAAAAACGAAAAAACAGGCGATGAGTATAGCCAGTCTTTTGATAACGGTTTTAGTGATTGGGGGAAGTTATGTTTTTAACTCATCATCTTCGCAACAAACCGAAACTTATTACATTAATCAGTCCCATTCGAATGAGTCAACACCTAGTCAAGAATTAGCCAGTAGCATTTTGACAAGCGATGTCCGAAAACAATTAGGAGGAGATATTGAGTGGAATGGTGCAGGGGCGTTCATTATCAATGGTAATAAAACAGATTTAGATGCTTCTGTATCCAGTATGCCTTATGCGAATAATAAAACAAAAACTGTTCAAGGAGAAACTGTACCGGTCCTTGCAAATGCTTTGTTGGCTAAATCAACTCGTCAGTATAAGGATAGAGAGCAAACAGGAAATGGTCGAACATCATGGACACCAGCTGGTTGGCATCAGGTACATGGTTTAACTGGTGAATACGATCATGCCGTTGATAGAGGGCATTTATTGGGCTATGCGTTGGTTGGAGGACTTTCAGGTTTTGATGCGTCAACTAGTAATCCTGATAATATTGCTGTACAGACTGCATGGGCTAATCAAGCCTACGAAGATTATTCAACAGGACAAAACTATTTTGAAACTAAGATTCGTAAAGCTTTGGATAAGAACAAACGTGTTCGTTATCGGGTAACGCTTATTTATGCTCATCCGGATGATTTATTAGCAGTAGGGAGCCATTTGGAAGCTAAGTCATCTGATGGTAGTTTAGAATTTAACGTTTTTGTGCCGAATGTCCAAAGTGGTCTTAGCATTAACTATCATACTGGTGAAATTGTAGTAAATCAATAAAATAATCGTTAAACCATCATCATTAGAGATTATTGAATATGATGGAATTTATCGTGTATTTTTTCAAAAGACTTCTTGCTAAAATGTCTTTATTTTGCTACACTAATAATAATTGAATACGAAGTCTGTGAGACTAGTAAACCAATGGCACCTGTTCAGGGAGTTGAGCCGTGACTGTAAGCTCAATCAGTGAAAATTGGTCGAATTCACTCACCAAAGGACTTAGAAAAAAGGTCTGCCTAGCAGATGAAAACGGATGGTACCGCGTGACAACGCTCCGATATGAGTGTTGTCGCGCCTTTTTTATTGGAGGAAATATGTCAACTATTGAACAACAATTGGTGGAACTTCGCCAAACAACATTGGAACAACTAACTGCGATGACAGATCAAGATGAAAAAGCATTGCAAGATTTACGAGTAGCTGTCTTAGGTAAAAAAGGTTCATTGACAGAGCTTTTAAAGGGATTGAAAGATCTATCTAACGATATGAAGCCAATCGTTGGCAAGCAAGTTAACGAGGTACGTGATGTGTTGACAGCTGCTTTTGAAGAAACAGCTAAAAACATCATGGAAGAAAAAATCCAACATCAATTAGTTTCTGAATCGATTGATGTAACATTACCTGGTCGTCGGGTTGCAGTTGGGAAACGTCATGTATTGACCCAAACTGCTGAAGAAATTGAAGATATTTTCTTGGGAATGGGTTTTCAAATAGTAGATGGTTATGAAGTAGAAAAAGACTACTATAATTTTGAGAGAATGAATTTACCGAAAGATCATCCGGCCCGTGATATGCAAGATACGTTTTATATTACAGAAGAAATACTGATGCGCACGCATACTTCACCTGTTCAAGCGCGCACGATGGATCAGCATGATTTTTCAAAGGGAGCGCTCAAAATGATTTCTCCGGGACGAGTGTTTCGTCGTGATACGGATGATGCCACACATAGTCATCAATTTCACCAAATTGAAGGTTTGGTAGTTGGTGAGGGAATTTCTATGGGAGATCTGAAGGGAACCTTGGAATTGATTATTAAAAAGATGTTTGGAGAAGAGCGTCAGATTCGTCTTCGCCCGTCTTATTTCCCTTTCACAGAACCGTCTGTTGAAGTAGATGTTTCTTGTTTTAAGTGTGGTGGTGATGGATGCAATGTGTGTAAAACAACAGGCTGGATAGAGATTCTTGGAGCTGGCATGGTTCATCCACAGGTATTAGAAATGAGTGGTATTGATGCTACCAAATACTCAGGTTTTGCCTTTGGTCTTGGACAGGAGCGTATTGCTATGCTTCGTTATGGTATCAATGATATTCGTGGTTTCTATCAGGGCGACATACGCTTTTCAGAGCAGTTTTAGTCTTTGGACAATGATTTTATAGTGTCATCGTGTTCCGAGATTGTATGATTTATTTTTACGTAATTAATAAGTCTGTACAAGTTTGAGAGGCTAGTTTGTCTGAGCATATCGCAGTTTGAAAATAAAGAGGAAAATATGTTAGTAAGTTATAAATGGTTAAAAAAATTAGTTGATGTTGATGCAACCAGTCATGAATTGGCAGAAAAGATGTCTACGACCGGTATTGAAGTTGAGGGAGTGGAACAAAAGAGTCAGGGGCTTTCGAAACTTGTAGTAGGTCAAGTTGTATCTACTGAGACTATTCCAGATACCCACCTCACTATCTGCCAAGTTGATATTGGCGAAGAAGTAACACAAATTGTTTGTGGTGCGCCGAATGTTGTAGCTGGTATTAAGGTGATTGTAGCTTTACCTGGCGCACGCATTGCGGGTAATCATAAGATTAAAAAAGGAAAAATTCGAGGAGTAGAATCGTTGGGCATGCTCTGTTCATTAAGTGAAATTGGTGTGCCAGACGCAGTAGTTCCCAAAGCTTTTTCGGATGGTATCTACCACTTGCCAGAAGATGCTATTGTAGGTGATTCTATCTTTTCATACCTTGACCTTGATGATGAAATTATCGAATTATCCATTACTCCAAATCGAGCAGATGCTCTTTCTATGCGTGGAGTAGCTCATGAAGTAGCCGCTATCTATGATCGTCCAGTTCGCTTTACTCCTGTTGTATTGAAAGAGATCGATAAGAAAGCAAGTGATGTGATTGAGGTTGCCATTGAATCAGATAAGGTTGCTACTTATGCTGCGCGTGTCATCGAACACGTTACGATTGCACCAAGTCCACAGTGGTTACAGAATCTCTTGATGAATGCTGGTATTCGTCCACATAATAACGTAGTCGATATTACCAACTATATATTACTTTATTTTGGTCAGCCGATGCATGCTTTTGATTTGGATAAGTTTGGTGATAAGAAAATTGTTGCACGTCAAGCGAAAGTTGGAGAGAAGTTGATTACTCTTGATGATGAAAAGAGAGAGCTTGTTCGTGAGGATATTGTAATTTCAGTAGCTGATCAGGCAGTAGCTGTTGGTGGAGTTATGGGTGGTGCCAACACAGAGATTGATTCCACTTCTAAAACAGTTGTTCTTGAAGCTGCCCTTTTTGATAGTAAGTCTATACGTAAGACATCTGGTCGTCTCAATCTTCGTTCTGAGTCTTCTTCTCGTTTTGAAAAGGGCATTAATATAGCAACTGTGACAGAAGCTTTGGATACGGCAGCAGCATTGATTGCTGATTTAGCTGGAGGTCAAGTTTTATCTGGTATTGTTTCTGCGGGTAGTGTAGATATTTCAGATGTACCAGTTACTGCAACTATTGATTATGTCAATCGTTCACTTGGAACTAATCTTGATTATCAGCAGATTAGGGATATTTTTCGTCGTTTAGATATGAAGGTAACTGGTGATGAATCTCAATTTACAGTATCAGTTCCTCGTCGCCGTTGGGATATTCGTATTCCGGCAGATTTAGTAGAAGAAATTGCTCGTATCTATGGTTATGAACAGTTGCCAACAACTTTACCTAAAGCAGATGGAACTGCTGGTGAATTGACAACTATCCAAAAAATTCGTAGACAAGTTCGCAGTTTAGCAGAGGGAGCAGGATTAACAGAAATTATTTCTTATGCCTTGACAACTCCTAAAAAAGCTGTCGCATTTGCAAATCGTCCAACAGCTGTAACAGAACTGATGTGGCCAATGACAGTAGAGAGATCTGCATTGCGTCAAAATATGGTATCTGGTATGTTGGAAACAGTAGCCTATAATGTAGCGAGAAAGAATAAGAACTTAGCTCTGTACGAAATCGGAAAAGTGTTTGAACAATCTGGAAACCCTGCAGAAGAGTTGCCACAAGAAGTCAATAAGTTTGCCTTTGTTTTGACTGGTCAAGTTACAGAAAAAGATTTCCAAACAGCTCCGGTAACAGTTGATTTTTTCCATGCTAAAGGAATACTGGAAGCTATCTTTACTCACTATAAGTTGGTAGTTGATTTTGTTCAAACAAGTGATATGGGTGCTTTACATCCTGGACGTACAGCTGAAATTTATTGTCAGAATCAAATAATTGGTTTTGTTGGACAAGTTCATCCTCAAACAGCTAAAGAGTATGGTATTCCAGAAACCTATGTAGCAGAAATCAATTTGGATGCAATAGAATTAGCTTTACAACCTACTCAACCATTTAAGGAAATCTCCAAATTCCCACTCGTTCAGCGTGACATTGCCTTGTTATTAGACCAAGAGGTTACGCATAAAGAAATCTTGGATGCAATTGCTGCTGCGGGAATTAAACGCTTGACGAGTATTACCCTCTTTGATGTTTATACTGGCAACAACATTGAATCTGGTAAGAAATCAATGGCTTATACTCTCACATTCCAAAATCAGATGGATAGTCTGACAGATGAGGAAGTTTCTAAATATATGGAAAAAATTACTAAGCGTTTGGAAGAACTGGGAGCTGAAATTCGTTAATGTTTAATGAATTTTGGGTAGTTTGTTAAGATAATTAAGAATAAAATTAGTAGTTATCAAAAGTATATAAAATAAAAGAACCATACTAAGTGTGGTTCTTTTATTTTCCAAGACAGAATTGACTAAACAATTGAGTAATTAATTCATCTGGTGCAGCATCTCCTGTAATTTCTCCTAAAATTTGCCAACAACGAGTTAGATCAACCTGTAGTAAATCAACAGGCATTCCCATTGCTAAGCCGTCATTGACAGCCTGTAGACTTTGAACAGCTTGCTCAATTAAACTAATATGGCGAGTATTGGAGAGATACGTTGCATCTTGTTCTACTAGACTAGCGTTTTCAAAGAACAGTTGGTTGATTCTATTTTCAATATGGTCAATATTTTTATTATTCAAAACAGAGATAGGAATGAGGTCGTCAGGCAATTGTTCAATCTCAATTTTTTCTTCTAAATCTGTTTTGTTTAGTAGAATGATGCGGGTAGCTGTATCGGACAGAGCCAGTAGTGTTTTGTCTTGCTCAGTAAGTGGTTCAGATGCATTGAGAACGAGTAGGATAAGGTCTGCTTCCTCGAGAGCCTTTTTAGAACGTTCTACACCGATCTTTTCCACGATATCGTCTGTTTCACGAATGCCGGCAGTGTCAATTAGTTTAAGAGGAACCCCTTTGATGTTGACATATTCTTCAATAATATCTCGTGTCGTTCCCTCAATATCTGTTACAATAGCTTTTTCTTCGCGGAGTAGGTTATTGAGTAAGCTTGATTTTCCTACATTTGGACGTCCAATAATAGCAGTAGCAATTCCTTCTCGTAAAATTTTACCTCGACGAGCTGTAGCTAAGAGTTGTTCTAAAAGAGTTTGAAATTGTAATGTTTTTTCACGAACAAGCTCGGTGGTTGCTTCCTCAACATCATCATATTCTGGATAGTCGATGTTTACTTCGATTTGAGCTAAGGTGGTCAGTATTTCTTGACGTGTGTCGTTAATCAGTTGAGTAAGAGAGCCATTTAATTGTTTGACAGCGTTGTGCATTGCTTTATCAGTTTTGGCTCGGATGACATCCATAACTGCTTCAGCTTGTGTTAAATCAATCCTACCGTTTAAAAAAGCACGTTTGGTAAATTCACCCGGTTCTGCCATTCTTGCCCCTTGACGAATGAGCAGTTGAAGAATTTCATTAGTAACAGCAATGCCACCGTGAGTATTGATTTCAATAATATCTTCACGAGTAAAGGTACGTGGAGAGCGCATAGCTCCTAGCATCACTTCATCTAATACTTGATGTGTTTCTGGATCAATAATATGTCCATAATTGAGTGTATGGCTTGCAACGTTTGCTAAATTTTTTCCTTTAAAAATTTTACTTGCAATATGAAAGGCTTCCGTTCCAGAAAGGCGTATAATGCCGATTGCACCTTCTCCTAGAGGAGTTGCAATTGCAGCAATTGTATCAAATTCTTTGGTAATCATGTTCGTCCTTCTATGTAGTGTATTTACAAGGTTTTACTCCAAATTCGCCCCAAATTTTTCAAATAGTTTTGTGATTTGATCAAAATTTGCTATCTCTTTCTTTTTCAATAGGTGCGAATCAGTATTCAACGTGATAGTAGAGTCTTTATATCCACCCGATTAATTTTGAGATAGTCAATATCTCTAAGTGTTGTTTAGATACGTAGGAGCAGTTAGTTGGAAACAGTTGATTAACCACTGTTTTGCTTTAAACTCTTGTAGCAATTCTATTGTACCATTATCTAGTGGAACTGTCCTAAATAACTGTTTTTCCTACTATTTGTCAAGTATTGTAATATTTTTTCAGCAAAATATTAATAAAATAGTTAGATAAATAAGGAAGATAGAATGCTCCAATCCTACATTTTCTTTAATACTTTTTACATAAGGTAAAAACTCATTAGCAATTTATCCGTTGCATGTCTAGCTCAGTTTTAACCTTCTAAATGATAGTTATGCACGGGTAAAACTTCTAGTCACACTCACTGTGTAGCAGCAGAAGAAGAGAAAGAAAACAAAAATGTAGCACTGTATAGCATGTTCGCCTAGTTTCTTATTTTTGTATTGAATTTATTAGAACTTTAAATCAGATAGAGGGAACAATCTACCTTTTCCTTAGCATTCGAGCATTGAATAATAAACCAGATATGAAAATAGTGGAAATTTCTAAGAAATAATACCGTTTGCTTTAGAAATCTACATCTACAGACTGATGTATTTTTTATTTAGTATGATATACTTTACTTAATCCTAATATTTTTCATACATCTCCTTAGAAACACTAGTCGAAAGACTGGTGTTTTTTATGGGAAGAACTTCTTATCATTGATATGTAATCTGTATCTATATCTGAACTTAGTATCAAAAAGAAAATTATTTATATCATAATGAGAAATATTATGATATATCTAAGCTTTTGTGATAATTATCTCAGATAAACTCATAGATAGTTTGATTCAAAATAGTCATTATATTTGTTTCATTTGTCTGTTTTATCAAAAATAGATGTCAACAAATTAGAGGTTTTTATAATCTCATTAGCAGATCTGATACCGCTTAGATACGCACCATGAACATTAGAAAAGTAAGAAACATTTGTATGTTCACCCGCAAAAAAAATGACGTTATCAATAGGTTCTGCCATGTCTTCAAAATCACTCATTTTTGTTGATGTTGCAGTGTAGGAATATGAACCATATGTATTTTCATCATTGCCCCACTTAGTGCGTATAAGTGTTGATGGTTTAGGTATATCTTTTCCATAAATTGATGTAAGATTGTCCATTATTTCATCAATAACCATTTCATCTGTCATATCTTCTAATTCCTTAGCAGAATCTGCAAATGCAAAAGTCATTAAACTATTTATATTTTTATTAATATGATTAACATTTAAAAAGTAGTTGAACTTGTCTGGTTGTTCTGATGTGTATCCAATGTATTGCACATCATCCCAAAAGACTTTTTGGAATTCTAAATAAAATTTATCAACTACTCCCATACCTATATTATTGATTGCATTTTTCTTGACATCAGGTAACTCTGGTTTAAATTTGATGGCATTTTTTTTCAAAACTCCTAAAGGAACTGTTACAATAACTTTTTGTGCATGATATTCTTGTCCTTCAGTTACAATTTTAATATTATTATGATTGCTGTAATCTATTTCAATTACTCGTTCATTTAGTTTTATATCAAGATTTTTTGCCAAATACTTAGGTAGTAAATCATAGCCATTGGTAACCATCATATCATCTCCTTCATACAACTCGCCTTCATTGTATAAACTAGACGATAGTGTCTTGAGTCCACTACCAGAATCGAATGTTAGGTACGATGAGAAGAGATATTTATTCAATGCAGTATTATGTTCCTTAGGATAAAGACGCTGGCAGCTATCAGAAAAACTTTCACCTGGATTTGCATTTTGCGAAAGTTCATCTAAAACACGGTCATAAAATTGTTCACCTTCTTGGATTTGAGCATCTGTGTATCTGTTGCCATCTTGATCAAAGAGCAGTAATGAATCATCATCTGTTCTGAATAATTCTATACCCGATTCTTTGGCTATTTGAGTTATGGGATTTCCAATAGGAGTATGTATCCAACTAGCTCCTTTATCAAAGGTGAAATCCGTTGTTCTATCTGTTACTACCCTACCTCCTACGTGATCTGAAGCTTCCAAAACTGTCACATGATAACCATTGTCATTCAATTCTTTTGCAGCAGTTAATCCAGAAATTCCAGCACCAACAACTAAAACTGAAGGTTTTTCTCGACTTAAAGATAAACTAGTAAAGCAAGCAAAACTGATTACGATTATCAAAAAAATGATTCCTAAAATTTTTTTCATATTTTCCTCTAAAATTATTTTCTTTTTCCAATTGACTGGTATTGTATAAATTCAAAGCATTTTAATACTAAATATATAATATAGCCTATGCAATTTATTATGAAAACCAAATTTTCTTTTAAATTATATCAGAATATTGTCTTTTTAGTATATTTTGGTTACTTTTATTACTTGTATTTTGGGGAGAAACTGTCGTACTATATGGTACGATCAGTAATGAAACATTGAACAATTCGATGAGGAAGTTATCCTAAAATTACCTAAAAAGTTTAGTAATGTCAGTATAAAATAAGTATGGAAAATGTAAAAAAAGGGCGTATTGTCAACGCTCTTTTTATATATAATTTTACCTGTTTAATTTCTGAGCAATCATAACTTGTACTTTCTAAAAATTATCTATAATTACCTCACGGAAAGATAATACATCATCTTTGAGAGATGATGTAGCTAATATATTTATTGAAAATAACTTAATTTTTGCTATAATAAATAAAAAAGCACCGAATCGGTGTGCAAAATTGGGTACGGACAAAGCCTTATTTTAACGTTGCTGTGTTGTTTCGAATGGTTTCAACAAAGGTATTATATAACATTTTACTGATATTTGCAAGAGCTTTTATAGAAAAATTGTTGAACTCTAAACCAACATAGCGCTAAAACTAAATATAAATCTTCTTAAGTATAACAAATCTTTTAAGAATGATAAAATGTTTGTTCTAGAAATAACTAATTTCTTGAAATAATCTATCGAAGATTATATAATTCATTTATATTTATGGTGATTTATTTTTGAGAATTTCATTAATCTTATGAATTTTATAAAAGCACTAAAATATCAATAATAATCAAATTAAAGGAGTAGAACTATGATGAAGAAAAGTTACGCTATAGGAATAGATATAGGTACTAACAGCGTTGGGTACTGTGTTATGTATACAGAGAACTACAAAGTACCTTCAAAAAAAATGAAGGTATTAGGGAATACCGAAAAGGCGTACATTAAGAAAAACTTACTTGGTACTCTGCTATTTGATGAAGGCAATACAGCGGAAAGTCGCAGACTAAAACGAACAGCTCGTAGACGTTACACACGGCGCAGAAATCGTATCTTATATTTGCAAGAAATATTTGCAGAAGAAATCAATAAAATTGATGACAGTTTTTTCCAACGTCTTGATGATTCTTTTCTTATTGTTGAGGATAAGCAAGGAAGCAAGCATCCAATTTTCGGAACCTTGCAAGAAGAAAAAGAGTACCATAAGCAGTTTCCAACTATTTATCATTTAAGAAGGCAATTAGCAGATTCTTCTCAAAAAGCTGATATTCGATTGATTTATCTTGCTTTGGCTCACATTATAAAGTATCGAGGGCATTTTCTGTTTGAGGGGGATTTAAAATCTGAAAACAAAGATGTTCAACATTTATTTAATGACTTTGTTGAGATGTTCGACAAAACCGTTGAAGGTAGCTATTTATCAGAGAATCTACCAAATGTTGCAGATGTTTTAGTTGGAAAAGCTAGCAAGTCTAGACGGTTAGAAAACGTTCTTCATTATTTTCCAAACGAAAAGAAAAATGGGCTTTTTGGTAATTTTCTGGCACTTTCCCTAGGGCTGCAGCCTAATTTTAAAACAAACTTCGAGCTGGCTGAAGATGCAAAAATCCAATTTTCTAAAGAAACGTGCGAAGAAGATTTGGAGGAGTTATTAGGTAAAATCGGAGATGATTATGCTGACCTGTTTATCGCGACAAAATCCTTGTACGACGGGATATTGCTAGCAGGGATTTTGTCAACAACTGATTCTACAACAAAAGCTCCGCTTTCTAGTTCAATGGTTAACAGATATGAGGAACATCAAAAGGACTTAGCCTTACTGAAGGATTTTATTCGTCAGAATTTGTCCGCTTCCTATAAAGAATTTTTTAAAGATACTCTAAAAGATGGTTATGCAGGTTATATTGAGGGCAAAACGACGCAGGAGAATTTTTATAGATTCATAAAAAAAGCAATAGAAAAGATTGAGGGCAGTAATTATTTCATTGACAAAATTGAGCGTGAAGATTTCTTAAGAAAGCAACGTACCTTTGATAATGGCTCTATTCCTCACCAAATTCATCTTCAAGAAATGCAGGCTATCATTCGCAAACAGGCTGAGTTTTATCCATTTCTAGTAGAGAATCAGGATAAGATTGAAAAAATACTAACTTTCCGTATTCCTTATTATGTTGGTCCGCTGGCACGAGGAAAGAGTGAGTTTGCTTGGTTAAATCGTAAATCAGACGAGAAGATTAGGCCTTGGAATTTTGATGAAATGGTTGATAAGGAAACCTCGGCTGAAAACTTCATTACTCGTATGACAAATTTTGATCAATATTTGCCGGATCAAAAGGTGCTTCCAAAACACAGTTTGTTATACGAAAAGTTTGCTGTATATAATGAGTTAACAAAGGTTAAATTTATAGCAGAAGGAATGCGTGACTATCAATTCCTTGATAGTGGACAGAAAAAGGATATTGTCAACACTCTCTTTAAAATGAATCGAAAAGTCACAGCCAAAGATATCAAAGCCTATTTGGAAAACTCTAATGGTTATGTGGGGGTTGAATTAAAAGGTCTTGAAGAACAGTTTAACGCTAGTCTTCCAACCTATCATGATTTACTTAAAATTATACGAAATAAATCATTTATGGATGCAGAAGAAAATCAAAAAATTCTTGAAGATATTGTGTTGACTTTAACTCTATTCGAAGATAGAGAAATGATTAGAAAACGCCTGGAGAAGTATAAGGATGTATTGACAGAAGAGCAACGCAAAAAACTGGAACGTCGCCATTATACTGGCTGGGGTCGATTGTCTGCTAAGTTAATTAACGGTATTCGAGATAAAGTAACGAGAAAAACAATTTTGGACTATCTAATAGATGATGGAACCAGTAATCGTAATTTTATGCAATTGATTCATGACGATACCCTATCATTCGTAGATGAAATAAGATTAGCTCAAAGGGTAGGTAAAATAGAAGACTATCATACAGAGGTACAGAATCTTGCTGGCAGTCCGGCAATTAAAAAAGGAATACTTCAAAGTCTAAAAATTGTAGATGAACTCATAGAAGTGATGGGATATGGGCCTGAACATATAGTTGTTGAAATGGCACGAGAAAATCAAACCACAGAAAAGGGGCGTCAAAATTCGCAACAACGTATCAAACGACTTGAAAAAGCTTTGAAGGACTTAGGGAGTAAGATTTTAGAAGAAAAGAGACCAAAAGGAGTTTCAAAGATTAGTAATATTCATTTACAAAGTGATAGATTATTCCTATATTATCTACAGAATGGCAAGGATATGTATACAGATGAGGAATTAGATATTGATCATCTCAGTGAATATGATATTGACCATATTATCCCTCAAGCATTTATCAAAGATGACTCACTAGATAATAAAGTGTTGACAAAATCTGCTAAAAATGGAGGTAAATCTGATGATGTACCAAGTATTGAAATTGTTCAAGATAGGAAATATTTCTGGAGACAGTTATTGAAGTCTAAACTCATTTCCCAACGTAAATTTGATAATTTGACGAAGGCTGAACGTGGTGGGTTAACCAATGAAGATAAGGCAAGATTTATTCAACGACAGTTAGTTGAAACGAGACAAATTACAAAACATGTAGCTAGGATTTTGGACACACGTTTCAACACTAAATTGGACAATAATGGAAATAGAATTCGTGATCCG
The DNA here is from genome assembly GCA_029593505.1 of Streptococcus suis. Taxonomy (GTDB): domain Bacteria; phylum Bacillota; class Bacilli; order Lactobacillales; family Streptococcaceae; genus Streptococcus; species Streptococcus suis_AG. Next base: position 452,073 of record JAKTNI010000001.1, read on the forward strand.
AAAGTTAATATTATTACCTTAAAATCAAGTTTAGTCTCCCAATTTAGAAAAGACTATCAATTGTACAAGGTGCGTGAAATTAATGATTACCACCATGCGCATGATGCTTATCTAAATGCTGTAGTTGCAACAGCTTTGCTGAAGAAATATCCTAAACTAGCACCAGAATTTGTGTATGGAGAGTATCCAACGTATAATAGTTACAAATCTCGCAAGTCTGCAACAGAGAAAGTGTTATTCTATTCTAACATTATGAACTTTTTCAAACGAATTGTTGTACATTCAAAAACAGGTGCGGTAAGGATTCGTCCAATAACTGAAGTGAACAAGGATACTGGGGAGATTGTTTGGAATAAGAAATCAGATTTTAAAACGGTCAGAAAAGTCTTATCTTATCCGCAAGTGAATGTTGTTAAAAAGACAGAGGTTCAAAACCATGGTCTAGATAGAGGGAAACCTAAAGGCTTCTATAATGCAAATCTTTCACCAAGGCCTAAAGAAGGAAGTGTTGAAAATCTGGTTCCTGCCAAACAAAGTTTTGATACAAAGCGTTACGGTGGCTATGCAGGCATTTCAAATTCTTATGCCGTTCTAGTGAATGGAATTATTGAGAAGGGGAAAAAGAAAAGTAAAGCGGAAGTAACAGAGTTTCAAGGCATCTCCATTCTAGCTAGGAAGGATTTTGAGAAAAATCCAAAACAATATTTATTGAATCTTGGATATAAAGATATTAAATCCATTATTAAATTACCAAAATATAGCCTTTTTGAACTGGAAAACGGCAGCAGACGAATGCTTGCAAGCATCTTGTCAACAAATAATAAACGTGGAGAAATTCATAAGGGCAATGAGATGTATCTGCCAGATAAATTTGTTACTTTACTTTACCATGCAATGAGAGTAAATCGAACGCTGGAGCCTGGACATAAGAAATATGTGGAAACTCATCGTCATGTTTTTGATGAATTACTGACATACATCCTCGAATACAATGAAAAAATTGTTGGAGCTAAAGCTAATGGAAAACGGATTGTAGAAGCATATTCAGCTAGAAAAGATACTGATAACCTTGAGGAACTTTGCAATTCATTCATCAACTTGTTGAATCTAACTGCCCTAGGTAGTGCTGTTGATTTTGAATTTTTAGGCACTAAAATCCCACGCTATAGAGATTACACCCCATCCTCACTTCTCAAGGCTACCCTCATTCATCAGTCTGTGACTGGTCTTTACGAAACACGTATTGATTTGAGCAAATTAGGAGGAGACTAATGGGTTGGCGAACTGTTATTGTAAATACACACTCCAAACTATCATATAAAAATAATCATTTGATTTTTAAAGATGCTACTCGGACAGAAATGATTCATCTGTCCGAGGTTGACATCTTATTGCTGGAAACAACTGATATTGTGCTGTCTACGATGTTAATCAAGCGATTAGTAGATGAAAACATTCTGGTTATTTTTTGTGATGATAAGCGACTACCAACAGCACACTTGATGCCTTATTATGCTCGGCATGACTCCAGTTTACAGCTTTCGAGGCAAATTGACTGGGAAGAAGCAATCAAAGCGGAAGTTTGGACACATATCATTTCCCAGAAAATACTAAACCAAAGTATCTATCTCAGTAAGTGTGGATTCATTGAAAAATCTCAATCCGTCATGAATTTGTACCATAGTTTGGAGCTCTTTGACCCTAGCAATCGTGAAGGACATTCTGCGAGGATTTACTTTAATACTTTGTTTGGAAACGATTTTAATCGAGAACTTGATAATGACATCAATGCAAGTCTAGATTATGGTTATACCCTGTTACTTAGTATGTTTGCGCGTGAGGTTGTTCTTTCTGGTTGTATGACACAATTTGGTTTAAAACACGCTAACCAATTTAATCAGTTTAACCTTGCTAGCGACATCATGGAACCTTTTCGGCCTATCATAGATCAGATTGTTTACGAAAATCGAAATCATAGTTTTGTTAAAATTAAGCGGGAATTGTTTACAATTTTCTCAGATACATTTCAATACAACAATAAGGAAATGTATCTGACCAATATTGTTAGCGATTATACGAAGAAAGTAATTAAGGCGCTCAATAATAAGGGGAAAGGAGTTCCTGAGTTTAGGATATGAGTTACCGGTATATGAGAATGCTATTGATGTTTGATATGCCTACAGAAACAGTTGATGAAAGAAAGGCATATCGTAAATTCCGTAAATTTTTAATCAACGAAGGGTTTATTATGCATCAATTTTCAGTCTATAGCAAGTTACTCCTGAACAATTCAGCCAGTAATGCTATGTTGGAGCGACTAAAGGCAAATAATCCCAAGAAAGGTAATATCACACTTCTGACAGTTACAGAAAAACAATTTGCTCGTATGATTTATCTCCATGGTCAGCGAGATGACTGTATAGGAAATACAGACTCTCGAATAGTCTTTTTAGGAGAGGAGTTTTGATATGAAATTAAACTTTCCGTTATTAGATGAGGCTATGACAATCGAAAAAGCAACTATTCTTGTTGTAGAGGATACGACAGTATTTTCTCGACTAGTTAGAAAATTTTATCAATATCAAGAGGGATCAGACTTAAAAATTTTCGACGAACAATATAAGTCCATTAAAGATTCCGAGTTGATGGTGGTGACAGACATTTTAGGATATGAGATCAATACTGCACCAATACTGAAGCTCATTCATGCTGATTTAGAAAATCAATTAAACGAAAAACCAGAAGTGAAATCAATTATTGAAAAATTAGCCAATTCTATTACTGAATTAATAGCTTATGAATGTTTAGAGAATGAGCTTGATTTGGAGTATGATGAGATTACGGTCTTGGAGTTGATAAAGGCATTGGGGATCAAAATTGAAACTCATAGTGATACGATTTTTGAGAAAATTTTTGAGATTTTGCAAGTTTATCAATTTTTGAATAAGAAGAAATTTCTTGTTTTTATTAATGTATTATCTTATTTGACAACAGATGAAATTCAGAAAACTAGAGAATATATTGAACTTTCTAATCTGAGTGTTCTTTTTCTAGAACCGAGAAAAAGAAAAGATTTTCCTCAGTATGTTTTGGATAAAGACTATTTCTTACTATCGGAAAATATGGTAAAATAGACACATATAGTACAGATATTAGAAACTCTTCGAAACTGAAGTCTGGCTGAGACGAATAGTGCGATTACGAAATTTTGTGACCAAAAATAGTCTACGAGGTTTTAGAGCTGTGCTGTTTCGAATGGTTTCAAAACTTTAAAAAAAATATATATAATGAGTTCAACGTTTTAGAGCTGTGCTGTTTCGAATGGTTTCAAAACTATTGGTATGAAAGGGATTGTTAAACACTTGTTTTAGAGCTGTGCTGTTTCGAATGGTTTCAAAACTATCGGTACTAAAGGTATTGTGAAACATTTGTTTTAGAGCTGTGCTGTTTCGAATGGTTTCAAAACAAAACTTTAGAAAATAAAAACGTTCAAGGTGTTTTAGAGCTGTGCTGTTTCGAATGGTTTCAAAACATTTAAAAATTCCTTTTACTGTGTCAAAAGGTTTTAGAGCTGTGCTGTTTCGAATGGTTTCAAAACTGCGATAGTAGTTGATGTTGACCGTCAGACGTTTTAGAGCTGTGCTGTTTCGAATGGTTTCAAAACAAACGTGAAAATGGTAAAACTGTTGAGCGTGTTTTAGAGCTGTGCTGTTTCGAATGGTTTCAAAACTCCATCACTAGCGGGGACACGGCGAAGCCGGTTTTAGAGCTGTGCTGTTTCGAATGGTTTCAAAACTAAGCCACTTGGTATGATGCGTAAGCTATCGTTTTAGAGCTGTGCTGTTTCGAATGGTTTCAAAACGAGTGCTTCTAATTTTGGTAAGTTTCTTTCGTTTTAGAGCTGTGCTGTTTCGAATGGTTTCAAAACCATAGTCCACCACATAGCCACCAGCACGTGAGTTTTAGAGCTGTGCTGTTTCGAATGGTTTCAAAACTGGTAACGTAGGAATTATTGATAGTAACTAGTTTTAGAGCTGTGCTGTTTCGAATGGTTTCAAAACAAAAGCCCTTTTGTATCGAGTGGGCTTCTAGTTTTAGAGCTGTGCTGTTTCGAATGGTTTCAAAACGGTTCACCTTGCAATTATGTTTGTTGAAGGGTTTTAGAGCTGTGCTGTTTCGAATGGTTTCAAAACAAACGTGAAAATGGTAAAACTGTTGAGCGTGTTTTAGAGCTGTGCTGTTTCGAATGGTTTCAAAACTTTT
>JAKTNI010000001.1:456426-542259 GCA_029593505.1 Streptococcus suis
TAGAGCTGTGCTGTTTCGAATGGTTTCAAAACAAACGTGAAAATGGTAAAACTGTTGAGCGTGTTTTAGAGCTGTGCTGTTTCGAATGGTTTCAAAACTTCCTACGTTCAAAACTGCCACCATACGCGTTTTAGAGCTGTGCTGTTTCGAATGGTTTCAAAACATTATCAGTTAGACAATGAAAATCACCTTTGTTTTAGAGCTGTGCTGTTTCGAATGGTTTCAAAACCAGTTACTCCAGAATTTGATTTGGTAGAATGTTTTAGAGCTGTGCTGTTTCGAATGGTTTCAAAACTATTGACGGATTTTGTCGAAAGGCTTACCGGTTTTAGAGCTGTGCTGTTTCGAATGGTTTCAAAACAGTTGATGGCTTTTGTCGAAAAGCATACAGGTTTTAGAGCTGTGCTGTTTCGAATGGTTTCAAAACAAACATGGAATTAATGAAAGGGTTCGTTTTGTTTTAGAGCTGTGCTGTTTCGAATGGTTTCAAAACGAACCAACGGCTGAAAACTTGGTTGGGTCAGTTTTAGAGCTGTGCTGTTTCGAATGGTTTCAAAACAAGCGAAAAACCAAATAATAATGGTTTGATGTTTTAGAGCTGTGCTGTTTCGAATGGTTTCAAAACAGGCATTGTCGGTGTTATTGATAGCAACTAGTTTTAGAGCTGTGCTGTTTCGAATGGTTTCAAAACAATATTTGAAACAGTTGTGTAAATGCCTGAGTTTTAGAGCTGTGCTGTTTCGAATGGTTTCAAAACAAGAGCCTACTTTGCCGATTCAAACTAGCTGTTTTAGAGCTGTGCTGTTTCGAATGGTTTCAAAACAATAATAGAATCCTGTGTCACAGCTACCGTGTTTTAGAGCTGTGCTGTTTCGAATGGTTTCAAAACTTTAGTTACCGACTCTGAAATTATTGGTTTGTTTTAGAGCTGTGCTGTTTCGAATGGTTTCAAAACATGAGGATATTGAAACAAAAAATAAATTTAGTTTTAGAGCTGTGCTGTTTCGAATGGTTTCAAAACTGATACTTATGAAAGTAAAATTTTTAATATGTTTTAGAGCTGTGCTGTTTCGAATGGTTTCAAAACGGACTCGTGGTATAAGTATATGAAACAAGAGTTTTAGAGCTGTGCTGTTTCGAATGGTTTCAAAACAAGTTCTGGTGCATGGAGTGGTGGTTTAGCGTTTTAGAGCTGTGCTGTTTCGAATGGTTTCAAAACTCTCTCGGATATATGGCTTATCTTGTTTAGGTTTTAGAGCTGTGCTGTTTCGAATGGTTTCAAAACTGCTGGTGTATCTTGTGGCATTGTATCATGGTTTTAGAGCTGTGCTGTTTCGAATGGTTCCGATGAGAGAGATAGTTTTAGAGTTGTATTGTCTCTTTTGGGATCTCATTTTCTATCTATTGTTACAAGGAAATAGAAACTTTTTTGAATCTAGGAATAGAGTCAAATTTGAAAGTTCGCTTCTTGGAAAATAAAATGAATTTTTGAAATGAAAGTCATTTCCATCTTGTAATGATAAGTATAAAAAAGAAAGCTGTTGTTTTTTTAAAAGAGATTGCAACAAAATAAAAGCAAAGTCTATCTGTTAGAATTTCATTCTGGACTTCAATTTAAGGGATATAATGACATTACAACAAGACATGTAATATGGATACAGTTGTTCTTGCCAAATGTTTGTATAAAATAATATTAAAATTGAATTATCACACAAGCGTTAATGGTATACTCATAAGCCATGAAAAAGAAAGAGGCAAATAAGGTGAATGAAAATAAATTAAGGAAAATAGGTATTGCACTTGTATCGTTATTAGTATTTGGCGCAGTTTTTAGGTTTACTGCTGTGACACGTATTCCAGCCAACACAGTTGGTGTGAAAGTAAGTGCTTTTGGTGGAGTACAAGATAAAACACTCCAAACAGGCTACCATCTGATTGCACCATTTATTGATAAGATATATAAATTACCAACATCAGTTCAGACAAAGACCATGTCCAAAATTACAACTCAAACAAAAGACGGTCAATGGTTGAGTACGGATATAGATGTCAAATACAAGGTTAATAAACAGGAAGCCATGAAAGTATTTGCTAATTATACCGATTTAGAGAATGTAAGCAATAGTGTTGTTACTCCTGCTGTTCAACGAGCGATTGAATCTGTTACGGGAGAGTACGATATTTATGAAGTTCTTGGTTCTAAACGTACAGAAGTGTATGAAAAAATTGACTTAAAATTGAAAGAACGTTTTGCGGCAGATAATTTAGAGTTTGTATCGTTTACGATTACTGATCAAGATGCAGGTGATGAGATTGAAAAGGCTATCAAGGATGAATCTGTAAAACAGAAACAGGTGGATTCAGCTAAACAAGATCAAGAAAGAGCTCGAATTGAAGCTGAAACTAAAAAAATCAACGCTCAAGCAGAGGCTGATGCAGAAGTTATCAAAGCGCAAGGTCAAGCAGAAGCTAACAATCGTTTAAATTCTTCCATTTCTGACGGTCTGATTCGGATGAAAGAAGCAGAAGCTAGAATGGAACACGGCTGGGTGGAAGTCATCACGAGTGGTGATGTCATTACGAATAATGAGTAAAGAAAATAAGTAATATAAGAAAAGCAATCTTTTTCGATTGCTTTTCTTATATTATCAGTGTGGAATAGCTTCTGAAAAAAGCACTTCATTTTTTGATGTATAGTAAGTACAAGTCATTGCTTCAATATCAACAATCCACTTTTCTCCACCTGCTGCTGCAGTATCATCGCAAAAAGTTAAAAAGTCTGTTTTGCCTGCTTGATGCAATCTAAGTCTGTTTTTAAATTGTTCAATAGTTGTACTATCTGCAACTTTTTCTACTCGAATACCTAAGCGTTCTATCTCGCGTCCGTCAGCATGAACATAACTAACTTTTCCTGTTTTGATATTGACGATATTGCGTACGATTCCCATATCTTTAAAAGTTGCAATCAATTTTGGAAAATCAGAACCTGTGAATGTTTTGTGAGCTTGATTGATGTTATCTAATGTAAATTTCATTTGTAACTGTTCTTCTTTCTATCTTATGCAACACAGTCTATCACAAAAACATTAGAATGTCTGTTATGTAGTTTCAAACAATGACACAAAAATAAATTGTCAACTATCTGTTTTCTAGTCGAAAAGTTTAGAAAGACAAGTATAAGCAGTTATAAAAAGAGCGTATCGTTTAACGCTCTTTATTTGTTAATATTGTGTAAACTTCAATAACTATTACAATCACAGCTACAAGACAAACACAATAAAATAGATAAATCATATGAATGAGATTGGAAATCATAAATAACCAAAAAGCCCATAATAGTCCCGCAACTAACATCTTTCCCCAAAAACTTAGTTTTCTCTTCAAAAACCATTCCAAAAAACTTTCATAGTGTGAGAATCTGCTTTCTAGATAATCTTGGTATAACTCTTTAAAAAAACGCATAGTTCCTCCAGTAGCAATGTTGGTCATACATGTTATATAAAACACTTTAATTGAATCATAAAGAAAAACAATCGTTTGCACGATTATATTTTCTTTATGAAGAGTATTGACTTTTCTCTCTAAAACCTGAATATATTATTTCACTCCGAAGATTTTCGTAAGAATTATCAGGTGTTGTCTGATTTGTTTAAGACTACTTAATAAGAAATTCTTTTAAGACAAAAATAGCAATCGTTACAGCAAGACCAATGACCCATCTATTTGTAATTTTCTGTTCGGCTTCACGCTCAATTTTTTCTCTAATTCTTTCTTCTAACAACATATTTTGTGTTTTAGTAAGTGCATAATCCACTACTTCATCAATTTTTTTATCTAATAAGTTAAACCGTTCCTCAAGCAATTGGTAATGACTTTCATTTTCCTCTTTTTGTTTTTCAAGTTTTGCATCAATCACTTCTTTGGAATAGTGTTCCATTTTGTTTAATACCTCCTATTTTGTATAACGGTTCCGATAATTCAGAAGTCGCTGTCAAAATTGACTGAAATGTCGTCGTGTATTATTTAGAATATATTTACGATGAACTAATCGAGAATGAGCGTAGGCCACCATAAAATTGTTTTCTGACTGTGTTATCTGTATGGGCTATTGACAAGTGTGTCATAAAATAGAATTCAGTGAGAGAAATAGTACGAAACATACGGAGTGTTTATGCTATATTAGTTCATAGTATAAAATATATTTTTAGAAGATTCTACTGTTCAGGTCTATTGACTAAGTGTTGTAGAACAGTTTTTAATGTTAGTTTTCATACATTTTATATATATGCGTCTCCCTCATTATCTTTTATATATGATACCCTTTTAATGTGAGACTGTAAAGAAGATAGATACAAAAAATGATGTAGGATGATGGTGAAAATCTGTAAAAATGTTAATAATACTCTAGAAATCCACGATAAAATATTTTCATGTCATTGTAAATTTTAAAATTATTTTTAAATCATGCTATAATAAATGTAATCGTTTTATTTTTGGAGGAAGATATTGTGTCAGATTTAAAAGAACAAGTTGGAATTAAAGCAGCGGACTTTGTTACGAGTGGTATGATTGTTGGATTAGGAACAGGCTCAACGGCTTATTATTTTGTACAGGAACTTGGGCGTCGTGTTCAGGAAGAAGGATTAGATATTATAGGGGTTACCACTTCTCATGCTACGGCAGAACATGCGGCATCACTTGGAATTCCTTTAAAAAATATTGATGAAGTAGAAATCGTTGATTTAACAGTTGATGGTGCCGATGAGGTTGATGGTCACTTTAATGGTATTAAGGGTGGAGGCGCTGCTCTTTTGATGGAAAAAGTTGTTGCTGTTAATAGTAAGGAGTGTATCTGGATTGTAGATGAGTCAAAAGTGGTAGAGACACTTGGAGCTTTTAAATTACCGGTAGAAGTCGTCCAATATGGTTCAGAGAATCTTTTTCGTCTATTTGAAGCTAAAGGCTATCGTCCATCTTTTCGTATGAAAGGTGATAAAAAGCATATTACAGATATGCAAAATTTTATTATAGACCTTGATTTGCATCGAATTGAAGATGCTGTTGCTTTGGCTGAAGAACTAGATAAAACAGTCGGTGTGGTAGAACATGGTCTATTCATTGGTCTGATTTCAAAAGTTATTGTTGGAACGCCAGCAGGTCCAAAAATCATAGAAAAATAATCAATAGATACGTTCTTTGTTTCAATGGTAAATAAGAGCGTATATGTGGTATAATGTAAAGGACGAACGTTTATTAATTGAAGTTAAAGGAGGTAAGTATGCCTAAGTTTAAGCGCATTCATTTGGTAGTTATGGATTCTGTAGGAATCGGTGCAGCTCCAGATGCAGATAAATTTTTTAATGATGGAGTAGCTGATACAACATCGGACACTCTTGGTCATATTTCTGAACTATCAGGACTTTCGGTGCCAAATATGGCTAAGATTGGTCTAGGAAATATCCCTCGTGATAGGGTATTAGCAACCGTTCCTAGTGAGAAACAACCCTTAGGATATGTAACAAAATTAGAAGAAGTGTCTCTTGGGAAGGACACAATGACTGGTCATTGGGAAATCATGGGATTGAATATCACGGAACCTTTTGATACTTTTTGGGATGGTTTTCCAGAGGAAATTTTGACAAAAATTGAAGAATTTTCAGGTCGTAAAGTGATTCGAGAAGCGAATAAACCGTATTCAGGTACAGCAGTTATTGATGATTTTGGCCCACGACAAATGGAAACGGGTGAGCTAATTATTTATACTTCTGCAGATCCTGTTCTTCAGATTGCTGCACATGAGGATGTCATTCCACTTGAAGAACTTTATCGTATTTGTGAGTATGCTCGTTCGATTACCTTAGAGCGTCCTGCTCTTCTAGGACGTATTATTGCTCGGCCTTATGTAGGAGAGCCAGGAAACTTTTCACGTACTGCAAACCGTCACGATTATGCAGTATCACCATTTGAGGATACTGTATTAAATAAATTAGCAGATGCAGGTGTATCTACTTATTCAGTTGGGAAGATTAGTGATATATTTAATGGTTCTGGTATCACAAATGATATGGGACACACGAAGTCTAACATGCATGGTGTAGATGTCTTGCTTGAGACTTTGCAATTACCAGAATTTGAAGAAGGATTTTCTTTTACAAACTTGGTTGATTTTGATGCAGTTTACGGACATCGTCGCAATGTTGAAGGTTACCGCGATTGCCTGCAAGAATTTGATGCTCGCATCCCAGAAATATTAGAGTGTATGCGTGAAGATGATTTATTGCTCATTACGGCAGATCACGGAAATGATCCGTCTTATGCAGGAACAGATCATACTCGTGAATACGTTCCACTTTTAGCTTACAGCAAGTCATTTAAAGGAAATGGAGTATTGCCAGTCGGTAAATTTGCTGATATTTCAGCTACTATTGCAGAAAACTTTGGTGTGGAAAAAGCGATGATTGGTACTAGTTTCTTAGAGGCGTTGCGATAATGGAAGATGTTACAATCTATCACAATCCAGCATGTGGAACCTCACGAAACACTTTAGCTTTAATCCGTCATGTAGGAATCGAGCCGACTATTATTGAGTATTTAGTAACCCCGCCAAGTAGAGAAAAACTCATTAGTCTATTGGAGCAAATGAAACTTTCAGCACATGAGTTACTTCGTACCAATGTTCCGCCATATGAGCAGTTTGATTTGGACAGAGAAGAAGTGACAGAAGCTGAGATTTTAGATGCAATGATGCAAGAGCCAATTCTCATTAACCGTCCAATTGTTGTCAGCTCAAAAGGTGTGAAGTTATGTCGTCCGTCAGAAGTAGTGTTGGATTTATTGCCACCTTTGTCAACAGCTTTTACCAAAGAAGATGGGGAAGTTGTTCGCCCACAATAATTTAATAATTTCGAAAGGATAAAATATGTCATTGTTAGAAAAAATTTATGAAACCAAATCTTTTCTAGAAGAAAAGGGAGTGGTAAAACCCGAATTTGGTTTGATTTTAGGATCAGGTTTGGGAGAATTAGCAAACGAAATAGAAAATGCTATCGTCATTGATTATGCAACTATTCCAAACTGGGGTAAATCAACGGTTGTTGGTCATGCAGGTAAGTTGGTTTACGGTGATTTGGCAGGACGTAAGGTTTTGGCACTTCAAGGTCGTTTCCACTTCTACGAAGGAAATCCTATGGAAATTGTGACTTTCCCAGTTCGTGTCATGAAGGCTCTTGGTTGTGAAGGTGTCATTGTCACAAATGCTGCTGGTGGTATCGGATATGGTCCGGGAACACTAATGGCTATTACAGATCATATCAATATGACTGGTCAAAACCCATTGATTGGTGAAAACTTAGACGACTTTGGTCCACGTTTCCCAGATATGTCAAACGCCTACACTAAAGAATACCGTGAAAAAGCTCAATTAGTAGCAGATAAGTTAGGTATCAAACTAGATCAGGGTGTCTATCTTGGAGTAACTGGTCCTACTTATGAAACTCCTGCTGAAATTTTAGCTTTTAAGACAATGGGGGCTCATGCAGTAGGTATGTCAACTGTTCCAGAAGTGATTGTAGCTGCTCATTCAGGGATGAAAGTATTGGGAATTTCCGCTATCACAAACTTTGCTGCAGGTTTCCAATCAGAACTCAACCATGAAGAAGTGGTAGAAGTGACGGAACAAATTAAAGGTAATTTCAAAGGGTTGATCAAAGCTATTTTAGCGGAGTTGTAAAATGAATAGGACAACTAAATTATATCTGCTTACTGCTATCTGTGGTTTTGTTTGCGCGGGAATTTTCTATTATTTAGAGGAACCTTTTTTAGCTGTTTTAGGATTAGCAAGTGGTATCTCATTTTCGAGATTCACAGTGCAAGAATATAGACAAGCTAAAAAATTGCAAAGTCAGTAAACATTTAGTATGTTCATATGTGTAGCAACTATACTCCGATATTGTATTTAGAGGATATAAAGATAAAAATAGCTTCTAGGATGAGTTGTTCATCATAAGTAACCATTTTTATGTAAAATGAAAGTGGTTTGTGTAAGAAAGGAATTAAAAAATGAGTATCCATATTTCCGCTAAACCAGGTGAAATCGCTGATAAGATTTTGCTTCCTGGTGATCCACTTCGTGCCAAATTTATTGCAGAAAATTTCCTTGAAGATGCAGTTTGCTTCAACGAAGTTCGCAATATGTTCGGCTACACAGGTACCTACAAGGGTCATCGTGTCTCTGTCATGGGGACAGGTATGGGAATGCCATCCATCTCTATCTATGCCCATGAATTGATTAACGAATATGGTGTGAAAAAACTGATTCGTGTGGGAACAGCAGGTTCTTTGAACGAGGATGTCCATGTCCGTGAATTGGTCTTGGCTCAGGCAGCTGCGACCAACTCTCGTATGATCAATATTGACTGGCCAGAGTACGATTTGCCACAAATCGCTGATTTTGATCTTTTAGATAAGGCTTATCATATCGCTAAAGAATTAGATATGACAATACACGTTGGCAATGTGTTATCATCAGATAGTTTTTATTCTCCAAAACTATTTAGTCGCAATTTAGAACTCGGTCAACTGGGTGTAAAAGCGGTAGAAATGGAAGCAGCTGCTTTGTATTACTTAGGTGCTAAGTTTGGAGTTCAAACACTTGCTATTATGACAATTTCAGATAGTTTAGTAAATCCAGAAGAAGATACAACGGCAGAAGAACGCCAAAATACTTTCACAGATATGATGAAAGTTGGATTGGAAACTCTAATTGCGGACTAATGATCGTTATCTATTAGAATGGGATAGACAAGCTAAGTTCTAGTTGTATGGAACATAGCTTGTCTTTTTTTTAGAAATAGAGTATACTATAAGAAAGCGTTTGCAAATAGATATCAAAACCTTTCTGGATGCTTACACTATATATTTAGGAGAGAGAAAATGATTAACTTACAGAATTTTGTTCAGTCTATGTACGCCAAACGTATTGAGGCTTGTTCGGATCAAGAGCTTTATTATGCCCTTCTAGCATTTACTAAACAACAAAGTGAGTCTAAGTACACAAATGAGCAAAAAAAGAAAGTCTATTATATTTCAGCTGAATTTTTAATTGGGAAACTACTATCCAACAATCTGATTAACTTAGGTTTGTATGATGAAGTAAAAAGTCAGCTAGTTGCCGCTGGAAAAGATTTGATTGCCATTGAAGATATGGAGATGGAGCCATCATTGGGGAATGGCGGTTTAGGACGTTTAGCAGCGTGTTTCCTTGATTCTATTGCCAGTCTTGGTTTAAATGGTGATGGTGTTGGTTTAAACTATCATTTTGGTCTGTTTCGTCAATTGTTTGAATACCATCAACAATCAGCGCTTCCAAACGATTGGATTACTCCACGTTCATGGCTAACAGAATCTGCTATTTCCTATCAAGTTCCCTTTGCAAACTTTACATTAACATCAAAATTATATGATATTGATGTTCCGGGATATAAAACAGAGCGAAAAAATCGTTTGCGTCTCTTTGATTTAGGATCGGTTGATAATAATATTATCGAGGATGGAATTGATTTTGATAAAACGGATATTTTCCGCAATTTGACTCTTTTCTTGTATCCAGATGATTCGACAGATGATGGAAAAATTTTACGTATTTTCCAGCAATATTTCATGGTATCCAATGCAGCGCAACTCTTGATTGATGAAGCAATTGCTAAAGGATCAAATTTGCATGACTTGCCGGATTATGCAGTTGTACAAATAAATGATACCCATCCCTCTCTAGTGATTCCAGAATTGATTCGTCTTTTGGAACTGCGTGGAATTTCATTTGATGAAGCGGTTGAAATTGTCAAAAAGATGACTGCCTATACAAATCACACGATCTTGTCAGAAGCTTTGGAGAAATGGCCACTTGATTTCTTAAATCGTGTCGTGCCTCATTTGGTACCATTTATTGAGGAATTAGATCGTCGTGCTAAAGCAATAAAAAATGATCCAGCTGTAAATATTATTGATGATAGTGGTCGTGTTCATATGGCTCACATGGATATTCATTATGGTTATTCTATCAATGGTGTAGCAGCTTTACATACTGAAATTTTGAAGACTTCGGAACTTAAAGCATTTTATGAACTCTATCCAGAGAAATTTAATAATAAGACAAATGGTATCACTTTCCGTCGCTGGCTCATGCATGCCAACCCAAGTTTAGCTAGCTATTTGGATGGTTTGTTAGGGCATGCTTATCACCATGATGCTAGTGAATTAGAAAAATTATTAGAGTATAAAGATAGTGCGGAATTGAAAAGTTGGTTGGAAGAAACAAAGCAGCACAATAAACGTAAATTGCAGCGTCATATTTTAAAAACGCAAGGTGTTGAGGTAAATCCAGATTCTATTTTTGATGTACAAATTAAGCGAATGCATGAATACAAACGTCAACAGATGAATGTCTTGTATGTGATTCATAAGTATTTAGATATCAAAGCTGGCAATATTCCAACACGCCCATTGACAGTCTTTTTCGGTGGTAAAGCTGCTCCAGCGTACACAGCTGCTCAAGATATTATTCATTTGATTCTTGTTTTATCACAAGTAATCAAGAATGATCCAGAGGTTTCTCCACATTTACAGTTAGTGATGATTGAAAATTATAATGTCACAGAAGCTACCTATATCATTCCAGCAGCAGATATTTCCGAGCAGATTTCTTTAGCATCAAAAGAAGCTTCTGGAACAGGGAACATGAAATTTATGTTAAATGGTGCATTGACATTAGGTACCGATGACGGAGCAAATGTAGAAATTCATGAACTGGTAGGTGATGATAATATTTATATCTTTGGTCAAGATAGTGAAACTGTTATTAAACATTATATTCATGGTAGTTACCATCCCTATGGTTTTTATGAACGAGAAACCATTCGCCCACTAATTGACTTTATTACTAGCGACACGATTCGCGCTGCTGGTGGTATCGATGAACGTCTCTGGAGATTACAGGATAATCTCAAGAACAATGATTATTTCATGGCACTTTTGGATTTGGAAGAGTATATCGAAACCAAAGAGCGTATGTTGGCAGACTATGAAGATCGTGATAGTTGGTTGGAAAAAGTGATTGTCAATATTGCAAAATCTGGCTTCTTCTCATCTGACCGCACGATTGAGCAATACAATAAAGATATTTGGCATCTTGAAAAATAATCGTTTATTTAAAAAACGGATTTCTTTGTATAAGAAATCCGTTTTACTTTATCTTTTGAGTGATATATTTCCCTAGTGACGTATTAGGAAGTAGATTTCCCAAGAAAAATCCAATCCAATTCACAAGAATATCTCCTATATCAAAAAATCCGAGATGTAGAATGAGTTGAATACCTTCTGTACATATGATAAAAATTAAAAATAGCACTTGATGTTTACAAGTTGGTCTGAATAGAAAACCTAGTGGCAGAAAAAAGAGTAGATTAAAGCACACGATTGCTGGATGTTCACGCATATCCACAATAAAATAATCTAGTAAATGAAGATTGATACCACTGATTCCTATGCTCTTGAAAAAGAGCAAATAGATGGTAATAAGAAAGTAGATGATATAATTTATTATGACCAGATATTTTGAGATGTTGGGGCGGTAACATATTTGACACAGAGTGAACAAGGGAATAGTCATACATATAACAACAAGTAAGCTTGGCCAAATATCACTTGTCATAAATATAGACGACAATGAATAGAATAAAAAAAGTCATAAATAACCATCTACACACAAAAAAAGAGCAAATAAAATTGATAGCATCAAGCAGATAATATTTTTTCATAGAACACCTATTATATAATGGTACGAATTTCCCATCATGCAGTCAAGATGATTTCTTGAAGTGCTCTTTCTAACTTTATGATATAATAAAGCCATGCAAAATAAACCAACATCAGCCTATATTCATATTCCCTTTTGTACTCAGATTTGCTACTATTGTGATTTTTCTAAAGTTTTTATCCAAAATCAGCCAGTTGACGAATACTTAGAAGCTCTGATGACAGAAGTAGTATTCTACAACCCTCCAGCACTTAGAACTCTTTATATTGGTGGAGGAACTCCGTCAGCATTATCTGCTACACAGTTGGATTATTTGCTGACCAATTTAGAGACGAACTTAGACTTAAGCAAATTAGAAGAATTTACGATTGAGGCAAATCCAGGAGATTTGACAGCAGATAAGATAGAAGTTCTGAAACGTTCTAAGTGTAATAGAGTATCATTAGGAGTTCAGACATTTGATGACCGTATGTTGAAAAAAATAGGTCGTAGTCATAATCAAGCACAAATTTATGAAACGATTACTGCACTTAAACAAGCTGGTTTTCATAATATTTCCATTGATCTTATTTATGCTCTACCTGATCAAACGATGGAACAGGTTGTGGATAATGTCGAAAAGGCGCTAGGTTTAGAGATTCCCCATATGAGTTTGTATAGTTTGATTTTAGAAAATCATACAGTTTTTATGAACCGTCAACGGAGAGGAAATCTCCATTTACCAAATGAAGACATTGAGTCAGAGATGTTTGAGTATATCTTAAGAGAATTGGAAGATAATGGTTTTGAACATTATGAAATATCGAATTTCACCAAACCGGGATATGAGAGTCGCCATAATCTTATGTATTGGGATAATTCAGAATATTATGGTTTGGGAGCAGGTGCTTCTGGCTATATAAATGGTATGCGCTATCGTAATCGTGGTCCCATTCAGCATTATCTCAAATCAGTTCGTGAAAATGGTCATTCACGTCTTCATGAAGAATACTTGAGCAAAGAAGAACAAATGGAAGAGGAAATGTTTTTAGGTCTTCGCAAGAAAACCGGTGTTTCCATTAATAGATTTGAAGAGAAGTTTAGTATCTCATTTGAAGAACGCTATGGTCAGATTGTTAGAGACTTGATAGCTGAAGGCTTATTGCAAGAAGAAATGGGCTGGGTTCGTATGACGAAAAAAGGACTATTTTTAGGAGATACGGTTGCTGAGCGATTTATCTTAGAAGAGTAAAGGGGAGAGATATGGGACTAAGCTATCAAGAAGAATTGACGATACGATTTGATATGTGTGATGTTAAGCAGGACATTAAATTATCCATGCTTATCTCTCATTGTTTAGCAGTTTCTGGTAGGCAGTCTGCTGATCTGGGACGAAGCGATTTCTTTATCTATCAAGAATATGGACTTATCTGGGTGGTAACAGATTATCATCTAAATATCCAGCGTTTACCTAAATATAAGGAACGCATATTGATTAAAACAGAAGCAGTGGCTTATAATAAATTTTTCTGCCAGCGGATATTTTCTGTGTATGATGAGTTTGATAATCTTTTGTTGGAACTCATGTGTTATTTCGTACTGATTGATTTTGAGAGTCGTAAACTAGTCTCTGTATCAGAAGAGTTAATTGCTCCCTATCAAGCTGAGAAAGTAAAGAAATTACCTCGAATACCTAAATGTCAGAATTTGGAGAATCCGGTAATGGATAGTTTCTCAGTAGGATATTTTGATTTGGACATGAATGGTCATGTCAATAATGCTAAGTACTTAGAGTGGCTGTATGAGATGCTTGGATATGACTTTTTACTGTGTCATTCTCCCGAAACAATTCAACTCAAATATATTAAAGAAGTAGCGCCTAAAAGTCAAGTTAGCTCACGTTTGGTTCGAGAAGATTTGACTAGCCGGCACGAAATTGTAGTAGATGGACAGCTTCATGCTCAAGCAGTGATAAAATGGAGAAAGCAAGAGGATATCAACTAGGAGCTTATACCAGCCAATGATTGGAAAGTATGATAAAAGGAGATGAAATGCATTATCAAGGATATTTAATTGATTTAGATGGAACAATTTATCAAGGAAAAAATCGTATTCCTGCAGGAGAGCGGTTTGTACACGAACTACAAAAGCGTCGTATTCCATATCTTTTTGTAACCAATAATACAACGAGACGACCAGAAACCATTCAAACGATGTTGGCAGATTCTTTTAATATTCAAACTCCTCTTGAAACTATCTATACAGCTAGTCTTGCTACCATTGATTACATGAATGATTTGGGGAAGGAAAAGACAGCTTACGTTATCGGTGAAGATGGCTTGAAATCCGCTATTTTTGAAGCAGGTTACATAGAGGATATGACCAATCCTGCTTATGTAGTAGTAGGGTTAGATACAGAGTTGACTTATGAGAAGATGGTCATCGCTACATTAGCAATTCAAAATGGAGCAACTTTTATTGGTACCAATCCAGACCTGAATATTCCGACAGAACGAGGTTTTCTTCCGGGAGCAGGTTCATTGATTGCTATGCTAGACGCAGCAACGAGAGTAAAGCCAGTATTCATCGGTAAACCAGAAGCTATTATGATGGAAAAAGCTCTGGATATTTTGGGAACTGACCGTTGCCAAACGATGATGGTTGGTGATAATTACTTGACGGATATCCGAGCTGGTATTGACAATGGCTTTCCTACTTTGCTGGTCTTGACTGGCTTTACGAAAGCTGAAGAAGTGTCAGAACTTCCTATTGCACCAACTTACGTCCTCAATAGTTTAGATGAATGGAGTTTTGATGAACATTAAACTTATCATTACCGGAACAATATTGTTTTTGGTCTCAACGGCTATTTTGAGTACTATTTATGTTACTTGGCTTATGTATCCTTTGGAGATATCTTATCTTGGTATCGAACAGATTGTCTATATGAAATCTGATGAAATTATCTATAATTTTAATAGTTTGATGCAGTATCTGACGAATCCATTTCAGACCATCTTAAACATGCCAAGTTTTTCATCATCAAAAGATGGACTTAAGCATTTTTCAGATGTCAAGCAATTATTTCATCTGACTCAAGCTATATGTTTATTTAGTTTTCCTGCCTTTGTTCTCTTCGTAAAAAACATTGTCAAAAAAGGTTATGGAAGGCTATTTTCTAAAGTCTTTATTTGGTTAGCACTGGTTCCAGTTATCATTGGTTTTGTAGGGGTTGTAATTGGATTTGATCATTTTTTTGTTCTTTTTCATACTATTTTGTTCCCAGGAGATTCTACTTGGTTATTTAATCCGAATACCGATCCTGTCATCTATATTTTACCGGAAGAATTCTTCATGCATTGTTTTATTTTGTTCTTTATTTTTTATGAGGCTTTTTCATTGACTATGTTGAGATTAGTGAGTAGGGAAAAATAGTGAAAGTTACACATGCATGTTTTTTTATTTCATTTGACTTGCAATTTGTCATAACTATGGTAAAATAGTCTTATGCGATGAGCCGAGTAGTGATATTATCACATTCGACGCTAAGGGAGGTCTACATTAAATTGTAACGCAGGAGCGGACTTTTAATAGTTGTGTGAACCAACTATTTTCATCAGCAATGATGCCCTTGCCCACCTTATTGGTGGGCTTTTTTGATTCTTATGTTTCATTTCATAAAAGTATGGTATAATGAGTACACGATAAATATTTAGAAAATATTGAAAACTTAACCTAGAGGAGATAAAAATGACTTATGTAGTAGCTGTTGTAGGTGCCACTGGTGCAGTTGGTGCCCAAATGATCAAAATGTTGGAAGAATCAAGTCTTCCAATTAAGCAAGTACGTTTTTTAGCGTCTGCTCGTTCAGCAGGAAAAACATTGCAATTTAAAGGACAAGATATTGTTATTGAGGAAACAACTGAAACAGCTTTCGAAGGAGTAGATCTTGCTTTATTTTCAGCAGGTGGTTCTACATCAGCTAAATATGCTCCTTATGCTGTACAAGCAGGAGCTGTAGTTGTGGATAATACCTCTCATTTTCGTCAAAATCCAGATGTTCCTCTAGTAGTTCCAGAAGTGAATGCTCATGCTCTTGATGCTCATAATGGTATTATTTCTTGTCCAAACTGTTCAACCATTCAGATGATGGTGGCATTGGAACCAATTCGTCAAAAATGGGGATTAGAGCGAATTATTGTTTCTACCTATCAGGCAGTTTCTGGAGCTGGTATGGGAGCTATTTTGGAGACGCAAGCTCAGCTTCGTGCAGTATTAAATGATGGTGTAGAACCAAGTGCAGTTGAGGCAAACATTTTGCCATCTGGTGGTGATAAGAAACACTATCCAATCGCTTTTAATGCCATTCCACAAATTGATCTCTTTACAGACAATGACTATACTTATGAAGAAATGAAAATGACAAAAGAAACGAAGAAGATTATGGAAGACGATGCTATTGCTGTTTCTGCAACTTGTGTACGTATTCCAGTTTTGTCAGCTCATTCTGAGTCTGTTTATATTGAAACCAAAACAATTGCTTCTATTGAAGAAGTTAAAAAGGCTATCGCAGAATTTCCAGGTGCAGTTCTAGAAGATGATGTAGCTAATCAGGTGTATCCACAAGCTATTCACGCAGTAGGTAGCCGTGATACGTTTGTTGGTCGTATTCGTAAAGACTTGGACAAAGAAAACGGTATTCATATGTGGGTTGTGTCAGATAATTTGCTAAAAGGTGCTGCTTGGAATACTGTTCAAATTGCAGAAACGTTACATGAGCGTGGGTTGGTTCGACCAACAGAAAAATTAAAGTTTGAATTGAAATAGTCAATTTAATCCAACGTTTTTTAGGGATGAAAGGCAGTTTAAAAAGATAGGTGAACTTATGGTTATAAAAGATTTAAAAGATGCTCGTATTATTACAGCTCTTGTTACACCCTTCAATGAAGATGGTTCTGTCAATTTCAAAGCTCTACCGAAGTTGATCGAACATCTATTAGCAAATCATACAGAGGGATTGATTTTAGCTGGAACGACGGGAGAAAGTCCAACACTGACACATGAAGAGGAATTAGAGCTCTTTGCTGAGGTACAAAAAATTGTTAATGGTCGAGTTCCTTTGATAGCTGGTATTGGAACGAATGACACTAGGGATTCTATTGAATTTGCTAAGTTAGTAGATGAGTTTGGTGGTTTTGCGGCGGGATTAGTTGTTACACCATATTATAATAAGCCAACTCAAGAAGGAATGTATCAACATTACAAGGCAATTTCTGAAGCAAGTAATCTACCAATTATGGTTTATAACGTTCCTGGTCGTACGGTTGCTGGTTTGACAGCAGAGACTATTTTACGTTTGGCAGAATTGCCAAATATTATTGCGGTCAAAGATTGTACGGGTGTTGCAACTATTGCTAAATTAGTGGAAGAAGCACCAGAAGATTTTCTAGTCTATACAGGTGAAGATGGTGAAGCTTTCCATGCAAAAGTACTTGGTGCACAGGGAGTTGTGAGTGTGGCAGCTCATACCAGTGGAGCTGAATTTCATGCAATGTTTGAAGCTCTTGATAAAGGAAATGTGTTAGAAGCAGCTTCCATTCATCGTAAATTACTACCTAAAATTGATGCCTTATTCTCCATAACGAGCCCAGCACCACTCAAAGCAGTCCTTAATCATAAAGGTTTTGACGTAGGTCCTCTTCGTTTGCCGTTGATAGCTTGTACAGAAGAAGAAGCTCAAAATATTATTGCATATTTTGAATAAAGGGTACTAGAACAATAGCTATGGCAATTATAGAGTTGTTATTGTTAGTTTTTTAGTTTTTTTTAAGAAAAAAACTATATACTATCTTTATCTTTTTCATATAACCTCCAGAAAATACTCGGGTTCCGAGTGTTTTCTTTTTATATGTTTCAAATATACATCAAGTATGGTATCATCTATTATCTGTAATTTGTTTTTCTTTTATCAAAATAAAAAAACCACCAGTTATTCTGGTGGTAAATCGGTATAGATATTATAGCAATTGTTCTAATTTATCTACTAGAGATCCAACATATGCAATAGTATCTTTGAGAGGTTTGTCGGTTGAGACATCAACACCAGCATGTTTTGCAAGATCTTGAGCAGATAGACTAGCACCAAGTGATAAGGTTTCAAGCCATTTCTCAACGACACCTTCTGGATTATCTTCTAGCTGTTTAGCCATAGCTGTACCAATGGTTAGGCCAGCAGAATAGGTGTATGGATAGAGACCGATATAATAGTGTGGTTGACGCATCCAAATTAAGCCGGCATCATCACCGATTTCAAAGTCCTCACCCCAGAATTTTTTAATAACATCCAATTTGATTTGGCAAAGAATATCTCCATTTAGATATTCGTCATTATCTAAACGTGTATACACTTCGCGTTGGAAAGCGGCTTCTAATAAGTGAGTTACCATGTTATGGAAATAGGTTCGACTGATTAACTCGCTAATCAGATAAGCTTGGAATGCAGGATCAGTATTTTTTTTCAACAGTGTGTTGCATGTCAATACTTCATTAGCAGTAGATGGAGCCTCTATAAAGTACAATGAAGGATCATAACTTAAGACACTTTGTTGTTTAGCCCATTGAAAATGTCCCGCATGCCCTAATTCATGTGCTAGTACGAGTACTTCATTCATCAAACCTGTCCAAGAAAGTAGAATATATGATGGACCATCATATAGCGTTGCACAGAATCCTCCTGTAGCTTTTCCTTCGTTTTGGGCAAAATCAATCCACCGTTCATCAAATGCTTGTTCAATCATTTTGATATAATCTTCACCTAGAATTCCTAAGCAGTCTATCAAAAATTGTTTTGATTCCTCTGGAGTAATGCGCTGGTTAAATTCAGATGGTAAATTTATCTTTAAATCAGCATGTGTTATTTTATCTAAACCATGAGATTTCGCTACTAGCTTTAAATAGCGACGCATGTGAGGAGCTAATTCCTCCATGATGACATCAATCTGGCGATCAAAGAGTTCACGAGAAACATTTTGACGATGTAGAAGGAAGTCTATCGTATTGTCAAAGCCGCGCAATCGTGCTTCAAGTTGTTCATTTTTGATATGTGCTAAATAGGTAGCAGCGGTTGTATTTTTGTATTTTTTGAGGGTCGAATAAAAGCTAGTAGCAGCATTTCGGCGAATTTCTCTATCATGGCTTAGCTCATAATCATTTTCAAAAAGAACATAGCTATTTCCATAGGTTTGACCATTTGCTTGAAAGTTTTCAAATGTCATATCTTCAAACTTAGTTGTGCCGTAATTACTGTATGGCTGATTGAAAATAGGAGCAAAATTAGCTAGCATTTCTTCTTGAAGAGGGTGGAGTTGATAGGGTTTTTGACGGATGATAGCCTCTATATAAGATTTCCACTGTGGCTGGGTTGAGATGACTGTATGTAGCATATCTTGATCAAGTAGAGCTAATTCAGTCGTTAAAAATGCTAATTTTGGACCAGTATAAGTAACTACTAAGTCAAAATCATTGTACAAGCTCGCTAGTTCAGTATTTGTCTTATCTACCTCTAGTGGAAGAAAAGCGTAGTGAAGTAATTTACTATGAAGAATAACTAGTTTTTCATACTCGGTGAGGGCGGCTATAATTGTTGTAGGATCGCTTAATTGACCTTTGTAACTATTTTCAAAGACTTCAACGTTTTTCTTATAAGTTTTAAGCGCCTCTTTATAGCTTTGGGTATCTGGGAAAATAAGATTGGTATCCCAAGTTAATTGAACGTCAATTTCATGACGTTTTGGCATTGCATGTGACATTATTTTCTCCTTTTCTGTTAATCATCATTATTATATCATAGAATGAAAAAAGAAACTTGACAAAACGGTGAAAAACCTAGATAATAGAAGCATGAAAGGGTTTGCTGAAAACCAGAAAGGAGCTTTTATGCAGGTCATCAAACGTAGTGGAGAAATTGTTGAATTTGATCCAGATAAGATTTATCAGGCGATTATTAAAGCTGCTCAAACAGTTTATGTAATAGATGATACGTGGAGAAAAAATCTTGCTCAAGTTACTAAGAAAGTAGTCCTTGACTTGCAAGAGGCACATACCGAGCGACCAACGATTAGTATGGTGCAATCTCAGGTTGAGCATCGTTTGTTGGATGCTGGTTATATTTCAATTGCTGAACATTACATTTCTTATCGTTTGCAAAGAGATTTAGAACGAAATGGCTATGCAGATAAGATTATTGTTCATTTACATTTTGAACAAGTTCGCTAAAAAAGAACCTAGGTTTATCTAGGTTCTTTTGTATCTATTAGCACATGAATAAAATCACCTTTACAAATTTTTATTTTTTATAGAAAAATGTGATTTTTTGAGCATATTTTTTGAACTCAATAGTAAAGATGGTATAATGGAGGAAGCAAAAAAATTTGAAAGTGAGATTTTCCAATATGGCAAAAATCGTCGTTGTTGGTGCAAACCATGCTGGTACTTCAGCAATCAACACAATCTTGAATAACTATGGTGCAGAAAATGAAGTTGTCGTTTTCGACCAAAACAATAACATTTCATTCTTGGGATGTGGTATGGCTTTGTGGATTGGTAAACAAATTTCTGGTCCAGAAGGTTTGTTCTACTCAGATAAAGAAAAATTAGAAGCTGCTGGTGCAAAAGTATACATGGAGTCACCAGTTGAATCTATTGATTACGATAAAAAAGAAGTTACGGCTATTGTGAATGGTCAAAAACATGTTGAGAGCTATGATAAATTAATTTTGGCAACTGGTTCACAACCAATCTTGCCACCAATTAAAGGTGCAGAAATTCAAGAAGGATCACGTGAATTTAAAGCAACTCTTGAGAATCTTCAATTTGTTAAATTGTATCAAAACTCTGCGGAAGTTATTGAAAAACTCAATAATGCAGATATCAAACGTGTAGCAGTAGTAGGTGCTGGTTATATTGGTGTTGAACTTGCAGAAGCTTTCCAACGTCTTGACAAAGAAGTAATCTTGGTGGATATTGCTACAACTTCACTTGGTGGTTACTATGATCCAGAATTTACTGACTTGATGAACAAAAACTTGGAACAACATGGCATTAAGTTAGCATTTGGTCAAACTGTACAAGCAGTTGAGGGAGATGGAAAAGTTGAGCGTCTTGTGACAGATAAAGAAACATTTGATGTGGATATGGTCATCTTGGCAGTTGGTTTCCGTCCAAATACAGAACTTGGTGCTGGTAAGATTGAGTTATTCCGTAATGGTGCTTTTGTTGTCAATAAAAAAGGTGAAACAAATATTCCGGATGTCTATGCTATTGGTGACTGTGCAACTATTTATGACAACTCTCTTCAAGATACAAACTACATTGCATTGGCTTCAAATGCTGTTCGTACAGCGATTGTTGCAGCACATAATGCATGTGGAACTGAGCTTGAAACAGCTGGTGTACAAGGATCAAATGGTATTGCAATCTATGATTTGAAAATGGTTTCAACTGGTTTAACTCTTGAAAAAGCAAAGCGCTTTGGTTTTAATGCAGTAGCAACTGATTTCACAGATCTTCAAAAACCAGAATTTATTGAGCATGATAACCATGAAGTTAAAATTCGCATTGTTTATGACAAAGATACTCGTGTTATCTTAGGTGCTCAAATGGCTTCTAAAGAAGATGTATCTATGGGTATGCACTTGTTCTCATTGGCTATTCAAGAGCGTGTAACAATTGAGAAATTGCAATTATTGGATATTCTTTTCTTGCCACACTTCAACAAGCCATATAACTACATCACTATGGCAGCTCTTTCAGCAAAAGACTAATTTATCTATAAAAAAAGATCGAGAACAATCTCGATCTTTTTTGGTATAATGGAAAGTAACAATATAATTGAGAAAGTATGAGAAAATGAATCAACTATTAATTGGCATGAATGATAGACAAGCGGAAGCGGTACAGACAACTGAGGGACCGTTGTTAGTTATGGCAGGAGCAGGATCTGGTAAGACGCGGGTTTTGACACATCGTATTGCCTATTTAATTGATGAAAAAATGGTTAATCCTTGGAATATTCTAGCTATTACCTTTACAAATAAAGCAGCAAGGGAAATGAAAGAGCGTGCTTATGCTTTAAATCCTGCAACACAGGACTGTCTGATAGCAACTTTTCATTCTATGTGTGTGCGTATTCTTCGGCGTGATGCAGATCATATTGGTTATAATCGTAATTTCACAATTCTTGATCCTGGTGAGCAAAGGACTTTGATGAAGCGCATTTTGAAATCTCTTAATCTTGATCCGAAAAAATGGAGTGAACGAACGATTCTTGCCACGATTTCAAATGCTAAGAATGATTTGATTGATGATGTTGCTTATCAAGCATTGGCTGGTGATTTGTATACACAGATTGTTGCTAAGTGCTATACAGCCTATCAGAAAGAATTGCGACGTTCAGAAGCAGTTGATTTTGATGATTTGATTATGCTGACGCTTCGATTATTTGATCAACATTCAGACATTTTAACGTATTATCAACAAAAGTTTCAATATATCCATGTAGACGAATATCAAGATACCAACCATGCTCAATACCAATTAGTGAAATTATTGGCATCGCGTTTTAAAAATATTTGTGTCGTTGGGGATGCAGATCAATCTATCTATGGCTGGCGTGGAGCAGATATGCAGAACATTTTGGATTTTGAAAAGGATTATCCTGAAAGCAAGGTTGTACTTTTGGAGGAGAATTATCGTTCCACTAAAACTGTTTTACAGGCAGCAAACAATGTGATTGAAAATAATAGAAATCGTCGTCCAAAAAAACTTTGGACGCAAAATACAGAAGGTGAGAAAATTGTCTATTATAGAGCAAGTGATGAGGGAGATGAGGCTGTATTTGTTGCTGGTCAGATTGAAGAGCTATGCAAAAAAGGAAATGCTTATAAGAATATAGCCGTTCTTTATCGTACCAATGCTCAATCTCGTACAATAGAAGAAGCACTTTTAAAATCCAATATCCCTTATACTATGGTTGGAGGTACAAAGTTCTATAGTCGGAAAGAAATTAGAGATGTGATTGCTTATTTAAATAGTATTGCAAATACAGCAGATAATATTTCTTATGAAAGAATTATCAATGAGCCAAAGCGTGGAGTTGGTCCCGGAACAATAGATAAACTTAGAGAATTTGCAAATACGCAAGATATGTCTCTCTTAGAAGCTTCGCACCACATTGTATTATCTAGTATCAAGGGAAAAGCTGCGCAGGGAATTTGGGACTTGGCTACTATTCTCTATAATTTGAGAGAGCGCTTAGATGAGTTGACAATTACGGAGCTTGTTGAAGAGGTATTGGCTAAAACAGGTTATTTAGATGCTTTAGCTGTTCAAGGAACGATTGAATCTAACGCTCGTATTGAGAATATTCAAGAATTTTTATCTGTTACCACGCATTTTGATGAAAAAGAGGTAGAAAATGAGGAGACAGGTTTGGATAAACTGGTCCGTTTTCTTAATGATTTGGCCTTAATTTCAGATACTGATGATGGAGAACAAAATACATCGGCAGTCACGCTAATGACACTTCATGCAGCAAAAGGATTAGAATTTCCTGTGGTTTTTCTGATTGGTATGGAAGAAAATGTGTTTCCATTAACTCGTTCGTTGGAGGAAGAAGCAGAGTTAGAAGAGGAACGTCGTTTAGCTTACGTAGGGATTACTCGTGCAGAACAGCTTCTTTATTTAACAAACGCGAATACTCGTCTACTTTTTGGACGTAGTCAGTACAATCAGCCTAGTCGTTTTATTCGTGAAATTTCAAGTAATTTATTGGACTATAGAGGTCTTGCTCGACCATCTAACACTAGCTTTAAAGCTTCTTATGTAGATGGTAGAACACCTCAATTTAGTCAAGGAATGAGTTTACAACAAGCTTTGCAAGGTGAGAAATCTTCGACGCAACCCTTAACACATCTCGGTCATAGCTTACCATTTACCAATGATGATAAGAATAAAGAGAGTGATTGGTCAGTTGGTGATCTTGTTATTCATAAAAAATGGGGATCTGGTATCGTTTTAGAAGTATCAGGCTCTGGTAGAGGACAAGAATTGAAAATAAAGTTTCAGGAGATGGGGTTGAAGAAAGTATTGGCAAGTGTCGCTCCAATCAGTAAGAAACAGTGAGTAGTGACTTGTTGAGTATGAAAGAGACGTTCGTTTAACTGGAGATTAAAAGAGGGATAATATCTTGAAAGACACTAGCTGAAGGAAGAGATGCTTTGTGATTTATTCCTGATGGTCATACGGAAAGTCTGAAGCTCATTATCAGTTGCAAGTAGCAAAAAAGCAACGACAAGATGATGATGAAAGATTGTCTCATTTACAAAAAGTTAAACAGAAAGTTCATCATTAATTAAATAAAACAAATGATGCAAGTACGGGTCGATTACTGGCTAAAAAAATGGCTAATCTTAAGTCTAGAGAAAAGAGATTTCAAAGAGAGCGTGCACAATTTTTAGAAGTTCCTAAACAAGAAGATTTTATTAATATCCATGTTCCAGAAATTATTCCTCTTCCAGAACGAAAACTTATCGTTGATTTAATGGAATATTCTTTGTATGTTGACGGAAAACTACTTGTCTCACCAATAACCTTTCAAATGAAAGGAAGAAAAAAATAGGGATTATTGGGAAGAATGGGATAGGAAAAACAACCCTGTTGAAAGTAATAGCTGCTAAGATGTATGAACATCAGAATGATGTAATGTATATGCCGCAGTGGTATAGTGATATGTTAGAGGATGAGCTTTCTAGTATTGATTATATTATGAAGGATTCTCGTTTAGAAAATGTATCAGAAGCAATGACCTTGTTAGGAAGTTTAAGATTTTTACCTTATGAAGTGCATGGTAAAATCCGATATTTATCTGGTGGTCAAAAAGCAAAGTTACTACTACTAAGATTATATGTTTGTCGACAAAATATATTGAGCTAGATGAACCTACAAGAAATCTATCACCAACATCTGCACATAGATTGATTGAAATTTAAAAAAACTATTCTGGTGCGATTTTATCAGTATCACACGATAGATATCTTTTGACAGAAATTTGCGATACTATTTATGAATTGACAGAGGATGGGTTGCATAGTTTATAGAAGTGACATTATAACTAAGTTTATGTGATATAATATAACTGATACGATAGAGATAGTGATTTTATATTATTAATTTGCCGTTTTATCTCTCCAGAAAGGAAATTTCAAAATTGTCTTACAAATTTTTACTATTCGACCTCGACCATACCTTACTTGATTTTGCAAGGGGAGAGGAAATTGCTTTATCCCAGTTTTTTGAATCAATGGGAGTGAAAGATAGTGAGAAAGTCAAGTCTATATACCGCCAAATCAATCAGGGAATGTGGAGAGATTTGGAGAAAGGGTTGATTTCTAAGAAAGAATTGATTAATACTCGTTTTTCTCGCACGTTTGCTCAGTTTAATGTAAAAGTTAATGGGAGAGAAATGGCGTGCCGTTATCAAGAATTTCTTGCACGTCAAGGACAAATTTTCAATGGAGCAGATGCATTGTTGCAAGAATTGATGAGTCGTGGCTATCATATTTATGCTGCAACGAACGGTATTACCTATATTCAAGAGAATCGTTTGCAGCACTCTCCCATTTCACATTATTTTACGGATATTTTTATTTCTGAGCAGATGGGAACTCAAAAACCGTCAACTGATTTTTATGAAAAAATAGCAGAGCGGATTAGTGGTTTTGAGCGAAGTAAAACACTGATGATAGGAGATAGTTTGACAGCTGATATTCAAGGTGGTAATAATGCTGGTATTGATACTGTTTGGTACAATCCTTCACGAGTAAAAAATGAAAGCAAAGTGATGCCAACCTATACAATTCATCATTATAAAGAATTGTTGGATTTGCTATAAGTAGCTGATATCTAACAGCTTTCATAATATAGATTTAGCTAGACCTATAACGAAATAGTGGGACAAAAGAGGAGTAGACTATTATGATAAAACGAAAGATGATGATGCTCATTCCAATAGCTTTGATACTTGTTTCTTGTGGTGAAGAAAACAGCCAGTCTACACAGATTAATGACTCAACAGAGGTAGTAAAAACACCAACCTCCTCTAGTCAAATAGTATCAAAAGAAACACCTAGTTCATCATCAATAGAAATGAGCAATTCAGAATCAATCTCTATAGTTTCCTTTAATGGTTCCTATTCTAGTGTTCAAGGAAAATATGGTGAAGTCATTATTGTTAACAAGAAGCATCCGCTTTCTCCTGATTATGCTCCGGGTGAGAATCCAGAAGCTAAGAATGCTTTAATCCAATTGATTGCAGATATGCAATCACTAGGCTTTAGCATTTCTAATACTTATAGCGGTTTCCGTTCCTATGATTACCAAGCTAGTCTATACAATACCTATGTAGCTCAAGATGGACAAGTAGCTGCAGATCGCTATTCAGCTCGTCCTGGATATAGTGAACATCAAACTGGATTGTCTTTTGATTTGCTAGATTTTAATGGAAATTTATTAGAGGAACTAGCAGCTTCTCAATGGTTGGCAGAAAATGCTCATCATTATGGTTTTATTGTTCGTTATCAAGCGGGAAAAGAAGCTAGTACAGGTTATATGGCAGAAACTTGGCATATCCGCTATATTGGTTCCGAAGCTACCGATATTTATCATTCCGGAATGACGTTAGAAGAATATTACCATGTTCCCGGTGGTGATTATCAGTAAACAATAATCTGTAACATTTATCTTTTGTAACCGGATGAAATTGGCTATCATTTCATCCGGTTATTTTTTGAGATGGTATTGTAGTAAAATGGTCACAGTGACATCTGTATGTGGGGTAAGCACATACAGCAATTTCTCTTTAACCTTTTATCTATACTGATGTTATTTTATTAGGATGTAGTTTAGTTTTGGAGATTCCAGAAATTGAGCTACTTTTCAACAATGAAAGTTTTTCTTTTCTGAGAACTTTCTGGTATACTAGACAAGTAATAAACATAGAAAGATTTGAACTAGTTTTGACTAGTAAAGAGGTATTAGTGTCATGTCTCAATCTTACATAAACGTCATAGGGGCTGGATTAGCAGGATCAGAAGCTGCTTATCAAATCGCAAAGCGTGGTATTCCTGTCAAACTTTATGAAATGCGTGGTGTCAAACCAACTCCTCAACATAAAACAACTAATTTTGCAGAACTTGTTTGTTCTAATTCTTTTCGGGGTGATTCTTTAACGAATGCTGTCGGCTTGCTGAAAGAAGAAATGCGTCGTTTAGATTCAATTATCATGCGAGCTGGTGAAGCCCACCGTGTG
Organism: Streptococcus suis; assembly: GCA_029593505.1. GTDB lineage: Bacteria > Bacillota > Bacilli > Lactobacillales > Streptococcaceae > Streptococcus > Streptococcus suis_AG. Next base: position 483,582 of record JAKTNI010000001.1, read on the forward strand.
CCTGCTGGTGGTGCTATGGCTATGGATCGTGAGAATTTCTCCCAAGCAGTCACAGACGAGATTCATAACAATCCGCTAATTGAGGTTATTCGTGGCGAAATCACAAAAATTCCTGAAGATGCTATTACTGTTATTGCGACTGGTCCGTTGACTTCCGATGCCTTAGCTGAAAAAATTCACGAATTGAATGGTGGTAGTGGTTTTTATTTTTACGATGCAGCAGCACCAATTGTCGATAGTTCGACCATTAATATGGATTTGGTCTATCTCAAATCCCGTTATGACAAAGGCGAAGCTGCCTATCTCAACGCTCCAATGAATAAGGAGCAATTCACTGCTTTTTATGAAGCCTTGATTTCTGCTGAAGAAGCTCCGCTCAATTCCTTTGAAAAAGAAAAATATTTTGAAGGATGTATGCCTATTGAAGTTATGGCGAAACGTGGTATTAAAACTATGCTATATGGACCAATGAAACCAGTTGGTCTGGAATACCCAGAAGATTACAAGGGACCACGTGATGGTGATTATAAAACGCCTTACGCAGTTGTGCAGCTTCGTCAGGACAATGCTGCTGGAAGCCTCTACAACATCGTTGGTTTCCAAACTCATCTCAAGTGGGGCGAGCAGAAGCGGGTCTTCCAAATGATTCCAGGACTTGAAAATGCTGAATTTGTCCGCTATGGTGTTATGCACCGTAATTCCTACATGGATTCTCCAAACTTGCTAGATCAAACCTTTGCGAGCAAGAAAAATCCAAATATTTTCTTTGCAGGTCAAATGACAGGTGTGGAAGGTTATGTTGAGTCGGCTGCCTCTGGCTTAGTGGCTGGTATCAATGCTGTTCGTCGTTTCCGAGGTGAAGATCCAATTATTTTCCCTCAGACTACAGCTATCGGTTCTCTTCCATTCTACATCACCCACACCGAAAGCAAGCACTTCCAACCTATGAATGTCAACTTTGGTATCATAAAGGAGCTAGATGGACCACGTATCCGTGATAAAAAAGAACGCTATGAAGCAATAGTAGAGCGTGCTCTCAAGGATTTGGAAGAGTTTTTGGCTTACTAGGGCAGTTTAATTGGTATTACTATGATAGAAGAAATGATTTTTAGATTAGAAGGATATTACGGAGATTATTTTTGCTTAGAGGCGTGCCCCTTATCAATGGGATATTCTTCTGATGGGGAATCTCCATTGAAGCCAGTCTTTATGTATCTGCTGGAGTTTTTCAAATTAATGGAGCCAAAGTTTATCTTTCACACTTTTTACTAGAAAAGTTTTTTAAGGACCTAGATTTTATGTATGGCAGTCTATCAGGACAGGTTTGTTATAAACCTAGGTTAGATGATGAATTGCAATTTTAAATTACCATGCTAAAAGGCGGGAAGTTGCAATTAAAAGGGGCCTATCAAGAACATTCTTATGATTTTTCTCTGATGAAATTTGAAATAGAAAGTGACCAGACTTTTCTAGCACAACCATTAATGGATTTGAAAAAATTCCTTAGTCATAATTTTTGACCTATGAGGCTATCACCTATTTCTAGACACCTTCGGGTGTCTTTTGTGTTATACTGAAAGCAGAAAATGGGAAAGAGGAATGTGATATGGACCAAGATACTTGGAAGGGAATTATTCTTAAGAAACAGGGGCTACTAACATCGCAATCTGTTCAAGAAATTTGCCAAAATCTTAACGGCTTGCAGGCGCAGTTTCAGTCCTATGCGCATATCGGATTTAGAAATCGTATGACAGCGAAAGATTTTCATGAGGGCAGCTGGCGGCAAGAACTGACACGCCAGTGTTCTATACGTAGAACGGTCCATGCCTATCTCAAGTCGGAACTCCCTCTCTATATCCACGAGGGACGAATGGCTGGTACCGACTATCTAAAAATAGTCGGTCGTGATGACTTTTCACCCCAAACCAAGCAGAAGTATCACCAGCTTATCTTAGAAGTCTTGGAGCAGGTCCCTATGACTCGTGATGAGCTGAAAATCCTCTTCCGATCCGAGAAAATGACGCAGGAGAAGCAGGACTTTAATGCCTGGGGCGGCCTATTTCGCTACATGGTAGAGCGTGGGGAAGTCTATCAAGAGTACGGTGCCAAACATTTTCACCGTCTGATTGACTTTCAGCCTCTTTCTCGGGAAAAAGCAGAGCTGGAAATTACACGACGGTATTTTGCAGGTTTCGGACCTGTCAGTTTAGCGGATGCTCGTTATTATTTCAAGGAAAATAAATCTACGGTCTTGCATTGGATGAAGCAATTGGATTTGAAAACCATTGAGGTAGGAGGAGAAGAACGCTTTTATCTGGGAGAATTAGAAGAGGTTGAACTACCTGATTGCCTCTTCATCGCAGGTTTTGACCAACTCTTACTTGGTTACGAAAAGAAATCCAATCCCTTCTTTGATCTCAAGTATATTCGCCAGATTTATACTCTGACAGGTATTGTCAAACCCATTGTCTTTTATAAAGGGCGATTTATTGCTACTTGGAAACGAGATGAAGGCACTATTTTACTAGATATTTTTGAAGACATTACCCAACAAGAAGAGAAAGAGTTGGAATATTATCGCCAAAGGTATGAGGATATTCTGGGGTATTAACTGCTTATGTTCGGAAAAAAACGAAAATTGCACACAAATAACTCAATTTTCTGAATATTCTAGAAAAACTATGATATAATACTTAAAATACGTAAGGAAGAGATAGATATGAATAAGTCTTACTTTTATTTGGATATGAGAACTCATGAATTAGAAGTACCTTTTACAGGAAGAAAACGTCGGGTCCGTGTACTATTACCTAAAGGATATGATGAAGACAGAGAAGAAAATTACCCGGTTGTTTATTTCCATGATGGACAAAATATACTCTATAGCAAGGAAGCTTTTTCAGGTCATTCATGGAAAGTAATTCCAACTATTAAGCGTAATCCAGATATCGCAAAAATGATCGTGGTGGCTATTGACAATGATGGTATGGAGCGAATGCATGAGTATGCAGCTTGGAAATATAGTGAGACGAGTATACCTGGTGTCCAGTTTGGCGGAAAGGGAACCTTATATGCAGAATTCGTCATGTATGTAGTCAAGCCTTTTATTGATCGAGAGTACCGTACGAAATCGGATAAGGCGCACACGGCTATGATTGGTTCATCATTAGGAGGGAATATCACTCAATTTATGGGACTTGCCTATCAAGATAAGATTGGATGCTTGGGAGTGTTCTCATCTGCTAACTGGCTTCATCAAGAAGCTTTTGATCGCTATATTGAACGCCAACAATTAGACCCAGATCAACGAGTGTATATCTATGTTGGAACGGAAGAAGCAGATGACACAGATAAAACTTTGATGGCAGGAAACATTAAGCAAGCCTATATTCATTCATCTTTAACCTATTATCGTCAGTTAATAGCAGGTGGTGTTAAGCTAGATCATCTAATGTTGGAAGTTGTTTCCGGTGCTGTTCACAATGAAGAAGCGTGGGCGAAATATTTACCAGATTGTCTACGTTTTTTGAGTGAACATTGGTCATAATTCGTTAGATAAAATAAAAGGGAGGATCGTTATGCATGTAGAATTTTTAAGTCATTGGTCAGGAAATATTGGTCGTGAAATGAATGTAAATCGTTATGGACATGCTGGTATTCCAGTGGTTGTATTTGCTTCATCTGGAGGCTCTTATAATGAGTATGCTGATTTTGGTATGATTGAAGCTTGTCGAGGCTCTATCGAAGCCGGACATGTACAATTTTTTACGCTAACGAGTTATGATAGTGAAAGTTGGCTGGCAGATTGGAAGTCTATTCATGATAAAGCAGAAGCACACCGAAATTATGAACGTTATGTAATTGAAGAAGCTATCCCGTTTATTAAACATAAAACTGGTTGGTTTGATGGTATGATGACTACAGGTTGTTCAATGGGAGCCTATCACGCACTTAATTTCTTTTTGCAACATCCAGATGTCTTTACCAAAGTGATTGCTCTTTCGGGTATCTACGATGCTCGCTATTTCAATAATAATCAAGATTATGGTTATGATGATGTTGTGTATCAGAACTCTCCAGCTGATTATATTTGGAACCAAAATGATGGTTGGTTTATTGAGCGATACCGACAGGCTGATATTATTGTTTGTACTGGTTTGGGAGATTGGGAGCAGGATGGATTAGACTCGTTCTATAATTTGAAATGTGCATTTGAAGAGAAGAATATTCCAGCTTGGTTTGATACATGGGGAACAGATGTAGCTCATGATTGGGTATGGTGGAGAAAGCAAATGCCATTTTTCCTCCATACAATCGGTTTGTAAGAAAGGAAGTTGCATATGAATTATCTTGTTATTTCACCTTTTTATCCAGAAAATTTCCAACCTTTTACGGTTGAATTAGCTAAAAAAGAGGGAGTTACAGTTCTTGGTATCGGTCAAGAGCCTTATGAGCACCTTTCTGACGAACTCCGTCATGCTTTAACAGAATATTTTCGAGTAGAAGATCTTGAGAACGTAGATGAAGTGAAGCGTGCAGTCGCATTTCTTATATACAAACATGGACCAATTGACCGAGTTGAGTCGCACAATGAACACTGGTTGGAATCAGATGCTATTCTTCGTGAGCAATTTAATATCTTTGGTGCTAAACCTACTCATTTAAAAAAGACGAAGTTTAAGTCTGAAATGAAAAAATACTTTACAAAGGCTGGCGTACCTGTGGTATCAGGTCTTGTAGTAAAAAGTGAAAAAGATATTGAAAAAGCCGTTAAAAAAATCGGATTTCCTATGATTGCTAAGCCAGACAATGGTGTTGGCGCATCAGGTACTTTTAAATTGACTAAGCAGGCAGACATAGAGAATTTTAAAAGAGAGTGGGATGGTGAAACGATTTACTTTTTTGAGAAATTTGTAAATTCGAGCATCATTACTACCTACGATGGTATGATAGATAGTAAGGGAAATGTTGTATTTGAATCAGGTTTAACCTATGTTCACACACCATTTGAGCTATTACAAAGTAAAAAAGATAATGCTTATTATATAGAGAAAGAACTGGATCCCAAATTAGTCAAGTATGGTCGTGCAATTATCAAAGCATTCGGAATGAAAGAGCGTTTTTTCCATATTGAGTTTTTTAAAGACGGAAAAGACTATATTGCTATTGAATACAATAATCGTATAGCTGGTGGGTTTACAGTTGAAGCTTATAATTATGCTCATTCCATTGATCTATTTCGGGATTATGCAAATGTTGTCATTGGACAGGAGGGTGAAGAACGTCTCTTTGATCCCCAATATTGTTTAGTGGCAACTCGTCGAGATACGACAGAATATGTCCATGCTGCTGAGGAAATCAGACAGAAATACGCAAACCATCTAAAAGTGGTGAAGCGCATGCCAGATGCTTTTGCAGAACTACAAGGGAATGATGCATACTTACTTGTTACAGACAGTAAGGAGGTGCTCGATGAAATGATTACCTTTATTGGTGAAACTAAAGTGTAATAGATTTTTTGAACTATTTATGATATTAGAAGTTAGATGTGTTATCTAACTTCTTTTTTATATAGAAGCTGTCTATTGAACGTACTCTTTGCTATTTGCATTATTTTGTTGGTATGAGTAAGATTTGACTTGTTGTCGTAAGTCATATGATGGAAACTCTTACTGTCATATGCTATAATTAAATGAGATAGTTATATTTTATAGAGGAGCTTGTGAACTACTTTTGACAATAAAATCTATTTCATTTCAACGTAAAACTTTTATTTTACTAATCGGATTGTTTACTTTAGCTTATGCAGGTATGATGCCAGATAAAGGGGAAATGTTACAAAATTATCTGAAAATTATATCTCGTGAGACAAACTTATTGCAAGATTTTTTCGCGATTGCTGGTTTTTCTGCTACTTTTTTAAATACAGCTATGCATTTTTTTGTGGCCTATTTTTTAATGGAACGAAATAACCTATCCAAAATCAATGGATTACAGGTTGCGGCAATCGGAACTTTTGTTGGACATTCGTTTTTTGGTACTCATTTATTAAATATCATTCCTATTCTACTTGGAGTTAGTTTGTATGCACGCTGGACTGGACAATCTTATAAGGTGTATACTACGGTCAGCTTATTTGCTACGGCAACGGCACCAATTGTTTCGATTATTGCCATTCATCATGGAGTGACGGTTTACTCTATTCTATTGGCTATTGTAATTGGATTGCTATTAGGATTTATTGCTCCTCCTTTAGCAGAACATTATCTAAAATTTCATAATGGTTTATCATTATACAACTATGGTTTTACGACAGGGATGATTGGTATGTTTGCCTTATTGTTGTTTCCGTATTTTAACTGGGTAATCTCTTCTGTTGTCATACTACTAGATACACCAAGTATCTATCCGGCTCTCTATTTTATCTGTATTTGGTTGTTTTTAGCTCTTTTTGCTGTCAGAGAATTACCGTCTGCTATGAAACAGTATCCAAAGCTGTTGACTAGTTCAGGTCGATTACCTGATGATTTTATTGCTAAATATGGCATACATACGGCATTGTTAAATATGACAATTACTGGAGGCATCTATCTATTGATTATTTTATTAACAGGTCAGACAGTCAATGGTCCTGTTCTTGGTGGTTTGTTGACTTGTTATGGTTTTAGTGCGTTCGGTGTCCATATTAGAAATAGTGTTCCTATTTCAGTAGGTATTTTAGCAGCAGCTTTGTTACTTGGGCAGTCTATTACTGATACACGCTTTATTACGACACTATTATTCGGCAATGGTCTTGCACCGATTGCTGGTTTTTATGGTTCTATTTATGGTTGCGTAGCAGGATTTTTGCATTATAATCTTGTGTCAACTGTATTTAGTCTTCATGCTGGTTTTAATTTATACAATAACGGTTTTACTGCTGGATTTGTAGCTAGTTTTTTATTTCCAATCATTGAACACTTACAAGAACATACATTTGGAAAACGAAAGAAGGGTAAATAAATTATGTTGAATGAAAAAAATAAAGCAACACGAATTATGAAAGAAATTATTAGTTACTTTTTAGAAAATGATTTGAATCAGTTTGATCTTTCTTTTAAAATAGATTCAAAGGAGTGTTATTTATCAGTTCAAGCACCAGCAAATGTTGAGCCTGATGATTTCCAACAATTGTTATCTGATTTGCAAGCAGAAAGGCAAATAGAATTGGATGAGTATTACAATGCTCTTCTAGGAAGTCACAGTAAACACGATTATAGTTTTCTTGGAAAAACTATTGATAAAGCAGAAGGTGGTTATAAAGATGGTGTACTGTCTTTAGAACTTTGGCGTTTTAATTTAGACTAGCTATTGACATTGTGTCTGACACAATAAGTCAACGATTATGAAATATAATAAGGAATCAAAAGAATGATTTATTTTGACAATGCGGCGACAACGCAGGTTTATCCAGAAGTGTTACAGACCTATACAGAAGTTGCTACTAAAATTTGGGGTAACCCTTCTAGTTTACATAAACTAGGTAGTCAATCCACACGAATTTTGGAAGCTTCACGCAAGCAAATTGCAGAATTATTAGGAAAGAGTAGCAAGGAGATTTTTTTCACATCAGGAGGTACAGAAGGAGATAATTGGGTTATCAAAGGAGTTGCATTTGAGCGTTCTTATTTAGGGAAACATATCATTGTTTCTGCTATTGAACATCCTGCTGTCAAAGAATCTGCTTTATGGCTAAAAACTCAAGGATTTGAAGTAGATTTAGCTCCAGTTAATGATAAGGGAATGGTAGATGTAGAAATTTTAAAGACGTTGATTCGACCAGATACGATATTGATTTCGATCATGGCAGTCAATAATGAGATTGGATCTATCCAGCCGATTCAAGCAATTAGCCAACTATTGAAAGACAAACTAAGTATTTCTTTTCATGTAGATGCTGTTCAAGCTATAGGTAAGCTACCAATCGAGGATTTTTTAACAGAACGAGTGGATTTTGCAACTTTTTCAGGCCATAAGTTTCATTCTGTCAGAGGTGTTGGATTTGTTTATATTAAGTCTGGCAAAAAAATTATGCCACTTTTGACTGGAGGTGGACAAGAGAGTGACAGACGCTCCACAACAGAGAATGTTGCAGGAATAACGGCGACTGCAAAAGCTCTTCGACTTAACTTGGATAAAGCAACAGAAGGCAGGAAACGCTTGTATGCTATGAAGCAGATTCTTAGGGAAGAATTGTTGAAATATGATGATGTTGTGATATTTTCAGAAATGGAACATTTTGTACCCAATATCCTCACTTTTGGCATCAAAAATATTCGAGGTGAAGTGCTTGTTCATGCTTTTGAAGAGTACGAGATTTATATTTCAACGACCTCAGCTTGTTCCTCTAAAATTGGCAATCCTGCGGGAACTTTACTAGCAATGGGAGTACCACAAAAAATTGCTCAAACAGCCGTTCGTCTTAGTTTGGATGAAAGCAATACTATGGAACAAATTGAACAATTTCTAACGATTTTTAAGCAGATTTATAAGAAAACACAGAAAGTAAGGTAGGATGAATTATTCAGAAATTATGATTCGCTATGGCGAATTATCAACCAAAGGCAAAAACAAAATGAGATTTGTGAATATACTTCGCAATAATGTAAAGCATGTTTTATCTGTATATCCAGAAGTTACAGTTTATTTTGATCGTGACAGAGGACATGTATATCTCAACGGTGCAGATTATCAAGCGGTATCTAAGTCATTACAGAAAATCTTTGGCATTCAAAACTTTGCTCCGTCCTATAAAGTTGATAAGTCTGTACCAGCTTTGAAAACAGCAGTACAAGATATTATGAAACAGATTTATAAGGAGGGAATGACTTTTAAAATTGCTGCACGTCGAAGTGATCACGATTTTGAATTGGATAGTCGAGATTTGAATCAAGTTTTGGGTGATGCTGTTTTTACAGCCATTCCGCATGTTCAGGTACAAATGAAGTCCCCAGATATTACACTTCGTGTCGAGATTCGTAAGGATGCAGCTTATATTTCCTATGGGGAGGTTAAAGGAGCTGGAGGATTACCTGTTGGAACATCTGGTAAAGGGATATTAATGTTGTCTGGGGGGATAGATTCTCCTGTAGCAGGTTATTTGGCTTTGAAACGCGGTGTAGAAATTGAAGCTCTACATTTTGCTAGTCCTCCTTATACAAGTGCTGGATCACTGAAGAAAGCTCAAGATTTGACAAGGAAACTAACAGCCTTTGGTGGTCAGATTACTTTTATAGAGGTTCCGCTTACTGAAATTCAAGAGGAAATCAAGGCTAAAGCCCCAGAAGCTTATCTGATGACATTGACGCGTCGTTTCATGCTTCGAATTTCTGATCGTGTGCGTGAATTACGTGGAGGGCGCGTGATTATCAATGGTGAAAGTCTTGGACAAGTAGCTAGTCAGACACTAGAGTCTATGCAGGCAATCAATGAAGTAACTTCTACGCCAATTATCAGACCTGTTATTACAATGGATAAGCTAGATATTATTGAGATCGCTCAGAAAATCGATACTTTTGATATTTCTATCAGACCTTTTGAGGACTGTTGTACTATATTTGCTCCAGATCGTCCCAAAACAAATCCTAAATTACATAACGTAGAACAATACGAAGCTAGAATGGATGTAGATGGACTGATAGAGCGAGCGATTGCGGGTATGACGACAACAAATATAAGCTCTAAAGAAATAGTAACAGACGATCTTGATCACTTGATAAATGACTTGTTATAGTCTAGTATCCTATATTTTATTTGTGCGATGAAGGAAGAGAGATACACTATCCATGCAAGTAATATCTGCATGGATATTTTCATATTTGTTGTAAATACAGTTTGACAATCTTAGTAATTATTGATAGAATTGTTTTTCATAAAGAAAAAGGAGATATAGTATGAAAAAAGGAGCATTAACAGGTCTTCTTCTGTTTGGGATGTTTTTCGGAGCAGGAAATTTGATATTTCCTCCAGCTCTTGGTGTTTTATCGGGAGAAAATTTTTGGCCAGCGATTTTAGGTTTTGTTGTATCAGGTGTAGGGATTGCTGTCGTTGCTTTGATTGTGGGAACTCTCAATCCTAAAGGATATATCTATGAGATTTCGCGCAAGATTTCTCCTAGTTATGCAACAATTTATTTGGTTATTTTATACTTGGCGATTGGTCCTTTCTTTGCCATTCCACGTACTGCAACAACTTCCTTTGAAGTAGGTATTGTTCCAATGTTGGGTGGTACGAACATTCAATTATGGTTGTTAGTATTCACAGCTGCATATTTTTTAGCGGCTTATCTCATTGCATTGAATCCATCAAAAATTTTAGATAGTATTGGTCGCATATTAACCCCTGTTTTTGCTATCTTAATTGTTATCTTGGTTGTTCTTGGTGTCGGAAAATACGGAGCAGCTAGTTCTTTACCCGCAGCAGAAACTTTTTCAGCAAGTAAGGCTTTAGGAAGCGGTTTTATAGAAGGATACAATACACTAGATGCTTTAGCTGCTATTGCATTTAGTGTTGTAGCGGTAAATACTCTTAAGAAACTTGGTTTTTCTAGTAAAAAAGAATACTTAACTACAATTTGGATAGTCGGTATGATTGTTGCGATAGCTTTTTCTGCATTGTATATCGGATTAGCGTTTCTTGGTAATCATTTTCCAGTTCCAGCAGATGTATTAGCTTCTGATACTAATAAAGGCGTATATGTTTTATCGCAAGCTACTCAGGCTATTTTTGGACCAAGTGCTCAATTGTTTTTAGCTGTAATGGTTGTGATGACTTGCTTTACAACAACAGCAGGCTTGATTGTATCGAGTGCTGAATTTTTTGCAGATCGTTTTCCACGATTACCATATAAAGTGTATGCAACTGTGTTTACTTTGATAGGATTTGGGATTGCTAATTTGGGATTGAACACCATTATTCAGTTCTCTTTACCAGTCCTTCTAATTTTGTATCCTATTACGATTTGTATTGTTTTGATTACCATTGTTAATAAATTACTCCCTTTATCTGTGTATGGAATGCAGTTGACTGTAGGAGTAGTGACTGTGTTGGCATTTTTAGAAGTGTTGGCTAAGCAGTTTGGCTGGGAAGAAGTGTCACAGCTTATAGCACTGTTACCACTAGCAGATCAATCTCTTGCATGGTTGCTACCGGCCATTATAGGAATTCTTCTCTCTCTTTTCTTGCCTAATAAACAGGTGAGTGAAGCATTTGAAATGTAATAATTAAAATTCTTATATAAATCACTTGCATTTGCAGGTGATTTTGTTATAATAGGAGTGTTGACTATGCACACCTGTGCAACCGCACGATTACCGTTTAAGTGGTTTTGTACCCACGGTACTAGGCGAGTCTTCACAAAAAATAGGGATACATTCCCATATCTTCATAGGAGGTGCATAATGAGCACATACGCAATCATTAAAACTGGCGGCAAACAAGTTAAAGTTGAAGTCGGTCAAGCTATCTACGTTGAAAAATTGAACGTTGAAGCAGGTCAAGAAGTAACTTTCGAAGAAGTAGTTCTTGTCGGTGGTGAAAAAACTGTAGTGGGTACTCCACTTGTATCTGGTGCTACTGTTGTTGGTACTGTTGAAAAACAAGGGAAACAGAAGAAAGTTGTTACCTTCAAGTACAAACCTAAAAAAGGTAGTCACCGTAAACAAGGTCACCGTCAACCTTACACAAAAGTTGTTATCAATGCTATCAATGCTTAAGAGCGTAGCTTGAAACAATCATTACAGAAATTCGGAGGAATAACATATGTTAAACTTGAATCTTGCTAACTTGCAATTTATGGCCCACAAAAAAGGTGGAGGTTCAACGTCAAACGGTCGTGACTCACAAGCTAAGCGTCTTGGTGCGAAAGCTGCTGATGGTCAAACTGTATCAGGCGGTTCAATTCTCTATCGTCAACGTGGAACAAAAATCTACCCAGGTCTTAATGTAGGTCGTGGTGGAGATGATACTCTTTACGCTAAAGTAGAGGGTGTTGTACGATTTGAGCGTAAAGGTCGCGATAAGAAACAAGTATCTGTTTACCCAGTTGCGAAATAATCTGAAGAGAACTACCAAGTGATAAATTGGTAGTTCTTTTTTGAAAACTCAACAAGTAATATATAGAAAAGAATGATGAAACATTATATCATAAAGACTCGAAAACAATTATCTTCAATTGAAGTAAAACAATGTCATTATTTGAGTGATATTTGTCAGAAAGTGGATGCTACTCATAGACAACCCTATCTATCTAATATGCTTAATTTTAATAAGGAGATGCCTGCTTTTATATTAGCTTATCAAGATGAGCAATTAGTGGGACTGTTATGCATCTATTCTGATGATAAGAATGATCCTGCTGAAGTCAGTATCATCGTCACACCAGATGAACGTAGAAAAGGAATAGCGACAGCTTTGTTAGAATATTTCTATGCTATTCAAGCAGAGTATCAGTTACTAGGTCCACTTTTTGTAACAGAACAAATATTTTTAGACAAAAATCCTAGATTTTTAGCCAATATGCAGCTTGTAGAAGAGGTCGAATATGAGACATGGCTTTTTAGAGAGCCACACTATTTTGATATAACTGACTTGCCTAATGTAAATGTTGCCCAAGCATCTTCTCAACAGATTGAGGTTATCGCTCGGTTTCAATCACATGCTTTTAAAACTTCACTAGAAACTAGTAGGCAGTATGCACAGGAAGCAATTTACGATGAGCATAGTTTATTGTATGTTATGGAAAAAGATGGAGAGGTTATAGCTTCGTGTACTGTAGATCTCTCAACGAAATATAATTATTTGTATAGTTTAGCAGTTTCTGAGCCATTTAGGGGGAAAGGTTTGGGATCTACTTTAGTAAAATATATCATTAATGATTTGAGTGTAAAAAATCAGAAAAGTTTTCAAATAGCAGTTGAAAAAACAAATACGAGAGCTTTGAGATTATATAAAAATCTAGGTTTTGTTGAACAAACGAAAATTGTTTATTTACGGAAAGAGTAGGATTATCGGCAAAACCTACTTTTTTTGTTATAATGAAAGGAGTAGGTTTTAAAGGAATGATATATGAATATTCAACAATTACGGTATGTGATGGCAATAGCCAATAGTGGAACGTTTCGAGAAGCGGCAGAAAAGATGTATGTGTCTCAACCAAGTCTATCCATCTCTATTCGCGAACTAGAAAAAGAATTGGGATTTCAACTTTTTAGTCGCACAAGTTCGGGTACGTTTTTGACACAAAAAGGAATGGAATTTTATGAGAAAGCTCAAACAATTGTAAAAAATTTTGATCAGTTTGAACATCTATATTTGCAATCTGATGAAGGAGAAAAGGTATTTTCGATTTCCAGTCAGCATTATGATTTCCTTCCTCCTTTGATGACAGAATTTTCCCGCCAACATCCTCAATATCCACATTTCCGAATTTTTGAGTCAACAACAGTACAGATTTTGGATGAAGTAGCGCAAGGCTATAGTGAGCTTGGAATTATTTATTTGAATGACAGAAATACGAAAGGTATTATGCAAAAGTTGGACAAACTTCACTTGCAAGCTGTTGAATTATCAACATTTCAAACTCATATTTATCTTCGAGAAAACCATCCTTTGACAACTAAAAGAGAAATTGAGGCAGAGGATTTGGTCGGTTTGCCAACAGTACGTTTTACCCAAGAAAAAGAAGCTTATTTATACTATTCTGAAAATTTAATTGATACATCTGATTCCTCAGTAGTATTTGATGTAACAGATCGAGCTACTTTAAACGGTATTTTAGAGCGCACAGATGCGTATGCAACGGGTTCAGGTTATTTAGATGATGAGAGTGTCAATGGTATTACAGTTATTCCTTTTAAAGGGAAGGTAGACAACCGCATGGTGTATGTAAAACGTGCTAATGATGAGTTAAGTGCTTGTGCTCATGATTTTGTTGAAACAATGCAGGCTTATTTTGATAGAAAAAAGGAGAAAAATGCGTAAGATTGGTTTTCCGCTGCTGATAGTAGTTTTGATTGTGATAGATCAAATAGTAAAATTTTGGACTGTGGAACATATACCATTGGGGATGGTTCAGGATTTTATTCCTAATTTTATGAGTTTAGCTTATCTGAGAAATTATGGTGCAGCTTATTCTATGTTACAAAACCAACAGTGGTTTTTTATCATTGTAACAATAGTGGTAGTGACAGGTCTTATTGTTTACTATGTTAAGAATAATAAAGGTAGTATGTGGCTTTTATTTAGTTTATCTTTAATGATAGCCGGTGCTTTGGGGAATTTTATTGATCGTTTGAGATTGGGCTATGTGGTGGATATGTTCCATTTTGACTTTATCAATTTTCCTATCTTTAATATGGCAGATAGTTATCTAACTGTAGGAGTGCTGTGCTTGTTAATTTGTATATTGAAAGAAGAGAATGATGGAAGTAAGAGTTAAAGTAAGTGGAGTGCGTTTGGATAAGGCAGTGGCGGATTTGACAGAATTATCACGAACAGTTGCTAATGAGCAAATCAAGACAGGGCAAGTCTTGGTTAATGGAGAGATAAAAAAAGCAAAGTACATTGTCCAAGTAGGAGATGTCATCACGTATCAACTACCCAAAGTTGAGGAAGTTGAGTATGTTGCAGAGGATATTTCTATCGAAATCCTTTATCAAGATAAAGATGTAGCAGTTGTCAATAAGCCTCAGGGCATGGTCGTTCATCCTTCTGCGGGACATACATCGGGTACGTTAGTCAATGCTTTGCTGCGCCATATCAAAGATTTATCTGGTATAAATGGAGTTCTCCGTCCAGGTATTGTTCATCGAATTGATAAGGATACTTCTGGTTTACTCATGATTGCTAAAAATGATGTGGCACATATAAAATTAGCAGAGGAGTTAAAAGCCAAAAAACCATTGCGTAAATATTGGGCTCTTGTGCATGGGAATGTACCAAATGATCGCGGAAAAATAGAAGCACCTATTGGTAGATCTGAAAAAGATCGCAAAAAACAGGCTGTTACTGCTAAAGGAAAAGAAGCTATAACACGTTTTGAAGTTTTAGAGCGATTTGGTGATTATACATTGCTTGAGTTGACATTGGAAACCGGGCGTACACATCAAATTCGTGTTCATATGGCTTATATTGGTCATCCTATTGCAGGAGATATATCTTACGGTCCACGTAAGACATTGAAAGGACATGGTCAATTTCTCCATGCAAGAACACTGGGATTTACTCATCCTAGTACAGGGGAAATGGTTGAATTTACGGCGGAAATACCGACTATTTTTCAAGAAACGTTGGAGCAACTTCGTGAGAGTGGAAAATAACGTGCTTCTTATCACCTTGCTCATTTTTCAAACACATGCTATACTAGAACATGAACAATTGAAGGAGAATAAAAATGGAAACTTTACCAAATTGTCCCAAATGCACTTCTGAGTATGTTTACGAAGACGGAGTTCTTTTGGTGTGTCCAGAGTGTGCTTATGAATGGAACCCAGCAGATGCAGTAGAAGAAGAGGGAATTATCGCTCTTGATGCAAATGGAAATCGTTTGTCTGATGGTGATACTGTTACGCTCATTAAAGACTTAAAAGTAAAAGGTGCTCCTAAGGATTTAAAACAAGGAACACGTGTAAAAGGGATTCGTATCGTTGAGGGCGATCATAATATCGATTGTAAAATTGATGGTTTTGGTGCCATGAAACTTAAATCAGAATTTGTTAAGAAAATTTAATCATGATATAGCTAAAGCATCAGTTTTAGTTGGTCATTTTTAGGGAGGCAGTTGAGTAAGTTTTGTCAACTGCTTGGGAGTAGGAGAATAAGGTGATTATTTCATAAGCATCACTTTATCTTCTGCTCCCTTTCCCATTTATGAAAGGATAGTATGAAACATAAAAGTATTTTATTTTACAGTCGTTGTTTATTGACAGTTTTAGCCATTACAGGAACTGTTCTTGAAATCGTTAAGTACGGTATAGGGATGCTCATGTACTATACTGTGCAATCCAATCTCTTGGTATCTATTTTTTCGGTCTACATGCTTTATGCCATGCTGCAACAATTCAATCTACAAAATACTCGTTTTTTACGATTGAAAGCGGCGGTTACGATGTCTATTATGATTACTTGTGTCGTTTATCACCTCATGCTTGCTCCTTTAGCAGAAAATTTTTGGCGAGTAGAAAATATGCTTTGTCATTACATCGTTCCACTTTATTTTTTATTAGATACTCTTATAGTTGATTGTCAAAAACAGTATAAGTGGTTTGATCCAATTTGGTGGACGGTTTTACCGGTTTTCTATATGCTATTTGCTCTTGTTAATGGTTTTTTCCTTAAAATTCCCATTCCAAAGGCGAAAGATAGTCCCTTTGCTTATTTCTTTTTAAATGTTCCTAAGTATGGTTGGGAATATGTTCTAATGTATGCAGGTGTAATCTTTATTGCCTATCTATTTTTCGGCTATGTTTTATATGGTATTAAATCAATACCATATAAAGTCCATAAAGAAAAATCCGAAAGATAATTGATTTTTACAAGTACTATTTGTCAGAGGATAAAAAGTATGATATACTGATTCCAACAGTCCTTTAATACCTGTCCAGAGAGGCAGATAAGGAGTCATGTGTGAATCAGGTTAGTCTATACTAATCCGATATTTTCATAGTCTCCTTAAAGGGAGACTTTTTTCTATATTTAATAATGGAGGCTTTATGAAGACTAAAGAGATTGTTGATGATGTAACGATGAAACGAGCTATTACGCGTATCACATATGAAATTATTGAGCGTAATAAAAATTTGGATAACATTGTTCTTGCTGGTATTAAGACGCGAGGTGTCTTTATTGCTAAGAGAATTCAGGAACGATTGAAGCAGTTGGAAGGGATAGATGTACCATTAGGTGAATTGGATACCAAGCCGTTTCGAGATGATGTAAAAGTAGAGGAAGATACAACTAGTATGATTGCAGATGTGAACGATCGAGATGTCGTTTTAGTAGATGATGTTCTATATACAGGTCGGACTATTCGAGCAGCTATTGACAATGTGGTATCTCTAGGACGTCCAGCACGCGTCAGTCTTGCCGTTTTGGTAGATCGTGGTCATAGGGAGTTACCCATTCGAGCAGACTATGTCGGAAAAAACATTCCAACAAGTCGTACAGAGGAAGTTATTGTTCATATGACAGAAATTGATGGTCAAGATGCTGTTCTTTTAGTAGAACATTTGTAGTTGATGGATTTAATGAACTGTTGTTTATAGATTTATGTAATGAAAGGTAGGTAGCATCTTGGGAATGGAAAATGGTAGAGTTTCACTTCAGCACCTAGTTACGATGGAATCACTTTCTAATGAGGAAGTTTTGGGACTTATCCAGCGTGGAATTGAGTTTAAAAATGGAGAGAAAGCTGCATTCAAACAGAAGTACTATGTTTCAAATCTATTCTTTGAAGATTCAACTCGAACACATAAATCATTTGAAATGGCCGAGCTACGCTTGAATATGGAAATGATTGATTTTGATGCTAGGACAAGTTCAGTCAATAAAGGAGAAACCCTGTACGATACTATTTTGACCATGTCAGCTCTAGGTGTAGATATTTGCGTTATTCGACATTCGGAAGTAGAGTATTATAAACCATTGATAGCAAGTTCTACGATTCAGACAGCTATTGTCAATGGTGGTGATGGTTCGGGTCAGCATCCGAGTCAATCTTTATTGGATTTAATGACGATTTATGAGGAATTTGGTACGTTTGAAGGTCTAAAAATAGCTATCGCAGGAGATATTACACATTCTCGTGTGGCTAAGTCAAATATGCAAATTCTGAAACGATTAGGTGCTGATTTGTTTTTTGCTGGTCCAGAGGAATGGTATTTGAAAGAATTTGATGTATATGGTAAACATGTAACAATAGATGAGATTGTCGACAGGGTAGATGTGCTCATGTTACTTCGTGTACAACATGAACGACATGATGGGGATGGAGGATTTTTAAAAGAAACCTACAACAACCTATATGGACTGACAGAAGAACGCTATAAACGATTGAAAGATACAGCTATTATTATGCATCCAGCTCCAGTTAATAGAGGTGTGGAAATTGACGGACAGCTGGTAGAAGCTCCAAAATCTCGTATTGTACGACAAATGCAAAATGGAGTGTTTGTGCGTATGGCTATTTTAGAAGCAATTGTAAGTGGAAAGAAGTAGTAGAGACGCGTTAAAGGACTCCTGTGAGAGTCAACGGAAAGGAAGTTATGTCAAAAAAAAGACGTTTAATTTTAGAAGATGGAACAATCTTTGAAGGTGAAGCATTTGGTGCAGATTTAGAAGTAACAGGTGAACTGGTCTTTTCAACTGGTATGACTGGTTATCAAGAATCAATAACAGATCAATCCTATAATGGTCAAATTTTGACTTTTACATATCCTTTGATAGGAAATTATGGTATCAATAGGGACGATTACGAATCTATCTTTCCAACTTGTAAAGGAGTTGTGGTTAGTGAATGGAGTCGTAGAGCTAGTAATTGGCGTAATCAACTGACACTAGATGAATTTTTAAAAGCTAAAAAGATTCCTGGCATTTCAGGAATTGATACGCGTGCGTTAACAAAATTGATCCGTCAGCAAGGTACTATGAAAGCAACTCTAGCCAATATAGGAGATTCTGTTGAACATTTGACAGACCAATTACGTGCAACAGTACTTCCAACTGATCATATTCATCAAGTATCTACCAGAACACCTTATCCTGCTCCGGGAACAGGTCTTAGTGTTATTTTGGTAGATTTTGGGCTCAAACATTCTATATTACGTGAATTAGCTAAACGCTCCTGTAATGTAACGGTTGTGCCTTATGATACAAGTGCTGAAGAAATATTGGAGTTAGATCCAGATGGTGTGATGCTGTCAAATGGTCCTGGTAATCCTGATGATGTGCCAGAAGCTCTAGATATGATTCGAGGTATTCTAGGTAAAATACCACTATTTGGTATTTGCATGGGGCATCAGTTATTTGCAAAAGCGAATGGTGCGAAAACCTATAAAATGAAATTTGGACATCGAGGTTTTAATCATGCTGTTCGCGAAATTGCTACAGGTCGTGTTGATTTTACTAGTCAAAATCATGGATATGCTGTATCCCGTGAAGAGTTGCCAGACTGTTTAATGATTACACATGAAGAAATCAATGATCGATCTGTAGAGGGTGTACGCCACAAATATTATCCAGGGTTTTCAGTTCAATTCCATCCAGATGCTGCACCAGGTCCTCACGATGCTAGCTATCTCTTTGATGAATTTCTGGATTTGATGATTTCGTTTAAACATGGTACAAGATAGTGGTGTGAATTGTTGTTAGGGAAATTTGTTTAATGTTGCACAGCGATGTAACAAATGAAGAAAGGAGAAAAGGACTGGACTTACATCATTTAAAGAAGATGTGAGTTAGATATTCTAGCACATAATGTTTTTCTTGGAAATCATTTATGTTATTGATGTCTACATAGTGTCCTGACAGAGCGTAGTTATGCCAAAACGTACAGATATTCAAAAAATTATGGTGATTGGTTCTGGACCGATCGTGATTGGTCAAGCAGCTGAATTTGATTATGCAGGCACCCAAGCGTGTTTAGCCTTAAAAGAAGAAGGTTATAGCGTGGTGCTTGTCAATTCAAATCCAGCAACGATTATGACAGATAAGGAAATTGCAGATAAGGTATATATTGAACCAATTACACTGGAATTTGTAACACGTATTTTGAGAAAAGAACGTCCAGATGCTCTTTTACCAACACTAGGTGGTCAAACAGGATTGAATATGGCAATGGAATTATCAAAAGCTGGTATTCTTGAAGAACTTGGTATAGAGTTGCTGGGAACGAAGCTTTCGGCCATTGATCGAGCAGAAGATCGCGATTTGTTTAAGCAGCTTATGGAAGAACTAAACCAGCCTATTCCAGAGTCAAAAATTGTCACAACGGTTGAAGAAGCTTTAGAATTTGCCAATACAATTGGCTATCCTGTGATTGTTCGTCCAGCCTTTACACTAGGAGGAACTGGTGGAGGTATGTGTGATAATAAAGAGGAACTACAAGAGATTGCAGAAAACGGCCTTAAGTTATCGCCGGTTACTCAATGTTTGATTGAACGTTCTATTGCTGGTTTCAAAGAAATTGAATATGAAGTGATGCGTGATGCTGCTGATAACGCTTTGGTAGTATGTAACATGGAGAATTTTGATCCTGTTGGTATCCACACAGGAGACTCTATTGTATTTGCTCCAACACAAACTCTATCGGATGTTGAACATCAGATGTTACGTGATGCTAGTTTGAAAATTATTCGAGCCTTGAAAATTGAAGGTGGTTGCAATGTGCAGCTGGCTTTAGATCCTAATAGTTTTAAATATTATGTGATAGAGGTCAATCCTCGTGTCTCCCGTTCATCAGCTTTGGCATCAAAAGCAACAGGCTATCCTATTGCTAAGTTAGCTGCTAAGATTGCTGTTGGTTTAACGCTAGATGAGATGATGAATCCGGTTACGGGGACAACCTATGCTATGTTTGAACCAACCTTGGATTACGTTGTTGCAAAGATACCACGTTTTCCGTTTGATAAATTTGAAAAGGGAGAACGCCGTTTAGGAACGCAGATGAAAGCGACTGGGGAAGTGATGGCAATTGGTCGTAATATCGAAGAAAGTTTGTTAAAAGCTTGCCGTTCCTTAGAAATTGGCGTCTATCATAATGAAATTCCTGAATTGTGTCAGATAACAGATGATTTATTAGTTGAAAAAATTGTTAAAGCACAAGATGACCGACTTTTTTATCTATCAGAAGCAATCAGACGTGGTTATACCATTGAAGAACTTGCTCAATTAACAAAAATTGATATCTTTTTCTTAGACAAACTATTACATATTGTTGAGATTGAACAGGAATTAGCAACTCATCGCAATCATAGCGATAGTATAAAAAAAGCCAAAAAATATGGTTTTTCAGATCGAAAGATTGCAGAACTGTGGGAAACAACAGAAAATGCTATTCGTCAGTTTCGTAAAGAACAGATGATTTTACCAGTTTATAAAATGGTTGATACTTGTGCAGCAGAGTTCGAGTCATCTACACCGTATTTTTATTCAACATATGAATGGGAAAATGAATCGATACGTTCCAAGAAAGAATCAGTTCTTGTTTTAGGATCTGGTCCGATTCGTATTGGTCAAGGGGTTGAGTTTGATTATGCAACTGTTCATTCGGTAAAAGCTATTCAAGAAGCTGGTTATGAAGCAATCATTATGAATTCAAATCCTGAAACGGTTTCAACAGATTTTTCAGTATCGGATAAACTATATTTTGAACCTTTAACATTGGAAGATGTTTTAAATGTAATTGATTTGGAGCAACCTAAAGGGGTCATTGTTCAATTTGGAGGTCAAACAGCTATCAATTTAGCGGAACCATTAGCGAAAGCAGGTATTTCGATACTAGGTACGCAGGTTGCTGATTTAGATCGAGCTGAGGATAGGGAATTATTTGAAAAAGCTTTAAAGAGCTTAGAGATTCCTCAATCTCCAGGTCAAACTGCTACCAATGAAGAAGAAGCGGTTGAAGCAGCTCGTAATATTGGTTTTCCAGTACTAGTGCGTCCTTCTTATGTTTTAGGAGGACGTGCTATGGAAATTGTTGAGAACGAAGCTGATTTGCGTTCTTATATGCGAACAGCTGTAAAAGCTTCTCCAGAACATCCTGTATTAGTTGATTCTTATATTATTGGACGTGAGTGTGAAGTGGATGCTATTTCAGATGGAAAAGATGTCTTAATTCCAGGAATTATGGAACATATTGAGCGTGCAGGGATTCACTCGGGAGATTCTATGGCTGTTTATCCTCCACAAACCTTGTCACGACATATTCAAGATATAATTGCGGACTATACTAAGCGATTAGCTGTAGGACTGAATTGTGTCGGAATGATGAATATACAATTTGTTATTAAGGATGAGACTGTTTATGTCATAGAAGTCAATCCACGTGCCAGCAGGACAGTACCATTCTTATCCAAAGTAACCAATATTCCTATGGCTCAAGTTGCGACTAAATTGATTTTAGGACAATCACTGACCGATTTAGGATATTCAGATGGTCTCTATCCAGCAAGCAAGCAAGTACATGTTAAGGCACCTGTATTTTCATTTAGTAAATTAGCAAAAGTAGATAGTCTTTTGGGACCTGAGATGAAATCAACTGGAGAAATCATGGGGTCGGATGTAACCCTAGAAAAAGCTCTCTATAAAGCTTTTGAGGCTAGTTATCAGCATTTAGAAGAGTTTGGAAATGTTGTATTTACAATAGCAGATGAGGATAAAGAAGAAGCCCTTGCTTTAGCCCGTCGTTTTCATGAATTAGGTTATGGATTATTTGCAACCATTGGCACAGCTTCCTATCTTTCTGAACAAGGTTTATCTGTATATCCTGTTGGTAAATTAGGAGAATCCAAATATAAAGATATTCCAAGTTTAGTCCGGACAGGAAAGGTACAAGCGATTGTGAATACTGTAGGAAAAAAACGAGTGGCTGATGGAGATGGTCAAGTAATTCGAAGTTCTGCTATTGAAGCGGGAATTCCTCTTTTTACAGCTTTGGACACTGCAGAAGCAATGATAAAAGTGTTGGAAAGTCGTAGTTTTGTTACACAGGCTATTTAGTAACTATTTAAAAGATGATTTCATAAGAAGTCATCTTTTTGGTATAATGAAACCATGAAATATATTGTAACAACTAGTTTAAGAATGAATATACATCTCGTTGAACAAGCTAGAGAATTATCAAGAGAGTTAGGAATAGAATATGTAGAACGTAAGAAACGGTCAATAGCTACTTTTTTGAAGAGTGTCGATGCTGTTTTGGTGGTGTATCAATCTAAACTTATTTTAGAACAAAGAGGTAGTAATCCTTTCTTTTTTCATCCAGATACGGCGTTATTACGGATTAAATCTGGTGGTCAGGATCCATTATTAGAATTATTAGGACTTGCTCCGAAACAAATTCTAGATTGTACAATGGGTTTGGCCTCTGATAGTATTGTTATGGCAAGTGCAGGGCACCATGTTACAGCAATCGAAAGTTCTGAAATAATTTATTGTTTAGTTAGCAATGGTTTGAAGAACTTTGATAGTGGTAATAAGACAGTAAATCAAGCGATGCGATCGATTAGGACAAAATGTACAGGTAGTTTATCCTTTTTAAAAGAACAAACACCACAATCTTTTGATGTCATTTATTTTGATCCTATGTTCTCAGAGAATATTCCAGAATCTCAGAATTTGTCAGGATTGTCTACTATGGCAAATTATAGTCGTTTAACACTGGATTTATTTCATGAAGCAAAGCGAGTGGCCAAAGAGAAAATTATTATCAAAGCACATTTTAGAGATCCTATTTTTGAAGAATTGGGCATAAAGCGCCATCTTCGTCCAAATCAAAAGTTTCACTATGGAGAATATTTGTTAGGGGAGAAAAATGAATGAAGATTTTAGTAACGGGTTTTGATCCATTTGGTGGGAATGATATCAATCCATCATTAGAAATTTTAAAGCGATTACCAGATAGTATTGACGAAGCAACTCTCATTAAATTAGAAGTGCCAACTGTTTTTCACCAATCAGCTCAAATTTTGGAAGAAGCAATGACTCTTTACCGACCTGATGTTGTTATTTGTATTGGACAGGCTGGAGGAAGAACGGAGGTAACACCTGAAAGAGTAGCTATTAATCAAGATGACGCTAGTATTCCTGACAATAATGGTTATCAACCTATAGATGATTCAATTCGAGAAGATGGTCAGCCAGCTTATTTTTCTACATTACCAATTAAAGCTATAGTAGAAGCGATTCGAAAAGTTGGTGTACCAGCTTCCGTATCCAATACAGCAGGAACATTTGTGTGTAATCACCTCATGTACCAAGCACTTTATTTGGCGGATAAAAAATTTCATCAGACTAAAGTAGGTTTTATCCATATTCCCTTTATACCAGAGCAAGTTGTTGGTAAAATTGGAGTAGCTTCAATGTCGTTAGATGATATTGTTAAAGCCATTAAGGTAGCATTAACAACGATTGTTGCTTATTCTAACGAAGAAGATGTGAAGTCTGTCGGAGGAGCAACTCATTAATCTTATCTATAAAAAATTTAGAAGTTATGTCAAGAAAAAAACTTGACAGATAGATTTTATTCTGTTACAATGGTTTTCGTGATAAATAGTTATCCTATTTCACCAACATAAAAAAATAATAAGAAAAGAGAAATATCAAAATGGCAGTTAAAATTCGTTTGACTCGTATGGGTTCTAAAAAGAAACCTTTCTACCGTATCAATGTTGCAGATTCACGCGCTCCACGTGATGGTCGTTTTATCGAAACAGTTGGTACTTACAATCCACTTTTGGCTGAAAATTCAGTTACTCTTAAAGAAGAGCGTGTACTTGAGTGGTTAGCTAAAGGTGCACAACCATCTGACACAGTTCGTTCCCTTCTTTCAAATGCTGGAGTAATGAAAAAATTCCACGAATCAAAATTCTCAAAATAAGAAAACAGTAAGCGAGACCACTTTATGGACATGATTGAAAATCTTATTATTGCAATTGTGAAGCCGTTGATTTCACAACCTGAACGTTTAACGATTAAAATCGTTGATACACCTGAATTTTTAGAATACCATTTAGATTTGGATCAATCGGATATTGGTCGTCTGATTGGTAAAAAAGGACGTACAATTTCTGCAATCAGAACGATTGTTTATTCTGTTCCAACAAGTGGTAAGAAAGTTCGTTTAGTGATTGATGAGAAATAACAAATAAGAGACTGGATATTTTTATCCAGTCTCTTATTTGTTTCTAGTGTAAAAGAAATGATTTATTGAGTAATTTCTGCCAACAAGCTCTCAGCAGTTGTAGTCGGCAACACGCGCACACGATTAAGTGTTAATAGTCCGTCGTTTGCAGAAGCTAGACCATTATTGGTCGTTAGACCTAGTTTATATCCTGCTTGTTCTGTCAGAGTAATAGTGTCTGAAGAATATCGTCCAGCTGGATAAGCAATTGCGATGGTTTGTTGCGATAGATGAGTGTCAAGATAGGTTTTAGAGGTAACAAGTTCGTTATTTTGTGTGTCAATGGTACTATATTCTAAATCGGGGTGATTGACGGTATGGCTTTGGAACGAAAGATTATGATCGTGCATTTCTTTCATTTGCTCTATTGTAAGGTTGCCGGAGTTTCCATTTTCTGTAAAACCAGTGATAACATTATTCGTTGCTTTCATCTGATATTGTTTCAGTAGTGGATAGGCGTGGCTATAAAAATCCCATAAACTATCATCAAAGGTTAGCCAAACGACTTTTTTTCCAACAGGTAGGACATTTTCAGTCAATACTTTATAAGCTTCTTCAGGTGATAGTGTGTAGTAACCTGCATCTTGCAAAGCTTTTAGATGGCTTTCAAACGTAGTAGGATCAACAATCAGGTTTGCATTAGCAGCTTCTTCAGGAGCCATAACATGAATGGCATGGTACATCAAGATAGGGAATTTGATAATCTCTTCTTGCTTTTGCCAAGTAATCTCAGGATGTTGATTAGCACTTGATATCGTACTCGAAGCCACAAAGCTTGCTTCTGTTGTTTGTTGATGATGACTATTCTCTTTAGATGTTGATTGAAATAGAGTGAATAAAATAGCAAAAGTCGTTATGAGAATGAGTAAAATTCCTATAAAAGCGAACATATTCCACTTTTTTTGTCTTTGATGTCGCCGAGCACGTCTAGATTTTTTCATATGTATTATCTCCGTCGTTATGAATACATTCATTATACCAAATTTTTTGCCAAATAGTCAGAATATTTGATATAATAGGAAAAATACTTTTATCAAAGGAGAGTACATGGTAGTTAAGATAGCGTTATTAGGATTTGGTACTGTGGCAAGTGGTGTGCCGTTTTTATTGAAAGAAAATACAGATAAGATTGAGAAAACTGCACAAGATAGTATTGAAATCTCAAAAGTACTTGTTAAAGATGAAGCAGAAAAAGAACGTTTGCTGGCAGCAGGCTATCACTATCAATTTGTTACTACGATTGATGATATTTTACAGGACAAAGAAATTTCTATTGTTGTTGAGTTAATGGGACGAATTGAACCAGCAAAAACTTTTATTACACGTGCCTTAGAAGCTGGCAAACATATTGTCACTGCTAATAAAGATTTGTTAGCAGTACATGGTGCAGAATTGCAAGCATTGGCAGCAGAAAAAGGTGTGGCACTTTATTACGAAGCTGCTGTTGCTGGTGGCATTCCAATCTTACGTACTCTGGTTAATTCATTATCAGCAGATAAGGTTACCCGCATTCTAGGTGTTTTAAATGGTACCTCGAATTTTATGTTGACAAAAATGGTTGATGAAGGTTGGACATACGATAAAGCTTTGCAGACAGCTCAAGAATTGGGCTATGCAGAGTCTGATCCGACAAATGATGTGGAAGGAATTGATGCTGCGTATAAGGCTGTTATCTTGAGTCAATTTGCTTTTGGTATGAGCGTTGCTTTTGATCAAGTGGAGCATAAGGGAATTTCCACAATTACTCCTGAGGATGTTGCAGTTGCTCAAGAGTTGGGATATGTTATTAAGTTAGTAGGAGATATTCAAGAAACTCCTTCAGGGATTGTTGCAGAAGTGTCACCAACTTTTCTACCAAAACATCATCCACTAGCTAGTGTGAATGGTGTGATGAATGCTGTTTTTGTTGAGTCTATTGGTATTGGGGAGTCTATGTACTATGGTCCTGGAGCTGGTCAAAAACCGACAGCTACAAGTGTTACTGCTGACATTATTCGTATCGTTCGTCGTCTAAAAGATGGTACTATTGGTAAGGCTTTTAATGAGTATAATCGTTCATTAGCTTTGGCTGCACCGACGGATGTGAAAAGTGAGTATTATTTCTCTATTTTGACACCAGATAAAAGTGGAAAAATGCTTCGTTTAGCGGAAATTTTTAATTCAGAAGATATTTCCTTCAAGCAAATTTTACAACAAGGTGCAAATGGCGAAACAGCTCGTCTAGTCATTGTTACACATGAGATGAATAAGACGCAGTTAGAAAAAGTAACAGACAAACTTTCTCATGAGAGTGATTTTACTGTTTTGAACACCTTTAAAGTTTTGGGAGAGTAGGATATGAAAATTATTGTTCCAGCAACTTCTGCAAATATTGGTCCCGGTTTTGATTCTGTTGGTGTAGCTCTTTCAAAATATTTGACGATTGAGGTGTTTGAGCAAACAAGTGAGTGGCTTGTTGAACATAACTTAGAATTTGTTCCGTCTGACGAGAACAACCTCTTGATAAAAACCGCTTTGAAAGTAGCCAAAGATTTACCACCACATCGTATCAAAATGACAAGTGATATTCCTTTGGCGCGTGGTTTAGGTTCATCTAGTTCGGTTATTGTTGCTGGTATTGAATTGGCTAATCAATTGGCGCAGTTGAATATGACTGCTGATGAAAAACTGTTAAAAGCAACAGAAATTGAAGGTCATCCTGACAATGTGGCACCAGCAATTTTTGGGAATTTGGTGATTTCTAGCTATGTCAATAAGAAAGTGCAAGCTGTTGTTACAGAATTCCCAGAAGCAAGCTTTATTTCGTTTATTCCTAATTATCCTTTGCGTACGGTAGAAAGTCGCGGAGTATTACCATCTCAAATGGGATATAAGAAAGCTGTGGCAGCAAGCGCGATTGCTAATGTAGCTATTGCAAGTTTGATGGTAGGTGATTTGGAAAAAGCAGGAAAGGCGATTCAGTCAGACATGTTTCACGAGCCATTTCGTCAGTTATTAGTGAAAGAATTTTGTCCGATTAAACAAGTTTGTCATGAGTTAGGCGCCTATGCGACGTATTTGTCTGGTGCTGGACCTACAGTTATGGTGTTAGCACCAAGGGATAAAGAAGAGCATTTAAAAACAGCCATTGAAGAATTAAATTTGGATGGAAGTGTACATTGTTTACAAGTTGATACTACAGGTGTTAAAGTTTTATGAAAACGCAACTCAATAGATAGTTGTGTTTTTTTATTGTTTGAAGAATAAAAGGAATAATATTCCAGATATTCGTTTTCTATCTAATTTTTTGGTATAATAATCTCTGTACATTTTAAAATTGAAATGAGAAGATTTATGAAAGATAAAATTAAATATGAATTGGAAGATATTGATATTCGTTTTGACGAACCTTTAAAAGAGTATACTTATACAAAAGTAGGTGGTGTAGTAGACTATCTAGCTTTTCCTCGTAATCGTTATGAAATAGTTCGTATTATAGAGTTTGCCAAGCGTGAAGGAATTTCTTGGCAAGTTTTGGGGAATTCAAGTAATATCATTGTACGTGATGGTGGTATTCGTGGTTTTGTGATTCGTATGGATAACCTCAATTCCGTAACAGTTTCCGGATATACGATTGAAGCAGAAGCAGGCGCTAACCTGATAGAAACAACAAAAGTAGCTCTGTTTCATTCTTTGGCAGGGTTTGAATTTGCTTGTGGTATTCCGGGAAGTATCGGTGGGGCTGTCTATATGAATGCAGGTGCTTATGGTGGCGAAATTGCTCATATTTTGGTATCTGCTCAAATTTTGACACCTGCTGGTTATGTGGAAACTTTAGATAACAGGGAATTGCGATTTGGTTATCGTTCGTCTATCTTGCAGGAAAATGGTGCGATTGTTTTATCTGCTAAATTTGCTTTAAAACCGGGAAATTATACAGTTATTCAGCAAGAAATGGCACGTTTAACCCATCTTAGAGAGCTAAAACAACCTTTGGAATATCCATCGTGCGGCTCAGTTTTTAAACGTCCGCTTGGGCATTTTGCAGGTCAATTGATTATGGACGCTGGTCTAAAAGGGTATCGTATTGGCGGTGTTGAAGTGTCTGAAAAACATGCTGGTTTTATGGTTAATATTGAAAATGGTTGTGCTAAGGACTATGAAGATTTAATAGCATATGTCATTGATACAGTAGAACAGTTCTCAGGAATTAAGTTAGAGAGAGAAGTTCGTATTATCGGTGATGTTATAGATGAATTATAGCACCTTAGTTTATGATGTACAGAAGGAATTTATGAAAATTGAAAAAACCAATTATTGAGTTTAAAAACGTTTCAAAAGTATTTGAAGATAGTGGAACAAGTGTTTTAAAGAATATTAGCTTTGAATTAGAAGAAGGGAAATTTTATACTCTTCTTGGGGCTTCTGGGTCAGGAAAATCCACTATTCTAAATATTATTGCAGGGTTGCTTGACGCCAGTTCTGGTGATATTTATTTGGATGGTCAACGAATAAATGATGTTCCAACTAACAAGCGTGATGTTCATACAGTTTTTCAGTCCTATGCTTTATTTCCGCACATGACTGTTTTTGAAAATGTAGCCTTTCCTCTCAAATTGCGAAAAGTTGATAAAGCAGAAACAGAACGTCGTGTAACAGAAGCTTTACAACTCGTTCGATTGTCCGGTTATGAACATCGTTCTATTCAAAAATTATCTGGTGGTCAGCGTCAACGCGTAGCTATTGCACGTGCCATTATTAATCAGCCTCGTGTTGTCTTGTTAGATGAACCGCTTTCTGCTCTGGATTTAAAATTAAGGACAGAGATGCAATATGAGTTACGCGAACTTCAACAACGGTTAGGCATTACTTTTGTTTTTGTAACACATGACCAAGAAGAAGCTTTGGCAATGAGTGATTGGATTTTTGTCATGAATGATGGTGAAATTGTCCAATCAGGTACTCCTGTTGATATTTATGATGAGCCAATCAATCATTTCGTAGCAACTTTTATCGGAGAATCGAATATTTTGCCCGGCCGCATGATCCAAGACTATTTAGTTGAATTTAACGGTAAGCATTTTGAAGCAGTTGATGGTGGTATGCGACCAAATGAGGAGGTTGAGGTTGTTATTCGTCCTGAAGATTTGCGAATTACACTTCCAGAAGAAGGAAAATTACAAGTGAAAGTTGATACTCAGCTATTCAGAGGAGTGCATTATGAAATCATTGCTTATGATGATTTGGGTAATGAATGGATGATTCATTCTACCCGTAAAGCAATCGTTGGTGAAGTGATTGGTCTAGACTTCGAACCAGAAGACATCCACATTATGCGTCTCAATGAAACAGAAGAAGAGTTTGATGCTCGTATTGAAGAATATGTAGAGGTAGAGGAAGTAGAAGAAGGTTTGATTCACGCCATTGAGGAGGAACGCAATGAAGAAAACCTCTAAATTGTTTGCCATACCTTATGCTTTATGGGTTTTCCTTTTTGTTTTAGCTCCTCTAGCTTTGATTATCTTTCAATCTTTTTTTGATATTCATGGTCATTTTACTCTTGCAAATTATCAAACTTACTTTCATTCTCCCAATATGACCTATCTACGAATGAGTATCAATTCTATTGTCTATGCGGGAATTATTACATTTGTAACGCTTCTTGTATCTTATCCAACAGCTTATTGTTTGACAAAGTTGAAACATAGACAGCTTTGGTTGATGCTTATTATCTTACCAACTTGGGTTAATCTCTTGTTAAAAGCCTATGCTTTTATTGGAATTTTTGGTCAGCATGGTTCTGTTAATCAATTTTTAGAATTTATCGGTTTGGGTACTAAGCAAATTCTATTTACAGATTTTTCTTTTGTAGCTGTTGCTGCCTATATTGAAATTCCATTTATGATTTTGCCAATTTTTAACGCTCTAGATGACTTAGACAATAATCTGATAAATGCTAGTCGAGATTTGGGGGCAACTTCATGGCAAACTTTTACAAAAGTTATTTTCCCTCTTTCTATGAATGGAGTTCGTTCTGGTGTGCAGGCAGTGTTTATTCCAAGTTTGAGTCTATTTATGTTGACACGTTTAATTGGTGGAAACCGTGTTATCACGCTAGGAACAGCTATTGAACAACATTTTTTAACTACACAAAATAGGGGAATGGGAGCAACTATTGGTGTGGTATTGATTGTAGCTATGCTTCTGATCATGTGGCTAACGAAAGAGAGGAAAAAACAATGAAGAAATTTGCAACAGTCTATCTGAGTTTTTCTTTCCTTCTTCTTTATCTCCCTATTTTTTATCTTATCTTCTACGCTTTTAACGAAGGTGGGGATATGAACGGCTTTACAGGCTTTACTTTGGAACATTTTTCATCCATGTTACATGACAGCCGTCTCATGTCTATATTGGTACAAACCTTTTTGCTGGCTTTCCTTAGTTCCTTAATTGCAACTATTATTGGTACATTTGGAGCAATTTATATTTACCAAGCAAAAACTCGTTTTCAAAATGCTCTTTTATCAGTTAATAACATTTTGATGGTTGCACCAGATGTGATGATTGGAGCGAGTTTCCTTATTTTGTTTACTATAATTGGCTTCCAGTTAGGTTTTGTATCTGTCTTGCTCAGTCATATTGCCTTTTCAATTCCTATTGTAGTTCTTATGGTATTGCCACGATTAAAAGAAATGAATGCGGATATGATTTCAGCAGCCTATGATCTTGGTGCTACTCAGTTGCAGATGATGAAAGAAATTATGTTGCCGTACTTAACACCTGCTATTATAGCAGGATACTTTATGGCATTTACTTATTCCTTAGATGATTTTGCAGTTACGTTTTTTGTTACCGGAAATGGCTATTCTAATTTATCTGTTGAGATTTATTCTCGAGCACGTCAAGGAATTTCTTTAGAAATTAATGCTTTATCCACTCTTGTGTTCCTATTTTCTATTATCTTAGTGGTTGGGTATTACTTTATTTCACGCGAAAAGGAGGCAAACTAATGAGACGCTTGTATTCCTTTTTAGTAGGTGTTCTGTGTATTATTCTCTTGCTCTGGGGTATCAGTTACAAGTTAGAATCTGATGCAGTACAAGGAACAACAGATAAATTGGTTATTTATAATTGGGGAGACTATATTGATCCTGAATTACTGAAAGAATTCTCGGAAGAAACAGGGATTCAAGTGGATTATCAAACCTTTGATTCCAATGAAGCAATGTACACTAAAATTAAACAAGGCGGAACAACCTATGATTTAGCTGTTCCATCTGAATATATGATCTCTAAAATGTCAGAAGAAAAAATGCTGATTCAGTTGGATAAGTCTAAAATTCAAGGTTTAGACAATATTGATCCACAGTTTATGGGATTAAGCTTTGATGAGGAAAATACTTATTCTATTCCTTATTTTTGGGGAACTCTAGGAATTGTATACAATGATGCTTTGGTAGAACATCCACCGCAAGAGTGGGCAGATTTATGGTCTGATGAATACCGTGATAGTATCATGTTAATTGATGGAGCTCGTGAAGTAATGGGCTTTGGTTTGCAGTCGCTAGGATACAGTTTAAACTCAACCAATACAACAGCTATTCAAGAAGCAGCAGAGCATTTATATCATTTAACGCCAAATGTTAAGGCTATTGTAGCTGATGAAATCAAGGGGTACATGATCCAAGATGCAGCTGCCATTGCTGTTAGTTTTTCTGGAGAAGCTAGTGAGATGTTAGACGGTAACGAACATTTACACTATGTTGTTCCTTCGAAAGGTTCTAACCTGTGGTTTGACAATATGGTCATTCCGAAAACAGCTAAAAACATTGATGGAGCATATGCTTTTATGAGTTTTATGCTTCGTCCTGAGAACGCTTTTCGTAATGCAGAATATGTTGGTTATTCGACACCTATTCCAGCAGCTAAAGCTATGTTGGATGAAGAAACTCAAAATAATGAAGCTTTTTATCCTTCGGAAGAAACCATGAAAAAAATGGAAGTATATGATAATTTAGGAAAAGAATTACTTGGTACATACAATGACTTATATCTACAATTTAAGATGTATCGGAAATAAGTAATTATTCTGATTTTGAAGTGATCTGGAGTTAGGAACTCAAATTAACGTTTGAATTTCTAACTCCTCTTTTTAATGACACAAGTTTAAAGTAGGTTTTCTTTAGAATCAATCCTATAACTATTCATTCTTGGAGGTTTAATGGCTATAGGATTTAATTATAATTAGCTATATTCTAGAAAAATAACTGAATTTTCAGAATATACTTGCAATGCAAATAATTTTATGTTTTAATATACTTGTTGGTTTAACCAATATCGAGTAAGAAAAATAGGAGGAAATGTTATGAAAAAGAAAGAAACTTTCTCGATTCGGAAATATAAAATTGGAACTGTATCTGTTTTTTTGGGTGCAGTTTTTTTGTTTGGAGGAATGCAATCAGTAGCAGCTGATGAAGTAGCGATTATTCCAGATAACAAAGTAGAGACGGTTGCTTATTCTGAGGAAAAAACAAGTATAGAACCAAGCAGTTCAATAGGAGAAGTTGCTGAAACAACTGTTGAAGTAGCTCCGACGGATACTGTTTCTGTTCTAAATAATGAAGTTATGGATACTTTAGAAGATAAAAATATTCCACTAACTACTCTAGCAGTCTCAGAAGAAAAAATATTAGCTACTGTAGATGCACCACAGAGTGTAAAAAATATTGAAAAAAGAGAAATAGTAGCCCCTGAGATAGAGTTGTTTGGTACTGGAGCGACGGAAGAGAAGCCACAAAACATTGATAGCAACACTATCATAACTGTTCCTGAGGTTTGGGATAGTGGATATAAGGGAGAAGGAACAGTTATTGCAATTATTGACTCTGGTCTAGATATTGATCATGATGTATTGCGTATTTCAAATCCTTCAACTGCAAAGTATAAAACTGCAGAAGAGTTAGAAGTTGCTAAAGAAGCAGCAGGAATTACCTATGGTAAGTGGTTTAATGATAAGGTTGTATTTGGTTATAACTATGTTGATGTCAATACAGTCTTAAAGGAAGAAAACAAACATTCTCACGGTATGCACGTGACAAGCATTGCAACTGGTAATCCAACTCAACCTGTTGCAGGACAGTTAATGTACGGTGTTGCACCTGAAGCACAAGTTATGTTTATGCGTGTTTTCTCTGATATTAAATCAACGACCGGGGCTGCCTTATATGTAAAAGCAATTGAAGATGCTGTAAAATTAGGTGCAGATAGTATCAACCTTAGTTTAGGGGGAGCAAATGGTTCTGTTGTTAATATGGATGAAACTGTTATTGCTGCTATAGAAACTGCTCGTCGTGCAGGTGTATCTGTTGTGATTGCTGCTGGTAATGATGGAACATTTGGCTCAGGGTATTCGAATCCTTCAGCAGATAATCCTGATTATGGTTTAGTTGCTGCACCATCAACAGCTCGTGATGCTATTTCTGTTGCTTCCTACAATAATACAACTGTCGGTAGTAAAGTTATAAATATTATCGGATTAGAGAATAATGCAGATTTGAATTATGGTAAAAGTTCCTTTGATAATCCAGATAAGAGTCTTGTAAAATTTGAAATCGGCAAAGAATATGAGTATGTGTTTGCAGGACTTGGACAGACTTCAGATTTTACAGATCTAGATCTAACTGGGAAATTAGCTCTTATCAAGCGTGGTGCTATTACATTCTCAGAAAAAATTGCTAATGCAACTGCTGCTGGTGCAGTAGGAGTTGTTATCTTTAATAGTCGTCCAGGAGAAGCTAATGTTAGCATGCAACTTGATGAGACAGCGCTTGCTATTCCATCAGTGTTTATCCCTTTGGAATTTGGTGAAGCTTTGGCTGCTAATAAATATAAGATTGTATTTAACAATGATACTGATATTCAACCGAATCCAAAATCTGGGCTCCTTTCAGATTTTTCAAGTTGGGGGTTGTCTGTGGATGGCGAATTAAAACCAGATCTTGCTGCTCCTGGTGGCTCTATCTACGCTGCTATTAATGATAATGATTATGCTAACATGCAGGGAACAAGTATGGCATCTCCACATGTAGCTGGTGCAGCTGTATTGGTAAAACAATATTTACAAGCTACATATCCAACTAAATCTCCACAAGAAATTGAAGCTTTAGTCAAACATTTACTCATGTCAACAGCGAAAGCTCACATAAACAAAGAAACAGGAACGTATACTTCTCCACGACAACAAGGAGCAGGTATCATTGATACGGCAGCAGCAATTTCTACCGGTTTATACTTGACTGGTGAGGAGGGGTACAGTAGCATTACTTTAGGAAATGTTGAGGATACTTTTAGTTTTACTGTTACACTTCATAATATTACAAATGAAGACAAGACGTTGAATTATTCAACTCAACTCACTACTGATACTGTTAAAGAAGGCTATATTACCTTAGCGCCACGTCTATTGGCAGAAATTCCAGGTGGTAGTGTCACTGTGAAGGCAAATTCAGCGACAACATTAACAATCAATGTAGATGCAACAAACTTTGTAGAAGAATTAACAAAGTTGATGAAGAATGGGTACTATCTTGAAGGTTTTGTCAGATTTACAGATGTAGTTGATGGCGGTGATATTGTTAGCATTCCATATGTTGGTTTTCATGGCCAATTTCAAAATTTAGCTGTCTTAGAGGAACCGATTTATAATCTCATTGCTGATGGAAAAGGTGGTTTCTATTTTGAACCAGTTGCAGAGCAACCAGATACGGTAGATAGTAGTCATCATTATACAGGTCTTGTTACTGGTAACACTGAGCTAATCTATTCTACAAATAAACGAACAGAATTTGCTATTAAAACACTCGGTACGTTTAAGAATGAAGCAGGCTATTTTGTTTTAAAACTCGATAAAGCTGGTAAACCACATTTGGCTATTTCGCCAAATGGTGATAACAATCAAGATTCTCTAGCGTTCAAGGGTGTATTCTTAAGAAATTATACCAACTTAGTAGCTAACGTCTACGCAGGCGATGATGTAGAAAGAATATCACCTCTTTGGAGCAGTAAACCACAGGAAGGTAATAAGAATTTTTATAGTGGAAATTCTAGAAATGCAAAATCAAGTATTCTTTATCCAACAGAGTGGAACGGTACAGATAGGTCAGGAAATGCCTTACCTGATGGTAAGTATCAATATGTTTTGACGTATTCATCTGAAGTTCCGGGAGCAGATGTGCAGACTATGATCTTTGACATTATTATTGACCGAGAATCACCAGTCATCACAACTGCAACATACGATGAAACAACCTTTACTTTTAAACCACGTCCAGCTATCGAAAAAGGGGAATCTGGTATTTTTCGTGAACAGGTATTTTATCTTGTAGCAAATGAGAATGGTATTACCACAATTCCATCGTTTACAGAAAATGGTGATGTGACTGTCGTTGATAATAAAGTATTTGTGGCACAAAATGAGGATGGATCTTTTACTCTACCATTAGAGCTTGCTGATATTTCAAACTTCTACTATACAGTAGAAGATTATGCTGGTAACATAAGTTACGAAAAAGTGGAGAATTTGATTAGTATTGGCAATGAAAAAGGATTGGTAACTGTAAATATCCTCGATAAAGATACCAATAGTCCTGCCCCAATTCTTTTCTCTTACTCAGTCACAGATGAAACAGGTAAGATTGTCGCAGAATTACCACGTTATGCAGGAGATAATAGTGTTCTCAAACTACCATTTGGTACTTATACCTTTGACCTTTTCCTCTATGATACAGAATGGTCAAGTTTAGCTGGTGAAATGAAGGCAGTTGTTACAATTTCTGAAGAAAATAGCACAGCAGAGGTTAATTTCTATGTTGTATTGAAAGAAAAAGCAAGTCTACTCATAGATATTGATAAGTTATTACCAACAGGCTCAATTATTCAATTGAAAACCGATGCTGGTCAAGTGCTTCAACTACCAAATGCTAAATATTCTAAGACAGACTATGGCAAATTTGTCCCTGTTGGTACTTATATTATTGCTCCGATTCTTCCAGAAGGCTATGAATTCTTAGAAGACTTAGATATAACAGTTCTTAGTAATCAATCTAATATTAAAAAGTTAACTTTAATTAATAAAGTTGCTTTGAGGGATTTAATTGCTGAATTAGCTGGAATTGAAGATACGGCAAATTACTATAATGCAAATACATATCTTCGAACAACTTATATCAAAGCTTTGGAAGAAGCAAATACTATTTTAGTAAGCAAACATACTCAAGCAGAGGTAGATATAGCGGTAGCAAATCTAGTAGCTGCAAAAGAACAATTGAATGGTAAAATAACAGACAAAACTCTCTTGGCAGCAGAAGTAGATACTTACGATCAAACTCAATCAAACTTTGTCTATTATAACGCTGATAATACTAGAAAAATTGCATATGATACAGCAATTCGTTCAGCAAAACTTGTATTAAATCAAGAACCAGTAACACAGACGGTAGTAAATCAAACCTTGACTAATTTATTAGCAGCAAAAACGGAATTGAATGGTCAAAAAACTGATGTATCTGCTCTTCGAAATGCGGTTTCAATATCCTCTGTTTTAAAATCAACAGACGCTAGGTATATCAATGCTTCTGAAGTTGTGAAACAAGCTTATGATAAAGCAATTGCAGTCGCTAAAATGATTCTAGCTGACGAATCTGCAAGTCAAGATAGCGTTGATCAAGCACTAGATATTTTGAGCAGTGCTCAAGCTGATCTTGATGGTGTAGCACTCCCATCAACTGAAGAGAAAGAAGTCTCACATGTTGTTACTGAGAAAAAACATGAAGAAGATCAAACTCCTCCATTTGTTAATCAAGGAAAACCGTTGGATAAAAATAGTGGTAAAATCAAAGATGTAACAAATTTAGGAACGCATGTGATAGACAAGGAGAAAACTTTACAACCAACTCTATCTCAAAGTGCTTTACCAGTCAACTTAGGTACTCCAAGTAAAGCGAGTCGACCAGCTCAACTCCCAAATACTGGAAACATAGATACTAGTCATGATATTATTCTAGGCTCCATTATTGCGCTTGCTAGTTTCATTAGACGTAGAAAATACAAATTAAAAAATTATAATAAAGTTTCTCTAAAATAGAGCAATAGATTTAGTATTACTGTAAGGAATCACTTAAAATTAGCGGATTAACTCTACTTAAGTGGTTCTTTATTTATGAAAATTAAAAATAATCTAACTTAGATGTAATGCTATTTGAGCTTTAGAAAGTTGAGATTTAATTCCTCTGTTATATTGAAATCTTTTAGCAATTTTGTTTCTGAGAAAAATATTTCATTTCATGTTATAATGGATTTATGATTTTATCTAAAAAACGCGCAAGAAAAGTTATTGAAGAAATTATTGCTCTTTATCCAGACGCTCAACCAAGTTTGAATTTTCAAAATCATTTTGAATTATTGGTAGCTGTGATGCTGTCCGCTCAGACCACTGATGCAGCTGTGAATAAAGTGACGCCAGCTCTATTTGAAGCTTATCCAACGCCTCAAGCAATGGCATCTGCCGAAGTAAAAGAGATTGAACCTTATATTTCTCGTTTGGGATTATACCGCAACAAAGCTAAATTTCTTAAAGAATGTGCTCAACAATTGTTGGATAAACATGATGGTATTGTCCCTTGTACTCGTGAAGAATTAGAATCGTTAGCAGGAGTGGGGAGAAAGACAGCAAATGTTGTAATGAGTGTTGGTTTTGGTATACCAGCTTTTGCTGTAGATACCCATGTTGGTCGTATTTGTAAACACCATGGCATTGTCAAAAAGTCTGCCACTCCACTGGAAACTGAAAAACGAGTTATGGAAGTTTTACCACCAGAACTTTGGTTATCTGCTCACCAAGCGATGATTTATTTCGGTCGAGAAGTGTGCCATCCTAAAAAACCTGAGTGTGAAAAGTTTCCGCAATTATATAGCTTTGACTAGAGAACTTTGTGTAATTGCTTTATTATTTTTGTTTTTTAATAAAAGCATGACTGTATATTATGATTAACTGATGACATATTTTGTAAAAAACTCCAAAAGTGGAGTTTTTTCTTTATGTTATAAAATGAATACTCTCAAAATCTGAATAATTTACTCAATACATTTTAAAAAGAGAGAAAAAGAGTAATAAATACGAAATTTATATTTCCAAAAAACATAAAAAACAAAAAATTTACGAATTATATCTTTGAAAAATATAAAAAATTGACAAAAAGACAAACGATGAGATACAATAGAACTTGTAAGATAGATAAAATAAATTATTTATGTTTAAGGTAAGATCAAAGAGGAAAAAGTATGTTACAAGAAACGCCGATATTCGATTATGAAGATATTCAATTGATTCCGAATAAGTGCATTATTTCTAGCCGTTCTGAAGCTGATACACGAATTCATTTGGGAAATTATTACTTTAAATTACCTGTTGTACCTGCTAATATGCAGACAATCATTGATGAAGATGTAGCTGAGATGCTAGCAAAAGACGGATATTTTTATATCATGCATCGTTTTGATGAAGCAGGACGTATTCCATTTATCCAACGGATGCATGAGCAAGGTTTGATTGCTTCTATATCAGTAGGTGTTAAAGAGTATGAATATGATTTTATCACTGAATTGAAAGAAGATGCACCTGAGTTTATCACGATTGATATTGCTCATGGTCATGCAGATAGTGTGATTAAAATGATTCAACATATTAAAAAAGAATTGCCGGAAACCTTTGTTATTGCCGGTAACGTTGGTACTCCTGAAGCAGTACGTGAATTGGAGAATGCTGGTGCTGATGCTACAAAGGTTGGTATTGGTCCTGGAAAAGTTTGCATCACAAAATTAAAAACAGGTTTTGGTACAGGAGGTTGGCAATTGTCTGCCTTACGTTGGTGTGCTAAAGCTGCACGTAAGCCGATTATTGCAGATGGAGGTATTCGTACACATGGAGATATAGCAAAATCCATTCGTTTTGGTGCTAGTATGGTGATGATTGGTTCGCTTTTTGCAGGTCATATAGAAAGTCCCGGTAAGATGATTGAAGTGGATGGAGAACTATTTAAAGAATACTATGGCTCAGCTTCTGAATATCAAAAAGGAGCTTATAAAAATGTTGAAGGAAAAAAATTATTGCTTCCCGCTAAAGGGCACTTAAAGGATACATTGATTGAAATGGAACAAGATTTACAGTCCTCTATTTCTTATGCAGGTGGTCGTGATGTTGCTAGTTTAAAATATGTTGATTATGTAGTTGTCAAAAATTCTATCTGGAATGGCGATGCTCATTGATGTAGAATAAGGGAAATAGCAGTAATACTATTTCCTTTTTCATTTGCAGAATAGTTGTTCTCTTGTTACAATAATCATATCAAGTAGAAAAGGAAGAGACATGTATCAAACCCAAACAAGTAGAGAGAAGTTTGTTCTCTTTATCAAAATTTTTGTACCAATTTTGATTTATC
The DNA here is from genome assembly GCA_029593505.1 of Streptococcus suis. GTDB lineage: Bacteria > Bacillota > Bacilli > Lactobacillales > Streptococcaceae > Streptococcus > Streptococcus suis_AG. The sequence goes on from JAKTNI010000001.1 coordinate 523,989, forward strand.
AATTGGCAAATTATTCAGCTTCTTTTATTGATACCATGATGACAGGGAAATATAACACATTGGATTTAGCGGGAGTTTCTATGGCGACTAGTCTTTGGAATCCATTTTTTTCTTTGCTGATTGGAATTGTATCTGCTATGGTTCCTATTATTGGTCAGTATTTGGGACGTGGTGACCAATTGAAGATTCGCGAGGAGTTTCACCAATTTGTTTATTTAGCTCTAGTTTTAACAATTCTACTGTTAGGAGTGGTCTTTTTTATTGCTATTCCTGTACTTAGTTCATTTAGATTAGAGTTGGCTGTTTTTCAAGTAGGAAAACAGTATTTACACTATATTTCTATTGGAATATTACCCTTACTATTATTTAGTGTATGTCGTTCTTTTTTGGATGCATTGGGTTTAACAAGATTATCTATGTGTTTTATGCTATTACTAGTGCCATTTAATACGTTGTTTAATTACATATTAATTTATGGCAAATGGGGGATTCCAGCTCTTGGAGGAGCTGGGGCCGGCTTGGGAACTGCTCTGGCTTATTGGACAGTACTAGCTATCGTGGTATTAGTGATGTCAAAATATGAGGTGATTTCTGCTTATCATATTTGGAAATGGACTCCTTTTAACTTCTCTCTTTTAAAAGAAGGGCTAAGAGTCGGTCTTCCTATTGGTCTGCAATTCTTTTCAGAAGTATCTATTTTTTCAGTAGTTGGATTGTATATGGCAAAGTTTTCTTCTCAAGTTATTGCTTCGCATCAAGCAGCTATGAACTTTGCAACCTTACTATATGCTTTTCCGTCCTCCATTTCTTCAGCGTTAGCAATTGTTATTTCTTATGAAGTAGGAGCAAGTAGACGAACGGATGTAAGAGTATATAGTCGTTTAGGAAGATTGGTGGCCTTAGGTTTTGCTGGAGTAACGTTTACATTTTTATATTTTTTCCGTTTTCAAATTGCTGCTTTGTATGGTCATGATACAACTTTTATCAGCTTAACATCGCATTTTTTAGGTTTCGCACTTTTGTTCCAATTAGCAGATGCTTTTGCAGCTCCTATTCAAGGAATTTTACGGGGACACAAGGATACAACGATTCCGTTCATTTTGACCTTATTAACTTATTGGTCTATGACGTTTCCTGTAGCATTTTTGTTAGAAAATTATTTTCGCATAGGTCCTGAAGCTTATTGGATTGGAATGATTGTGGGAATTTTTGTTTGTGGAATTGCTCTGAATAGCCGTATGAAAAAAATCGTCCAATAGGACTGAGTAGCTGATTATTGATTCTAATCTTTCATTAACAGAAAAGACGATACAAAAAGAAAGGGAAGGAAGTCCTGTTTTTGTTCTACTTGTGCAATTACTTTTCTCGTGATAGAATAAGGAAATAGAAAGACTGATGGAGAAATTATGAATTATTTTAATGTCGGAAAAATTGTTAATACCCAAGGACTACAAGGAGAAATGCGTGTCCTATCTGTAACAGATTTTGCTGAGGAGCGTTTTAAAAAAGGATCAAAGTTGGCGTTATTTAATGACCAAAATCAATTTGTCATGGAGGTTGAAATTGCCAATCACCGTAAAGTGAAGAACTTTGATATTATCAAATTTAAAGGCTTGTACCATATTAATGATGTTGAAAAATACAAGGGGCATAGCTTGAAAATTGCGGAAGAGAATTTATCAGACTTAGAGGATGGTGAGTTTTACTATCATGAAATTATTGGTTTGGAAGTTTACGAGAATAATCAATTGATTGGTCATATCAAAGAAATTTTGCAACCAGGAGCCAATGACGTATGGGTTGTACAACGTAAAGGGAGAAAAGATTTACTTCTTCCGTACATACCACCAGTTGTATTGCAAATTGATATTGCGAACAACCGTGTAGATGTCGAGTTGCTTGAGGGATTGGATGATGAAGATTGATATTTTAACGCTCTTTCCAGAAATGTTTGCTCCTTTAGAACATTCTATTGTTGGGAAAGCGCGTGAAAAAGGATTGGTTGATATTCAGTATCACAATTTTCGTGATAAAGCTGAAAAATCTCGCCACGTTGATGATGAGCCCTACGGTGGAGGACAGGGAATGCTTTTACGAGCACAACCTATTTTTGATACAATGGATAGTATCCAACAGATCAATCCACGAATTATATTATTAGATCCTGCGGGACGTTCCTTCAATCAAGCTTACGCTGAAGAGTTGGCCCAAGAAGAACAACTAATTTTTATTTGTGGTCATTATGAAGGTTATGATGAACGAATTAAGACCTTGGTAACAGATGAATTATCTTTAGGGGATTATGTTTTGACAGGAGGAGAACTTGCTGCTATGACTGTCATTGATGCGACAGTTCGTTTAATTCCTGAAGTTATTGGAAAAGAAGCTAGTCATACTGATGATAGTTTTTCATCTGGTTTGTTGGAATATCCCCAGTACACTAGACCTTATGAATATCGAGGCATGACTGTGCCAGATGTTTTGATGAGTGGACATCATGAAAATATTCGTAAGTGGCGATTGAAAGAGAGTTTACGTAAAACGTATCAGAGGCGTCCAGATTTATTGGAACAATATTCGTTTACAGAAGAAGAACGATTGATTTTAGAAAATATAAAAGCAGAGGCTGCGGTTGATTGATTGCATTTGCTAGAAAAAGGAGAGACTATGTATCGGCAGGAATTTAAAGAGTATAAACCTTATAAGATAGATAAAATTGCAAAATTTGATTTAGGAAATAATGAAAATCGTGTCATTGATTGGTCCTTTTTACCTCAAAAAACCCTAGAAAATCTAGAAATAAGCCAATTAACTTTCTATGGAGATAATCGCTATAGTGAACTCATTGAACAATATGCTGACTATGTAGGCAAAAATCCCAAACAAGTGACTGTGGGAGTCGGATCAGACTATATTATTCATATGATTGTAACAGCTTTTCTAACGAAAGATGATACATTTTTGACAGTCAATCCAGATTTCTTTATGTATCAAGTTTATAATGATATGCACGGCAGTCGCTTTAAGGCGGTAGATCTTCTAAAAGAAGAGGATACTCTTGTCTTGCCAGTTGAACAGTTGTTACAATGTGCTACAGAGAACAATGCTAAAGTCATCATGATATCCAATCCAAATAATCCCTCTTCAATTGCTTATTCATTAGAAGATTTAGAGAGATTAGCAAGTTGTTTTAAGGGGCTTGTCGTCATTGATGAAGCTTATATTGAGTTTTCAAATGCTGGGAGTTTTATTGAATATGTAGACAAATTTGATAATGTTTTAGTATTGCGTACTCTCTCTAAAGCTTTTGGGCTTGCAGGCTTGCGCCTAGGATTTGCAGTAGGAAGCGAGAGGTTGATTTATGAACTAGATAAAGTTATGCCTCCTTTTAGTTTATCTAATTTAACGGTTAAGATGGGGAGTATTGCATTAGAGCATAAAGAGCAAGTAATGAAATCTGTTCAAACAATTATTCAGCTCCGAGAGGATATGATTGGATTTTTGAAAGAGTTTCCAGATTGCCATGTCTTACCAAGTCAAGCAAGTTTTGTAACGTTTAAAGCACCTTGGGCAGAAGAATTTTATAAGCAGGCTTTAGCTAATGATTGGAATTTTAAATACTATCCAGCAGGTTTTCTTGCAGGTTATATTCGTTTATCAATAGGTCGAGTAGAAGAAATGAAAATGATGAAACAAATGATAAAGAATATGGTTGAAAAAGGTACAATTTTATAAAAAATTGTACCTTTTTTATTATTTTGAAAGTTTTTGATAGAAAATGATTGACAATGAAGGATTTTGGCGTATAATAAATGTTGTAAACGATTGCAGGAGGTGATTTAGATATTAAAATCAGAGCGTAAGCGAATAATATTGGAACGAATTTATGCACAACAGTTTGTTCGATTAGAGAAATTGGTCGCTATTCTAAATACATCAGAATCAACAGTTCGTAGGGATTTGGATGAGTTAGAGGCAGAAGGAAAGCTACATAGAATTCACGGAGGAGCAGAAATACCTGCTAATTTACAACTGGAAGAATCCATTCTCGAAAAATCTGTCAAAAACGTTCATGAAAAAACGTTAGTTTCCGAAAAAGCTGCTGAAATGGTTTCAGAAGGAGAGGTAATTTTTCTTGATGCAGGTTCAACCACAGGACTTCTTATTGATTATTTGATGGCGGCTAATATAACGGTTGTAACAAATTCTATTCACCATGCTGTGCGTCTTGTTGAACGAAAAGTAAAAACCATCATTGTTGGTGGTTGTATCAAACAATCAACAGATGCTTCTATTGGTGCTGTAGCGATAGAACAGATTCGCCAACTTAATTTTGACAAGGCATTTTTGGGAATAAACGGTATTGATAAACAATATTTGACAACAACGGATGTTGAGGAAGCATTTATCAAGCGAACGGTTATAGAAAATGCTAAAGAAAGTTATATTTTAGCAGATTCTTCTAAAATAGGACAATTTTCGTTTGTCAAGGTAGCAGACATTGAGAAGGCAGTCATTATCTGTCCATCATCTGACAGTAGTTTGTTGGATATCATAAAAGAAAAAACGAGGGTGATAGAAGTATGATTTATACAGTTACGCTCAATCCAGCTATTGACTATATTGTTCGCTTAGAACATGTTGAAATGGGACATGTCAATCGTATGGAGAGTGCAGATAAATACATTGGGGGTAAGGGGATCAATGTTAGTCGTATATTGACACGATTAGGTCATCCAAATACAGCTACAGGCTTTATTGGAGGTTTCACTGGTCAATTCATTCAAGAAGGCTTACTGAGGGAAGGCATTGCTACTGCTTTTGTTTCAGTAGATCAGGATACTCGTATCAATGTCAAAATAAAAGCAGATCAAGAAACGGAACTCAATGGTCTTGGTCCCACTATAACGGAAGAACAATTACGAACATTAGAAAGTATGTTGCGTAAGCTAACTTCTGCAGATACAGTTGTATTTGCAGGTTCAGCGCCAACAAGTTTGGGTAATGAAATCTATAAGCGATTATTTCCCTTAGTGAAACAAACAGGGGCTCAACTAGTTTGTGATTTTGAAGGGCAAACATTGCTCGAGTCATTGGCTTATCAACCCTTATTGGTTAAGCCAAATAATCATGAGTTAGCAGCTATTTTTAATGTTAAATTAAATAGCATGGTAGATATTAAAAGATATGCTCAAAAAATTATCAAGATGGGAGCACAGCATGTCATTGTTTCTATGGCAGGAGATGGCGCCTTACTGGTAACACCAACTGAAACGTATTTTGCTCGACCTATTAATGGGCAAGTAAAAAATTCTGTTGGAGCTGGAGATTCGATGGTTGCCGGATTTACCGGAGAGTATATTCAATCACGAAATCCAGTGGAAGCATTGAAATGGGGTGTTGCTTGCGGCACAGCAACAGCTTTTTCAGATGATTTAGCGAGTGCCACATTTATCAAAGAAATATATGAAAAAGTTGAGGTAGAAATACTATGAAAATTCAAGATGTTTTGAAAAAAGAGACAATGTTGTTGGATTTGCAAGCAACGACAAAAGAAGCAGTTATTGATGAAATGATTACTAGTCTAGTAGAAAAAGGTTATGTAACAGATCGTGAGTTGTTTAAGGCAGGTATTTTAAACCGTGAAGCACAGACGACTACTGGACTTGGTGATGGTATTGCGATGCCTCATGCGAAAAATAGTGCGGTTAAAGAAGCAACAGTGCTTTTTGCAAAATCAAGCAAAGGAGTTGACTTTGCTAGCTTAGACGGTCAACCGACAGATTTATTCTTTATGATTGCTGCTCCTGAAGGAGCTAATGATACTCATTTGGCTGCCCTTGCTGAATTATCTAAATACTTAATGAAACCAGGTTTTGCTGATAAATTACGTAGCGTATCATCGCCAGAGGATGTATTGACAATATTTGCTGCAGCTGAAATAGAAGTTAAAACTGCTGAAGGAGCGGTTGTAAATAAAGAGGGTGACCGCCCATTTATTGTTGCCGTAACAGCTTGTACAACTGGTATTGCACATACTTACATGGCAGAGGAAGCTCTTAAAAAACAAGCTGCTCAAATGGGAGTTGATATAAAAGTTGAAACAAATGGTGCGTCTGGTGTAGGAAATAAATTAACAGCAGAAGATATTAAGAATTCAGTTGGTGTCATCATTGCTGCTGACAAAGCTGTAGATATGCCACGTTTTAACGGTAAACCTCTCGTATCTCGCCCCGTTGCAGCTGGTATTAAGCAAGCTGAAGAGTTGATTCACATTATTTTAGATAGAAAAGCTACACCGTACATATCAAGAGAAGGGGGAGAGACAATGGAATCTACAGAAAAATTGAGTATTGGAAAAGCCTTCTATAAACATTTGATGAGTGGTGTGTCTCAGATGTTACCATTTGTCATCGGTGGTGGTATTTTGATTGCTTTCGCTTTCTTAGCAGATAACATATTGGGAGTACCTCAGGATAGTCTTAGTAGCTTAGGTTCCTACAACGAGATCGCCGCTATGTTTATGAAAATTGGGGGTGCTGCTTTCGGATTCATGTTACCACTTTTAGCAGGTTATATTGCTTACTCTATTGCTGAAAAGCCGGGCTTAGTAGCAGGTTTTGTGGCAGGTGCGATTGCTAGTAGTGGATTGGCATTTGGTAAAATCCCTTATGCTGCTGGTGGTGAAGCAACACTTGGTCTTGCTGGTATATCATCTGGTTTCTTAGGTGCTTTAGTGGGTGGTTTTCTTGCTGGTGGTGTTGTACTAGTTCTTCGTAATACATTGCGTCATTTACCAAAATCATTACAAGGTTTAAATGCGATTTTATTATTACCATTATTAGGAACAGCTATTACTGGTTTCTTGATGTTTTTCGTCAACATTCCAATGGCAGCTATCAATACCGGTATGAATAATTTCTTATCTGGTCTAGAGGGCAGTTCTGCCATAGTTCTTGGATTGGTACTTGGTGGCATGATGGCTATTGATATGGGAGGACCAATCAATAAAGCTGCTTATGTATTTGGCACAGGAACATTAGCTGCAACTGTGGCAAATGGTGGTTCTGTTGCAATGGCAGCCGTTATGGCTGGTGGTATGGTCCCACCGTTAGCAGTATTTGTCGCAACACTTTTATACAAGAATAAATTCACACAAGAAGAACGCAATTCTGGTTTGACTAATATTGTTATGGGACTGTCATTTATCACAGAAGGAGCTATTCCATTTGGTGCAGCAGACCCAGCTCGCGCAATTCCAAGTTTTATTGCTGGTTCAGCTCTTGCAGGTGCTTTGGTGGGATTGTCTGGTATTCAGCTAATGGCTCCGCACGGTGGAATTTTTGTTATAGCTCTAACCTCAAATCCACTTCTTTACCTTGCTTATATAGTAGTTGGTGCGGTAGTCTCTGGTATTCTATATGGAGCTCTTCGTCGTGCTAATTAATAAAAGGACCTTGTTGTTTTGACAAGGTCTTTTCTCACAAATATCATCTAAATTATGATATAATTAAAAAGACTATTGTCTTTAGGAGAAACTATAATGGAAATCATTCGCGATAAGGAATTTGTCAATCGATATCATTTTGATGCACGTAACCATGCTCTTGAGAAAGAGAATGGTATCCCTGAAACAAAATTAAAAGTTGATTTTCAACTGATAGAGCAAAATCGTTCAGAAAACAAAACTTCATTGGTTACAATTTTACATTTCATCATTGTATTGGAGCATTTTGTTATATCGGGTGCTATGAGTCAAGCTGTACATTTACAGAATCGATTGGTAGAGGAACCAACAGAATTTACAGAAGAAGAAAGACGCACTTTGGTAGATCCATTATTGGATATGTTAAAACGCATGACCTATGATGTTACAGAAATTGCTTTTGATGCACCGGGTGTAAATTTGGAGTTTTAACATGAAATTAGCAGTCATAACGGATTCATCGGCTGTATTGAGTACCGTTTCTTCAAAACAGGATAATCTGTTTATATTATCCATTCCTGTCACTATTGATGGAGAAAGTTATATTGAAGGACAAAATCTTACTGTTGATGCTTTTTATCAAAAAATGGCTTCATCGAAAGAATTACCGAAAACAAGTCAACCTAGCTTGCTTAAATTAGAAGAACTTCTTGGACAGTTAAAAACTGAAGGTTATACGCATGCTTTAGGACTATTTTTATCTTCTGGTATTTCTGGTTTTTATCAAAATATCCAATATTTGAAAGATGAATTTGAAGGATTAACCATTGCTTTTCCAGATACAAAGATTACTTCCGCACCATTGGGAATGATGGTAGAGAATGTATTGAAATGGTATGATTTGGGTGTCAGTTTCAAGGAAATATTACATAAATTGGAACAGCAGATACGACATACAACTGCCTTCATTATGGTAGATGATTTGAATCACCTTGTAAAAGGAGGGCGTCTATCAAATGGTGCCGCTTTATTAGGAAATCTTCTTAGTATAAAACCAATATTATACTTTACAGATAGTGGTACTATTGAAGTGTATGAAAAAATTCGTACCGAAAAAAAAGCTATTAAACGCCTACTAGACATTTTACAAGAGAAAACTAGGGATGGACATTATCAAATTGCTATCATTCATGCCAACGCGTTTGATAAAGCTGTTGCTGTTCAGCAGCAGTTAGAAGAAGCTGGTGTGGCTAGTTCGTTGCCAATTGTAGCATTTGGCTCCGTCATCGGAACACACTTGGGTGAAGGAGCAGTAGCTTTTGGGATTTCACCCATTATTGAATAGGAGTTTATATGACGATAAAAGTAATTATTGCGGGTTTCAAAGGAAAAATGGGTTCTACAGCTGTCAATATGGTAAAAGACGATGCTGAACTGACCTTAGCTGGTTTGGTGGATCCGTTTGCGACGGAGACAGAGATAGGCGGTGTTCCTGTTTTTAAAACAAAAGAAGAAACAACTACTATTAAGGCGGATGTGTGGGTAGACTTTACCACACCTAAATTTGCTTATGAAAATACACGATTTGCTCTTGAAAACGGTCTTGCACCAGTTGTTGGTACAACTGGATTTACTAATGATGAGATAGAGGAATTAACCAATTTATCAATTGAGAAAAAATTAGGTGGATTGATTGCTCCGAATTTTGCTATTGGTGCGATTTTGCTGATGCAATTTGCGGCTCAGGCTGCCAAGTATTTCCCAAATTTAGAGATTATTGAACTGCATCATGATAAGAAAAAAGATGCACCAAGTGGAACTGCTCTTAAGACAGCAGAACTGATTTCAAAAGTTCGTCCCCCTCATTATCAAGGTGCCGAAGATGAAGAGGAATTAGTAAAAGGAGCTCGTGGTGCTGAAGTCGATGGTATGCGTATCCATTCCGTCCGTCTGCCTGGTTTGGTAGCACATCAAGAAGTCATATTTGGAGCTCAAGGAGAGGGGTTAACAATTCGTCATGATTCTTACGATCGTATATCCTTCATGAGTGGCGTCAATCTAGGAATTAAAGAGGTTGTCAAACGCTCACAACTTGTTTATGGTTTGGAACATTTGTTATGAAATTATTACAGTTGCCTTCTGAATTTCAGGAGGCTTTACCGATTTTAGAGAAAATAAAAAAAGCTGGTTTCGAAGCTTATTTTGTAGGTGGCTCTGTTCGAGATGCAATTCTCGGCAGACCAATTCACGATGTAGATATTGCTACTTCTAGTTACCCTCAAGAAACAAAGTCGATATTTCCTCGAACAGTTGATATTGGAATTGAACACGGAACAGTTTTAGTATTGGAGGGAAAAAAAGAATATGAGATTACAACTTTTCGGACAGAAGAGGAGTATGTTGATTTTCGCCGTCCTAACCAAGTTTCATTTGTCCGTTCACTAGAAGAAGATTTGAAACGCCGCGATTTTACAGTAAATGCTTTTGCACTGGATGAACATGCTCATGTGATTGATTTATTTTCTGGTCTACAAGATTTAAAACAAAAACAATTGCGTGCTGTAGGCAGTCCGTTTGAGCGGTTTAACGAAGATGCTTTGCGCATTATGCGAGGATTTCGTTTTGCAGCAACATTAAATTTTGATATTGAAAATTCTACATTTCTTGCAATGCAGAAAACTGCTCACCTATTGAAAAAAATCTCCGTGGAACGTATTTTTATCGAATTTGATAAGTTGTTAATGGCAAAAGGATGGAGAAAAGGTCTACGTACGATGATTGATTCTGGGGCATATGATTTCTTACCTCAGATGATGGACAAGGGAAAGAATTTAGAGCAATTATTGACAAGTTTAAGCTCAGATTTTGTATTTGAAACCTCTGCGCAAGCATGGGCTATATTGTCTATTTGTTTAAATGTAGATTCTGTTTCCTCTTTTCTAAAAAAGTGGAAGACAAGCAATGACTTTCAACGAACTACTGTTAAGCTAGTAGACATTTACCAAGCACGTCAAGATGGACCGCTTACCAAACAGATGACTTATAAGTATGGAAAAAAATTATTACTCTTAGTGGAACAATTACGGTTAGCACAAGGGTTATCGGTTGACTTCCAAGCTATTGAAGAATTGGATAGAGCGTTAGTCATTCATGATAAACATGAAATTGTAGTCAATGGACGTATGCTTATGGAACAGTTACAGTTAAATCCCGGTCCACTATTAGGAAAAGTATTAAATAGAGTGGAATATGAGATCGTCGAAGGAAATTTGATAAATGATAAAGAAGCCATTATGGCATTTGTGGAGGATAAATTAGTAGATGAGTGATTTTATTGTTGAAAATCTAACGAAATCCGTCGGTGATAAGATAGTTTTCTCGAATCTTTCATTTATTATTCATCCGGGAGATCGTATTGGTATTATCGGAGTAAATGGTACTGGTAAAACAACTTTATTAGATGTTATTTCAGGTAGAATTGGTTTTGACGGAGATGTTTCTCCCTTTTCTAGTAAAAATGTTTATAAAATTGCCTATTTAACTCAAGAACCTCAGTTTGATGAAAATAAGACAATTTTAGAAACCGTTTTATCATCTGATTTGCGAGAGATACAATTAATTCGTGAATATGAAATATTGGTCAATCATTATGATGATGCTAGTCAAACAAGATTAGAGGCTATCATGTCTGAAATGGATACAATCAATGCTTGGGAAATTGAAAGTCAAGTAAAGACAGTATTATCAAAATTGGGACTGCACGATACCTCTCAAAAAGTAAAAGACTTATCGGGCGGACTTCGTAGACGTGTGCAATTGGCACAAGTATTACTTGGAAATGATGACCTCTTATTACTGGACGAACCTACAAACCATTTAGACATTGAAACGATCGAGTGGTTGACAGCCTTTTTGAAAAATACCAAAAAATCTGTTCTCTTTATTACTCATGATCGCTATTTTTTAGATAATGTAGCTACTCGTATTTTTGAATTAGATCGAGCTAGTTTAGTCGAATATCAAGGAAACTATCAAGACTACGTTCGTCTTAAAGCTGAACAAGATGAACGAGATGCGGCTTTGCGTCATAAAAAAGAACAGCTATACAAGCAGGAATTGAATTGGATGCGTCGACAACCTCAAGCACGTGCAACTAAGCAACAAGCACGAATCAATCGATTTCATGATTTAAAAGGTTCTTTAGCTCAAAAAACAGATACTAGTCATTTAGAAATCAATTTTGAAAGTAGTCGAATCGGAAAAAAAGTGATCAATTTTGAGCAGGTTAGTTTTTCATATTCAGACAAACCGATTTTAAAAGATTTCAATCTTCTTATTCAAAGTAAAGACAGAATTGGGATTGTTGGAGAAAATGGGAAAGGAAAATCAACACTTTTAAACTTAATTGCTGGTGAATTACAACCAGATAGTGGTAAATTGACCATTGGAGAAACCGTCCGTATAGGTTATTTTTCACAGATTATAAAAGGGTTAGACGAGAGTAAACGTGTTATCAATTTTCTACAAGAAATAGCAGAAGAAGCTAAAACAAGTTCTGGAATGGTCTCTATAACAGAATTATTAGAACAGTTCCTCTTCTTAAGGAATACACACGGAACTTTGATCGCAAAACTTTCTGGTGGAGAGAAAAAGAGACTATATTTATTGAAAATTCTTTTGGAAAGACCCAATGTTCTCTTGCTAGATGAGCCTACAAACGATCTTGACATTGCAACATTAACTGTTTTAGAACAGTTTTTACAGGATTTCTCAGGTCCTGTTATCACAGTGAGTCATGATCGCTATTTCTTAGATAAAGTCGCTACTAAAATTCTCGCATTTGAAGATACAGGCATTCAAGAATTCTTTGGAAACTATACTGACTACCTAGATGAAAAATACTTTTTAGCTACTAACGCTACTCTTTCCAAAGATACTGTTAAAGAAAAAAGTGAGAAAGTAAAAGAACAAAAAAATAGAATGTCTTATTTTGAAAAGCAGGAGTGGTCCACTATTGAAGATGAAATCTCTCTCTTAGAAGAACAAATCGTACAGATCGAGACAGAGATGTTAAATTGTGGCAGTGATTTTGCCAAGTTGTCTGATTTACAAAAAGAGTTAGATATAAAAAATGAACAGCTTTTGGAGAAATATGAACGCTTTGACTATTTAAGTGAATTGGAGGGTTAGATGAAACTACTTGTTATGTCTTATATGGTTATTTATCTCTTAGTTGTTTTCGGAGCAGCAATATTTCATTATATAAAAACTAAGAAGATGAATATGACTCGTTTCATTCTTACCATGCTATCTATGATGCTGTTAGCAGTGACACTCTATTTTTACTCACAGTTCTATCAAAGCTGGCAAATGGTTGGTTTTGCTCTTGGTTTCACCTCTATTTCAACTATTTTTCTGTATAATGGCATGAAAGAGGGGAGCCATTTTACAGTTGCCATGCTGTTGAATACAGGTCGGTTTATTTTGCATATTCAATTTTTATTATTGCTCTATCTTTTTAGATAGAGCAATAATATTATATTTGTTTAAATGTGTGTAAAGGCTTTACGCAAACCTTTGCATTCTGGTATAATATAGAAAATGAGATATGAGGAGAAAAACATGGCTAAAAAAATTATTGGAATTGATCTCGGAGGTACCTCTGTTAAGCTAGCGATTTTGACGATAGCAGGGGAAATTCAAGAAAAATGGTCTATTAAAACCAATATTCTTGATGAAGGAAGTCACATTGTTCCAGATATTATTGATAGTATCCGACATCATATGGACACGCATAATTTAACAAAGCATGATTTTTTAGGCATTGGCATGGGAACGCCCGGAGTGGTTGATAGCCAAGCTGGTACAGTTATCGGGGCGTATAATCTGAATTGGAAGACAGTGCAATTTGTAAAAGAACAATTTGAAACAGCACTTGATTTACCATTTTTTATTGACAACGATGCTAATGTAGCAGCTCTTGGTGAGCAATGGGTCGGTGCAGGAAATAATAATCCAAATGTAGTCTTTATGACACTTGGAACAGGAGTTGGCGGCGGTGTCATAGCAGCAGGAAACCTCATTCGTGGTGTTCAAGGTGCAGGTGGTGAGTTGGGACATATTACTGTTGACTTTGATCAGCCAATTGCATGTACTTGTGGTAAAAAAGGGTGTTTAGAAACAGTGGCTTCAGCAACAGGTATTGTGAACTTGACGCGCCGTTATGCACAAGAGTATGCTGGTGATGCTAAGTTGAAACAAATGATTGATGATGGGCAAGAAGTGACAGCAAAAGATGTCTTTGACTTAGCCAAAGAAAAAGATGATTTGGCTCTGATTGTATATCGACATTTTTCTCACTATCTTGGAGTAGCTTGTGCTAATATTGCCGCTGCTTTAAATCCCGCCTACATCGTCTTAGGAGGCGGTGTATCAGCTGCTGGAGGTTTCTTATTGGACGGTGTTCGTAAGGTATTTGAAGAAAATAGTTTTCCTCAAATTAAAGAAAGTACACAAATCGTACTTGCGACACGGGGAAACGATGCAGGAGTTCTTGGAGCAGCTTCACTTGTTATAAAATAATTTAAAGAAAGCAGGAGGCCCCTGCTTTTTCCTATCCGCTGTGACACTAACAACCTAGATAAATATATAGTAACATGTTATACTAATGATAGAAGTAATCTAATAAACATAAAAAATAGAAAGGATAAGCTGTTATGGAAAAAATTATCTCCATTCTAAAATATTACTATTATATTGTTTACCTGGGACTGTTGCTTTGGATAGTTTATTTTCCTATTTCTTATTATGATAGTAGAGGTACAAGTTTTATCATTGTCGCACTTGTTTTACCATTTATAGGGCTTGTTGGTTTTCTGTTTTCACTTTATTATAAAAATCTTTGGATAGGACTTCTATGTTTATTATTAATGTTAGCTTTACCAATCACATGGTGGATTGGTGATATTTTTCGATAATAAGGAGTTATCAGTCATGAAAAGAAATCATCTCGTAACCGTTCAAACAATATCGCTTATGTTAGGCTTTCTTTTTTGGATATCTATATTTTTCATAAACAGTAGTCAATGGCCATCTATCTTTACACTTTGTATTGTTTCTTTTATTGGTATGTTAATACTACCTTTTGCTATTTATACTAAACATATTCGGCATATTTTGATCAGTTTGTTCTATATACTTAGTCCTATTTCTCACTTTTATTTTGGTTTAGCTTTGATGATTATTGGACCTTAAATTTTTAAATTCATTTTTTAGACTCCAGTTGAAAACTGGAGTTTTCTTGGGGAACATGCTATACTACATTTATGACAAAAGCAGATATTATTTTCAAAGAAAACATTTATAAAATAATGCAGGAGGGGGTATTATCTGAAAATGCCCGTCCACGTTATAAAGATGGCAATGTAGCTAACTCAAAGTATATCACAGGCTCCTTTGCGGAATACGATTTGTCCAAAGGTGAATTTCCTATTACGACCTTGCGTCCAATTGCCATAAAGTCAGCAATCAAAGAAATTTTTTGGATTTACCAAGATCAAACCAATGATTTATCTGTTTTGCAAGATAAATATGGTGTACACTATTGGGACGATTGGGAAGTTCAAGAAACAGGTACTATAGGTGAGCGTTATGGAGCAATTGTAAAAAAACATGACATTATCACAAAATTATTGAAACAGTTGGAAGAAAATCCTTGGAACCGTCGCAACGTTATCTCATTGTGGGATTATGAAGCTTTTGAACAGTCTGATGGACTGTTACCTTGCGCTTTTCAGACTATGTTTGATGTACGTCGGGTGAATGGCGAAATTTATTTGGATGCTACTCTGACACAGCGTTCAAATGATATGCTGGTCGCTCATCATATTAATGCGATGCAGTATGTAGCACTTCAGATGATGATTGCTAAACATTTTGGTTGGAAAATTGGGAAATTTTTCTATTTTGTCAATAATCTTCACATCTACGATAATCAGTTTGAACAAGCAGAGGAATTATTGAGACGGAATCCTGCAAATGATGAGCCACGTTTGCTGTTAAATGTTCCAGATGGTACCAATTTTTTCGATATAAAACCTGAGGATTTTGAATTGGTAGACTATCACCCTGTAAAACCGCAATTAAAGTTTGATTTAGCGATATAGTGGATGTTAAAGTAGAAAGTATAAAATTTCTGTTTTATAATAACTATACATTTATTATGTTATAATATTCATATCATATTTGAATATAGTACTATATATTTGATTAATTCTCATAAATTTGTTATTCTAAGATGCATAATTATAGAATCTAGTTGTCTTATTTGTAGACTATTTGATATGCTGTAGACTGCGTATCAATAATAACTAGGAATATAATTGCATTTTTTATATATAAAAGGAGAATTTTATTGGGATGAAGAAATTTACTGATAAAAAAGAATATTTCTCACTACGTAAATTTAAACGTGGTTTAGCCTCTGTAACCATTGGAGCAACACTATTTATTAGTGTAAATGCGGTCGATATTGCAGTAAACTCTCAACAATTGACTGTACAGGCAGCAACGGTTTCTGATTATAATAATTTTAATGCGAGATGGAGTTTGACAGATCAAATAGTGGATAATTCTACTATTGCTCAAGCTTTCCAAAATAAAGCTTATAGTACTGCAAAAACAAGTATTCTTCGTAATAATGGCACAACAGTTGATGTGACAGTTTCTGTCGCACCACTTTCAGGTAATGCAGTAGGAATGAGTTTTTTGACAGATGGAGCTAATCAGTCTTCGTACATGGCAATAGCTTCGCAATTTGCAGGTAATCCTAATCCAGCTGCGATTCCAGCACTTGGCATTTATACTCATTCTCCTAAATCAACTGCTACAACTTTGGATGATATTAAAGCAAAGTTAAATGCTAATGGTTCTACAGAAATGTCAACGATCACCTATACTTTTAGTGAACCAGTTACAGATCCAATCCTTGATCTCTCAGGAATTGGGGGGTATTCGGAGATTTCAAGTGATCGAGGAGGAGCAAGAGGTTCGTTTAATAATACTATTATTGAATTGGTTAGTTCAGACCAACCAGCAACATTAACAGGTCTTACTACAACAAACCTTACTGTTTCAGATACAACTGTGAGAGTGACCGATAGAAACACTTATTTCCGATCAGTTTTAGATGGAGATTACGGCAATCCAGGAACTCCTCTTCAAACTCCTAAATTAGTTCCAGCAGGTACTGGTACTGTACAGATTAGTGGTACTGTTACAACCGTGACCTTCAAGTTGAGTCATGATGCTGTACCATATTCAGTATTTTCAAGTGAAAAATATGGTACAGGTAGTGCATATTTTGATAATAGAATTGATGCAACTACAAGCGGTTTCTATACTGATGGAATTAATGGTGCTAATAAATTTTGGGGTGATTTCCAATCCTATGGTTTTGGTACCAACTTCTATAACGATGATCTCTTCCGAATGTCTGTTCGTTTGCCTGATGTCGGTAATGTAACTGTTGAACATCAAATTATTGATGCAAATGGTAACGTAATTGGTACTCTAGAAGAAAAATCATCTGTAAAAACCAATGAAACTGTTGGTGTAGCTTATACAACAACTCCTCTGGAGGGCGATAAGCTAGTAAAAGATGGTAAAACTTACGAGTATGTAAAAGTTGCAGATACTTCTGCACCTACAAATGGTGAAGTCAAGACTGCTACTCAACATGTAATCTATCAGTACCGTGAAGTTAAAGGCGGCGAAGTTGTAGAAAAACACGTTATCGAAGGTACAGATACAGAATTGGTAGCAGCTGACGGAACTCCAACAGCAGCGACCGTTAAAGAAGCTGGTACACCACTTGACGAAGCTTTCTCAACACAACCAAAAGCTGATCTCCTCTATGATGCGCAAGGTAATGCTTACAAATCAAACGGAGACACAGACGGTAAAGACAACAATGCGACAGGTAAAGTCACAGCTGATAAACAAACAGTTACCTTTGAATATGTTCCAGTAAAAGGTAGTGTTACTGTAAATTATGTCGATGAAGCCGGTAACCCAATTCCAGGTGTTGATCCTAAGACTGTGAAAGACAACGAGCCTGTCACTAAAGATGGCAATAAGTATGACACAACTACAGAAGATTTCCGTCCTAAGACAGTAACTGCCACAGATGGTACTGAGTATGAATTAGTTGCAGAAACACCAAAAGATGGTTCAGCTGATCCAACAGGTACTGTTGAAGAAGGTACTAAGAATGTAACTTATGTTTATCGTAAGGTCGTTAAAGGCGGTGAAGTTGTAGAAAAACACGTTATCGAAGGTACAGATACAGAATTGGTAGCAGCTGACGGAACTCCAACAGCAGCGACTGTTAAAGAAGCTGGTACACCACTTGACGAAGCTTTCTCAACACAACCAAAAGCTGATCTCCTCTATGATGCGCAAGGTAATGCTTACAAATCAAACGGAGACACAGACGGTAAAGACAACAATGCGACAGGTAAAGTCACAGCTGATAAACAAACAGTTACCTTTGAATATGTTCCAGTAAAAGGTAGTGTTACTGTAAATTATGTCGATGAAGCCGGTAACCCAATTCCAGGTGTTGATCCTAAGACTGTGAAAGACAACGAGCCTGTCACTAAAGATGGCAATAAGTATGACACAACTACAGAAGATTTCCGTCCTAAGACAGTAACTGCCACAGATGGTACTGAGTATGAATTAGTTGCAGAAACACCAAAAGATGGTTCAGCTGATCCAACAGGTACTGTTGAAGAAGGTACTAAGAATGTAACTTATGTTTATCGTAAGGTCGTTAAGACAGGC
>JAKTNI010000001.1:542350-543460 GCA_029593505.1 Streptococcus suis
TTGCAGAAACACCAAAAGATGGTTCAGCTGATCCAACAGGTACTGTTGAAGAAGGTACTAAGAATGTAACTTATGTTTATCGTAAGGTCGTTAAGACAGGCTCAGTTGTAGCTCGTTATGTCATCGAAGGTACTGAAACTGAAATCGCAGACGGTACGACTGTAAAACCAACAGATACACCAGTTGATGAAGTATACGGTGATACACCACCAGCTACCATCACTAAAGACGGTAAGAAGTATGTGCTTGTTCGCACACGTGCTAATGAAGGTGATGCACCAAGCAATGGTACAGTCGTAGAAGGTGAGCAAACTATTACTTACGAATACAAGGAAGTAGTAGACACTCCTACTCCAGAAGAGAAGAAAACAGGTAGCGTTCTCGTTCGTCATATTACAGATAAAGGCGAAGTACTTGCAGAAACTAAAGATGTTGTACGTGATGGTGAAGTAGGTACAGCTTATAATACAACAGTCGGCAATTTTGAAGGCTACACATTTGTCAAAGTTGATGAAACTGGCGCAACTGCAACAGGTGAAGTTGAGGAAGGTGAGAAGACTGTTACTTATATCTACACTAAAGTAGAAACTCCAGTCGTTAAGACAGGCTCAGTTGTAGCTCGTTATGTCATCGAAGGCACTGAAACTGAAATCGCAGACGGTACGACTGTAAAACCAACAGATACACCAGTTGATGAAGTTTACAGTGATACACCGCCAGCTACTATCACTAAAGATGGTAAGAAGTACACACTTGTTCGCACACGTGCTAATGAAGGTGATGCACCAAGCAATGGTACAGTTGTAGAAGGTGAGCAAACTATTACTTACGAATACAAGGAAGTAGTAGACACTCCTACTCCAGAAGAGAAGAAAACAGGTAGCGTTCTCGTTCGTCATATTACAGATAAAGGCGAAGTACTTGCAGAAACTAAAGATGTTGTACGTGATGGTGAAGTAGGTACAGCTTATAATACAACAGTCGGCAATTTTGAAGGCTACACATTTGTCAAAGTTGATGAAACTGGCGCAACTGCAACAGGTGAAGTTGAGGAAGGTGAGAAGACTGTTACTTATATCTACACTAAAGTAGAAACTCCAGTCGTTAAGT
>JAKTNI010000001.1:543553-594904 GCA_029593505.1 Streptococcus suis
AAAGTTGATGAAACTGGCGCAACTGCAACAGGTGAAGTTGAGGAAGGTGAGAAGACTGTTACTTATATCTACACTAAAGTAGAAACTCCAGTCGTTAAGGGTACAGAACAGCTGACTCCTCCACCAACTCAACCATTAGTCAGTGATGCTCCTAAAACAAGTGTGATTTTACCAAAAACAGGAACAAATACATCCGTTCTTGCACTAGTTGGTTTAAGCTTGTTAGGAACAGTTGTAGTGGCTTCTCGTCGCCGGAAAGAAAAATAATAGATAGATTATTTTGCAAAAGACACCAAATGGTGTCTTTTTTGTCTTACAAAGTTGTAAGTTTTTCTTTATAAATTGTAAGAATGTAACATATAAAATTCATCTATAATAACTTCATAAGAAATAGAAAGGAAGGAAAATATGTTTTGCAAATGGTCACAAGAGCTTGTTCATGATGTTCAAACTTTTCATTTTATGGCATACTAAATAGGAGATAAGATGAGAATGAAGAGATTAGTTATCATTGCTATAATTAGTTTAGTCGTATTTTCAGCTTGTTCTGCAAGCGATTCTGGTATTTCTTTTGACAATAATGACTATCAAACTTTTCATTATAAAGGGCAGGATTATGCCATTTGTCAGGAAGAAGTGACAGAGGAGTTTATTTATGTAGTAGAAGCTAGATTTATGGAATGGCCTGTTGTAAGAGAGGTTATGCTGGAAAATGAGAAAATTACGGAAACTGTGTCGTTGAATAATTTGTATCAAACAAAGCAGGGAGGTTTCGCAATTGGTATTCAGGATAAGTATTATAAGGTAGTGCTTGAGGAGAACGTTGCTGAAACAAATCGTATTGACTATCAGAAAGTATTGGATAAAACTGATAGTGAGATTTATTTAGAAGAGTAGGAAGTTATATGTTATTAGAAATCAATCACTTAAAAAAAGTATATCGCACTCGTTTTTCCAAAGAGGAAACACGCGCACTTCAGAACGTTGACTTTAAGGTTGCTGAGGGAGAATTCATTGCTATTATGGGGGAAAGTGGGTCTGGAAAGACTACGTTGCTTAATATTTTAGCTACATTAGACAAACCAACTCAGGGAAGTGTTTTGCTCAATCAACAAGATATTACGAAAATTAAAGAAAGCCAATTGGCAGATTTTCGTTTGCGAAATTTAGGTTTTGTCTTTCAAGATTTTAATTTATTAGATACACTCTCTATTCGAGATAATATCTTTTTACCGCTAGTATTAGCACGCGAGCATTATACTGAAATGGAAGAACGTTTACAGATATTGGCTCCAAAACTTCGGATTCAAGATCTGTTAAATAAACGACCTTTTGAATTATCAGGGGGTCAAAAACAACGTGTTGCGATTGCTCGGAGTTTGATTACTCAGCCTAAATTAGTATTAGCTGATGAACCTACGGCAGCTCTAGATTTTCGAAATTCAGAAGATTTACTTACCCTTTTTGAAGATATTAACCTAGAGGGACAAACTATTCTAATGGTGACACATTCAGCAAATGCAGCAAGTCATGCCCAAAGGGTACTCTTTATAAAAGATGGTCGTATTTTCCACCAACTTCATAAAGCCAATCGTAGCAATAGTGAATTTGCTAAAGAGATTTCATTAACGATGTCTGCTTTATTAGGAGGTGAGTAGATGTTTTATTTTAAACTTGCTAGCCAAAATATGAAAAAATCCTTTACTGTTTTTGCTCCATTTATTTTAGCTAGTCTATTTTTATTCACTGTTCTTTGTTCGTTATTTCAATTGATTTTCAGTCCAGTTATGGAAACAATGGGCTCTGGTGCTATATCTTTGGGGTTAGGTGTCATTGTTTTAACCATTTTCTCTCTCATCATGGAAATATATAGCTTCAATTTTCTGATGAAGCAGCGAACACGTGAATTTGGTCTTTACAATATGCTAGGGATGAATAAGAAAAAAGTATCCTTAATTGCAAGCATTGAATTATTGTTCATTTTCATACTCATCCTCCTGTTAGGATCTGCTTTTTCAAGTGTCTTTTCAAATGTATTGTATTTAATTTTTGTAAATCTGACACAGTATCATGAGCTGAACTTTAGTGTATCTCCTCTTGCTTTCGTTTCTACTGCTTTTATCTTTTTAGGTATTTTTATTGTGTTAGAATGCATCTCTATCGTGACGATAAGAAGAACAAGTCCTTTAATTTTATTTAAAGCTAGTCATAAGGGTGAAAAAGAACCTCGAGGAAATAGTTTATTAGCTATATTAAGTTGCTTATCATTAGGAATAGGCTATTATCTCTCTTTATCTTCTAAAGCATCAGGGGCTGGTATCATTGGTCGCTTTTTCCTAGCTGTTCTTTTGGTTATTATAGGAACCTATCTTTTTTATATCAGTTTTATAACATGGTATTTGAAAAAACGTCAACAAAATCAGGATTACTTCTATAAACCAGAGCATTTTATTACAACTTCGCAGATGATTTTTAGGATGAAACAGCATGCAACTGGTCTTGCGAATATCACTCTATTATCTGTTATGGCTTTTGTTACGATTGCGACAACGACATCGCTCTATTCTAGTTTTGCAACTTCGATCGAATCACTATATCCTAAAGAATCCTCAGTATCCTTATATGCTGAAGATAGACAAAGGGGAGAAGTTTATTTGCAAGAAGCCGTACTTAGTCATTTTCCTGATAAAGCAGCGGATAAAATAACTTATCTCTTGTTTAGAGGGGGAATGAGTTATGATGGTGGAGACAGTATTACCATTACTCCAGAAGCGCTACAAAATCAAAATATGAGTACGATGTACTATGCATATTTCATCACACAAGAAGATTTTCAAGCTTTAGGGCATCATCTCACTCTATCAAATAATCAAATGGCTTTTATTCTGCCAGACACTACGAAACATACTGTAAAACAATTCGTCATAGGAGATACAACGTTTGAAAATGTAAACTACTCAGGCTCCTTGCATTTTCCAGACATCACTAATACCTATAATCCAGCGTTGATTGTCGTACATGATGAACAAATATTATCAAAAATTCGAGATATTTATGCGACGAATCAATCATCCGGTATGTTACAAGGAATGGAATACCGAGCGTTTCTAGATTTGACAGAAGCAGAAGTAGAAACACTTGGAGAGAATAACGGTGATACTATAAGCCTAATTGATGCAACTGGTGAGCCGATTGGTCTAATTTTTCAAAAAACAACGTTTAAAAATATGATTTTAGGATTTACAGGTGGATTTCTTTTTGCAGGTTTTATACTTGGTATTAGCTTTTTATTAGGTGCTGCTCTAATTATCTACTATAAGCAATACTCTGAGGGACATGAGGATAAAAAATCATATAAAGTTTTACAAGAAATTGGAATGAGTGAAAAAGCAGTTAAAAAGACAATCAATTCTCAAGTTTTGATGGTGTTCTTCATGCCCTTGATTATGGCTACTGTTCATTTTATGATTGCGCTTGTCATGTTAAAACAAATGCTTCTCATGTTTGGTGTTACATCGTCTCATTTGATTTATATTGTTAGTGGAAGTACGATTTTAGGTATTTGTATCATGTATTACCTTATTTATAAATGGACCAGTAGAACTTACTATAGAATCATTGAAAGATAGAAAAAGGTAGTTATTCATATAACTGCCTTTTAGAAAGTGGAGATAGGAGACTGTAACCATTTTTCATATCTAAAATTGTGACAAAATATGATAAAATAAAGCTATGAAAAAAGAGAAGATTTATATTGTGGAAGATGATGAGATGATTGTTCAACTTTTACGTCATCATCTAGAAAAAACTTATCAAGTAACTAGTGTCCAAAATTTTCGAGCAGTCAGTCAAGAAGTAGCAGAATTTCAGCCAGATCTCATTCTGATGGATATCAGCCTACCATACTACAATGGTTTTTATTGGACAACAGAAATTCGTAAAACGATGACGATGCCTATTATTTTTATTTCCTCCAGCGATGATGAGATGAATGCTGTTATGGCAATGAATATGGGAGGAGATGATTTTGTATCCAAACCATTTTCTCTCGGTATATTAGATGCTAAAATTGCAGCTTTTCTACGTAGAGTGAATCAATTTAGTCAACCCACCCAATTAGAAATAGATGATTATAAATTGAACCTAGATGGGCGTTTTACAAATCAAAGTACTCATATCCAGCTCTCTCCTACAGAAACGAAGATACTTACCTTATTATTGCAAAATCAAGGACAAATTGTCAGCAAGGAAACACTACTTGAAAAACTTTGGGAAAACGAGGAATTTATTGACCAAAATACCTTAAATGTTAATATGACCCGTCTACGTAAAAAAATAACTGAGATAGGATTTCATCGTATTCATACGGTACGGGGAGTGGGGTATATTGTCAAATGATTGTTAAATTCATTCAGGAATATAGAAGTCTATTTGTATGCTATCTTCTATTATCTTTCAGTTTTCTCTTACTCTTTTTTCTTTATCGATTGCCATTTCATTTTTTAATGAATGCTATCTTATTGTCAGGAGCGGTTTTTACGCTCTTTATAGTTGGACTTTTTTGGCAATTCCATAATCGTATGACCATTTTGCAACACTATATTGATGAAGATTGTGTGCATTTACTCAACAAACCAATTGATTATGCTTATCTTGAACTAATAAACAAAGAAAAACAAGAAACCTCTGCGCAGCTATTAGCCTATAAATCACGTGAAGAAAGTTTACAATCTATTGTCAAGATGTGGTCTCATCAGATGAAAGTTCCATTGGCAGCTATCTCGCTCATGAGCCAAACAGGAAATATAAAACCACAAGATGTCCAACACCAGCTGATGCGTTTAGAACACTATTTAGCAAATCTGTTAAACTATCTCAAATTAAATGGGCAACATAGTGATTTTCGATTTGAACAGGTAGAAGTAAAAGAGATCATCATTGAAATCATTCAAAAATATAGGCATCAATTCTTACAAAAAGATATTGAAATCAGTATTGATGGAACTTGGTCTGTAAAAACGGATCGTAAATGGCTAAGTTTTGCACTATCACAGGTCATTGATAATGCTTTAAAATATAGTTCCACTGAAGGAAAAATATCTATTGTACTGGATAAGGGGATCTCTATTCAAGATACGGGAATCGGTATTCTGCCTGAGGATATTCCTCGTTTGTTTGATGAAGGATTCACAGGTTACAATGGACGAGAACATCAAAAGGCTACTGGATTTGGCCTGTATCTTACCAAACGAATTTTGGACCAACTGGAATACGATATTCAAGTAGAAAGTCAAATCGAAGTAGGAACAAGGGTATCTATTATTAAGCAATGAAACTTTCAGACAGTAAGAGCTATTTATTTTTGAAAACGCTTTGAAAATATGCTATAGTATATATAGTTCTTGATTTAAGGAGGAAATTATGACACATCATCATATTTTGCAAAATGGTTCAGATATTCGTGGTATCGCTATTGCGACCGATGAATACGCTGTTAATCTTACCCCGCAAGCAACAAAAGAAATTGTTCGTGGACTGATTCATTGGCTAATTCAAAATCCTGATCTAGAACGAGCGTACCAAGAAAGCAGATTAACGATTGGTATCGGTCGGGATAGTCGTCTTAGTGGACCTGATTTAGTAGATGCTTTTACAGAAGAAGCTGTTCGTTTAGGGGTACAATTAATTGACTTTGGTATGGCAACTACACCTGCTCTTTTTATGAGTACACAATACTCACAATTTGCCTGTCATGCTGGAGTTATGATTACTGCTAGTCATTTGCCTTACTATTTTAATGGAATTAAGATTTTTTCAGCAAATGGTGGCGCAGAGCACGAAGATATCGAATTTATTCTTGCACATAACGATGACTTACCAACTTCTAGCCTAGGCAGTGTCATAAAAGCTGATTTGATTACACCTTATTCCCAAGACTTAGTGACTAAGATTAGACAAGCTTGTAATGGAGAAGAGCAACCATTAAGTGGTCTTAATATTATTGTTGATGCAGGAAATGGAGCTGGAGGATTTTTTGCTGATAAAGTCTTGACAGCACTTGGAGCTGATACAACTGGTTCACAATTTCTAGATCCGGATGGTACCTTTCCAAACCATGTTCCAAATCCTGACAACAAGGAAGCAATGGAGAGTATTCGTCAAGCTGTTTTGACACAAAGAGCGGATCTGGGGATCATCTTTGATACAGATGTAGATAGGGCAGCACTTGTTACAAAATCAGGGGAAATCCTTAACCGTAATAATTTAATTGCTGTACTGAGCCAGATAGTATTGTCAGAACATCCCGGTACTAGTATTGTTACCAACTCTCCAACAAGTGAACACTTAAAAGTGTTTATTGAAGAACTCGGAGGTCAGCAAATCCGCTATATTTCAGGGTACCGCAATGTTATCAACCGTGCGATTAGAGCTAATAAAGATGGGGTAGACTGTCAACTAGCTATCGAAACGTCTGGACATGCTGCATTCAAAGAGAATTACTTCCTTGATGACGGTACTTATGTGGCAGCTAAAATTCTTATGTTATTGCCAAAACTTCAGTCTCAAGGAAAATCATTAGATGATTTAATTAGACAACTCAAACAACCTATTGAAACACAAGAAATTCGTTTTAAACTAGAAGTAGAAGAATACCGGAAACTTGGTGAACAAGCCATTGAAGCCCTGAGCAAAATGGATATCGAAGGCTTTACTTTGAACCCAGAAAACGAAGAAGGAGTAAGATTTGATCTTACCAATTCTTATGGAGAGGGCTGGTGTCTGCTACGTATGAGCTTACATGAGCCGCTATTAGTTCTTCAAATTGAAAATGATCATGCTGGCTATATACCTTCCGTTCTACAAACCATTTCTCGATTCCTCGATCAGTATCCAGATGTCAATCAAAGCAAGTTGAAAGAATATCCTTCTGTTTCATAAATAATATTATGTAAAATTTGTATAAAAAAGACTTGACATAGCGATGCAAAATACTATAAACTACAATCTATAAAATAATATATGAATTTAAGAATCTAGTTTAACTGGATTCTTAAATATTTGCCCATGTCGAGTTTTTTCTTGTATTTTTGACATATCTGTAGTAATATGTTCATACAGAAAGGTTAAGATGTATTCGTATGATGAAACATACAAGAACTAGTTATGGAATAGTGAGATTTATTTGTAGAACAGTATTTTATTTTTTTATATTATTGATACTTCTGTATTTATATAGTTATTTGGATATAGGACAAGGTGGATTTATTTATAATGAATTTTAAAAGAAGGAAGAGTACCGTATGATTCAAAGTATGCTAGAAAGGGTGGAGTATTTTGCCAAAGAAACTCCTGATTACCCTGTCTATCATTATCTCAACGAGATGTATAGTTATAGCGATTTACAGTCAGATTCAGATGCTTTGGCCGCTTATATTGATAGCTTAACACTACCTGCCAAATCTCCTATTATTGTATTTGGTGGACAAGAGTATCAGATGTTAGCTGCTTTTGTCGGATTGACAAAAGCTGGACATCCTTATATTCCAGTAGATAGTCATTCTGCTTTAGATCGAATAGAAGCTATTTTGGAAATAGCAAAACCTAGTTTAGTGATTGCAGTAACTGATTTTCCTATAGAAACTCAGTTGCCTATCATTTCCTTATCTACTTTGAAGGAACTTTTTCAACAAAAAACAGTCTATCAACTGACTCATCCTGTTGAAAACGAGGATATTTACTATATTATTTTCACTTCTGGCACGACTGGAAAGCCAAAAGGAGTACAAATTTCTCATGAAAATCTCCTCAGTTTTACAAACTGGATGATCACAGACAAAGAGTTTGCTATGCCAGAACGACCACAAATGTTGGCTCAACCTCCTTACTCTTTTGACTTATCAGTTATGTACTGGGCACCGACTTTAGCTCTTGGCGGTACTTTATTCGCCTTACCTAAAGCATTAACGTTAGATTTCAAGACATTATTTGAATCTATCCAAACCTTACCTTTTAAAATTTGGACGTCAACCCCTTCATTTGTAGATATGGCCTTGCTGTCTCGAGAGTTTGATAGTCAACATTTACCTGAGATAACACATTTCTATTTTGATGGAGAAGAATTAACTGTTAAAACTGCTCAAAAACTTCGAGAGCGTTTCCCTCAAGCTGTGATTGTAAATGCTTATGGTCCGACAGAAGCGACTGTTGCCTTGTCTGCTGTCGCTATTACAGATGATATGCTGCTAAATTGTAAACGTCTACCAATTGGTTATACCAAACCGGACTCTCCTACGTTTATTTTGGGAGAAAATGGTCAAGTATTGTCCAATGGTCAGCAAGGAGAAATTATTGTATCAGGTCCTGCAGTATCAATAGGTTATTTGAATAATCCAGAACGAACAGAAAGATCTTTTTTCAAACATAATGGACTTCAAGCCTATCATACTGGGGATTTGGGGATGATGACAGATGATGGACTGTTGCTCTATGGTGGACGAATGGATTTCCAAATCAAATATAATGGTTACCGTATTGAACTCGAAGAAGTGGCTCAACAATTAAACAAATCTACCTTTATTGAAGCAGCAGTAGCAGTTCCTCGTTACAATAGTGATCATAAGGTACAAAATCTTTTAGCTTATATTGTACCTAAACCGGGAGTACTAGAAACATTTTCAAGAGAATTAGATTTGACAAAAGCCATTAAATTAGAGCTTAAAGACAGAATGATGGATTATATGATGCCGTCGAAATTTATCTACCGTGAAAATTTACCCTTAACTGCTAATGGTAAAATTGATATTAAGGGACTAATTAGTGAGGTCAATAATTGATGATGGAGTTTTTTAAATCCCTGCCACAATTAGAACCTTATGGAAATCCCATATATTTTATCTACTTAGTACTAGCATTACTACCTATTTTTGTAGGTCTATTCTTTAAGAGGCGATTTCCTCTGTACGAGGCAATTGTCAGTCTAAGTTTTATTATGCTCATGTTTACAGGCACAAAGACTGCACAGTTATTATCGTTACTAATCTACATATTCTGGCAGACCCTATTGGTTTTTGCCTACAAGTATTATCGTAGACAAGCGAATCAAGGATGGATTTTTTATTTGTTCGTATGTTTGTCAATAGCGCCTTTGACTTGGGTAAAATTAGCACCATCGATTGAGTATTCAGCATCACTTTTTGGTTTTTTAGGGATTTCCTATCTAACATTTCGTTCTGTTGGGATGATCATTGAAATGCGAGATGGAGTATTGACAGAATTTAGCTTAGTGAGTTTTTTACGCTTTCTTCTCTTCATGCCCACATTTTCTAGTGGTCCCATTGATCGCTACAAACGGTTCACAGAAGATTATGAACAGATTCCTGAACGCCAAGAATTATGGGAGATGTTGGATAAAGCGCTACATTCTATTATGACGGGATTTTTTTATAAATTTATTCTTGCTTATTTTATTAGACAGTTATTCTTAGAACCATTGAAAGTAGTAGCGCTTGATCAAGGTGGTTTGTTTAATTTACCAACTGTTGGGGTAATGTATCTCTATGGTTTTGAATTATTTTTTGATTTTGCAGGGTATTCGCTTTTTGCAGTAGGTATTTCTCAGCTAATGGGAATTCATTGCCCTACTAATTTTGATAAACCTTTTTGGTCTCGTGATCTAAAGGAATTTTGGAATCGTTGGCATATTAGTTTGTCTTTTTGGTTTCGTGATTTTGTCTTTATGCGATTGGTCAAAACTCTGTTAAAAAAGAAAATATTTCAAAATCGTAATACCGTATCAAATGTTGCTTATCTAATAAATATGTTATTAATGGGGTTGTGGCATGGAATCACTTGGTATTATATCGCGTATGGACTGTTTCATGCGTTTGGTTTGATTATCAATGATGCTTGGATAAGAAGGAAAAAATCAATCAATTTGGCACGAAAAAAGGTTGGGCAAGCTCCTATATTGGATAATTCTTGGACAGCTTTTATAGGAATATTCCTAACATTTCACACGGTTATGTTCTCTTTCTTGATTTTTTCTGGATTTTTAGATAAATTATGGTTTAAATAGAAATGGTAAAATTAAGACATTTCTTGATGAAAGGTATATATTACAATGGATGTAAAAGAAACAGTTTTAGCAATAATTGAAGACTTATTTATGGAAGATGTTTCTGAGATAATGGATGAAGATTTGTTTGATGCAGGAATTTTAGATAGTATGGGAACGGTAGAACTGATTGTAGCTTTGGAAAATCAATTTCAAATTACTGTTCCGGTATCAGAATTTGGTCGTGATGATTGGAATACTGCTAACAAAATCATTATAGGTGTAACGGAGCTAATGCATGCGTAAACGATTGTGGCATATCTTTGGACCACTATTGTGTGCATTTCTCTTAGCAGGAGCTACTATACTCTTTTTCCCGACATCTTATGTTTCAAATTTAACAGAAGAAAAACAGGATGCTGTCGCTTTATCTTACATCAGTTTTAAAAGTAAGTATAAGAAAAGTAGAGCTCTTGGAGATTCAAAACACCAGTTTATTCCATTTTTTGGTTCAAGTGAATGGTCCCGATTTGATAGTTTACACCCATCCGTTTTAGCAGAAGCTTATCGACGAGATTATATCCCTTACCTGTTAGGACAACGTGGGGCAGCTTCTCTAACTCAATATTTTGGCATGCAGCAAATAAAACCATACTTAATAAATGGTAAGGCAGTTTATTTTGTCTCTCCCCAATGGTTTTCACCTAAAGGAGAGTCTTCAAGAGCATTTGAACAGTATTTTAGTAATGATCAGGCTATTTCTTTTTTACAAACAAGTGATGAAGATGAATATAGTCAGTATGCAGCAAAACGTTTTTTAGAAATCAAGTCCAATAGTAGTTTAACTCATATATTTGAAAAAGTGGCTAGTGGGGAAAAAATGACCGAATTGGATCAGTTCCAGTTGAAATGGCAAGGTTATTTTTTAAATAAACAAGATAATTTATTTAGTCGTTTTGTTGATCCTGGAAACAATTTTAATCTTGTACAAACTAAAGCTGCGAAACTGCCAGAAGTATTTTCTTATGACAGTTTAAGTGAAATAGCTATCACAGAAGGTCAGAGTTCAACTCGTTCGAATCATTTTCAAATTTTAGATTCTTTTTATAAACATCGTCTTCAGTCAAAAATAGACAAACTCAAGCAATCTCAAACGAAAGTTTCCTATTTACAATCTCCTGAATACAATGATTTTCAATTAGTCTTGAACGAATTTGCGCAAAATAAGACGGACGTTTTATTTATTATTCCACCTGTCAATGAACGCTGGATGATCTATACTGGATTAAGTAAAAGTATGTATCAGGCAGCTGTAGCTAAAATAAAATACCAACTAATGAGTCAAGGTTTTAACCATATTGCTGATGTATCAGAACAAGGTGGGGTTGATTACTTTATGCAGGATACGATTCATATTGGTTGGCAAGGTTGGCTTGAATTAGATCGCTATATCAATCCATTTCTTACGGAAGGACAACCTCCAACTAACTATCATCTAAATAAAGAATTTTTAATGCCTAAGTGGGCTAACTATACAGGAGAAGTAGAGCAATTTTCAAAATAATTCTAAGAAGTTTTTGGTTTATTTTTATCCTTCTTTATATAAAAATAAAAGTGAGTATACAAAACACTCACTTTTATTTTATGTTCATAGTTTATCAAGGGCATTTTTTTGTTCATCATTCACAATATGGGTATAAAGGTCTGTAACTTGTGTATTAGCATGCCCTAATTGATGACTAACCAAAACTTGTGACTTGGTTGCATCGTACAATCGTGTTGCGAGTGTATGACGGAGTTTATGTGGTGTTACACGTATCTTAAAGTCGGCTGAATATTTTGCAACCATTTTTTCGATAGAAGAAGCATCTATTCTATTTGCTACACCACGATATTCTGTTAAAAAGAAAGCGGTATCTGTTTTTTCAGCTTTATATCGTTGCTTACGGATAGCAACATAAGCTTCTAGGTATGGTTTAGCAAAACTGGCTACATTTACTGAATCACGTTTGCCACCTTTTCTCGTTACCTCTATCAACATCATATTCAGATTAACATCACGGAGGTCTAAGTTTACCGCTTCAGATAAACGAACACCGGAAGCTAATAGAAGAGCAAGAATAGCCAGATCTCTCTCTTTGTTTTTTTGAAAGGAAGATAGGGCTCGATTCGATAATTTTAACTGGTATTCTTTATCAACATAGTCTAAAAATTCCATTGTTTCATCACCAAGAAATAGTTTTTGTTTGATATTTTCTGCTCGTGAGGCCAATGTTTCTTTTTTCTTTTTTGTCGACACTTTTTTCATGACATTCCGATAAAAGTAGGGCTCGCCTTGTTCGTTTTCTACCTCTTCAGTTAAATACTTAAAAAGACTAGAAAGAGCTGAAAGAGTACGGTTGATAGTCGTTTGAGATACACCATTTTGTGTAGTATTGGCATTTAATAAAGGACGCTCACGTAAATAAAGAATAAAAGACTCCATATCTTTTTTGGTCAAATGTTCTAACGTATCCAAAGTAATATCAGCTATCTTTGTTGTTGAAACCAAGCCAGAATCTTGTATCCATTCAAAAAAACGTCGGTATTCTTTCAAATATTCATAGAGGGTAGTAAAACTGTAAGGAACAGATAATTTTGATTGGTAATAATCTAGCACATACCATGGCATTATTTCTTTTAATTGCTCAATTTTCTCAAGTAGCAGTTCACGTCGCATTATTTTCTCCAAGCTTTTATTTCTTATAGTATAACATATCTACAGATAAGTTTCAAGAAAATTATAGTTTTTCGGAAAGATATTTATTGATAGTTCAGATTAGATAACCAATAGGTAAGTTGGTACTGTGAACGATTTGCGATAGAGAAGTATCTAACAAATATGTCATATTTTATCATCTTCCTTTCCTTATCTGAAAAACTCGTTTACGTTTCCTTTTCTTTCTGTAATTCCCTTTGCAGCCAATCAATATTCTCTTATAAATGTTCCCATCTTTATAAGAGATGATCAAATCTTCTTGAGCATTAGGGATAAAGACATTAAACTGAGCACCTTCGTAACCAACAAATTTTTTATTTTTACCATTAGTTATGTTCGCAGTAAGCATAATTCCTCTAGGAAGTATCTCGTATCCGTTTGAATCAGGCTTCTTCTTGAATATAGGTGAGACTCTATAATATATATCCCTACCTGCTTCCAAGGAGTCTAATACTATCCTTTCAAAATATTTCATTCCTTTGCCACTATACGAAGATGCCTCTGCACAGTTACACCATTCTGTAATCATGACAAAATTTTCCCATTTTTTATGTTTAAAATCTTCAACATACTTGACAAGCGACTTTGCTAACAAATGTCCCTCTTGAAAATATTTTGTGGAAACTCCTTTTCCTAAAATATCTTTTGGATGATTTTTCCATCGGCTATCAATTGCTTCATTTTCTTTTTCACTCCTATCATCTACAGTGCTTCGAGATAGTTTTACTTCGATCCTTTTTAGGTAGATTCCAGTTTTTGAACTGTGGTTTATCTTGAACTTTAAGAAATGAGGAAATCCTTCTGTGAACCACTTATGGTTGTTTACTATAAAATAACCATCTTTGACATACTCACTATTTTCTAACAGCTCCTTCAATTCAGGAAAATCTTCATAGGTGCTTTTAATAGCAGCTTGAGTTGGCTTCAAGCTTTTGGTCATTTTATTGTTTCCCTCCTAGAGAACGACTACTTCTACTATATTATACCATGTTGATCTTATAAAACTTAGCAAATCCAAGGTAACAAAAATGTACAAAACTTCTCTTGTTTTATAACTGTATCTATCCACTAAAAATAGACTTTTACTTCTCTCTAACTCTG
This sequence comes from Streptococcus suis, assembly GCA_029593505.1. Taxonomy (GTDB): domain Bacteria; phylum Bacillota; class Bacilli; order Lactobacillales; family Streptococcaceae; genus Streptococcus; species Streptococcus suis_AG. The sequence goes on from JAKTNI010000001.1 coordinate 557,467, forward strand.
GACAATTTTAGCATCCCAAATGTACATTATTCCCCCCAAAAAATAATGTACCAAATAAAAATAAAGTACATTATTTAATCAATGTACTTTATGCTTCTATTTCAGTATTATCAAGGGTTTAGACTATGTTAGGTCAATTGTTCATAAATTTTTAGTTTTTTATATTTAATTTTATAAGTTATAAATGTTACTTATAAAATTAAAAATTAAGCGTTGTTCCAATACCTTTCTCGATTGCTTTTTCTACAATTATTTGTGCTGTAACAACATCTAAAACAGCAGATCCCACACTTTTGAATACGGTAATATCCTCTTTCCTCTGGCGTCCTTTGATGTTGCCAAGAAGGTATTCTCCCAGTTCTCCTGTATAGTCCTCTTTTGATAACAAACCTCTATGAATTGGTTCTAAAATATCGCCTGCTTCAGCTAAGACACCATCTTTTGTATCGAATATAACAGCATCTGCTCTTACTAACAACTCTGTTGGTAATTCCAACATTTCAGGAGTGTAGGCACCAATGCCATTAATATGAGCACCTATCTTAACATCCTCATCAGAAAATGTATTTACTTTGGAAGTTGTAACTGTTGTAATGATATCTGCGTTCGTAACTGCCTCTTTTGCAGTTTGAACAGGGATAATTTTAGTAGTAAATATTCTTTCTATATCTTTTGATACTCCCTGTGCAAAAGTTTTAGCACGATCAAAATCAATATCAAATACCCTCAGTTCTTCTAGGTGACGTGCAGTCATCATAGCAATAGCTTGTTGATGAGCTTGTCCACCAGTACCGATTAGAGCTGCAACTTTTGCATCTTTATTGGCTAATTCTTCCGTGGCAGCTCCTTGAATCGCAGCTGTACGTAGTTGAGTTAAATAAGTTCCATCTAAAATTGCTGAAACGATCCCTGTTGCAGGATCTAATACCACCATAGTCGCAGGAACTGAAGGTAGTCCTTTTTCAAGATTATTCGGATAAACAGAAACAATCTTTATTCCCAAAGAACTTTGTTCACCACTTGTCACTGCAGGCATGTACAAACTTTGTCCATTATGTTCAGAAACTTCAAGATTAGTTCGAAGAGGAACATTTGAAGCTCCTGATGAATAAAGTTTGACAGCTTTTTTTGCAGCAACAATTGCATCTTGCATGGAAAAGCAATTTTGAATATCTGATTTCGTTAAAATAAGCATGTTTTTACTCCCTTATTTTAATTTTTTTTAAGCATACCGTATGCACTATATAGTAAAATAAACGCAACAAACCATTGCAAGACAGCTGTGTTAAGACTTGTGACAACAAATACAGCACATAACACCCCTAATACACCAAAGGTAGATGTAAATAAAGTTATCTTGCGACTATACTCTCCTGACTTAACAAATTGTACGCTCCCAACAGGAACTGAAAATGTAGCAGCTCCCATCATTATCGGAAAAGCGACCGCCGGATTAAGACCTAGTAAGTACACTGTAATCATTGTAAGGGCATAAGAACCGATCCCAATGTTATTTAATGCTCCAAATATTGCAAGAGCTATGGCAGCAATGACCAATTTGATTCCTACCAACTCAGTTGCAGTTCCTCCACCTGGTAACAAGCCAAATTTACCACCAAAAATAATCAAGGCTGCAATAATCATACCAATTCCAATCGAAATCTTTAATTTATCAGCTGGTAGTTTCACAGCAAATTTAGCGCCAAAGTAAGATCCTATCATCTGACTAACAATGCATGTGATTAAAGTTGTTATGCCAACTTCAATATTAGTTATATAGGCAAGTGCCATAATGGCAACAGGGATTGTACATTGGGTATTTAATGTTCCAGGCAATTTTTTTACACTAATCCAATTTAATTTCGGATAAAGACTGGTACTAATAGCAAAATCTGAAATACCAACTGTCGATAAGAAAAAGATAATAGTACTTGAAAAAGGTAAAGCAACAGTACTAGCTTCTTCTGACATTACTTCACTTTTATGAACAATAAGATCTTTTATAAATATAAATGCAAAATAGGCATTTACCAAGACAACTAATAGTAATAAAATATCTTTAAATGACATATAAAATCTCCATTAATAAATTTTACGAATTCCTTCAAAATCTTCACCGTAATCTACAGATAATTCTGCGCCATGTTCTTGAATGATTTTTAGGGTGTATGCATCATGTTTTATATATTCTTTAGCTAATAGTCGCATAGCCATATTGTGACTCCAAATAACATCACAAGTATCATCTAATGTACCAAATAATACGATATGGTCATCGCAAACTAGATTGATCCAACGTCCACCCATATCTTTGATTTTATCATTCTCAAAACCATGTGGATAAAAACGTTTAAAAGGTAAGGTATAATGGCCGTTATTGCTAAACAATATACAGACGAATGTTTTTAGACGTTCTTCTGCTTTCTTTAAAGCTTCTATAATAGAAGGAGTTAAGCTATCCTCCCAAATCTGTATATACAGGCTTTCCTTAGTGTGTTCAATCATATAAAGCATCTTTAACATGACAGCCTCTTTGTGATCTAATTGCCACAAAAGCGTATCTGCTTCTTTTTCCTTGATGTCTGACAAATAATGATCGAGGTATTGAATATCACTCAAAGTAGAATGTTATAGCATGCTGACAAACTCTTCTGGTGATAAGGCAGAATACAATTTTGGTTCACTCTTATTAACTAGAACGACCCCCTTTTTTACCAAAACTTCTAAGCTATTATACACTTTGGAACGTGGAACACCAGATTTTTTACTTACCTCATATCCTGTCATCGATCCATTTTCCACCAAGCTTAAATAGATATTTGTTTCAGATTCAGTAAAGCCGAACTGTTTCATTTTTTGAACCAGCATATGTACTCCTTTTTTATTAGTAGCTACTTTATGTAACTACTATAACTCTTGCACTAGTTTTTGTCAATAGAATTTGTGAAAAAAATAACTTATTGTTTATCATAAAATATAACTTAAGATAAATCTTATTTTTAGTGATCAAAAAAACCAGCAGTCCTTGATATCGAAACTGTTGGTTTTTTCTATGATACTTGAGAGAATATCTGTTTGTTGCATCCTCTTATATAAATAATTGCATATTGGCTTTCTCACTATCACCAATAAAAGTGGCAACTCCTCCATATTCTACAAAATCGAACAGCTCTTCTTTCTCAATACCCATCAAATCCATGCTCATGGTACATGCAACAAATTTCACACCTAGTTTGTGAGCTTGATGAACCATATCAGGAAGAGACTCAACATTTTTTTGTTTCATGATATGTTTAATCATAGCTGGCCCCATTCCTCCCATATTCATCTGAGATAGGGGTAATTTTTCAGCACTTGACGGAAGCATTAAATCAAACAGTTTAGCTATTCCTGATTTTTTCACTGACGTCTTTTTGAGAATGGATAAGCCCCAGAATGTAAAGAACATCGTTACTTTTTTCCCGTATGCAGCCGCACCTGAAGCAATAATCATGGAAGCTAAAGCTTTGTCTAAATCACCACTAAAAACAACCATAGTAGCACCATCTTTAGTCTCTTGCAAAACTCCTTCTTGTTCTAAAAGAGCCAAATTTGTATTTTCTATAATTGGATTGTTAATCTGTCCTTTTACAATGGTGGCAATAACTTTTCCATTTTCAATTTTATTATCTATCAAAGTATTTCCAGTATTACGGCACCAAGCTTCAATATCAGCACTAAAACCGAAATCACTAGCTATAACTTCTACTTGCTGTCCAGATGACATCATTTCGACAGTATTTTTCACTTTTAAAATCGGACCAGGGCACTGTAAACCGCAAGCATCTAAATGTAACAACTCTGACGATTCTTCATTCTTTTTATCTGCCATAGTCTCCATAGGTTTAAATTGATTTTCAAATTCAATTGTTTTTAGTTGGTATTTGGCTGTTTTATAAGTTTTGTAACCACCATCTAAATTTTTGACTTCAAATCCCGCTTGACTTAAAATACGTGCTGCATTGTAACCACGATGACCAACCTGACAAAATACATAAATAGATTTGTTTTTTGGTAATTCTTCCAAACGGCTACGCAATTGATTCAAAGGAATTTGATGACTAGATTCAATCGTACCGGTTGCTAATTCAAATTCTTCCCTAACATCTAAAAAGTAAGCATTGTCTTGAAGTAAACTATCTACTTCTGACCATTGAAAAGTAGTAACTCTTCCTGAAAGAATATTATCAGCAGTGTATCCTAACATGTTAACGGGATCTTTTGCAGATGAATAAGGTGGTGCATAAGCTAACTCAATACTAGCTAATTGATCAACACTTGCTCCAAAATGCATAGCTGTAGCGATAACATCTATTCGTTTCTCTACTCCTTCTGTTCCGACTGCTTGAGCACCTAAGATTTTTCCATCTTTTCCAAATAAAAGTTTTAGAGCAATTGGAGAGGCTCCTGGATAATAGCCAGCATGCGAATTAGGATGAATATGAATCACATCATATTCCACAGCTGCCTGTTTCAGTAACCTCTCGCTATTTCCAGTACTAGCTACAGTCAATTCAAAAACTTTAGCCACAGATGTCCCTTGTGTTCCATTATAAGCAGCATCTATTTTATTGATAATATCTGCAACTAATCTTCCTTGTCGATTAGCTGGCCATGCAAGTGGAATATGAGTCGGCTGTCCATTGACTAGATCAACAACTTCAACCACATCACCAATAGCATAAATATCTTTCACACTAGTTTGCATTTGTGGACTAACCTTGATTCCTCCTTTAAAGCCTAATTCTATTCCAGCTTTCTTTGCTAGAGTATTTTCAGGAAGAACTCCAATAGCTAGGATTGTCATATCAGACTGTAAAGTACGTCCGCTTGTTAGAACTAATTCTTTTCCTTTATTACGAAACTCTTTCAAGCCATCATTTAATATCAAGTTTACGTCGTGACTATTTATTTGAGAATGCAATATTTGAGCCATTTCAATATCAATGGTTGGCATAACTTGTGAAGCCATCTCAATCAAATGAACCCGAATTCCCAGTTCAACAAGATTTTCCATCATTTCAAGACCAATAAATCCACCACCGACAACAGTTGCTGTTTGAACATGGTTATCTTCTATGTAAGTCTTAATTTGATCCATATCTGGGATATTTCTTAAACTAAAGACATTGTTAGCTTGATTCAGTCCATCAATAGGGGGAACTATCGCTGTTGCACCTGTTGAGATAATGAGCTTATCATATGACTCAACATAACTTTCACCAGTTTGATGATTTAAAACAGTCACGCTTTTACTTTCTGGATTAATAGCTGTTACCTCAGAAAAATTTCTGACATCTAAAGCATATTGCTGATTCATACCATCAACTGTTTGAAGTAACAAATTATCACGTTCTTTTATTATTCCTCCGACATGATAGGGAAGACCGCAATTGGCAAATGAAATATGTTCACCTTTCTCAAATACAATAATAGTATCATCTTCGCTTAAACGACGTAATCTAGTTGCAGCTGTAGCACCTCCTGCTACCCCACCAATAATCACAATTTTTTTTGACATCAATAATCTACTCCTACATATTTAATAGATACATTATATACCTATAGGGGTATGATGTCAAATGTTATTACTTTAAATAAAAAAGCAATAGAACTTTCTATTGCTTAAGAATCGCTTGTTATAAAAAATTTTATTTCTATTCAAGAGTATTAGACTACATATTTTTAATCTATAAAGTTATCTCTAACTTCGTTTAACATCAATTCACTTTATTTGGTGTTGTCCCTGTTTGCATCACTTCCAAGCAGGAATTCAAAGCACCTTCTACTAAATTTTTAACAGATTCATCTGTATAATAGGCAACATGTGGTGTGTATATAACTTTTGGATGCTGAATTAAGGATACAAAATCTTGATCAGTAATATTTTTATCAGTCCAATCTTTAGGAATATAGGGTGCTTCAAACTCATAAGTATCAATACCTGCTCCTTCAAGTAAATCTTGATCTAAGGCCTCAAGGAGATCTTTTGTTTTCACCAATGATCCACGACTCATATTCATAAAAATAGCACCTTTTTTGAATTTTTTAAACATTTCCATATTAAAAAGATGGAAATTATCAGGAGTAGATGGCATATGAAGCGAAACTAAATCAGCATTTTTTATAGCGTCTTCAACAGTATCAACATAGTCCAAAATACCTTCTGCTACTGGATTGCGATAAATATCATATCCTATAACTTTACAGCCAAAGCCTTTAAATATAGTCGCTGCAGCCAATCCAATTCTCCCAGTTCCAATAATAGCCACTACCATATCTCCTAATACGCGCCCTCTTATTGGCAAAGTCCATGAAAAGTTTTGCATCTGAACATTGGAACGAATTAATTCAATTTTACGGATAATATTCAAAGCAATTGTTACTGTAAATTCTGCAATCGATTCAGGGGAGTAGCTGGGAACATTACTGATGATAATATCATTCCTTTTAGCAAGCTCAAGATTATACATATCTACTCCAGCACTTCGTTGAGCAATTTGTTTGATTCCCATTTCTTTTAGCAATGGATAGATTGCTTCATCAAGAGGACCGACTTGGGAATTCGCGATACAATCAAAACCAGTGGCTTCTTGAATTGTCTCTAACGTTAGCGGACTCTCAGTCATAGAAACTTCTACTTGATTAACATGTGCCCAATTTTCTACTAAATTTACCTCTTCTTCTCTCACGTTATATAATTTAATTTTCATGATACAACCACCTTAAATATCTAATTTATAATCAATAGGATCAATTATTTTAAGAACTTTTACAAAGATATAGTTAAAAGTTCCATTTAATAAGATAGGGAATACAACAAATATTGTGATAATTAATAAGATATTAGAGACTGACCAACCACCCTCTGCTAAATTTAATGCATTGATTGGACCGATTAAACCACTAATACCAAAACCTGCACTAGCTGGTGTACCCTGAATATTAAATAAAGCTGCAAATATACCTAATATTGCGGCAGAAGATATCATTGGTAGCATAATTTTAGGCTTCGCTAAAACATTTGCCATTGAAATTTTTGGAGAACCTAGAACATGAGCTAATGCAGTTCCTTTCGAATTAACTGACCAACCAGCCATACACAGTCCAAAACTTGCTGCACAAATTCCTAGATTAGCTGCGCCAGAACCAATACCTGATAAACTAATAGCCAAAGCAATACCTACTGTCGTGATAGGCGATACAATAAGAAAACAAAAAATCATTGCTATCAGAATAGACATTACAATTGGTTGTAAACCAAGCAGTGAAGCAATACCTTGCCCAATCATTGTAGTAAATATTTTTACATATGGTAATAAAAGATGTCCAATTCCACCTACAAGCAATAAGGTAATAGTTGGAATGACAATTAAAGCAAATGACTTTGTTTTGTCAGATAGAAATTGAATGACAAGAACACCTAATGCAGCTGTAATTCCCATATTAATGATATCTCCAGTACCTTTTAACATGATAGCTCCATCTACAAAATTAAGTGCTCCTCCTGCAAACATGACAGCAAGACCAAGAGAAACCGATTGCATAGGATTAAATTTAAAATGAAGTCCAACGATGATACCAATCGCTAACCCCATCATACTTGCTGAAAAAGCAGTTGCAGCAAGTAAAGTACCAAAACCTGACCACATCGGTAACAATGCTTTCATTAATTCACCAAGTATCGCTCCTGGAATAAGAACAATTACAGTACCTAACGATAATCCATTTAAAACATTCATTACAAACGACTTAATCGTTTGTTTTTGTACATCTTCTGTCATGAGATGCCTCCTTTAAAAAATATTATTTGTGATATTTATAACTATCTATAGTTATAACACAGATAAAATAAAAAATAAAATTGAAATAAGTTATAAAACTATAATATTTTCTAATACATTGAGAAAAATATCACATGAAGTGAATGACTTAGACTTATGATATAATGAAAGCAATGAAAAGGGAGATAAAATGGATATTAGACAACTAACATACTTCATCGCTGTTGCAGAGTCAAAAAATTATTCGCGGGCTGCTAAGAATCTCTTTGTAACTCAACCAACTCTTTCACAATCTATAAAAAAATTAGAGAGTGAATTAAATGCCATTCTTTTTCTTCAAAACGGCAGACAATTAACACTTACTGAAGCTGGTGAAATCCTCTATGAGCGTGGCCAAATACTAATCACTAATATTAATCAAATGGTTACAGAAATCCAACAATTAAATCAGAAGAAAAAAGAAACCATTCGTATTGGACTAACAGCACTTTTTGCTATTCAATTTATGAAACAAATTGCAACTTTCATGGCAACACATTCCAATATTGAGGTATCATTAATTCAAGAAGGATCTCGTAAACTGCAAGAATTATTAGCAAAAGGTGAGATAGACATTGCTTTGTTATCTTTCCCGAGTACACGTGGCGACATTACAATTGAACCACTACAAACCTCTATACAGGGTTATAAAGTTAGTATAGTGATGACAAAAGATCATCCACTAGCTAAGTATCCAGAAATTGAACTACTAGATTTAAAAGATCAAAAAATTGCTTCATTAAATGAACATTATATGCTTGGAGAAATGTTACCACGTAGATGCCGCTCTTTAGGTTTTGATCCTCATATTGTTTTTAAGCACAATGACTGGGAAGTTTTAATCCATAGTCTACACGACCTTAATGCCGTAACAATTCTCCCAAGTGAATTTGAAAAAATTAGTAAAGTTTCCGATTTGCATTGGATTCCATTGAAGGATAAAAATAACTTCTATCCTATTGGTATTGCTTATCGAAACGATATTATATTCAGTCCACTAATAGAAGAATTTTTAACTATAATCAAAACAAACTAGATTTACAATACATTCGAAAAATCTAATTATCAATTTAGGCTAAAAAAATTAATATTATTCAAAATATATTGTAAAGTATTCTTTCGCCTCTCTAACCATAAATAATCTTTCAGAATATTGAGAGATTTTTTTAGATTCTTCCTATGATGTAACGAACATATTTCAACTCCAAATTCACCATTTAACCAAATAATCATATATCCTACTTTCTAGTCTTTTGTATTACATAATATATATTATGTAATATTTAGTGAATGACTTTTATCATGTCTCATTCCATAAGCTACAAAACAAATAAACCACCCGTTTCTAGCGGGTGGTTACGATTCAGAAAAAACAACTTCTGTATAATTACTTTCTTTACTATTTACGCTTTTTCTTTGCTTTTTTTATCTTATTGGCTTGACGTTTCATGGCTTGTTTCATCGCAAACTCACCTATTTTTCCTTTTAAACCGCCACCAAACATCTGAGACATATCTGGAAGTCCTGCACCACCTATTAGCTGACTCATATCAGGCATGCCATTTCCACCCATCATATCTTGAAGAGCTGACATATCCATTCCATTCATATTTTTAGGAAGATTATTCGGATTAATCCCCATTTGCTTCATCATTTTATTCATATCACCAGACATGACACCTTGCATCATCGTTTTAGCTTGGTTGAAGTCTTTGATAAATTTATTCACTTCCACAAATGTATTCCCAGATCCATTTGCAATCCGACGACGACGACTAGGAGATAATAAATCCGGATTTTCACGTTCTTCTGGTGTCATAGAAGAAACAATTGCACGTTTACGAGCTATTTGCTTCTCATCTATTTTTAAATTAGTAAGAGCTGGATTGGCAGCCATACCAGGAATCATCTTTAAAAGATCTTCCATTGGCCCCATATTTTGAACCTGATCTAGCTGATCAATGAAGTCATTAAAATCAAAGGTATTTTCTCGCATTTTTTCTGCAAGTTCCAGTGATTTTTTCTCATCATATTCCTGACTCGCTTTTTCAATCAACGTCAGCATGTCTCCCATTCCGAGAATGCGAGAGGACATACGATCTGGATGGAAAGTTTCGATATCGGTGATTTTTTCACCAGTACCGGTAAATTTGATTGGCTTATCAGTTATATGGCGAACAGATAGCGCAGCACCACCACGAGTATCTCCATCAATCTTTGTTAAAATGACCCCCGTAATCGCTAGTTGATCATTAAATTCACGAGCAACATTTGCTGCTTCTTGACCAATCATTGCATCTACAACCAATAATATCTCATTTGGTTGTGCAAATTCTTTGATTTCTCTCAATTCAGCCATGAGAGCTTGGTCAATTTGGAGACGACCTGCGGTATCGATCAAGACATAATCATTATGATTGGCTTTGGCCTGCTCTAAACCTTGTCGAACAATCTCCAGAGCAGGTACTTGGTTCCCCAACTCAAATACTGGAACATCAATTTGTTGTCCAAGTGTTTTTAATTGATCTATCGCTGCTGGACGATAAATATCGGCAGCAATTAATAACGGACGAGCATTTTCTTCTTGTTTCAGTTTATTGGCTAATTTTCCTGTAAAGGTTGTCTTACCAGCACCTTGTAAACCAGCCATCATAATAATCGTCGGAATTTTAGCTGATTTAATAATCTCTGATGTTTCTGACCCAAGAATAGCTGTTAATTCTTCATCAACAATCTTGATAATTTGTTGAGCAGGGTTTAATGTTTCAATGACTTCGTGTCCGATAGCACGTTCACGAACTTTTTTGATAAAATCTTTAACGACTGGTAAAGCAACGTCAGCTTCTAACAAAGCCAAGCGAATTTCTTTAGTTGCTTCCTGAATATCACCTTCAGTAATTTTTCCTTTACGACGCAGATTTTTAAAGACATTCTGCAAACGTTCTGTTAAGTTTTCAAAAGCCATTATTTTCTCCTTTTAATCTCTATTATCAATGCTAGTCAATATCTCTATTTTTTCTTTCAGAAAAGCATCTTTAGGATATTTTTCAATGATTTCATCACATATCTGGCTACGAACGATATAATCAGAATACATGTGTAACTTCATCTCGTAGTCTTCTAGTAACTTCTCTGTACGTTTAATATTATCATATACTGCTTGACGACTTACTTGAAATTCTTCTGCAATTTCAGCTAAACTATAATCATCTGCATAGTACAATTCAATATAGTTCATCTGCTTATCTGTCAATAAGGCTGCATAAAATTCAAATAACGCATTCATGCGATTGGTTTTTTCAATTTCCATAAACTTTATTATATCAAAATTTTCTTCTTTCATAAATAAGAATATGCGGATTTTATAGTGAATGATTTTATCACCTTTGTTTTTTACATAAATTATTTTATGCTAATTATTTTCTAAATAAAACTCAAACCGCTCCCCCACATACTGACTATTCACAAATTCAAAAGCTTGTCCATTTTCTAAATAAGAAATTTGTTTCAGAGCTAAAATTGCCTGATTCTTAGCAACTTGCAAATGTTTAGCAACTTTTTCATTTGCTAATCGAGCAAAAATAGTTTGTTTGCTTCTTCCAATTCGGTAACCATTTGCTGTCAATGTCTTAAAAAAATGATTGGTCACGTCTTCTTTAGGAACATTTTGAATCAGTCTCTCAGGAATACTTGCTACTTCGTAAACAACAGGAACATTATCAGCATACCGAATCCGCTCCATCCGAATAATATATTCTTCTGGCGCGAGATTAAGAAACTCTCTTTCCTTGTCGCTTGGTTTTGTTCTTACATAAGACAAGAGTTTGCTACTTGGAATTTTCCCTTGCAGTTGTACGATATCCGTAAAGGAAGTTGTACCACGCATTTTTTCCTGAACACGTGTATTGGCTACATAAGTTCCTGAACCAACTTTACGTTGTAAAATTCCTTCTTCAACCAATAGTGTAATGCCTTGACGAAGTGTCATACGAGAAACTCTAAACTCTTCTGCTAAATCGCGCTCACTTGGTAAACGTTGCCCAATTTCCCAAATACCTTTATCAATTTGTTCTTTAATTTTATCATGGATTGTAATATAGGTTGCTTTCATTTTCCTAGCCTCTCTTCTCTCTAGTTTACCAAAATTATAACCATTTGACCAACATAGACCGATTTTTATTTGTAAAAATAAATCACTAATAGTGTGGATTTATCAACTAAAAATACAAGCAACAAATACTATTCAAATACACATCCGTTGTAGGTTAATATTCGAAAAATATAAGTTGGAAAATGTTCGTTTTTATGTTAGAATGAGTAACAGTATTTGAATTTTTTTCAAAACGAAAGGGTAAAATATGACAAATCAAGATGTCCAAAAAATCATTGTTCTGGATTACGGTAGTCAATACAATCAACTGATCTCACGTCGCATTCGTGAATTTGGTGTATTTTCAGAACTAAAAAATCATAACATAACTGCTGAAGAAATTCGTAATATTAATCCTATCGGTATCATTCTTTCTGGTGGTCCAAATTCTGTGTATGCAGCCAATGCTTTCGATATTGATCCTGAGATTTTTGAACTAGGTATCCCTATTCTCGGAATTTGCTATGGTATGCAATTAATTACACATAAATTAGGAGGAAAAGTTGTACCTGCTAGTGAGGCTGGAAATCGCGAGTATGGGCAGTCCACTCTGGAATTAAAAGAAAAATCTCAATTGTTCACAAATACTCCTACTGAGCAGCTAGTTCTCATGAGTCATGGGGATGCAGTTACAGAGATACCAGACGATTTTCAATTAATCGGACTCTCAGCAGACTGTCCTTATGCTGCAATTGAACATACCGACCGTCGCATATACGGTATCCAATTTCATCCTGAAGTTCGTCACTCGGTATATGGAAATGATATCTTGAAAAATTTCGCCTTTGCAATCTGTGGTGCGCGTGGTGACTGGACAATGGAAAACTTCATTGAAACAGAAATTCAAAAAATCCGTAAAGTAGTTGGCGATAAAAAAGTACTACTTGGTTTATCAGGGGGAGTCGATTCATCTGTAGTGGGTGTGCTTTTACAGCGTGCAATCGGTGATCAATTGATCTGTATCTTTGTAGATCACGGTTTATTACGCAAAAACGAAGGCGATCAAGTAATGGAGATGTTAGGAGGCAAATTTGGTTTAAATATTATTCGCGTAGATGCTGCTAAACGTTTTCTAGATTTACTTGAAGGAGTCTCAGACCCCGAGCAGAAACGTAAAATTATTGGTAATGAATTCGTTTATGTCTTTGACGATGAAGCCAGTAAATTAACAGATGTTGACTTTTTAGCTCAAGGAACACTCTATACTGATATTATCGAATCTGGGACCGATACTGCTGAAACGATTAAGTCGCATCATAACGTAGGTGGGCTCCCTGAAGATATGCAATTCAAGTTGATTGAACCACTAAATACGTTATTTAAAGATGAAGTTCGCGCTCTTGGGACTGCTCTTGGTATGCCAGATGAGATTGTTTGGCGTCAGCCGTTTCCAGGACCTGGTCTTGCCATTCGTGTAATGGGAGAAATCACAGAAGAGAAGTTACAAACTGTACGTGAATCTGACGCTATCTTACGTGAGGAAATTGCAAAAGCCGGTTTGGATCGAGATGTTTGGCAATATTTCACGGTTAATACTGGCGTTCGCTCCGTAGGTGTCATGGGAGATGGTCGTACCTACGACTACACCATCGCTATCCGTGCTATTACTTCTGTTGATGGCATGACAGCAGACTTTGCAAAATTACCATGGGATGTCCTTCAAAAAATCTCTGTTCGTATCGTAAATGAGGTCGATCATGTTAACCGTATCGTCTATGATATCACCAGTAAACCACCAGCAACCGTCGAGTGGGAATAATGGAGATGTTTTATTAACCTAAAGATATGCGATTCTACAGCAGTTTAGAAGGAACAAACTAGTCAAAAAAGGAGGAAGCTTCGTTGGCTTCCCCTGATAAAAAGAATTAGCTAGAAAAACTTTTCTAGCTAATTCTTTTTGTTTATACAATATAAATTATGATTGTTGATAATTACCTTCTAATTTTTTATTAGTACTTTGATTCCAATTATACCAAATAAAAAATAAAATGGACCCAATCAAAACTACTATGTAAATGGGTAGAGTCACTTGATTTAGATTTATAATTTCAAGACTATCTCTTAAAAAATAAGAAGTAATAAAAAAACCACTTACAGCATATATAAGAAGACCTAACCGAATCTTATTCAAAGGAAAACAAGCACGAATCACTGCTAATAATCCAGTTGTTCCTAACATATAATAAGATAACGTCAGCATATCTTTTGAGTTTATAAAATTAGAAACTTCTAATAAATGAAATAGAAGAATGCTAAAAATTAAAATTAATGCATTTGGAAGTGCTAGGCGAAGTGAGCGCTTAAGGAAATATTTTTCCACTGGCGCAATATTTCTTTCAAAAGTAAGAATAAACGGAGGAAATCCTTCTACAAACTGTCCGATTAAAGTCATTTGTACTTGAATGAAAGGGAAGACTAAAAGATATTCAGATTTTCCAAAAATCATACTTGCAATACAGAATAAACCAAGAATAAACGAATAAATGGATTTGATTAAAAATATTGGAGCAACATGTGTAATATTATTTATCACTCTTCGTCCTTCAAAAATAATTTCAGGAATATCATTAAAATCTGATTTTAATAGTACCAAATTAGCAATTTGACGTACAGCTGGATCGCCTTCTGCCATCACAATTGAGCAATCAGCTTCTCTCAAAGCTAGAATATCGTTAACACCATCACCAGTCATTGCTGTAGTATGCCCATTACTTTTTAATGTTTCAATTAATAGTTTTTTCTGGTGCGGTGAAACTCTACCGAAAATCGCAGTTTCTTCTGCTATTTCAACCAGTTGCTCATCGCTCATTTTTGAACAATCAATATAAGATCTATAATTTTCAAAGCCAGCTTGTTTTGCAATATAGGAAACTGTAACAGGATTATCTCCCGAAATAATCTTAAGATCAACTTTCTGAGAACGCAAATAATTAAGTGTTTCTTGCACACCAGTACGAATAGGGTCGGCAATTTCCAAACAGGCCAGAACTTGAATATCTGATGGTAATACAATAAAATCCTTATCTATAATTTGAGACGACATGCCCAAAATTAAAGTACGTGAACCTCTTTTTTGAGCTTCTAAAACAGGCTGTGGAGTATGATCTAAGAGAATATCTGGAGCACCTAAAAATAGAGTGCCAAACTGTTTCACATAAACGGCTCCCCATTTTCTAGCACTTGAAAACGGAATATAATTCCCAGTTAGGTCAGTAAACTTCTTTCGATAATAGCGCTTTCGAACTGCTTTTGACGTAGCATTATTATCATCGCTAATCGCAACATAGATTGATAATAAGTCTTCTATTTCTTTTTCTGAATAGTTATCTGTGAGTAAAGCAATACCTTTAACACTCATTTTTCCTTGAGTAATTGTCCCTGTCTTATCTAAGCATAACATATCTACTCTAGCTAAGGTTTCAATTGAATACATATCTTGTACTAAAACTTTTTTCATGCCTAGTTTGATTACCGAAGTTAAAAGAGCAGTGACAAATAAGAGAGCAATTCCTTTTGGCAACATTCCTAATAGTGCTGTGGAACTCGTAACTACTGCATCTTTTAATGATAATTCTTTCAGTATATAAGATTCAAAAAATAGAGCAAAACCAAAAGGAACAATAATTTTACTTGTAAAACCGGCGATTTTATCCATATTAAAGAGAATATCAGAAAAAATTACTTTATTAGCTTTAGCTTCTAACATAAGCTGATTTGAATAATTATCTCCTCCGACATGAATAGTCTGCGCATAGACTTGCCCACTAACCAGATGACTTCCTGATAAGAGTTCTGCTCCTTTTTGTTTTAGGATTAGATCACTTTCTCCAGTCAACATGGCTTCATTAACTTCTGCTACTCCTTGAAGAACTCGAGCATCACTGGGAACCTGCTCTCCTGCCGATAAAAGAAGAAGATCATCTAGAACAATATTTTCTGGTTCAATCGTTTCTATGTCACCATTTCGTATTACACGAATCTTCTCCTTATTCATCAGATTCAACTTATCAATCATTCGGCGTGCTCGCCACTCTATGAACATCCCAGAAAAAGCATCTATTAAAATAGCTCCAAAGAAAAAGAGATTAAACCATGCTTGAACTGATACTAATGCTAAAAATATTAGAAAGTTCAACAGATTAAATGGAGTGAAGAAATTTCTAGAAAAAATTTCCCAGATACTTGTTCCTGTTTTGGTGGTAAATTGATTGACATATCCGTATTTTATTCGTTCTAAAACTTCTATACTACTTAAACCCTCAGGCTGTTGTTCCATTATCCTCTCCTTTTCTTATCAGGTCAGTTTGTGGATCCGTACTATGTTCCATAAATTTGATTAATATATCTCTGATATGATTTATGCCAATTATCATATTTCTTATCATTTCTATGATCAGATAAAATTTTTGTTTTAGCTAAATATTCACTTAAATAATTGCTTACCTTAACTGCACCATTATGATTGAGGTGATCACCTCTATCTCTTGTATCTTTTGACCAATCAATATTTATTTCGTCATTCATTAGGTTTAAATCTATATATTCGTTATCAAGTTCTTCTGCAAGTTTTTTGACAGCATTGTGACGTGGATAATTCCAATTAACAGTACTTGGAGTACTCAATAGCAAAAATTTAGCTCCATTAGCTTCACTTAGCTCTTTAATCTGATCTATTAAATAACGATTTACTCTTGATATTTTCTTAATATCATTTGTCGGTTCCATATGATTCGTAGTTGTACTCGGACTAATGAGAGAACTAAAAACATATCCTTTAGTATCATCTGTATATGAATAAGATTTAGGTTTAAAAAGGTCAGTTAACCTCAATTTTTTCCAACGATCATTATAATCAAAAATTGAAAACGTTTCAGTAAATTGAGCTAAAGGAATGTGTTGAAGACTAACATTTCTAAAAATAGTGTTTGTTTCCAAAATAACAATTTTAGGTTTTTGATTCTCAAAAGCTCTTTGCAACATCTTTAGGGAATAATTTAGTGGTTGACCACTACTTCCTGACACATAAGTTGTGTAACCAGTATTGTTCCATATCTCCATTGGGGATATGGAACTGATACTTTCACTATCTCCAATAACAACGACATCAATAGTGTTTTTATTTTCACCTAAAATGCCATTTGCTTTAACTTCTTCCATTCCTATTCCGCTCACATTATCTTTAGGAGAAAATATAGTAGATAGAATTTGTAAAATTAAAATTAATCCTATCAAAAATATCATAATGTGTAAAAATCTTTTAAAATATAACATTTCAAATCCTCCTAAAAGTTTGCGTAAATCGGATTAACTGGTACATAGTTTATTCCATAAGCTCCAAATATAATAATAAAAATTATAACAGTATAATAAATTGTGAACCGAATAACTATATTTCTCTTCATTATATTGCTTCGAATTGCTATTCCATGTTCTTGAAGAAATCCTATCAAAAATAGAATTCCTACACTTATAAAGATAATGATAAAATCATGAAAATCCATTCCAATTTTAAAAAGCGTTCCATTTTTTATTGAGTCAAAATTAAAGTCCATGAACATCTTTTTTAACATTATAAGACCAGCTTTTAAACCATTACTCCTGAAAAATAACTCACCTATGCAAACTAAAACAGTTGTTCTTATAATTTGGAAATATCTATAAACTTTGGATGTACGATCTATACATCCAAACGCTGCTAATTTAATAAAATAAGGTGCAAAAATATTTCCTAATAAAATAAGAGTAAAATGATACATCCCAAAGAATATATAATGCCAAGCTGCTCCATGCCAAAGTCCATTAGATAGCCACACACACAATAAAGAAATAGAGCCTACCATTAAAGGACCAAAATGATTTCCAAATTTTCTTCGTAACTTCGCTGTCAACCGTTTAAAAATTCCTGACATTGATAACGGATAAAAAATATAATCCTTGAACCACGTTCCAAGAGTGATATGCCATCTTTGCCAAAATTCTGAAATGCTAGATGAGAAGAATGGTCGCTTAAAATTTTCAGGTAAAGTTATCCCAAATATTTGTCCACTTCCGATAACCAAATCAAGAGTTCCAGAAAATTCTGCATATAACTGTAAGGTGTATAGAGCCACACCTACTGAGATAGTGAATCCATCATATTTCGAATAATCGTTAAATATATTTTGAATAAATAAATTCAGCCTATCCGCAATAACCAATTTTTTAAAAATCCCAAATACAATACGCTGAACACCTAATAAAAAGTTTTCGTATTTTAATTTAGGGGCTTCCCACAAAGCATTTGCAGTTTCACTATAACGACAAATTGGTCCTTCAAGTATTTGTGGAAAAAAACTCATAAAGATAGCAAGTCTTAATAAATTTGCATCCGCCGAAATCTTCTTACGGTAGACATCAACTATGTACGATACTGCTTGAAGCGTGTAGAAGGAAATTCCAACAGGCATAAGGTATCTAGGTATTGGAAAGGAGAAATTAAAGCCGAACATGGAAAGTAATGTATTGATATTAACAGTCATGAAAGCTGAATATTTTAAAATAAACAATAAGCCAATGTGAATCATAACTGCAAAAAGAACAATACCATATTGTTCTCGTTTTATTTGCTCTTTTATAGGTCGCTTGTCTTCTTTTGATGCATTATATAGTAATGCCTTTTCCTTATTTTGACTATTTTCAAGCCAGAGGCCAAACTGGTGAATTGAAAGAGTTGAGAATAGTAAATAAAACAATAATTTGCCACTAAAAGCCCCAAAGACTGTATAGCTTGACAACAATAAAATCCATCTACGTGCTCTTTGAGGAACAAGTCCATATATTAATATAATACTTGGCAAAATTCCTAATAAAAAAAGAGAGCGAAAAAATGTGTTCAGTGGCAACAATTATTCTTCCTCCTGAAGTCTTGTAATCATAGTCCAAATCTCTTGCGCACTATTAAAATTTTGAGGTATAATTTCTACTGTTGGAATAGTTATATTAAATTCTTCCTCTAGCTCTGTTACTAATGAAATAATAGTTAGTGAATCAAGATAATGTTCATCTATCAAATTTGTACACGTTGTAAAATCTACTTCTGGTTGAAGTTCTTCCAAAATTTTAATCAATTTTTCATTCATTTTACTTATCTCCTGTTTCTATTTTTATAGGGGTATTTAAGATATAGGTATCAATACTATTGCGTACTTTTTGAAGGTTGAAACCATCAAAAAGAAATATTTTTGGTAAATCACGGCTTAAAAATAATGAAATGCCTTCTGTCATTGAATAAGCTCCTGTATTACAAAAAATCAATGTATCACCAATCTCAAGATTTGGTAAATATGCTTTTTTCACAAGAATATCATTAACGGTACAAAGCGAACCACAAATATTCCACTCTTGATTGACTCCGTTCCTTTCGGGAAGAGTATACATAATTGGTTTTTTCATAGCCATAAACTGACCATAATAGACTAATTGATGTATCCCACCATCTACAATAGCATAATTTTCATGATTATTGCACTTTATATCAATAACTTTGGTGTAATACGTACCACAAGATGCAACAATACTTCTACCAAGTTCCAATACAATTTTTCCCTTGAATTTGATTGAATTTAAAATTTCTGAAAACTGATTCAAAAATATCATCTCATCATGATTATCATTTTGAAAATAAGCGACAGGAATACCTGGACCAAATTCCAACTCTTCAAAATCAAATGCATATTTCACTTTAATCATTTCAAGAAATTCTTCAATATATGCAATTTCACGACTTAGTTTTTTTATTGACATTTTTTGAGTACCTGAAAAATATTGCAAGCCTTTTAACTTTACTAAAGGATCGTGTCTATATTTTTTTATAATAGTATCGATATCTTTCTCATCCATACCAAATTGATTACCACTTGTCAGCCGAAGTAACACATTAATTTGTTTGTTATTTTTATAGGCGGAAGTTACTAATAATTCAAATTGTACTATGGACTCCGCAGTATAGCAACATACTTCCTCAGAAGAAAGCAACTCTTCTATAAATTTCTTCTCCTTATTAACACCTGAAATAACAAATTGATGTGCAGGCAATTGCAGAGAATTACAAATTAGATATTCACCAGAGGAACAAATTTCTAGACGTTCTACAAGACTTGAGACTTGTTCAACAACAAATGGATTAGCTTTAATTGCATAGCAAAGTTCAATATTGGCTGGCAAATATTTTCTTAAATATCTAATACGTTCCTCAAGTACGCTCAAATCAAAAATATATGAAGGAGTCCCTTCTCTTAAAAGTACTTCATGTAAATTATTCATTTCTACCTCCTCGCTTCTAACAACTGTTTTCTATCAATTTTTCCATTTTTAGTAATTGGAAAGTCACTAACCTGATAGAAAATACTTGGAATCATATATATAGGCAAACATCTTTTAAGTTTCGCAAAAAGCTCTTTTTTACTAATATTTCCAATATAAAAGCCACAAATCTTTGATTTTTTGTGATCATATACAGCACATAAACGTTCTACCCCATCAATATTGGAAATCACTCTTTCAATTTCTTCGAGTTCAATACGATGTCCCATATGTTTTACTTGAAAGTCTTTTCTTCCGCAAAATAATAATTCTCCATTTTCATTATATTTAGCTAAATCACCTGTTCTGTAAATTTTTTCAGGGAAAACAGTATTTAATGGATTTTGACAAAATGAGGCTTTAGTCTGTTCAATATTGTTATAGTAGCCAATTGCCAATGTTGTACCTGTAACACACAACTCTCCTATTTTTCCATTTTCCGTAATTAATTTATTGTTGCTATCTAGGAGAAAAACTCTCTCGTTTTTAAACTGTTTCCCAATGGGAATTCCATTTGAATAATCTTTACCCTTTATAACACGGTAATAGGTACAATTACAGGTTGTTTCTGTTGGCCCATATAAGTTCACAAAATCTGTATTGGGTAACTTTTCCATCCAATATTTCAGATGTTTTAAAGGCATTTGTTCACCACTGAATAATATTCGTTTGATAGAGCTTGGGATACGATAATCAAGTCCATGAAAACTACTAATTAAACAAAGTGCTGAAACAGCCCAAGTCATTGTTGTGATAGATTTATTACAAATAAAATCTAGAAGCTGTGCTGGAGATAAAAAATATTGTTTCGGTATAATAACAAGGGTTGCACCAGTTTTTATAGTAGAATAGATATCTTTTACAGATACATCAAAATCAAATGGCGCTTGATTCCCTATAATATCAGAAGAATTGATATTAAATTCATGAGTAAATACATCTATAAAATCTATAACACTACGATGTCCTACCAACACTCCTTTAGGCAAACCTGTAGAACCAGAAGTAAATATCGCATATAAGGGATCTGTATCCATGGTGTTAATACGTACAGATGTTAAAGAAATATCATCAATGTCAGTTAAGAGCAATTTTTCAACATTTAGTATAATTTCTTTAGATGCAAACGAAAATGCTAAATCCATATGTTCGTTATCTGTAATAATGTATTTAGCTTGAAGAACTGACTGAATTTGCTTTATACGATATAGAGGTAGTTCAGGGTTTACCAAAACATAAAATCCTCCTGCATATATAATTCCAAAAAAACTACATAATGTAGTGGTACTTTTTTCCATCAAGACCATTACAGGATTTCTAAGTTCTACTTTGTTTATCAGTGCAGAGCCAATTCTCTTTGATTTTTCTAGTAAATCACTATACGTAATTTCATGTGATTCATCGATAACAGCAATTTTTCGAGGATATTTTTTTTCTGTTTTCTCTAAATAATCTAGTATGCTTCTTTGCATAACTTACCTCTCATTTCTATAAATGTAAAAATATAATATCATTTATATCTATTCTCCCAAATTTTTCTTTAAATAAGTCTATAAAATTTATGAAGAATTCTTAATTTTTAATATAAAAACACAAGAAACGATATTATGTTTCTTGTGTTTTTATAGGCAAGGAAATATTTACGGTAAACTGTCCACTATATTCCTGAATCGTAAAAGTTCCTTTATGAAATTCGATTATACGACGACAAGTGATTAACCCTATATTTGTACTTTCACTCATTTCTTTATCAATCCGTATAGTGTTACTTATCATGATAAACATACTATTTTCGTTAGAATAGTATGAAATTTTTATAATTTCTAGCGGTTCAGCATATTTCAATAAATTAGAGTATAGATTATCCATAACACGCTGCAACATATCTATATTTACCTCAATTTCTGCTAAAACAGGGCGAAAATCTATCTGTACATTCATTCCTTGACATTCAAGTGAGTAAGTATAGTCTTCAATAAATTGCCCAAATAGCTCATCAGAATCTACAATTTCCATAGCAACATCATGCCATTCTGTATCGTAAGCCAAAAAATACTCAAAGAGTTTATCTGCCATTGTTTTAATTCTCATCGTTTGCCCTAAACTTTTATGGATTAAATCATAGAATTGGTCTTCGCTAGAATATTTTTTACGTTCTATAATTTCAAGATAAGCAAGAAGTGATGTAAGAGGTGTACGTAGATCATGTGACATCGCAGTAATTAGTTCTAAGTTAGCAGAACGCATCTGTCTTTGTATTTCCTGATATTTTAAAATAGATAAGCGCATTTGGTTAATTCCTGCAGCAAGTTCCCCCAGTTCGTCAGTATCTTTCACAGTTACAACATAATTTAGCTGACCGCTTGATAAAATATCTAGTTCTTTTTTCAATTGAACAACATAAGCTATTTTTTTATTAATAAACCATATAAAACATATTAAAAAAATAGCAAATGCAATTATTCCTGATAGTAAAGTCAATAAATAATAATAGAGATCACTAGCATAATAATACAAGAATACTTTAACTTGAACATCCCCATTTAAAGTAAGTAAGTATTCTTTACCTAAATCCTCAAAATTTGCAGTAGTTTCCTCAAGTTCCTGTTCTGATAATGAGTTATCTGAAAAATAGGATTCATAGACAAGTTTATTATCTTTATATATAACTAAATATACTTTTTCACCTCGGCTACTCCAAGCATTAAGTCTTTTTAAATTCTTTAAGGAAATATCATTCTCATATACATAGTCTTGAAGTTTAGTAAATTGATTATCTGTCATCTTATTGATAAAAGATTCACTATAGATAGATTTTTCAAGCATTAAATTTCCGGTAGAAATAATGATCACAAATACAATCATTGCTAATAAAAAGGAGATAAGGACAGAAAATAGTAAATGAATTTTTAATTTTTTTCGACTATTTTTACTCAATTCGATATCCCTTTCCCCACACCGTTCGTATAGTATAATTATTTTTAGAAGAGTCACCTAATTTTCGTCGTATATTTCTAATGTGAACCATTACATTATTTGTTGAAGAATAAGTATAAGGTTCATTCCAAATGATTTCATAAATGCTCTGAGCAGAATAAATTCTTTTTCGATTGGATGCCAGCAACAGAAGGATTCTGTATTCAATATCAGTTAATATCACTTCTCTCTCATTTACTTTTACAAGGCATTGTTTGGGATCAATTTCAATATTTCCACAACAATATATTTTTGAATCTGAGTCTTGGTCTTTAGAACTGTACACATAAGCTCTGCGTAAAATTGCTTTAACCCTATTCATAAGTTCATTATATGAAAAAGGTTTTACAAGGTAATCATCGCCACCTGCAGAAAAACCTAATGTTTTATCAGAATCTTGTGATTTTGCAGTTAAAAATAAAATTGGTACAGTATATCGTTTACGCAATTCAGAACATACCCTATAACCACTCATTTTGGGCATCATTACATCTAAAATCACAAGATTTACAGAAGAATCCATTAATCGTAAAGCTTCTTCTCCTGAAGAAGCTTCCAATGTTTCATATCCTTCGCTATTAAGTAGCAAACGAAGTGCTTCTCTAATTTCAGGGTTATCATCAACAAATAAAATTCTCTTTTGCTTCACCATAATAGCTCCTTTTCTAGTTCTTTTATTATAGCATTGCTTTTATTTTTTCGAAAGTTAATCCACTATTAATTTCATATTTCTTCATAATTTTTGTGTTTGCTCAATTAAGTATTTATTTTGATTATGTAATTTATAAAAGAGATTATGTCAGTAAAATAGCTAAAAATGTTTCAAAAAACATAATAAACCCCCACCAAGAATAAATCTCAGTAGGGGTTTGTCAGGAATTAACTATTCCATTAATTTTTATTAGCTTGATAGATTTAAAATCTTTTCTCTAATAAGCAATTCTCTATTACTTAAGAGTAACAATTGCACAACATGTTAAATGTGCAATATCAAGGGGTTTGAGTTCTTAATTTGAAGTTTGGCAGGAATTTTGGCATAAAATTGAATCCAATCCTGCACTTTTGATATTTTGTGTGATTTCTTCAGAAACTGTTTTATCTAAAGCATTAAACCAGTGACTGTAAGTATTCAAAGTTGTTGATTTATCGGCATGTCCCATACGTCTGGCTACATATAAAATATCTTTTTTCAAGACATTGATTAGATAGGATGCATGGCTATGTCTGAGACCTTTTCCTGTAATTACTGGAACTCCTACCTGTTGAGCTTTCCGTTTGATGATGCGACAAATGGTTGATTTGCAAAAAGGATCTCCAAATCTTGAAATGATAAAATCTGTATCTTGATTTGCAAACTGATTTTTTCGCCAAACTTGAAGTACTTCAATAGTAATATCATCCAATTCAATAAGTCGTTCACCTGCTGGAGTCTTTGTTTGGTCTTTACGATACCAATTACCATTTTCATCTTTCTCTAAGGTTGTATGTACCTTTAGAAATTTTTTATCAAAATCAATATCCTCCCAACATAAAGATAAACCTTCGCTCACTCGTACACCTGTCATATAATATAACCAGATGGCAGTAAATCGTTGCAATTCTTCATAATCATGTAAGTCAAATGATTTGATAAATGTCTGAAACTCCGCATAGGTCCAAAATGGAGTTTCTGGATGTTTACCTCTAGGATTATCTAATGCTTTACAAGGCATATTTGAAATATAGCCAAGTCTTTCTGCATAACCCATACAAGCTTTAAACCTTGACCATAAATTTTTCGCATAGTTTTCAGAATAATTCTCTATGATATGCAATCTAAAAGCTTCGCAATCTCTAGGAGTTATTGCTTTTAATGGCTTTAAACCAAAATATTGAATAAAAAGTTTATGATGAGGAAGAGCCGTCTTATATGTCACAGACTGAACTTTTTGCTTATATGCTCTTAAATAAATTTTGTTCATATAGTTTTCAAAAGTCATATTGTAATTTTCTAAACTGACTTTGTTGGCAAATTCATATTTTATACGAACTAATTCGTCATATGCTTCTTTCATTGTTTCAAAGGTTTTACCATATTGATTTTTTCTAGCTTTCTTTTGTACCCTTTTGCCAGTTACTGGGTCGATTCCAAGATCAATCTGATAAAATATCTTTCCCTTATTATCACAATAAACACCTTTGTATTTTTTACTACTTTTTGTTGCCATTTGGATTCTCACTTTCTAAATGTTATTTAGATAGTGGAATCCCTATTAATTGTTCCACAATTTCTGCTGGTGCGATACCTAGTCTTCGATTGTCAAAGGGCGATTTACTTAATTGTACCGCATTATGGTCAACTTTGCGAGCTTCTTCAAACTTTTTTACAGCAATTTTTTTAGCTTCACGAATAATGTCTCTAGAGGTATGTTCAGGAAATCCTAAGTTCATTAAATCTTTATATGTAGCAGTTCTCATACACTTTCCTCCTTCAAATCACTAAGTTATTTTACACGCTAGATGGGATTTGAATGGTTAGTTCAATCATGGGAATTTCACCCGCTGTCCTTTTTCGATGGCAGCCTGAACGGTCAGAAGTATCATTATCATTATTTGTGTCATGGCAGATAGGTCACCATCCTATTTTTGAATAAATGATTTTCGCTCATTTCCTGGCGCATTACATTCTATTGCTCAACAAATAAATAAAGTCCCACCTAGAATTATTCAATTGTCAATGAACAAATCAGGAGGGACTATTTTAAATTATTCTTTATTCGGTGGGGAAAGTCAGTTTGCCCCAACAAATAATCTGTACTAACGTTATATAGATTTGAAAGTTTTATTATTACATCTGCCGATAAAATACGTTCTCCTCTCTCAATTTTTGCATAAGCAGAGTGGGTAAACGAAAGCTTTTCGGCAACGTATTTTTGAGTGAAATCATTGTCTTCTCTCAAATCCCTTAAACGTCGGTACATCAATCTTTCTCCTAAGGAAAAGTATAGAGGATAACTAGGAGAAATTTGATATATTGTCCTAATTGGACAATAGAAATAAAACTCCCAAACCGTTTATTTCTTTACAAATTAGACGGTTTGAGAGTAGCTTCATTATACATTATACCAAAATAAACAAGAATATGTTGGAAATTTGAACATTTATTCAATATGAATGGAAAAATCGTCTGTCTTGTATTTATCCATATTTAAAACTCTTACATATTCATCCAACTTTCTAACCGCATTTTCGTATTCTTCGATTTTATTGTCTAGCTGATTCTGTATCATTTCAATCTCAGATTCAATCTGTCCAATTGTTACATTCTGCGATAAATTCATCTTGGAACATTCATACTTAGCTAATTGCTTGGTATCTTGATTATCACTTTGTAGGTTAACAACTACTTCTGCCATCTTGTTTAAGGTGGCGTTTTTTTCTTGAAGATTTGTCAATTCAATATCTAGCTGTGCGATGTCTCCAACCAATTCATCTTTTAATTCTAGAAAGGATTTATTTTGAATGTTTAATGTCATCAATAAATTGATTTCTTCAATTTTTTGTTGAAGTCTAGACAGACTTATTCGTCTCTTATAAGGTAAAGACCTATTGTCAAATGTCAGTTGGCGAATCAAGTCTCTTCCCTTCATAAAACGATTCTTTTCTGAGTCCTCTTTATGATAAACGAAATAAGAAGATGTTTCTCGAATAAACACCTGATACTGTTTCTTATTTTCTTGTTCTAAGATATTTAGTTGATGATTTGGAATGAAGATTAGTCCTTCTTGTCCAATTCCCAGCCAAACTTTAATAAATAGACCATCTGAAACCGCCTTTTCAACTTGCTCCTCAGCAATCTCAACTTCAAACTCATGCACTGCATCTCTCTTAGTCTTGTACGTTTCATAAGCTTCGGTTATTTCTTCTTCGGTCAATATGTCTGAATGCTGTTGTGACTCAAACATTTCAAATTCCGTTTTTACGTCACTATTATGAAGCACTTCAACCACATCATGTTCCTTGAAGTAGCTCTCAAAATACGTAGTGTCATAAAGATTTTTCTGACTTAATGACTTATTTGGTATAGAAATGCAGCTTTGTCCATCAGAAAGAACAAAATCTATCGTTTTTATTTTGCTCTTCAATTCTAATCCCAGTAACCCAGCTTTCTCAACTAAATCATCAAATGAATTGGATCTTGGCAACAAAAATTCTAAAATCCGTTCAATCTTTTTCTTGGCAAAATAATGTTGAAAATATTCTTTTGAATAGGGTTCTCTCTTATTCAACTTATCTCCTCGGATGACTTGCTTCATATCCCTATCTGTCATGAAAAATCGACTATGTTTCTTTGAGAAATCCATTTTGACATTTAGTTGCTCAGCTTTTTGCATAAAATCATTAAAGTCAATAGAATGTTCCATGAGAAAAAATAACCGCTGCTTCAATTCGTATTTGTGATTAGTACGGCGATAGACCTCGTAATCTCTATGAGAATAACGTTTAGGTGGAATGATTTTGGCACCAGCTACTTTAGAAATTCTATCTGAAATCATTTGTAAATTTCTTTCAAGAGCGTAGTCCCACTTCAACTTTTTTTGAGATTGGCAGTCGATTGAGTTGATAATAATGTGATTATGACAATGATCCTGATCAACATGAGTGGCAACAATGAATTTATATTGACCACCTATAAACTCTTTTATCGTTTCATAGCCAATGCGATTGATTTCCTCTGGACTTAATTTATCCTCAGGTGAGAAAGACTGAATGACGTGATGAGCATGTATTTTCTGTTGCTTTTTCTCTTGTCTATCAAACCGTGAATCGTAGAGTTGATCATTTGAAAGGAAATTATTTTGATACATCTTTACCAGTTCCATATAGTCAGGAAAATCAAGATAATTACTCATCCCAAAATCTGAAATCAACGATAAATTCCTGGTCTTCTTAGGATCAAGGATATACTTGATTAATTGACGTCGATATTTTTTCCCATGAACTGCATAATGCTTAGTGATGACCATAAAATTCTCTCAATCTTTGACACTTGATGTCAAAATCTTGTTGCAACTGTTTTTCTAACTCAGCTATACCGAGCTGCAATTCTTTTACTTGTTGAAGACTTAATAGGTGGCTTTGATTTACTGCACGTGCAATCTGGTTTATATTATTTCCAATCCTACGAATTTCAAAAATCAGGTCTTGAAATCCTCTTGTATCTATTGTGATAAAATTCATACCAGGATCGAGTAAGGTTTTTCTGGCATAATAAGAAAAGTTTGGACACTGACTCTGAGCAAGTTTTTTGTTGAGAATAATTAATTCTTGATCACTCAAATATACCTTTTTCAAATTGGTCCGATAACGATTTTCCATAATAATTTACCTTATGTACTTTTCTTTGAATGAATGGCTTAATGGAATACTTATCTCAATTTCCCTCATCAAGTCTTTGACACAAGTCAAAATGATTTCAATATGTTCCATAGTGACGGATTGAGACGACTTTGCCAGAACAAGTATTTCATGTACATCTCGGTAAATCTGTTCTACTTTTTGGTGTTGTAAATATTTTATCCATTCTTCAATTAGCTGGGATGATTGGTGATTTATTTCCAATAATTTACCTCTAGCAAAAGGGGAGAATTGTTCATATCCCCCTTGTGCCATCATTTTTTGTATCTGTTGATACTCTTCTATTGAGAAATTGACTTCCTTGCGTATCTCTCTGACTAGGTTTCCCATGCTACATCCTCCAGATTCTTTATTATCGGTATATCCCCGCCCTCGTATTAGACACGGCACTGCCTAATATCCTCCATTTAGGTCTTTGCGAGCTCAGATATTGTGTCCACAATATCCCAAAAATCATATCGCCAGCTGACCAAAACCTTCCAGTTTTGACAGCCAACGATAAGATAACTTGGTGGCTCCGCCCCCAAACCCCCAGTGAAAAATCAAGGACTGATTTTCTTAGGAATGGTATTAGGATAACAGGGATGATTTGGAAAAGGTATCACAAAATTGATATAATACTTTTATATGAATATTTTCAAAGAGATGCATTATGTCCAAATCATCTAAACAAATTGAAGAAGATGCTGTCGATTATTTAAAAATGCCGTTAAAAAAATCAAAACATATTAACAGAGAAATTTCTGAGGGAGATAAATAACCAATCTGGGATGGTCACATATACTTTTACAAAAATATAGAAAGACGAAATATTGATTTTTTGGAGCGAATTCCTGTTCAGTTTAAAGGTTGTGATGATTATTATAACGAAAATGTTGGATACCCTCTAAGCAGGATTAATTTGGAGCATTATCTTACTGAAGGTGGTGTACTCTACTTTGTAGTGTACTTGAAAGACGTTAGTCCTACTGTCACTTATGCTTCACTAACACCAAAAGTCATTAAGAACGTATTGCTAGCTAGTGACAAGAAAAAGAAAAGAATTAAGAAAAAAGAAGATATCTTTCTCCTGTTCTGGATGGCTATAATAGCGAAATTATTGATTTTACCTTATCCCGCTCTCCAAACCTCATACAAGTCAAGACCATGCTTGAAAAGGTCTTCCCTGAGGAAACTTACCCAAATACTATTCTCAATAGTGACCAAGGTTGGCAATACCAACATGAAGTCTATCACCGCTTTCTTGCAAGTAAAGGCATACGTCCTTCCATGTCTCGCAAAAGGACCAGCACGGATAATGGTATGATGGAATCCTTCTTTGGTGTCTTGAAGAAAGAGATGTTTTATGGCTTTGAGAAGACTTTCAAGTCTCTGGATCAACTGGAGCAAGCTATCACCGAGTATATTTTTTACTACAACAATAAACGCATTAAAGAAAAACTAAGAGGACTTAGTCCTGTTCAGTATAGAACTAAATCCTTTCAATAATATTTTTTGTCTAACTTTTTGGGGTCAGTACAATGACTCATAAATATTTTTTTGCAAGTTCAAATACTCCATGAGATTAATAACTTTATTATTTTCGCCAACTTTACTAATCGTATAAACATTCTCCAAATTTCTCAACATCAATTGAGAAATTTGGCTTTTTCCGTTACTCAGTTAAAGCGTCCTTTAGTTGTATATTTCCTGTTAATATCCCTTTTGAAGCATAACATTGTTTTCAATGATCGCACCCGATTGTTGACACCCATTTTAGAACCTATTCTTTGATTTTCAATAAGCGTAAACTGTTTAATGTTACAAGTAAAGTTGCTCCCATATCAGCAAATATCGCTATCCAAAGTGTTAACCAACCGGGCATGACCAAAAGTAATTCCACTAATTTAATCGCCAAAGAGAAGGAAATGTTTTGCTTGATGATTGCTAAAGCCTTAAATCCTTGAACACGATGTCAGGTTTTAAACGTTACGACGAGGATTTCAAACAATCGTTCGTTAATTTCTATCAAACTGGTAAAACACAGACTGAATTTTTCTTGAATATTCTCCTTTAAATTTTTTACTGAACAACATTTTCAATATTCTCATATCCTTATCCTCTCCTCGTAATTTCTATATTAGAATCTTACACTTAAATTGTGGGAGCATTATGAAGATATAAAATATTATTTATTATTCTACTTTAATTTGTCCCATCATACCTGCTTCTTCATGTTCAAGAATGTGACAGTGGTACATATAAGTACCCTTCTTATTAAACTTAACTATAAGTCTTACTTTTTCGTTAGGCTCAATATATACAGAATCTTTCCATCCGCTCTCCTCTGGAGAAGGCGCATTACCGTTTCTTGATAGAATTTGAACCTGTGTGCCATGAATATGGAATGGGTGCCCCATTTCATGCATCATAGATCCTGGGTTTGTAATTTCCCAAATCTCTGTATCTCCAAGCTTCACTGTTTCATCAATTCTATTCATATCAAACTTTTTACCGTTTATTGATACCATTTGACCCATACCTTGAAGCTCAAAGCTTCTTATCTTAGTAGCCTGTGCTTCTGACATTCTTTCTATATTCGTTAAAGTGCTAGGTACTTCAGTATCATCTTTCCCATCGCCTTTAACATTAAAGGTCATAATGGCTTCCTTATTACTCATAAGTGATAGCTGCGTTCCCTTTTCATACTTTGAAAAGTCCACTATTATCTCTGCTCTTTCCCCAGGTGATAACATAATATTTCTCTGGCTAACCGGTTTTTCTAAAAATCCACCATCAGATGCTATTTGATAGAATCCATCTCTATTATCTAACTTCAAATTAAAGTTACTTGCATTAGCACCATTAACTATTCTAAATCTCATCTTGACTCTATTAACCTCTAAATTAGGTTTAATAGCTCCGTTAACTATGATAGTATCCCCTGTTGCTCCATCCATCATATTTGTATTATAAATAAAACTGCCGTCCTTGCCAATGCTTCTATCTTGAATTACTAAAGGTATATCATTTACTCCATATTCCTTAGGAATATTTAAGCTTTTTGATACTTCATCATCCACATAGAATAGTCCTGCTAAACCTTTATAAACTTGGGTAGCAGTATTTCCTCCAAAGTGCGGATGATACCACAATGTTGCAGCCTGTTGATTTACTGTAAAACTAGGCTCCCAAGTTGTTCCTGGTTCAATTCCTTGATGAGGGCCCCCATCCTTTTCTCCTTCTACCTCTAGTCCATGCCAGTGAACTGTAGTTGCTTCTTTTAGCTTGTTATTTACGTGCACATTTACTTGCTCACCTTTACTTACTCTGATGACAGGGCCTAAGAAGCTTCCGTTGTAACCCATAGTTCGTGTCTTGGTATTTGGTAAAAATGAAGTTTCTCCTTCTTGAGGTTCTAAAGTAAAATCCGCAATATTAGGATCTGGATTTTTATCCTCTAATAGTGGTGGTATAGGAAGTGTACTTTTTGTTATACTTGTTTGAATATCTATATTAACTGCACTTTGGTTTATTTTAAAATGGCTATGTCACAACAAACAGTTGATAAATAGCCATTTTTATAGGGGAGTATCAGAACTCCCCTACAAACTGTTATTTGCAGTTATCTATACTCATTTGGAATTTCGATATGAAATGTCTCACACAATAACTTCACATCATGTGCATCATTTTCATCAAACTCGTATCCCAGATGGAACATTACTTGACTATATGGTTCAATACAGGAAACCTCTATTTCCTCAATTCTTCCTTTACCCGAAAAAGTTTCTACCGGAAAACAATCCCCATCATAAAGAATTTCACCTTCGTCCGTATATTCAAAACAATGCAAATCAATAATTCTGTTTTTCAAATCTTCCCATACAGTATGGTTCAATGTTGTATATTCCATCTTAATCTCATAAAAGCCATTAGCTTTCATTATTTCTATAAAGTTCTGATAATCGTTCTTTTCTACAAAAATGTCAATATCATTATGGGCTCTTGACTGATATCCAAGAAGAGCATCTACACCCCAGCCACCATCAAGAAAGACTTTAATCTCCGCATCTATTGCAAATTGAAGAATCTGTTTTACATCTGTTATATTGACCATCTTATCATCTCCACAAATTCTAATTAGGCGACCAGAGGAACTGCTGGTCTGTTTGATAAATCTCTGCATTTAGCAGTTTTCAATGTTGCCAAAACAAAAGTTAAGAAGATGTTCCTTTTCTCCATGTCGCTTTCTTTGGCGTAATTTACAAGGTTATTC
The DNA here is from genome assembly GCA_029593505.1 of Streptococcus suis. GTDB lineage: Bacteria > Bacillota > Bacilli > Lactobacillales > Streptococcaceae > Streptococcus > Streptococcus suis_AG. Next base: position 590,450 of record JAKTNI010000001.1, read on the forward strand.
CACACAAGATAGTTGTTCAGATACTTGGTAGAAACACCGTTAAAGCCACGCATAAACCTCTTTAGCTGGCTATGGTAGCTATTGATATGTTGGATATTATAAATGCCTTTCTTGGCTTTGCCAGTCTTTAACTGCACAAGGTCAATGCCATTGGCATTTGTAAATCTCACATAGGAGTTCATCTTGTCCGTAACAAGAGTGGAATTGGTCTTAATCCTACCATCATAAATATGATGTAAATCTCTTGTAGAAACTCTACCAGTATTCGTAATCTTGGAGATAGACAAGCCATTCCTATTAACCGCACAAGGAACACATACCTTTTCTTGGGACAAGCCTCTGATATGTGTAGAATGACCACGCTTATGAGCCTTGCGTGGCATAGCAAATGTCTTACTCTTGCTATGATTGCCCTTGTACGAGATGGCGAAAAAAGTTTCGTCAGCCTCAATAATGCCGTCAAGGGTAACATCGTCTGCCATATTCTGAAGTGCATCCAAAATCTTGTGTCTCCAAAGGAATGCGGTGTTTCTGTGAATCCCACAAGCAACAGCAGTCTTACGAATGGATAAGCCATTCATCATACAATCAATGTACTGCTCCCACACGGACAAGTCTTTTCTTGTACCAGACACAATGGAGTTCGTAGCAATCACGAAGGACTTGCCACAATCCTTACATACATATCGCTGTGTGCCATCTTTACGATGACCATTGCGAACCACATGGATACAGCCACAAAGAGGGCATACACGACCATTTGCAAAGCGTTCCTTTGCTACGAAATCTTCAATATTCAAAGACTTTACAAAGGCAGGACTTAAAAGCATTGTTTTAAGGCTTTCCTGCTCTGCGACAGTCAACTTACCGATAATATCTAATGCGTCTTTGATAGTAGGCATATCCAATTACCTCCTTCGGTGGTACTGTTTCTTACTATTATTATACGCTATTTCTCGTCATTTCTCGTCAAAAATCAACCATTTGTTGTGACAGAGCCTTTATTTTTAAGCCGTTTAGTCGGGTCTGGCGCTCCTAGAATATCAAACTTGATATACAACTTAATAAAAGTATCGTAGTCAGATATATCTAACTGGCTATCTGTTAGCGGTGCGCCTTTGCTGTTGCTGTATTCCCACGGGATTATGTCGCTAATAGTATCTAGCGCTTTTTCTAGCGACCCTCTTATTCTTTCACTCCATTCGCATTTCATCATAATTAGTCTCTAATCCTTTCAAATCTCATTTTATATGACTTTTGCAAGCTGTTAAGTTAACTTGTGGAACATATGCCGAACCTTATCTATACGGCTATTCGGGCGGCGGGGTTGGCAAATAAATTTACCAATAGCTGGCTGGTATCCTTTTAACTCTGTCAAGCAGACTCCCTGCCCATTTGTGAAATTAGTTAAATCGTTCCTGTATTCTTGAATACATCTAGCAGGGATTTCTCCTTTCAGAATGACCTCGTCATTCTTTATCTGAGTACTTACAATATCTGCACAATACCTTGGAGCATCATGATACGCCCGTGAGAGATATTCCTGCGGTGCATAAATTTCAAAGTGGAGATATGGCTCTAATAGTTCTGTCCCTGCTTTTTTTAAAGCCTGCTCCAATACGATAGGGGAAAGCAGCCGAAAGTCTGCGGGGGTACTTACAGGACTATAATACAATCCATATTCAAAACAGATTTTACAGTCTGTCACTTTCCATCCATACAGCCCCTGCTCGCAGCCATAAAGAACCCCCTCCATAACCGCATTTTGGAACGATTGATTTAAATATCCAAGTGAAACTCTGCTTTCATACTGCACTCCGCTTCCAATAGGGAGCGGCTCTATGGACAACCCGACAGAAGCCCAGAAAGGATTTGGCGGGACTTCTATGTGGATGGTATATTCTGCTTTTCTAAGCGGTCTTTCCAGATAAATAACCGAAGGCTCTTTCATAGCCACGCCCACATGATATTTTTCTTCTAATAGCGAACAAATAACTTCTAACTGTACTTTTCCCAAAAAAGATAACATAATCTCATGTGTAACAGTATCAATGTCAAAATGCAAAAGAGGGTCTGTATCAGCAATCTCTGCGAGGGCATTTAACAGGGCTTCCCTTTGCTCCGGCTTTTGCGGCTCTACCGTTGTCCGAAGTAATGGCATGGGATTATCAATCCGTGTTTTATGAGGCAGGAGTTTTTCATTTCCTAGAATGTCGTTCAGTTTCAAAGTATCATCAGCTAAAATAACAATTTCTCCCGGATAAGCGGTGTCTGTCCGAACAATTTCCCCTTTGGATGGAATACGCATCTCTGTGATTTTCAGCTTTTCTCTCCCGGCCAGGGCCACCGTATCCCGCAGGCGCAGCGTTCCGCTGTATAGCCGTAGATAGACACGCCGCTGGCCGCAATCTGTATACTCCACCTTGAAAACGCTGCCGCATAGGGCGGCGCTCCCCTGTTCCCCAATCGGTTGGAACAGCCCTGTCACCGCATCCATCAACGGTTGAATGCCAAGGCCCTTTTTGGCGCTGCCATAATAGACCGGGAACAGGGAGGCGTCTTGAACCCGCCGCTGTTCCTCCCGCACAAGTTTTTCCCGGCTGATTGGTTCTCCTGCGATATACTTTTCCAATAATTTATCGTTATTTTCGATGACCGCATCCCATGCTTCTATGTCGGTATTTTCCTCCAGGACTATTTCCGGGGACAGCGACACCGTCTGCTTGATGATAATATCGGCGGAGAGCTTATCCCGAACAGACTGAACCACGCTCTGCAAATCAACGCCAGCCTGGTCGATCTTGTTGATAAAGATAACGGTGGGAATGTTCATTTTCCGCAGGGCATGGAACAGAATACGGGTCTGGGCCTGCACGCCATCTTTAGCGGAGATCACCAAGATGGCCCCATCTAAAACAGCCAAAGAGCGGTACACCTCCGCCAAAAAATCCATATGGCCTGGCGTATCTATAATGTTGACTTTTACATCCTCCCACTGAAAAGATGTCACTGCTGTCTGGATAGTGATTCCCCTTTGACGCTCCAAATTCATTGTATCTGTCCTTGTTGTGCCTTCATCTACGCTCCCTAGTTCTGCAATTGCACCACTGGTATACAATAAACTTTCCGTTAATGTTGTCTTTCCTGCGTCAACGTGAGCCAGAATGCCTAAGTTAATTATTTTCATGTGATTTTCCTCTTATCAACACCCAAAAAAGGGCATAAAAATACCCAGTGATAAATACTCCTATCACTGGGTAAATAACTCCAATAGCCCCAAAACACTTATATGTTTTCGGGCATATAAAATTACATGATAAAAGTATTCTTAAACTGGGTACAAAAAACTAAGCCCCATATTAAAAGTGAAACGGGACTGCTACTTTTTGTTCCCACTATCAAATTGACAGTTTATTTAAGAATACCTTGCCGCATATTTATTAACTCCTTGTATAATACTGAATCTAATTATATTCCTTAACCCTTTATTTGTCAAGTCCTTAACCCTTTATTTGTCAAGCTGACAAACTAAAGCAGAAAAAGCGGCAGGATTTCCCCCTGCCACTAATCATCTGTTTATGCAAAAATAATTTCCTTTTCCACAATCTCCCTCGCACAAGCCCTTATGTTATTGAGGCATCCTGTCCATTCTAAGGCGTTTTCTGCCTTTAGCTGTTCCGTTATGCCCTGTGCCTGTTTCATACCCTCTATGAGCCTTTCAAAGCGTTCCTGTGCCTGTCTGTCAATGTCGGCAAGGTAAGCGTTAAGTCTGCCGCTTGTAAGAAGATTGGTGTATGTAACTTTGCAGTGATGCTTCAGATAATCCAAATGCCGCTGTCCCCAGATGCCTATCGGCTGTTCTTCTTCGGCGGGTACAGTTAAGCACGGTATTAAATAATCGCCTTGCCTTTCGTATTTGCCGCCCATTTCCTCAAAAATTGTCTTTGCCATTGTCTGTTACCTCCACATTCTTTTTTATTTTGAATGTCCGCAAAATCCGTCCTACATCCATTGGAGCTTATGACCGTTCTCATAATTTACGGAATTGACAATAAAGTGCGTGTGTATATGCCCCTTGTCTATATGCGTGGCTATCAGAACTTCATGCCCTTTCCATGCCTTTGTATGCTCTGCCAGCTCGACAGCGTTCTTGTGAGCCTGCTCCGGGGTTATTTCCTCGTCCTCATGGTAGGATTGCACAGGTTCTGTTGCAAAGTTTTAAATAAAGAATAAAATCCCTTACGGTATCTATGATTTAAGCTGGGATTCCCAATAATACCTTGATTTCAGTACAGACCGAAAACCCGAAGAGAGTGCCTTCTTTTCGGGTTTTCTTATATAATCCTCGAATGGCTTCCATGCCTTTAATCGTGGTAGAGGCAGTGCGTAAACTTCGATAGAATTTATTGCGTCTCTTTACTGGACGATGGTCTTGTTCAATCAAATTATTCAGGT
>JAKTNI010000010.1 GCA_029593505.1 Streptococcus suis
ACGACCATCCATTTTACGGTCCAAGAGCTTTCCAATCCAAGACAAGAGAAATTCGGACTTGACCTTAACCGGATCCTCATCCATATTCTCATCAGATAGATCTAAGACATTTAAGAAGGTGGTAGAATCTGGGGCAATATCAATACTCTCCCCACCAAAGGCTTGACCGATAATACTGTACTCATTTTCTGGGTCAACAATAATAATTTCAGTATCACTATCTGCTTCCTTGAGCTTAGTAGAGATGATTTCATGTTTTGTCGCCATCCCTTTGCCAGCTCCAGAAGTCCCTAAAATCAAACCTGACGGAGTATTTAACTTACCACGGTCAATACTGATGATATTACTTGAGATTTGATTGATGCCATAAAATTTCCCACCCTTGTCCTGAATATCAACGGAAGTCCAAGGTGCATTCACGGCAATGTTTGAAGTCAATAGAGACCGAGAAACTCCTTCAAGATAGTTCTTCCCAAATGGCAAGAGACTATTAAAGGCAGCTTCTTGCATATAGGTCAAATTATCAATAATCATATCATTAGACCCTGCAACTTGCTTGATAATATCAAGAGATTGTTTGAGTTGGTCTTCAGTATCCGCCAGCACGCCAATTAGAAATACGGTGTCAAACAGTTTATCTCCTGTTTGGGTCATGGTTTGAAGAAGAGCCTCAGCTTCATCGATGTTGTTCTCAAGAACATGCCCGACCTTCTCCAAATAGATACCTGTCCGAGCCATCTTTTGTTGTTCCCCAATCTTTTGCGATTCCATCAAGGTCTTCTTGGTTCGCAGCTTGGTCATGGTTTCAGACTTGGTAGAGCCTTTAGCATGTAGGCTAATCATCACTTCCAAATCTGACTGCATTAAGTCTCGAATAAATTTATCCCCTAACTCCATACCATAGTCACGAACATAAACAATCTGTAATAATCGATCGTCCAATTCAATATGATTCTTATGTTTAAAGGAAAGGTAGGTTGGGGCAATAAAGTGTTTGGTGGATTGACCTGAGAGAGTCAAATCCTTGTAAGAAAACGGTAAATGATTTTCGCCTCGTAACATATCCGCAAGGACATTCACTCGCTCCTCTCCACCGAGCAAACCAAGAGATACATCAATCTCTGAAAAGCCACTCTTGAAATATTCTCCAATTTGAGACAGAGAACGAAAAGCTAGTTTTGGTGTTTGGTCGCTCTTGCCAAATGAAAGAAACTTGACGGCTGAAAAATTGTTCTCACCCGCCTCTAAGTTGGCATCCATCATGCGATTCAATTCATCACGATAAGCATCAAACCCATCTTCCTGCAAGGGATAGAGAATACTCTTACGGAATTTTTCCAAATTAACTTTTTGATTGAAAATAGTCAGTTGGAAATTGGTCTGATCATCCAGTGAATTGATTAAATCGGAATATTTCTCCACGATAGCTCCCTTATCTTCTAAGCCAACTGTTTGATAATTGACATCTCCTAAGAGATAGGTTTGTGAGAAATAGCTTGGGCTGACCTGCATAAGGCCATTCTGAAAAAGCCCTTGATATGCTAACGTATTTACGGTAGAAGGTCTGATCTCCTGCTTCTGTGTTTTCGTCTTTTGCTTTTGGTCATTAGAAGGTGTCTTTGGTTTCATTGAGTGTTTTAATTTTTTCACGTTGGTCTCCTTTTCTTCCAGTAAATGTGCGGTCTGGCACCGTTAGTTCATAATGAAAACGGTACTTGAGGTAGGTTTCAAATGGTAAATCGTTGGGGCGATAGACCCCAAATAACATGAGTGGAATGGTAAAGCTAAAAACAAAACCATAGACAAACCAATCCCCAAATTGCCAGTAAAATAGGTTCAAGCCCAATACCAAAATGGTTAGGGCGACAGCTGGAAATACAAAAATAACCTGTCTAGTTGTAAATCCTAGCCATGCCCTGTGTTGAACCTTTGAGATATCCTTAAAGACACGAGTGTTCATAAATGTTCTCCAATCTAAGTAAGCTATAAAAAGAGGAGGCGAGATAATGACTCCCTTCCTCCTACATCCCCAAAATACTTCGGGCGGTTCGTTGACTGCCAACTAAGGCAATGATTAACAATATAGCCTGTACCAAGCCACCAAACATAATGGCGAGTGATTCCATCACTCCAGCTCCATTTGATACGGCAATCTTTCCAGCCGATTCAAACAAGGGAACAAGAGATACAATTAGAAAAATCAAAATACCTTGAACGGCATAGACCATGATGTTTTTAAGGTAGCCAATCCCAACACTTCTCCAGTCATCACTAAGAAAGGTCGGAATGGTAACAGGGGCAAAGGGTATCATCAGATAGAGTTGGATAAAGCGAATGGTAATCAAGATATTGACAACCATGATACTGGCCATTCGTACCAACCAAATGAGAATCGCAAAAAAGCCAATAATCATTTTACCTACAATTCCAGATCCCTTAATGCCTGAGATGGTATCGTAATTAGCACCACCATTCGTGACAAGCCCTGCCACTTGTTCAATAACATAAGAGGCAATGGCAATAATGGCTTCCACAATAACCGTCGTATTGGTAATCACGACCGCGACCATGATGTAGCTGACAATCATAGGTGCCATAGCTTCAAAGGTCATTGCACCACCTGAGTTTGCGATTTTCTTGGCCATTTTTGAAAATTCGAGTACAAGAACTACCGCAAGAATAGCTACTCCCAAGGGCTGCATAATCCCCTTGGTAATGGCTGTCATGTAAGACCACACCGTCGGATTAAAGTCCGCTAGTGACTTAACCAAGTTGGCGGTTGATTCTAAATCCACTTGAAACCCTTCAAAAAGGCTATCGCTAGATACTTTTTCAGAGGCTAGAAATACAAAAGGTGACGTAAAATTCATTATCATGTCATGTGCTGTCCTCCCCTAAATGGTAATCTGTGTCACAAAAGCACCAGCGGCTCCCACCATGACCCCACCAACAATTTCTAGAATGGCATTTCGGACACCTGGTCCACCATCTTTAATATTGGTTGAAAGGTTGATAATGCCCATGACAACAAGAAAGGCTCCTACTGCAATTAAGCCTTTTTGTAATAGAGACATGGCTTGGGAGAACATGGAGCTGGCGTCCACTCCGTAAACAAAGCCTGATAGTTTTTGATTCATATAATTCCTCATTTCTATTAATGTAGTGTCGTTTCTGTGCTTAAATCCCTAATTCTATGACCTGACAAATCTACTTCTTCCTCAGCGGTTAGGGGAGTGATGTGATAGTGCCACCAGCGTACATCGGTTTCCTTATCCGCAAGCCATTTCCAATTCTTATGTTTGAGAGGAAAATATTTCTTGGTTCGAAAAACAGGAATCCCTGCAATGCGTACGAGGCACTCATCTCGTTTCATATTCCCTACTTCATCAGCCGTCATCAAGTCACGGGCAATTTTCTGGTGAGAGGTCGAACTTGAACCAGTCTGCCCAAAAGAACGACTGGTGCTTCTGACATCAACGGTTTGTTTGCCTAAAAGACCACTCATAAATTTGAAAGTTTCCTCGTCATTTCCACCCAAATAGAGGAGGCTGTCACAGTTCCCCAGTATAGTTTTCCAAGCCTCTTTTTCCTTATAAAGTCCTTGGAGTTGAGCAATATTTTGCAAGATTGGAACTAGACTCATATTCCTAGAGCGAACTGTTGAGGTTTGTTCAGCGAAGTCTGGGATTTCTCCGACATTCGCAAACTCATCCAGATAGCTTCTAACATGAATAGGCAGTTGCCCTTTAAAGTCAACATCAGCCTGTCTGGTCAAAGTGGAGAAAACCGTAGAGAAAAATAAAGCAGATAGGAAACGAAAAGTCGTATCATTGTCTGGAATAACAAGATAGACCATGGTCTTTTGAGTGCCCCACGTTTTCAAATCCATAGTGTCTCTTTGCGTCAAATCAATCACCGATTGGATATTAAAGAGGGCAAACTTAGCGGTCGTCACAGCAATGACCGAATCCAAGGTCTTGTCCTTGTAGTTTTGAAAATCTGCCCAGTTTCTCATGGTAAAGTTCTCGTGACCGTATTTTTTAGCGTAATCTTCAAACAGGACTTCAAGAACACTTTTGTCCTGATTGTCCCCCTTTGATAAGAGTTTGATGAGTTTCCCAATCTCAGAAAAGGCCGGATAACGGCCACGCTTACGTCTTGCTTCCTGCTCTTGCTTGGAACTTCCTGGAGGATTGTAAAAATCCACCAAATAAGAGGCAATAGCTCTCACCAATGTCATGGAAGCCTCATCCCAAAACGGATCACTGCGAGAGCCATTTCCTTTGGTATTATTAAAATAGACCGTTAACATGCGGTTCAAATCATTCTCTGTTTCTACATAACGAAAGGGATTAAAACCGTCTGAATTGGTCATATTAACCAAGTCTAAAACCTTAACCTGATAACCGTTTTCTAAAAAGAGTTTACCTGTCTTCTCAGCCAAATGGTCTTTAGGATCAACGACAATATTGGAACAATTAAGTTGGATAAGGTTGGGTTTCACAAAGCGAAAGGTCTTACCTGCACCAGAACCCCCAATGACAATCAAGTTTTTATTTCGGTCAAACTGTGGCTTCTTCTTTTCCAACAAGGTTAGACGAACATCACGAGCCAAAATCGTGTCATTGAAAGGATTCTTACTGTAAAAGTTCCGCTTTTCCTTACTGGTTCCAAATCGTGCAGAACCGTATTCTTCCCCTTCTCGATAGACCTTCTGGCCTGTCGATACATAAAGATAGACTAGCGTCATCGTTAGAACCCCAAGGATAAAGGCAAGAAGAGATTTTTGAGTAAAGGAAAATAGCCATAAAGGATTGAAAACCTGATTTAACCCCTCTCCTAAGAGGTAGGCAATACGTTCCATAGGTGGGGCATTGGTTAAACTATCATAGAGTAGGGTTAGACGATGGCAGAAATAGCCAAAGGCGAGCCCCAAGAGTCCAAAGACAAATGCTTTTTGCCTGGAATACATTACAAGGTCACCTCCTTGGTTTTGACTGCCGAAGGTTCTGTCACTCTAATTTTCTCTTTGGCCAGTTCTATCTCTTGGTCCAAGGTTTTATCAAAGGTTAAACCTTCTAGCTTCTCTGGATTAGACATCAGTTTCTTCAACAATTCGTCCAAGTGATAATCAAGCAAGGTCTTATCCTTGGCATAAAAGTAGAGATAGTCTTTTTGCCAACTAATTGCGATTGGCAGTTTTTCTGACTCCATCAACTCCTTAAATTTCTCTACATCGATTGGCTTATCCAGTATGTCTTTACTAACATCTATTGCTTCAATGGCGTAAGGGCTTTGAAGGAGTTCTTCCAGTTTTTGAACCCCAATCTTATAAGCTGAATCTTGAGCTAAGGCTTGCCTAGCCGACCACTCTAAGAGCTTTAAGAGGGTTCTAACTGTCAATAAACTACTTCTTTCCACGTATTGCATCGCTTGACGTTCTTGTTGTTCAGATGACATGGTGACCTCCTCTTTTTTCGATTCCCTATCAAACATAAGGTGCTTCCATAATACGGAAGCACTCTTGATTTTGGTATCACAAGAAAGTTACGACATAAGCCAAACTATTCCAAAGTAAATGTAAGGCGATTGCCGTCATACAATCAGTTTTCAATCGAACAGCAGCCAAAGTCAAGCCAAGACAGCTATAGATGAGCCAACTCCCTAACTGAATGGGGCTATGAGCTAGAACAAAGAGAAAACTAGTCACTCCTATTTGTACAAAAGGGAATGTCAATTTTTCCCACAGCAACTGCCTATAAACAATTTCTTCAAGGACACTTGCATTTATTAAAAATAATAAAAAGATAAGATGAGGAACCTGCTTTCCTACTTGTAACAAGACCGCTTGATTCCTAGTCTGAACTGAAAATAGGAAACTGATGAAGACTGCAAAAGCAACCATAGACACAAAACCAAGAAGCAACCATCTTAGGCGATTTCTTAAGGTAAAATTTTTTGCTTGAACAGTTTTATGACGGGCAATTTCTAAGCAAGTCACACTTAATAAGACCAATTGTAGCAAGACTATTCCCTCTATTGTCAGATACTCTTTCCGGTATAAACTCACCAGAAGACCGTTAAGCTGTATAGCTAGATAAAACACCACTATCCTTATCATTGTCACCTCTTAAATAAATCTTCATAATCAATTTCTAAGACTAAAACAATACGCTCAACCCATCTTGTTTGTGGCATCAGACGATTGGATTTGTAATGTCGCAGTTTTTGATAAAGGCGATTAAACTCACTGGGATAGACATATTGACCTTTGAATACCTTTCGAGCTAGTTCTGCCCAAGTGATTTCTCTTTCTGAGAGTATGATTTCTAAATTATCCCAAAATCGTTCATTCATCTTCACACCTACCCTGTCACTTGTTTCATCAGACTAGCCAGAAACAGTTCTTCTTTTACCTGTCTGGGAAGAAAGGTTCGCACTTCGTCTAGCCCAATAGATGGATAGACGTGATTCTGACAGACAATGAGAGGCAGACGAAGGTTTTGGTCTGGCTTTTGGAGAATGAGCTGAATCATCTCATTCAAACTTATCGAATATTGACGTTTAAAGCGAAGAAATCGTGGCGACAGCAACTCAAAGCAATCCGTGGTTTTGGCAAAGAGTGACAGTAAGATTTCCCGGTTTACATCACACGCTTTTGTACAACGATAAGCCACACCATAGGTCGTCAAAATGGTTAGTAAGTCTTGATTAGTATTGGCATTATTTCCTAGATATACCTCAAGCATAGGCTCCTCCTTATAGGGTTAGGCAATTTTCAACTGTTGGTTCAGGAATTGAGAAATAGCGACTCATATCAATGAGCATCCGTCCTTCACCAAAGCACTTGACCGTCACTAGAGTCGTTAAAATGCCCTCCTTTCCCCTAGCAGAATAATTTTCACCAAAGGCACGAAAGGCCAGGTGATTGTCTTTCGTCAATAGTGTATCTACACCATTTTTAATATCCCTAGTTTCCATAAAATCCGAAATCTGATGAAGATTGGATTCGTAGAATAGGGGATCATTCATCTCTTTGTGGTAATCATCTTCAAAAGTTACCTCAAAGTCACAATCAAAATTGGGGAGCGACAGTATCTTTTGTAATAGCTGATTGGTTTCAGCTTGGTGAATACGTTCTTCTAATTCAGTACAATCTAGGATACTTTTCTTATGTAGTAAGTTCATGTTTTTCTTCCTCTTCCGTTCTTCTAAATTCTCTGGCAATGGCTTCAATAACTGTGACAGTCACGCTATTGCCAGCCTGTTTGTATAGTTGACTCTTACTAGAAACACTCTCTGCTCTTTCATAAGCCCAATCAGGAAAGCCTTGAAGTCTGAAACACTCTCTTGGTGTCAGTCGTCTTATTCTCAGGCGATAGAGTTTTCCGTCTAAAACAATGCCTGTGACTTCATACCACTTATCCTGTCGATATTCCAGAGCAGCAACCACCACTCCCATATTATCTGAAGTCGTCAGGGTATTGGATAATCCCTTTCCCACTCGTCCCCTACGTTTGGTTGAGTCTGGATAAGCCAGATTGACAGAGTCTCCAAGAGTTGCCTTTGCGTACCCTCTTTTTGTGGCTTCCTTGATTTTCAGAAATGGCAGCTCCTCCCTCAGCAAAATCTTTGGAACCTTATCTCCACCCTGCATGGTGGTCAAGGTCGGTGACAAGCCAGAAATGTCAAATACTCTTCCAGTCTGGTCAAAGCTAGTCGGCAGATTTCCTGCGACGACAACACCATGTCTGTCTTGACTGGTCAATGTAAACATAGAGTCTTGATTGTCCTTAAATCGACGACCATGTTGCCGTTTTTCAAGTCTATCTGGTGTTAAGACTGGAATGGCGATTTTTGCCCCCTCTCCTTTACCTCTCGTTAGTGTAGGAGCAAGTCCACTCGTCAGATAGACTTCACCATTCAAACCACGTTTAGAGGGATTGATATTGCCTAGCCTTTCAAGATGAGCTGGGCTGTTTTCTCTTCTGAGAGGAAATATGAATCTGGAACGGTATCTTCTAGAATGTCCGATAATAAAGACCCGTTCTCTGTTTTGCGGGACTTGGAAGTCCTTACTGTTAAGCACCTGCCATTCGACATCATACCCCAATTCATCCAGCGTGGAGAGGATTGTGGCGAACGTCCGTCCCTTGTCGTGATTGAGTAGGCCTTTGACGTTTTCCAAAAATAGAAAACGTGGTTGGATTTGTTTGGCCGCTCGAGCAATTTCAAAAAAGAGAGTCCCTCGAGTATCTTCAAATCCCAATCGTCTGCCTGCGAGTGAAAATGCTTGGCAAGGAAATCCCCCGCAGATAACCTCCACTTGCCCTCTAAATTGTCTAAAGTCATGGTCTGTGACCTCTTTAATGTCATGGTATTCTATTTCTCCTTCTGTGTTAAACATGGCTTTGTAGGATGTTCTAGCGAATTTATCAATTTCACAAAAGCCCAAACACTCATGGCCCTGTGATTCCATTCCTAGTCTAAAACCACCTATCCCAGCAAATAAATCTAAAAACTTCATTTTTCCTCTCTTTCCAAATAAAAAAGAACCTTACGATTTGTAAAACTCTTGCCTATATATGATCATCCATTTCTGGTGCTCGGATGATTTCAACAATCAAAATGATGATTGAAATCAAATAGATTCCACCTAGTATCCACCAAATCATCTTAATCACCTCCCTTTACTTCTTGTCGTCTCAGTTGCTTGGTCCATTCTGACAGCACACCATTAAACACGTATTCAGCTATCACTTCCGCTGACCGAGCAAATCGCATATGTTCCAAAGCATACTGATAACGGTCACTAAAACAGAGCATGGCATAGTCACTAGCCGACTGAGATAGACCCGTCTGTCTTAACTGGTCATGAACCAAACCCCAAATATAGTCTCGATCGTACTTGGTAACGCCATCGACTTTTGAAGTAAAGTTTTCTTCTTGTTTCTCATCTACCAGCTGCCTCTCCTCCTCGTCCTCAATAAGGAAATCACTCCCTTTAGTTTCACTATACTTAGTCTCACTTCCTTCAGTCTCACTAGGGGCTGAATATAAGACCGGCCCCGTCTTTCTTTGAGACCCCCCTAGTGTTTTTTTAACACTAGCCCCGTCTGAATTTGAGACAGGGGTAGGTTCATGTTCCAACTCCCCCAAGTAAATCTTATTGGCCATTCGTCCTCTTTCACTAGAGGACTGTTGGACTTCATCAATTAAGCCATATTCACGTAAGGTTTTCTTGATAGAGAGTAATTTTGACTTTGAACAGCCTAAAAGTGCCATCAGATTTGAATTGGAATAAATCAAATAAATTGCCCCATCCTCATCAATCCAGCCTTTACTCAAAGACAACTCCAACCGATCTTTTAAAACCGCGTAGGCTACCTTAACCTCCAGTTTCATATCCTTATACCGTTCACTCTCAAACAAAACTTTAGGGAGTTTATAATATCGCTCTGATGTCTGATACTGATTAGCGGTAATACGTTTCATGATTGTCCCTCCAAGACTAATATTCCAACATTTCCAAATTCATCAAATCGGATTAAACCTACTTGTTCCATTTCATCAATTAGCTGAGTTGCTTTCTCAATATCGACTCCCAAGATAGACGCGAGATGACACATCACGATTTGGCGTGATGATTGTTCCTTCTTTTGCATAATTACCTCCAAAACGCAAAAAAGGGGTAGACAATTTAATGTCTACCCCCCGATAATTTATTAAAACAAAAATCCTGCCAAAGAAATTTTGGCAGGATTTTTGGCAGGAAACCAAATCAATTTATCAGTTTCTATCAATCGCTTATCGCTCTCAAAGACTGGTAAATAGGGATTCCGCAATCTAATTATGATGTGACTCTTATTTAAGAGTTACGCTAGCGCCAGCTTCTTCAAGCTTAGCTTTAAGCTCTTCTGCTTCTGCAGCTGCAACGCCTTCTTTGACAAGTGCAGGTGCACCGTCAACAAGTTCTTTAGCTTCTTTAAGACCAAGACCTGTGATTTCACGTACAACTTTGATAACGCCAACTTTTTTGTCGCCAGCAGATGTCAATTCAACGTCAAATGAATCTTTAGCTTCTTCAGCTGCACCACCAGCTGCCGCTACAGCTACAGGAGCAGCTGCAGTTACACCAAACTCTTCTTCGATAGCTTTTACAAGATCGTTAAGCTCAAGGATAGTAGCTTCTTTAATTTCAGCAATAATGTTTTCAATGTTCAATGCCATTGTAATGTCCTCCAATTTAGGTTTTATGAAATAATAATATGTAGCCTTAAGCCGACTACGTGGCTTCCGCAATTAAGCGGCGTCTTCTTTTTCTGCAACAGCTTTAACAGCGTATGCAACATTGCGAACTGGCGCTTGAAGTACAGAAAGCAACATAGAAAGCATGCCTTCGCGGTTTGGCAATGTAGCAAGTGCTTCAATTTCTTCTTTAGAAGAAACTTTACCTTCTACAGCTCCACCTTTAATTTCAAGAGCATCAGCAGTTTTTGCGAAATCGTAAATTGTTTTAGCTGGAGCAACAGCATCATTTGAAAATGCAACTGCAGATGGACCTACGAATAACTCTGTAAGACCTTCAAGACCAGCTTGTTCAGCTGCACGACGCAAGATTGAGTTTTTAATAACTTTGTACTCAACTTCAGCACCACGTAAGTTACGACGAAGAACTGTGTCTTGTTCTACTGTCAAACCACGAGCATCTACAACAACAATGGATGTTGCTGCCTTCATTTGCTCGGCAACTGTGTTTACTAATTCCGCTTTTTTAGCGATAATAGCTTCACTCATTTCGTTTACCTCCGTTTTTATTTGGGCTGGACACAAAAAAATCGCATCCAAACCTAGACACGAAAGTACAAATACGTTTATATCAATAATCGTTTTGTGCCTCGGTAGGATATTTATGAGTCTAGCTCCCCTACTGTCTTAGGTCAGTTTTTTCAAACCTCAATCATCATATCATACTTATCAAGAGAATGCAAGAGTTTTATCTGATTTTTTTCTGTTTAAACTAAAAAACGTTGCTTTAAGGCAACATTTTATTAGTTTACTTTTTCTTCTTCATAGTCTCCGTCTGGACAAATAACTTGTTTCCCCCCACCACGAACCTTCTTCTCCACAAGATAGTGAGCGCATTTTGGACAAGAACGACCAACTGGTTTATCCCATGAAGTGAACTCACACGTTGGATAATGATCGCAGGCATAAAATATACGATTACGTTTGCTCTTACGTTCAATAACTTGACCTTTTTGACAAACTGGACATATAACACCGATTTCTTTCGTGATTTGTTTCGTATTTCGACAATCTGGGAAGTTACCGCATGCATAGAACTTACCAAAACGACCGAGTTTAATAACCATTTCATGACCACATACATCACAATCAAAACCAGCAGGTTCATCTTTAATTTGGATTTTCTCCATCTGTTCTTCTGCTTTGGATAGCTCTACTTTAAAAGGTTGGTAAAAGCTATCAATGACCTTCTCCCACTGCTCCTTGCCAATCTCCACATCATCTAATTTTTGTTCCATATCCGCTGTAAATTTGACATTAACAATATCTGGGAAAAATTCAACTATCAATTTGTTGACAATGTCACCCAACTCAGTCGGTTCAAAACGTTTAGCCACAAGCTTGACATAGTACCGCTTTTGAATTGTCTCAATAGTGGGAGCATAAGTAGATGGACGACCTACTCCATTTTCCTCCAATGTTTTGATGAGAGTAGCTTCTGAGTAACGAGCTGGAGGTTGAGTAAAGTGTTGTTCTGGATTAGTAGAAGTTCGAACGACAACATCTCCTTTTTCCATATCTGGTAACATTTTATGTTTATCTGCATCATTGTAGACAGCCATGTAACCATCAAATTTAATCTGACTACCATTTGCAGCAAATAATACACCATTTTGACCCAAACGGACGCTCATCGTATCAAATACCGCAGCAGCCATCTGACTAGCTATAAAACGGTTCCAAATAAGAGTATAAAGACGGAGTTGATCCTTATCTAAATACTTAGCAATGGATTCTGGTGTTAGATAAACATTGGAAGGTCTGATTGCCTCATGAGCATCTTGTGCTCCACTAGCATTTTTTACCTTATTACCATGTTTTGAATAGTTGGTACCAAATTTTTCTGTAATAAAGTCTGAAGCTTGTGCTTGCGCCACAGGACTGATACGAGTAGAATCTGTACGCATATAGGTAATTAAACCTTGAGTACCAGCTGTTCCCAAACTCACTCCCTCATACAATTGCTGTGCAACCATCATGGTCTTGCGGGTACGGAAGTTGATTTTATTTGCTGCATCCATTTGTAAGGTTGAGGTTGTGTAAGGAAGTGGAGCATTGCGCTTACGTTCTTTTCTCTCCACCTGCTCTACAGAAAATTCATCACCTGTTAATCGAGATAAGATTGATGTAATCTGATCATTGTTCTCAATTTTAACTTTCTTTCCATCTAAGCCATAGAATGAAGCTTGAAACTTTTTAGTTCCTTTTTTAAAAACAGCTTCAATGGTCCAATACTCTTCAGGTTTGAATTGATTGATTTCATGTTCACGATCAATGATGAGTTTAAGTGCTACCGATTGAACACGACCTGCTGACAATCCTTTTTTAACTTTCTTCCACAATATTGGTGAAATAGAATAACCTACAATTCGGTCCAAGACACGTCGCGCTTGTTGAGCATCTACTAGGTCGTGATTGATAGAACGCGGTTCTTTAAATGCATTTTTTACAGCATCTTTTGTAATTTCATTAAAAACCACACGGTTCTTATCTTGCTTATCCAACCCTAAAATATGAGATAAATGCCAAGAAATAGCTTCCCCCTCACGATCTGGGTCACTTGCTAGAAAAACTTTCTTTGCATTCTTCGCTTCTTTTTTCAAAGAATTAATTAAAGGACCTTTACCACGAATGTTGATATACTCAGGAGCATAATTATTTTCAAAATCAATGGACATACTGGATTTTTTTAAGTCACGTATATGACCAACAGAGGCCACAACTTTATAGTTTCGTCCTAAATATTTTTCAATTGTTTTTGCCTTTGCGGGAGATTCTACGATGACAAGATTTTTTTTCGTCGTAGAATTTTTTTTCTTTTTTGTAGCAGTTTTTGTCGTCATTTTCGTACCTTTTCATCAGTCTAACTTTCCAAAGAATAAACTATTTTCAGGTCTATGTCAAGATTTTACTTTCTCTATAGGAAAACTTGTTTTAACATTGATAGTCAGAAATGATGTCTAATCCTGATATAACACACTTTGCTCCGTCTTGTATCAAGTGATGACAGCCGTCAGATTTTCCATCTAAAATGGAACCTGGCACAGCATAAACTTCTCTCCCCTCTTCTAAAGCTCGTTCACATGTAATTAAACTGCCTGAACGCATCTTTGCTTCACAGACCAGCACTCCTCCTGCTAAGCCTGCAATAATTCGATTACGTTCTGGGAAATGAAATTTCTTTGGTTCTGCTTTAGGAGCATATTCACTTAGTAACAAGTGATGTTTAGCAATATAAGATTGTAGCTCTTTATTCTCTTTGGGATAAAAGACATCTAATCCTGTTCCAATGACTGCAATAGTCTGACCACCATTTTTGAGACTGGCAATATGAGCTGCTGTATCAATACCACGCGCCAATCCACTAACAATAACAAATTGATTTTGTAATTCCCTAATAATTTTTTGAACTGACTGAGTACCAGTCTTACTAGCATCTCGTGAGCCAACAACAGCTATTTTGGGCAATTCCAACAACCCTAAGTTTCCTTGATAAAATAATAAAACTGGCGGATTATAAATGCTTTTTAACTCCAAAGGGTAAATATCATCTAAAATAGAAAAGGAGGGAAATGCATTAAATTCTTCGCGACAAGACTGAATATCTAACTGTTTGTAACGATGAATAAAGAGACTTGGATTCGTACATTCTGATACAACTGCAAGATTTCGAAGAGATAACTTTTTAGCATACTGTTTCTGATAAGTTAAAATTTTATTTATTTGCAAATTTGTTAGACCAGCTTTTTTCCATTTAAATAGTTCAAAATTATTCATGTTTATCACCTCAATGAAACTATTCGTAAAAAAACATAAGTTCTACAAAGAACTTATGTTTTTTCAACTATATAAAGCAATTCTTGAGTAATTTAAGTATGGCTAACAACGAATTATCAAATAATCTATTTTCTTATAATAAGCTTTATAGCTTCTTGCAATCGTGCTTCTTGTTCCTCTGGATTATTAGACGGGTGATCTATGCAAGATTGCACTTTTTGAGCAATAACTATTCCCATCATGCTATTGATACTAGAGCGAACAGCACTCAATTGAGTAACGATATCGATACATTCTTGATCTTCTTCTATCATTTTTTGAATGCCTCGCAATTGTCCTTCAGTCCGCTTTAAACGATTCAACATATCTTTTTTTTCTATCTTCATACTCTATATACTACTGTTTAAATCTTAAAATGTCAATTCTTAATCCTTGACAATCTTCTCTATATTTTATAAAATTCTATATACCCCAAAGGGTATTAAAAAGGAGAAGATATGTTTAAACAATTATTATCAGGAATGTTTTCATCAGCAGATCACTTATCTATTACAGAAGTGCCGCAAGCATTGAAAAATAAAAATACTATTTTACTAGACGTTCGTGAAGTAGATGAGTACCAAGCTGGGCATATTGCCCAAGCGCTTCATCACCCTTTAAGCAAACTGTCCGATTTTAAAGGTGATAAAAACAAACAGTATCTCATCATCTGTCAATCAGGCATGCGTAGCCAACGTGCTACACAATTTCTAACTAAACAAGGATATCAAGCCATCAATGTCCAAGGGGGAATGAATGCTTGGAATGGACCAATAAAAGGAGGTTTCTAATGAAAATTATAATTGTCGGTGGCGTAGCAGGCGGTATGTCTGCAGCAACTCGTCTACGTCGTCTCATGGAAGATGCAGAAATTATTATCTTTGAAAAAGGACCTTATGTTTCTTTTGCAAACTGTGGTCTACCATACTATATATCTGGTGAAATAAGTGACCATGACAGTTTATTACTCCAGACACCAGAAAGTCTTAAAAGGCGCTTCAATCTTGATGTACGTCCTTTTCATGAAGTTATCAAACTATTTCCAGATAAAAAAGAAGTTAGCGTCAAAACACCAAATGGTATCATTACAGAAAGTTATGATAAATTGATCCTCTCACCAGGTGCTAAACCAATCATACCTTCACTTGAGGGAATCGAACAAGCTAATAATCTTTTCACACTGCGCAATGTTCCTGATTTAGATAAAATTATGGAACAATTAAACGATATAAAAAGCGGTAACGCTGTTGTCATAGGAGCTGGATTTATTGGTTTAGAAATGGCCGAAAATCTTGCTTTAAAGGGGCTGACAGTTACCTTAGTAGAACAAGCACCTCATGTACTACCACCTTTTGATTTTGAAATGGCACAGTTTATCGAAAAAGAATTGAAAGAAAACGGAATCCAGGTATTAACGGGACAATCTGTCACAGGTTTTAAAGAAAATGGAAGAGTTCTTAAACTATCTAATGGTATCGAAATCCCATCTGATATTACCATTCTTTCTGTTGGGGTACTACCAGAAAGTACTCTAGCTAAAGAAGCTCATATTGATCTAGGACTTCGTGGTGGGATTGTGGTTGACCATAACTACCAAACCAGTCAAGAACATATTTACGCAGTAGGTGATGCCATTGTTGTCAAGCAAGAAATAACCAATCAAGACGCCCTTATTTCGCTTGCTTCACCTGCTAACCGTCAAGGACGACAGGTGGCAGATGTCATTGCTGGACTAAATAGACAGAATAAAGGATCTATTGGAACGGCTATTGTAAAAGTTTTTGATATAGCAGCAGCTTCTACTGGACTGAATGAGCAGACAGTTAAAGCTATCAACTCTCCTTATCATGTTGTACATACAACAGGAAAAGACCATGCTGGTTACTATCCCGGTGCAACAGATATTGTTCTAAAACTAATTTTTTCTCCTATTGATGGTACGATATACGGTGCTCAAGCTGTTGGGAAAAAAGGAGTTGATAAACGAATTGATGTATTAGCAACAGCTATTAAAGCAGGTTTGACAATTTTTGATTTACCAGAACTAGAATTGACTTATGCTCCACCATTTGGCTCTGCCAAAGATCCTGTAAACATGATTGGCTACGCTGCTATGAATATAGCAGAAAAAGTGAGTGAAACGATTCAATGGTATCAATTAGAAGAAACACTAGCTAATGGAAGTATCTTATTAGATGTACGTACCTTATCTGAAGTAGAAAAAGGACATTTCAAAAAATTTATTCATATTCCTCTAGATCAATTAAGAGATAGAATAGGTGAACTAGATCACTCTAAAGAGTATATTGTAAGTTGTCACAGTGGTCTTCGTTCATATATTGCTGAGCGTATCTTAAAAGAACATGGATTCTCTGCTAAAAATTTAGACGGTGCCTATGCTCTTTATCAAATAGCTCAACCCGACCAGATTATTTACCCCAGCTAATGAAAAAAGGTACTACGACTCAGACTGTCTAGTGCCTTTTTCTTGATTTAATGTTAATAAAATTATATAATCTAGTTACTAATACTAGATTTAAAGGTTTTCGAAATGAAACACTACTTCTTACCTTATTGGAATGAATTGCCTGACTTAGATTTGTATCTTGATCAAGTCTTATTCTATGTGAACAAAGCGACACAGACGAACAATGATCCTAATTTGAAAGAACTCACTCCAGCTATGATCAATAACTATGTCAAACATAAACAAATTGATAAACCTGTGAAGAAGAAATACAAGAGACAACAACTCGCTCGGTTGATTGTCATCACTGTGCTAAAAGCTGTATTTTCGATACAAGAAATCAGTCAAACTTTAGAGCTTCTACTCAAAGAGTATGAATCAGAAAACTTATATAACTATTTTGTTGAGTGTATGCATGATAAAACGACAACTGAAACACCAACCATTGTCTACTATGCTTGTCAATCTATTAAACTTCACCATCAAACACGACAGCTCTTTCTGGAGCTAGAAAGCAGTCATCATGAACAATAGCTTAAAACTCAGCCATCCACTCACTTTCGGTGAGGAAATTGCCAATAGTGTTACACATGCTGTCGGAGCACTTCTCATGCTTGCTTTATTACCTATTACAGCTATTTATGCATTTGAACAATACAATATACTAGCTGTTGTAGGAATGTCTATTTTTGTTATTAGTCTCTTCTTGATGTTTTTATCTTCTACCATCTATCATGCTATGCCTTATGCAACAACACACAAATATGTTCTACGTATCATAGATCACAGTATGATTTATATTGCTATCGCTGGTAGTTATACACCTGTCGCATTATCTCTAGTAGGGGGATGGTTAGGATATGTTATTGTAGCTTTACAGTGGGCAATGACCTTATTTGGAATTTTTTATAAAATATTTGTCCCTACAATCAATGAAAAATTTAGTCTCTTCCTCTATCTTTTTATGGGATGGTTGGTAATTTTCATTTTACCAGCGATTTTAGAAAAAACCAATATAGTATTTGCCTTGCTCATGCTTGCTGGTGGGATTTCCTATTCTGTAGGAGCATTATTTTATGCCAAGAAAAAACCATATTTTCACATGATTTGGCATTTATTCATCTTACTAGCATCAGCTTTGCAGTATATTGCTATAGTTTACTATATGTTGTAAAAAATGAGGGTAGAAGAAACATCTAACCCCACTTCTAAAAGTTCGTATCAACATCTCATCAACTATACAAAGATGAAATGTTGATACGAATTTTTTTTATTTGTTACACTCCACACAAATATAGGAAAATCCTACTGATTGAAGTTCATTGATTTAATTGGCTCAAAGCTTTGTCGATGAATAGGAGTAATTCCTTGTTTTTCTAGAGCTGCTAGGTGTTCTTTTGTTCCATATCCTGCATTTTTACTAAATCCATAACCTCTATATATGTTATCGTAGTCTATCATTATCTTATCTCGTGTAACCTTAGCTACTATAGATGCCGCTGCGATTGAGAGACTATTGGCATCGCCCTTTATAATGGAAGTTTGAGGAACTGCACTATCTAAAGTCATAGCATCAATCAAGAGATGTTGTGGTTTTTGTGATAATTTTTCTATGGATTGTAGCATCGCTAGTTTAGTTGCTTCATAGATATTCACTTCATCAATAGTATTGTTATCTATGATACCAATGCCGACTGAAATTGCTTTTTCCATGATTTCTTGATAAATGCTCTCATGTTTTGATTTAGGAATTTTTTTAGAATCATTGAGGTGGCGAATTTTACATTCTTTAGGTAGTATAACTGCTGCGGCAACTACAGGGCCCGCTAAAGGACCTCTGCCTACTTCATCAACACCAGCTATCCACTCAATTCCATCAATATAAAGAGATTTTTCGTAAGAGAGCATAGCTTCCAAGCGATCATCTTCTATTGCTTCTTGTTCTAATTCTTTTTTACGCTTGAAAAGGGCTTTTTGTACTCCACTTCGCTCATCTTGTGCAAATTGAGTAAAGAGAGCACTCTCCAAACTATCTACATGAGCAAGCAACTCTTTTATTTCCTTAATTGTTGTCATCTATCTCATTTACCTTATCTAATGTATAGGTACCAAAGCGACCATCTCGTATCTCTTTCACAAAAAGATTGTAAAATCGATCATAATCATCTCGAAATCCCAACTTACGTGTCCACTCCATAATTATATTCGGCGTGTCCTGTTCTAAATCCATTCCTTTGAAACGTTCTGTCAATCTCTCTGGATAATGAAGTTTAAAATACTCCAAACCAAAAATTGTAACCTCATCCATTGGTAGCAACTGATCTTTAATAGCACCCGTTAAAGCTAACTTCAGTCCTACTTCTTGATCTTCAAATTTCGGCCAAAGGATACCAGGAGTATCAAGGATTTCAAGGTCTTTATTGGACTTAAGCCATTGCTGTCCTTTGGTAACACCCGGTTTATTTCCTACAACTGCAATTTTTTTACCCGCAAGACGATTCATCAGGGTTGACTTACCGGCATTTGGTATACCAATAATCATTGTTCGTAGTGTTTCTTTTTGAATGCCCCGTTCACGCAGATGTTCGAGTTTCTGTTTCATCAACTGTTTGGCTGCATCCGTTACTTTTTTTACCGTTACTTGTTCTTTAGAGTTAATCGCAAGAGTACGAATGTCTTGCCCCTCAAAATAGTTTTGCCACTCCTTCGTACGAATAGGATCAGCCAAGTCTGCCTTGTTTAGAATCATCAATTTTGGTTTTTCTCCAACAATTTTAGTTAGCATAGGATTTTGACTAGAGAGAGGCAAACGTGCATCTACTAAAATTGTTACAAAGTCAACATGTTTGATATTTTCCTGTACTTGACGACGTGCTTTAGACATATGTCCAGGAAACCATTGAATAGTAGCCATAGTAAAAAAGTCCTTTCGTATCAAGGCTTTTCAGCCCCTTGTTTTGTAAAAATCATGTGAGTCACCAAAAAGTCACCAAATGTTAGACACTATTCCCAAACCAGCCGGTATGATTGCAACTGATTCTGATTATTTTTTATACAAATAATATCAAAGGAATGATAAATGTTAGCTAGGTCTTTGCGGACTTTCGGCAAAATATTCGAAGCGATATGCCTTACAGTATAGCTTGGAGCAAGGCCAATAGTTTTTCTAAACTCATCTACTGCAAGTTCAATTTTTCCCTCCGAGATATTCTCCTCAATCACTTCTTGCAATAAAGGAGAATATTTGCAAGACCACTTTATTGATGGCCTAAACTCAAACCCGTTGTCTTGAGCAAACTTGTTCAGAGTAGCAAGAGCTTGTTCCTGATCAGATGGGAGTTTGTGAGTGTATCCCATTGTCGTCTCAAAGTGAGCATGTCCTACACGTTCCATAACTTCTCTAATGGCAATGCCTGAATCACCAGATTGCAAATAAGTGATATGCATATGTCGGAATGAATGCGGAGTCACATGCTTTTTCCATTTGAAGCCATACCTTTCCTCGCATGTTGCCAATAATTCCTTTTCAACCCTCGCTAAAACTTCTCTGAACGAGTGTGATGTAATCGGCGAACCATATTCTGTTCTAAAAATACTCGGAGAGGTTCTGAAACTTGGGCAAGGATTAACTTCAGCATAGCTATCAAACTCTTTACCACGTTCTATAGTTCTTAAAATTGCTTCACAAGCTACTTGGGGTAAAACAACCTGTCGCTCAGAGTTAATGGTCTTGGTGCTATCAAAATAATAATCTTCAACTCGTAAATTGTTATACTGGAGCGATTTATCAATTGTCAATACACCAGTTTCCATATTAAAATCTTCCACTGTGAAAGCAGCTTCTCCAATCCGTATTCCAGAAAATAAAAGCACAATAGCTAAATCGTAGTAGCTTGGGTTACGACGTCTTCTCAACGTATCAAAGAAAGCATGTAACTCATGGATTTCTAAAAATTTTGCTTCGCATCTCCTACTTGCCTCTCGTTTTTTTTCAAGAGGTATATCCAACTTAATAGCTGTCATCGGTGAATAAGCAATGATGTTATATAAAACACCATGATTAAATATCTTATTGCACGTACTCTTTATATGCGTCATTGTTGACGGAGAAGCATCATACTTAGACATATAAGTTGAAAGACTATTTTTCATCAACAGTGGTGTGATTTTACACAGTAAGTAATCATCTCCTATAATCTGCCCTAATCTCTTGATAACCAGCTCTTCCCGTTTTACTGTCTGAGGCTTAACAGAGACTGACCAGGATTCTAGCCAATTCTGCTTCAGTTGACCAAATGTTTGAATCGTTTCAGGCAAGTATCTATTTTCAGTTACTGAGATAGCTTCAGCGATTTTATCTTGAAGTTCACGCTCGGCTTGCTTTCTGGCACGACTAGTATTTTTTGTGTAAGAAACAGTGACATTCTTCCATTTTCCAGTCAAAGGGTCTCTGTATTTATCACCTATTTCATAGCGAATTGTTCCCTTCTTTGTTTGTCTTGTTCTATAGTACATACTTCCATCCTCTCAATAAAAAAGAAAACCGAAATAGTTCTAGTAGAATAAATTGCCATCTACCATTATAGCACGATTTCCCTTATTTTACCGCTATTCGCTGCTTCCAGCGTAAAAACTCCTCAAAACCATCGAGATTGATAAAAACCAATTTGTGAGTAGGGTTGATAACGTATTGCTTAAATTGTCGATGTCCTCGCATCTCAGTAATCCAGCGATTCAAGGTATACTGATTCAATCCTTCCCAGCGTTTCAGAAGAGATTTTTTATCCCCCCACTCAGCTATTGCATTTTCAACAGGCACATATTTTACTTTCACATTTGCCTCCTTATACTCTATAATTTATGACATCAGTGGGCAGAACTAGTTAAGTCCTACATGGGGATTGCACCCGCTGTCCTTTCTCGATGGCAGCCTAAACGCTTAGAAGTATCATTATCCTCACTTGTATCATGGCAGATAGGTGACCAACCTATTTTTTGTCTAATAGTAATCGCTCATATCATCGCGTATCAAACTTCTTGCTTCACAAATGATTAACGTCCCACCTTGGTCTATTCAGTTGTCAAAGGGCAAAAAGAGACTAAAAATTCCTCTCACTATAAAGAGTGAATTTTTTAGTCTCTTGTTTCGTTATTTTTCAAAAAATTTTCGTAAGTTTCCCAGGATAGTATTTCTCATCCGAAAGACACTGGTTGCAGACATCTCTTGCTCTATTGCTACTTCTCTTATAGTATGTTCTCTGAAATATAAAGCGTCAATAATTTCAAATTCTTTATCAGATAAGGTTAATAAAGCTTCATTTAGTTGCTCAATAAGGAGCTTGGTTTCTACCAAACGTTCAACATCCACAGTAGTATCTGGAAGTATATTTTCTAGTGGCAACCCATCTACTTCAAGTGATGAAAATGGCAATACACCGAATTTTCTATCTTTTCTATTTAGGTACTTTTCGTGATTAACCAATTGCCAATAACTTTTATAAACTACTTCTGTTACAGGAATTTTACTACCTCTAACATGAATATAATATTTCATTTCATCCTCCTTTTATG
This sequence comes from Streptococcus suis, assembly GCA_029593505.1. Classification (GTDB taxonomy): domain Bacteria; phylum Bacillota; class Bacilli; order Lactobacillales; family Streptococcaceae; genus Streptococcus; species Streptococcus suis_AG. The sequence goes on from JAKTNI010000010.1 coordinate 22,163, forward strand.
ATTTTTTCTTAGTCATAAAAGGAGGGCTCCTTATCTCAACCATAGCTACTACTCACTTATCATTCAACTCTAATTGAACTCCTCACTATTAGAGTGAACATTTTGGCGTTGTGTTTCAGTATCCTATTAGTTGAAATTGGTGGAATAACAAAAGAAACACATAAAATTTGTTTCAAAAACATTGTTCCCTTGTTACCAACTATTAAAATTAAAGATTCATAGAGCGCTTCTACTCCACCTATCACATATCCAAGAGAGGAGATAGAAGAATGCACCATCAATATATCACCCTCATTGATTTCTAAATTTAAAAATGCTTCCTTGAGCATACGTTATATTTAAATTACTCTAATTGGATGTTGAAACTTCTCTCTTCACTATCAATTGCAAAATTTATAGTGTTAACTAATTTCTCCAATCTCCTCACTTGATGTTCATACTCGTCAATATATTCATTCATCTGCTTTTGATAAGCTTCAATATCCTTCTCCACCTGCTCCAGTTTAATGGTTGGTGTCAGGTTCATTTTGGTATAGTCATACCTGGCCAGGTGTCTGTTTTCTGGGTCTGAGTTATTAAGATTGAGCAGAACCTCCGCTACCTTGTTGAGATGAGCGACCTTATCCTGCAAATCCGTGATGGTCAAATCCAGCTGGGCGATGTCCTTGATTAACTCGTCTTTGACTTCCTGGTAAGACTGGTTGTTAAGGTCTAGCTCAATGAGAAGATTGAGCTCTGCTATTTTTTCTTTTAAACCAGTAATGGTCGGGCGTCTGCGTTTAGGGATATGCTTGCTGTCGTGTGTGAGTTGACGGATTAACTCCCGGCCTCGCATGTAGCGGTTAAGGTCAGAGTTCTCTTTATTGTAGATGAAAAACTGGGCGGTCTCTCGGATAAAGACATGGTAGGTCTTGCCCTGCTCGCTCTCATGAATATCCAAGTTACGGTTTGGGATAAAGACCAAGCCGTCTTTTTTGACGCCGTAAGTCATCTTGATGAAGATGCCGCCCTTGACCAGCTTGTCAATTTGGTGGTCTGCTAGAACCACTTCAAACTCCTGAATCTTATCTCGCTTCTCCTTGAAATCCTTGTAGGCTGCCAAGAGTTCCTCACAAGGGAGTTTGTCCTTGTCCCGCTCTTCTTGATAGATTTCAAAATCTGCGACCAAATTCGTCAAATCAAGCTCTACTGTGTTGTCCTTTTGTTCAAAATAATCCTCCAAGAACTGGACATCGTAGAGGTGTTTTGTGCTGACCTTTTTATTCTCGATAGAAATGGTTCGGTTGTCCTCTTTCAAGGTAAAGGTCACATGATTTTTCTTCGGAGAGATTTTCAGGTTTAACTGCTCTGCCATATCCAAAAGATGAGAGAGGTCACGTGCTCTAGGCAAGAGAAACTCCAGTCGCTGCTCGATAGCTCGTTTGGCAAACTGCTCTCTGAAATAGTCCTCAGTATAGGGCTGTCGCTTATCCAGCTGATTGCCTCGAATGACTTGCTTCATGTCTCGGTCGGTCATAAAAAATCTGGCGTGTTTGCGAGAGAAGTCCATCTCCACGTTTAGAGCGGGAGCCTTGACTATAAAGTCCTCAAAATTCTTGCTGTTCTCCATGAGAAAATAGAGCCGCTGCTTGAGTTCAAACTTGTGGTTGGCCTTCCGGTAGGTTTCAAATTGTTCATGCGAATAGCGATTAGGCGGAATAATCTTTGCTCCTGCTTCTTTGGCAATGCGGTCAGAAATCATGCGAAGGTTTCTCTCTTGAGCATAATCCCATTTGAGCTTCTTGTCAGAATTGAGGTCAACTGAATTTATCAGAATATGATTGTGAATGTGCGACCTATCTGTATGAGTGGTTACAATGAAACGAAAGTGGCCTCCTGTCAGTTCCTTGATGGTCTCATAACCAATGCGGTTAATCTCTTCAGGTGTCAGATTATCTTCAGGAGAAAAGGACTGAATCAAGTGATGAGCATGAATTTTGGTCTGCTTGATTTGCTGGCGGTCGTTTCTGGAATCATAAAGCCGATCATTGTTGGTCAAGTTGGTCTGATACATCGCCACCAGCTCTTCATAGCTGGGAAAGTCTAGGTAGTTGCTCATGCCAAAATCAGAGACAAGCTTCAGCTGCTTCGTCTTTTCTGGATTGAGAATGTACCTGATGAGGCTCTTGCGATACTTGGTGCTATGCACCGCAAAATGCTTAGTGACGACCATAAAACTCCTTCAGCTGCTGGCACTTGATATTAAAATCCTTCTCCACTTCCTTGATGAGTTGGCCAATGCCTTGCATCAAAGATTCACGGTCACTTGGTGTTAAGATGTGAGTCTGATTGACTGTCCGTGCAATTTGATTAAGGTTGTTTCCGATACGTTTCAGTTCAAAGACCAGTTCTTCATAGTTACTGGTATCAATGGTCAGGAAGGTCATGTTGGGATTGAGCAGCACCTTTCTGGCATAAGCAGAGAAATTTTTACAGCCACTCTGTCCAATACGGTCGTTCAAAGTTGTTAATTCCTGGTCCGTCAGAAAAACTTTTTTGAGGTTAGTGCGGTAGCGATTTTCCATGCCTAGCCTCCCATGTACTTGTCACGAAAGTCTAGACTGAGTGGGATAGCCTTCTCGACTTCTGCCATCAGCTCTTGTACACAGGTTAGGATAATTCGTAAGTGCTCTTCCGTAGCCTGCTGGGTCTGTTCAGCCAAGACAGTCACCTGTAAAATGTCTCGACTAATTTGCTCAATCTTCTGGGACTGCCAGAGGGTAAACCAATCCGTTACTGACTGCTTCCTCTCAACCAAGTCCATCAGTTTTTGACGGACAAAGGGAGAAAACTGGTCCGCATGTTCCTGCTTCATCAGCTCCTGGATCTGCTCCAGTTCCTCTGGTGTCAGATTGATTTCCTTACGGATAATGCGGTAGTGGTCTGTCATCTTATCATTCTCCTTCTCTACTTGCTCCTATCGGGGCAGCCCCGATGCCGTATGGGATACGGGTGCTTCCAAAAAGCCTCAACGCTTCGCTTTTCGGCTTTTGCGAGCTCAGTTATTGTGTCCACAATAACCCAAAATCTAATCGCCAGCTGACCCCAAACCTTACAGGTTGGTCAGCCGACGATAAGAAACTATGGTGGCTTCGCCCCCAAACCCCCAATTAAAAATCAAGGATTGATTTTCTAAAGATAGATACAGTTTAACAAGCTAGTGTTGAGGAAATTATCACAGAAAATAGACATGCTCAAAATTTCTAGTTGCTAAAGGATTTATTTTTTGATAAAATCTTGTTGAGTTATAACTTAACAAAGAGAGGTGAATCTCATGTTTTCAAAAGACCGCCTAAAACAAAGAAGAGCTGAATGCAAGCTCTCTCAAACTGAAATTGCTAGTCGATTAGAGGTTAATCGTACTGCTTACCACAATTGGGAAAATGGAAAAAATATTCCTAATCAAAAGAATCTACTAGCCTTGGCCAAAATTCTTGAAGTCGATCCAACCTACTTTGAATCTGAGCATAACATTGTCTCAAATTTTCTCCAGCTCAATCATACTAATCAACTAAAGGCTGAGACCTACGTTGAACAACTACTCACCAAGCAACGAAAAGAAGAAAATAAAATCGTCAACCTCACCGCCTATAATGTCATTAAGAATGTGGCACTTGCTGCAGGACCAGGTTATGGCTTTGATGATGAATATGAGACAGAGGTTGTTTATTCTGATGAGCAACATTCTGGATTTGATATTGCTGCTTGGATCGATGGAACATCCATGGAACCTAAATACCTAGACGGTGAAGTTGCACTTATCCGTGCTACTGGATTTGACTACGACGGTGCTGTTTACGCTTTGGTGTGGGAAGGAAAAACCTATATCAAAAAACTGTACCGAGAGCCCGATGGTTTCCGTATGGTATCTATCAATAAGAAAGGCAATCCTGATCGCTTCATTTCTTCTGAGGACGATTTACGAATCGTTGGTAAAGTCGTTGGCCACTTCATGCCTATTGTCGGAGGTTAAATATGTCCAGCAAGATTGAAGAAATGATTTACATTAAGGGGGACCGAATTTACTTCACCCCATTTCTAAAAGAGTATGACGTGACAGACCATATCACAACCCTGCTCCAAGAGTTACGAAAACTCAAAGAGAGGTGATGGCTATGAGCTTTATTGATTACTCAAAAGAGCCTACGTCCGATATTGCATTTTTCGATATGAAATCATTCTACGCTAGTGTGGAATGCGTCAGCCGTGGTCTCAATCCGTTGACCACTTCTCTCTGCGTCATGAGTAGAGCCGACAACTCTGAAGGATTGATACTGGCCTCTTCACCCATGTTCAAAAAAGTTTTTGGCAAGGCTAATGTTAGCAGGTCCTATGACCTCCCCTTTGACATCAAGACAAGAAAATTTAGTCGCTATAATGCTCAAAAACAAGGGTTAGAAATCACTCCACAGTACATTTCATTTATTGAACATTGGGCTAGACGAACCTTAATCGTTCCACCTCGCATGGACAAATACATCGAGGTTAATATCCAGATACAAAACATCCTCTTGAACTTTGCGGCAAGAGAAGACATTCTACCCTACTCAATTGACGAGGGCTTTGTCGATCTGACCTCATCATTGAATTATTTTGTAAAGGATAAAAAACTTTCTCGTAAGGAAAAACTTGACCTAATATCAGCTAAAATACAACATGACATCTGGAAGGAAACGGGTATCTACTCTACCGTTGGAACGAGCAATGCTAACCCGCTCTTGGCAAAACTGGCTCTCGATAATGAGGCAAAAAAATCTCCAACTATGCGGGCCAACTGGTCCTACGATGACATTGAAAACAAAGTCTGGGCTATTTCTCCAATGACTGATTTTTGGGGTATTGGTCACCGCACTGAGAAACGACTCCATAAACTAGGTATATTTTCAATCAAAGATTTGGCTAACGTTAACCCTGATATTCTTCAGAAAGAGTTTGGAATTAATGGTGTGCAACTCTGGTTTCACGCAAACGGAGTTGATGAAAGTAATGTCCATGAGCCTTATAGACCTAAATCAAAAGGTCTGGGTAACTCACAAGTCTTACCTCGTGACTACATCAAGCAATCCGACATCGAGCTAGTCCTAACTGAAATGGCTGAACAGGTTGCTATCAGGCTGAGACGGGCTCACAAGAAAACAACCAATGTTGCTATCCAGGTGGGATACTCAAGGACAGAGTTGAAGAAAGCCATCAATACCCAAACACGAATAGAGCCAACTAACAACACTCGGATGCTCAAAGATACTGTTCTTAAACTCTTTAGAGGTAAATATACTTCAGGAGCAGTTCGAAGCATTGCCGTACGCTATGATGGATTTGTGGACGAGAACTACTCTCTGATTTCCCTTTTTGACGATGTTGAAAGCATCGAGAAAGAGGAAAAGATACAGTGTACCATTGATTCCATTCGTGATCGCTTTGGCTTTCTTGCTGTCCAAAAAGGAACTTCCCTCTTGGACAGCTCCCGAAATATTGCACGCAGTAAACTAATAGGAGGCCACTCAGCTGGTGGTTTGGAGGGACTAAAATGATTGACCGCTCATATTTACCGTTTGAATCCGCAAGACACTACCAAGACCGAAAAATGCAAAAATGGATGGGCTTCTTTTTATCCGAGCATACCAGTGCCCTATCTGATGACCTGAATAAAATCAGCCTGATGAGTGAGCTCACTCTTGAACAGAAACTACTTCTTATTAGTCAGGCTTACACCAACCAATTGACCGTTAAGCTACAAAGCTTTGACAGCAAACAACTCCAGACCTTGGTTGGTACGATTACGACAATTTCAAGAGAGCAGGTAATTATTCGTACATCAGACGGGCATACCAATATCCCACTTTCGATACTCCACAGTATTGAACCAGTCGAGGAGGTGCTTTATGAATCAGCTTGAGTTTCATAGAAACGAACTGCAGATGGATTATTTTAGCGACAGCTACCTAAGGTTTGAAACAGACTTCTATCGCTATTCGGCATTATACACCCCCTTAACGTTTTTAACGGATGATATTATGCGAAGCATGGCCAAATCTCAGAAACCATACTTCAAACTGAATAAGGAAAATGCGAGAGATAATCGGGATCACTACTTCTTATTCAACGCTGAAACCATTGATAACAACAAACTTATAAAGAAATTCACCTACTTAAAAACTGTCTATTCTATAAAATAAAAAGGAGCAAAATTGCTCCTTTTTAATATCATAAATCATTCCTCTTATTTATATTTTTTATCTAGCAATTCAATTCCGTAATCTTGTGGATTTCCATTTACCGCATCCAGTAACCATTGATTAATAGATTGATTTGTACTTTACAGCGGGAACCATACTGCAGGAGTTGAAATAATGGTATGTGCTGTTAAGTTTCTTGGATCATCGTCAACTCCCTCTCTAGGAGATATAACAAATATATCGCCAACAGCCGGTTTTAAGTTACTCTTTTCAATAACCTTAAGTTGATATTCCGATGCCTTTTCTGTAAAGAAAATATCCAATTCTCTCTGAGTTGCTTTATCTAAATTGTCATAACGTTCTTGAGCCTCATAGCTACTAGATTTTTATTTGCCAGTAATTACCTCCATTTAAGAAATTATCCGCCCACTGCATAGCATCCTGTACATCTTATTCTTTGGACTAATACTATTGTCTTATCGTTTCATTGGTTAATTCAATTTTATTTCATCTTCAACGTCATCGCATTGATGGCAACAATGACTGTTGAAATCGACATTAAAATGGCTCCAAGGGCTGGGTCTAACACAATTCCAAAAGGTGCTAAAATACCTGCTGCAATTGGGATAGCCAAGAGGTTGTAACCCGCTCCCCACCACAAATTCTGAATCATCTTAAGTCTTGTCTGCTTAGCCAACTGAATAAAATGTAGAATATCCATCGGATTACTATTTGTTAAAATGACATCCGCCGATTCAATTGCAACGTCCGTTCCAGCACCAATCGCAATGCCGACTGTTGCACGTGCTAAACTTGGTGCATCATTGATTCCGTCGCCTACCATGGCTACTTTTTTGCCAAGTGCTACAAATTCACCGACTTTTGCTTCCTTATCCTCTGGCAACATCTCTGAAAAGTAGGTTTCTATCCCTAAATACTCTGCTACTGATTTTGCTGACCCCCGATTATCCCCCGTCATCATAACCGGTTCAATTCCTTGCTCTTTTAAAGCAGTGATAAAGGCCTTCGCTTCTGGTTTTATTCGATCTCCTAAAGCAATCATTCCTTGTAAAATACGATCAACAATGATAAAGCTAATCGTATTTCCTTGTTCTTGGAATTCTTTATAGATTTCTTCTTCTACTGTGTACCCAAGATCACGCAGCGCTTTTAGGCTGACAATGTTGATTTCTTTGCCGTTAACAACCCCCCATAGTCCTTTTCCGGAAATAGTAGTTGACTCACTCGCCTGATAGGGTTGAATCCCTTGCTGTTTGATATAGGCCATGACACTTTGAGCGATGGGGTGATTCGATGTGCTTTCAATAGCACCCTCATATTTTAATAATTCTTCTGTTGATAAATCACCCAGTGCTGTGATTGCTGTCACTTCAAATTTTCCTTCTGTTAACGTCCCAGTTTTGTCTAGCAAAATCATGTCTAACTCTTTGGCAGCCTCTAAAGCACTACGTTTTTTTAACAATAAGCCATTTTGGGCAGCTATTGAGGTTGAACGAGAGACAACAAGTGGAATAGCTAAGCCAAGCGCATGAGGACAAGCAATGATTAGCACTGTAACAGTGAATGTCAATGCTGTTGGTAAATCCGTCAAGAATAACCAAATTACAAAAGCTAATGTCCCTACGCCAACCGCACCGAAGAACAACCACTTAGCCACTTTATCGGATAGCAACTCCAATGATGACTTATCACTTTGGGCTTGTTTGACCAATTGGATAACCTTTGCTAAATAACCGCTCTCCCCAGTTCCTGTCACTTGAATTTGAATGGTTCCTTCACCATTAATAGAGCCTCCAATAACTTCATCTCCTACTGCTTTAACAACCCCTTTTGATTCACCGGTCACTGCGGATTCATCCACCAGTGTCTGCCCTTTGACAACAATCCCGTCTGCTGGCATTTTATCCCCCGATTTAACGAGCAATATATTCCCAATTTTGACTTCTTTTAAAGAAACTTCAGCCCTTGTTTCACCCTGTATAAGCGTTACCTTATCAGGTAATAATTCAGCTAATTTTTTCAAGGCATTACTCGCATTTGAAACAGCGGTCATCTCAATCCAATGCCCCAATAGCATAATTAAAATCAATGTTGCCAGTTCCCAAAAGAAATCCATGACATGAGGTGATTGGGTAAAATTATTCATTATAAAGGCATAGATACTATAGACATAGGCAACACTGATACCCATTGCAATCAAGGTCATCATCCCTGGCCTTTTAGCCCTTAATTCAGATTTTGCCATACTAATAAATGGTTCGCCACCATAAAGAAACAAAATAGTAGAGAAAATCAATACCACCCATTGTGAACCAGGGAAAGTCAATTGAAACGGCAAATCAACCCCCATCATGGGCGCTAAGAAGATAATCGGCAGGGACAAGAACAAGGACACAAGAAACTTTCTTTTAAATAATTTCCCATGACCGCTATGATCATGCCCACTGTGCCCATCATGATGACAAGAGTGCGCTTCCTTTTGTGAGACTTGGTGCTGGTGTTTATTTGAATGATGTTGCATATGATGATTGTGTTCCATTTGTATTTCCTCCTTACGATTGTTAACAATTGCATTGTCCAGCTCGGCAATGACAGGTGACTTTTTCTGGTGCTACTACACGTTTTTCCTCAAGAATTGAGATGAGATGATCTATATCATTTTGCGACAATACCAAATAATCTAACCAGTCCTTTAATTGTTCGTAATGTTTTGTTTGGCAGATATTTTCTATAATCAGCTTTATCTCTGTCTGAACATGATCGATTTCGGGTATAGCAGGTGAATAGGTATAATATCTTCCTTCTACAATGACGGTAACATATCCTTTTTTTACCAATCGATTTAAGAGCGTCTTGATGGTTTTATCATTCCAATCCATATCATCAATCAATCGTTCAACAATTTGACGACTGGTTAATTGACTTTCTGCCCATAAAACCCTCATGACCTGCCATTCTGATAAACTAATTTCTCTTTTCAATACCTTTCCTCCTTTCGACAGACTACAATTGTAGTCGATTGATTACATTTGTAATTGTATCATCTAAAAAATGAACTGTCAAGAAAAATATTCTCGACAGTCTTTTAATGTTTTAAAAAATTCAAGAAGTAGGTGCAAAGGGTTCTGTTGCAAAGTTTTAAATAAAGAATAAAATCCCTTACGGTATCTATAATTTAAGCTGGGATTCCCAATAATACCTTGATTTCAGTACAGACCGAAAACCTGAAGAGAGTGCCTTCTTTCCGGGTTTTCTTATATAATCCTCGAATGGCTTCCATGTCTTTAATCGTGGTAGAGGCAGTGCGTAAACTTCGATAGAATTTATTGCGTCTCTTTACTGGACGATGGTCTTGTTCAATCAAATTATTCAGGT
>JAKTNI010000011.1 GCA_029593505.1 Streptococcus suis
ACCATCTGCATCGATGGCTCGATACAAATAATGCCATTTTCCTTTAATTTTGATGTACGTTTCATCCATTTTCCATGAATAAAAGGATTTTTTATTTTTCTTTTTCCAAATTTGATAGAGTAGTTTGCCATATTCTTGCACCCAACGATAAATCGTCGTATGAGAAACGTTAATGCCACGATCATATAAGATTTCTTGAACTTCACGATAGCTAAGGTTATAACGAAGATAGTAGCCCACGGCTACAATAATCACATCCTGCTGAAATTTCTTTCCTTTAAAAGGATTCATCGTCATTCCTCCTGATATCTTTTTCTATTATTCTACCTTATTTGGTAGTAGATTTAAAACTTTGCAATAGAACCCTCCACTTACTTTCTTAACAGATGATATTATGCTTGCCATGGCAAAATCTCAAAAGCCCTATTTTAAGCTAAATAAGGAAAATTCGAAAGACCATCGTGACCATTATTTTATGTTCAATGTAGAACCTTCACGAGATAATAATCTAGTTAGACTATATTGTTACGATTCAACGATGACACATATTTCAAAAAACAGGCCAAAATAATTGGTCTGTTATTTGTTATTATTGCTCTCTCGCCTACCTTGTCTAAATCTCTCAATGTTTTTTTTCAACTGCTCAGTATTCAGTTTATTTTTCGCTTCTTGAATTGTCTTATCAAGATTATGTTCCTCTGTGTTTGTAATGTTTCGAGACACTTCTACGTTCTTGCTAGGCTTGAAACTTGGATCAAAAACTACATCTAGGAGTTGCTCTACTTTGGTTTGTTCAGTATCTGACATCTCTGATAGTCTATGAATCAGTCGTTTAAATTGATCCTGGTTCTGATTTTTCTTTTTAAAGAATTTCATTTTCTTCTCCTTAAATCGTAAAAAGGTAGCCCGCATAGGACTACCTGACTTATAAATCATCAATGGCTACTGAAATAGCCTGTAACTTTTTATTTTGGATTTTCTTTTCATCAATCAATTGATGAAGTTCTTCAATTTGCTTCTGACAGGCGGAAATATCCTTGTTGTTTTGTGCAATGGTATCAGCCAAGTGTTGTTTATAGTCACTTGTGATATTTACCTTCTTCGGCTGACTTTGTTTAATGGTTGATGCGAGTGTTTGTACATCTTTAGATTCTGACTCCTTTTGTTGCTGTTCAAAAGCAGCCACATAATCTACTTCTTCAATTGGTTTTTCATCCTGTTTATGGAAGAGTGCTGCGATTTTAGCTCGTTCTTCATGGGACGATGTTGATTTCACATCGTCTAGTGGCTGATCAAAATTCCATGTTTTACTCATTCTATATCCTCATTTCTGTAATTTAGGTGTAGTGTGGTTTCTTTACCAAAGGCTTGCTCTAGTGCTTCATGAAATGACAACTGACTAGATTGTTGCCGTTTGATAAAGGTACTATACATAGCTGTTTGTAGTTGGTCACGATAGTTTTCCAATTTCTCCGTCTCACGTGAGACCTTTTCTTCTTGCCTAGCTACTTTTTCAGCTAGACGTTCAATCACACTCATAGGGTGTCCTCCTTGTCACATTCTAGATTATGATAGCGAACTTGATTTTGTTATCACAATTCCAATGCATGTTCCCATTTAGGTGGAGGATAATCTCTGATGACTTTTGTATCGGCTGACTGGATAAGATCTCTTAAAGATAATTCCTTCTGTCGTTTCACAATATCATTCCAATCTGACTTTGTTTCCAGTCCCTGAAATGGTGGTAAATCTTGAGAAATCGGAAGTCCTTTATCTGACAGTTTCTGACAAAATTCTCTTCCTGCTTCATCGTTATCAACAGCCAATGTTAGCACGTTTGAATAAGTTTGAAAAAAGGTTGTCGTCTCTTGTATTGCCTGAAGATAATGGCTAAGTCTGCTTGGTTTTACTGTATCTAGAAATGCCAATTTCCCCTGTTCTTCTGCTGCCAGACGTAAAGTCTGATAAGCAACCACTGAAAGCTTTAAGCCTTCCATTGAAATCAGGCGAACATCGGATAATTGCTTTTGGTGAAGCTGATAATAACTCATCATATCGATAACGGATTCACAAAAAATGAGTCGCTTGGGATTCCCAATATCGAAACTAACACCGACATAGCCATGAGAGCCTTTCATGATTTTCTTCAAATAACCACGTTTGTGTCTTTCTTCATTTTTGACGAGACCTTGAAGGCTTGCTGCCTGTAAGTTCCCATTGTGGTCATAGCTTTTTAACACTAATACTGGCTCCGATTGATAAGTAGCTTGAGCAAGCAATCCTTGTCTGCCAAAGGTATTGATAGTCTGATCACTTAGGCCACGAACATCTTTCAAGTAAGTACGTGCTTGCTGAAAGGGTTCTTCATGCAAATAATATTGAAACGGTTGATAAGTTTCTTCTATAACCTTAGCTTGTTCAAAATCTCCCGTTTCAAGATAGGATACAGCCTCTTTAAAAGTAACACCTGCTACTAATTGAACAAAGTCTATCACATCCCCTTGTATATCTCGTGAAAACCATTTGAAAGTATTGGTATCGGCAAAAATCCGAAAGGAATCATGGTCTGGGTGTTCATAAATGTGCCCTGATAAACGTCTAAAGGAATAACCTAGACTTTCAGCCACATCTAAAATGGCCTTTTGTTTTACTGCTTTAATTCGTGTCATCTTGTCTCCCTATCAAAAAAAGCAGAAGACTGTCTCCTGCTAGTTGTTCTCACTTGTTGTAGTTCCTTGGATCGTTGGTATGCTGGAATTTGCACCGTCTGTGGCTTCTTTCATGTCCTCTAGTTTCCCATTCCAAATGGTCAACTGATTAACCAGGAGCTTGTCGGAAACTTTAGAGTAGGACAACATAACCGTCTTGGTTTCTGTCTGAGTGGTTCGCTGTTGTTGCTCACCCAAATCAGAAACATAGGTCACTTGATAAATTACTTCCGCAAGTGCAACATTGCTTTCTGTATTGACATAGATGCTGGCTGATTCAAATCGGTAGTCAAGCATATAATCTTTATAAACTTGGTTGATCGCTTTATTCTGATTTGCTTCCTCTTCCGAAAATGCCGAGTCCGTCATGTAGGGTTTGATACGAGTGTTATTTTCACCCAGCTGGACCTTGGTGAAATATTGAGTGAGAAATTCTTTGACAAGCTCATCTGATAGGACTGTCGCTCTTTCCTTCTGCTTTTCCTTTGTCACAAGTTTATTGGCCTCTGCTCGGATTTGGTTTTCAGTTTGCTTTGAAACGGATTGTGAGCCAATCGTGTAGCCAATCATGACCATAAAACTGACTGCGATTAAACCTCCTACTCCAATCAGAAATCGAGCTTTCACTTTATTTAACATGGCTTACTCCTTTATTAGTGATAGCCTCATCATAGCAAGATTAGCTTGGAGATTTTATCACAAGAAAAAGGACTACCCTTTGGTAATCCTCCATGTTAAACTATTCTATTTTTCCACCACTTCATAATAATGCTAAAAACTAGAAATAGATTTAAAGCTATAAAAAATCCAGTAAAACTCCAAATACCATTGGTGGCTAAATCTTCTGTATAGAGACCTCTCTCTGTGAAAAAGAGGTAAATTCCATAGATTTCAATAAAGACTAATCCACTGATGAGTCCGATAAGAAACAAAGCACCTGAAACTTTCACAATCTGATAAAGGACAAGCAACATTAGTCCTATTGCTATGATAATCAGAAAGCTTTGTAGAATTTGTTCCAACATCTTACACCTCTTTCTAGGCTAATTGCTTGCGATAATAGTCAGCCTGTTCCTGGTCAAGTTCATCAAGTTGGGCAACCAAGTCAAGGAATTCCGCTTTCGTTACCTCATCTAAGCTTGGAAAATCATTCTCACGACTTGTGATGATGAGTTCCAGCTGTCCAGTGATTTCACGCTTTGAGAAACTAAAATCAAGCGTTTCATCTTCATACTGTTCCTTTAAGGTTTGGTAGTTGCCTCTATCCTCTGGACTCGCAAAGCCTTGTGCCAACCATTCTTCAAGTTGATAACGCATTTCTTCTAGTGTTTGGGCCATAATCTATTCTCCTTTTGTGATTTCTTGACTTCATTTTACCGCGTTCAAAAATATTTGTCAGCCTTTTTTCTTATATCTCGAGTGCTATTTGTTGCTTCATTTGGGGTGTTGTATCTTCACTAAACTTGGCCAAAGCTGCATCTATCTCCTCAATTTCTGCCTCTTTTTCAACCAAGGGAGCTAAAACATCATACTTAGCCTTTACAAGTTGATAATCTTCTTCCTTTGGAAAGACTTTTTCAACTTCTACTTTGGCTACTCGTAGCTTATCTTTTAAATCCTTTACCAGCCCTTCTGTCTTTTCTTGGTCATCTATTATATGGTCAATGGCATTACTAATCCGTTGAATGGTTCCCACGTCTGATTTCAAATCAAGAGCGACTGTATATTGGTTATCACCTACAATCGTTAAAGAGACGGTCTCTTGTAAGGGCTCACTAAGACCTCGAGTAGTCATTTTTAAGTCAAATCCTCTAAAGCTTGCAAGTGTTCTGACTTCCTTGGTCTCTGAGCGGTTATAGGTAATGAGTTTTCGCAGATAGTCCCCTGCTTCTGCACGATTATCCATTTTCTGATTATCAAATTGCATGACAAAATCTTGCGACTTTGTTGCCAAAGATTGGGCAATATCTTTATCATATTGACTCAACCGTTTTTCCATAATAGGGAGGTGCTTCTCGCAATAGGAAATTGTGTGGCGGTATTCATCTTTTGAGCGATTAAAAGCTCGTTTTTGATTTTCTAACACCGTCAGTTCATTTTCCAATTCCATTTTCAGTTTGAGATAGGGGTTACCTGTCGCTAGAGCTTTGAAGTCAGAAGCGGTCATGGTTTGTTCATCAATGTCTTCTGCCGACCGTACAGGGTCTTTTGAGGTCATAATCTGAGTGATATATTTGAGCTTATTCTCCTGTGTCTGCCAGAGGTAATTATCAAAACTCCCTTTGGTAATGTAGTGATAAATATCCACCTCTTGGTGCATATTCCCTTGTCGAATCAGTCGTCCATTTCGCTGTACAATATCAGAAGGCCTCCAGGGAACATCTAAGTGGTGGACAGCTTTCATGCGTGATTGCACGTTTAGACCCGTTCCACCTTTTTCCGTAGATGCCATGAGAATCCGTACTTCCCCACTATTGACCTTTCGTGATAGGGAATTTTTCTTCTCATCGGTATTGGCATCATGCACAAAAGCAATCTGTTCTTTGGGAATCCCTCGATCAACCAGCAAAGCTTTCAGTTCATTATAAACATCAAAACCTTCTTCCTTACTTTTAGGTGTTCCAATATCAGAGAAAATCATCTGAGTAGCCTTTTCTCCTGCTCCTTCAAGGTAGATTCGCTCGACATTATCAACCACTTGAAGGATTTTCTGATTATCTGATAAGGTATAAACAGGGTCAATCAACCGCATATCAATAGCTAGTTTTCTAGCTTCCCCGGTTATCTTTAACATATTATCTCTACTTGGGTCAACACTACCTGACTTGATAGCGTCTGAACGCTCTACCAGTTCTTCTAAATAGTATTTCTGAGCTTGCGTTAACTCGCTTTCCACCGCAATAATCTTAGCTTCAGGAACAGGTAAATCAAGCATGTCTGATGTCTGAATATCGGCAGTTTCCTTGTAGATTCGCATGAGTTCAGGCAAATTGACAAATTTCTTGAACCGTTTCTTAGGTTGGTATTTATCACCTGTCGGGGCTAGTTCCATAGAGTTTTCGATATTCCCAAAAGCCCCAACCCATGAGTCAAAATTGGATACCTGATATCGTTCCAAAACATCGGGCTGAATGTAATTCATCATGGTGAAAAGTTCACTGATGGAGTTAGAAACTGGTGTTCCTGTCGCAAAAACGACATTTCTATCGCCATGCTCTGCCTGAACCTGTCTCACCTTCATCTCCATGTCTACGTTCTTTTTTGAAGTGGTATTGGTGATTCCCGCGACATTCCCAAGTCCAGTGATTGGACGGATATTCTTGAAATGATGAGCCTCATCCACAAAAAGAAAATCAATTCCAAGGTTTTCAAATTCAATAAAGGTATCTCGCTCTAGTTTTTGGAGTTCTTCCAACTGGTGCTCTAGTCCCTTGATTGAACGCTCTGCTTCTTTGACCGTATAATCAGAATCACTTCCTAGTTTGATTTCTCTGAGTTGCTCCAGCTTGTCATTGATATAGGTAACCTGCTTCTCTCGGCTCATCGGTATTTTTTCAAACTGGGAATCTCCAATGACAATGGCATCATAGTCGCCTGTGATAATACGTGATACGAACTGCTTACGTTTGGCTTTGACAAAGTCCTTCTTGGTGGTCACATAAACTTTCTTAGTTGGGAAAAATTTCATGATTTCTTGACCAAACTGTGCAGTCAAACTAGACGGAACCACATAAAGAGGTTTATGCACCATCCCTAATTCTTTCAATTTGAAACCAGCTCCGAGCATGGTCAAGGTTTTTCCAGACCCTACCTCATGGGCTAGTAGGGCACGTTTTTCCTCCACAATCCGTTGAATGGCATTCTTTTGGTGAGGACGTAAGGAAATATTCTGTGCGAGTCCATCAATGGTTAAATGGCTACCATCATAAACCTTAGAAACTGTACGATTATAGAGACTATTATAGGTATCTTCTATCATCTGTTGGACGTCTGGATATTTTGCTACAAAATCTTGAAAGAGTTCTTGTAGGTGTGTCTCCTTAGCACGCAGAACTGTTGTTTTCTCCACATCCGTCACATTCTTTTTCTTATCCCCTTCGACAACTTGTTTTGTAATGGTTGGTTGATTGGAATTCAGGAGGTTTTCGAAGATTTTACGACCACTATCATAGCGTGAAGCAGGGACACCTAGACTCCTATCCGTTGCGTTGGAATAAGTGTAGGCAAACTTAGATTGGTAAGTGATAACTCCGTCAATGGGACTGACTTCAAGGACAGTCACCACTTCTTGGTCAGAGAGGTCAAAAGCTTTTCCCATAAAGGTTTCTTGGGCAAATTTTCCGTAAACAGACAAAGGAATCCAGCGTGAACCGATTCGATAATCAATGTCTGCCAAAGTAATACGTGCTGGTTTGATAGCTTCTAGAAGTCCTGCATAATGTGACCAGTTAAAGTCCTGATTGTCTTGTTTGACGAATAGATCCACCACTTCTAACTTGGTAACGACATCCCCTGACAGAAAGTCTTGGCGAGAAACATAAGTCAACTCACCTCTCAAATACTTCTCAGGATCAGGCATAATGAGGTCGCCTAACTCCTCAATCAGAGTCATCTTCGAATCAACCTGATAGATGGACATCATATAATCGAAATCAACACCTCGTCCGTCAGCCAAGCTGGAATTTAAGGCATCAAGGGCAGTATGTACCTTTTTAACCTCTTTTTCAGGTCGTACCAGAGCCTTCTCAAAGGCAAGGGATTTGGTATAGATAACAGACTTTCCACTCGAATCCAAACTTTCATCTTCCAAACTAGCAAGAAGCGAATATTTATCATCACTATCAAAAAGATTACGATTCACTGCACTGTTCAAATACCCATAGCGTTTGACAAAGCTATCATAGGTACGATTGAGTTTGCCTAACAAGTGGTTAAAGGTCTCCTTATCATAATCATAATAGCGTTGAATGGCAATAACTTCTTGGTAGGCATTGCGAATATCGACCATTCCCTTAATCCGTGCCATTTCTTTCTCAGACAAGGGAGCTTCATAGAAAACTGTCTTTTTATAATAACCCTTAAACTGACCACGTTTGGCTGCATCATCGGTCACATAAACATCTAGAGCAGTGCTATCAGTTACTTCTAAGACATTAAAGCGATCAATCTGCTTTTGGGAATACTTGGTGTCCCAGGCTTTGAAGTTGCCCTCTTCATCGACATAGTAACTGATTTCTTCCGTCTTGGTCCCCACTCGAATGCCTTTGTTATCTCGATAGTAAACTGTTGAACCCTGATACCCAAAACTGTACTGACCTAGATTTTCTCTAATATCAGGTGGAATGGAGGTATCAATCACTTGTTTGGTCAATACATCTGGGTTAATGATGACCTCATTTCGATCAATCTCTCTTGGGGCCTTAACATGGTTTAGAGCAGTTTGGACACTGGCAATCAAGTTATCACTAGTCCCCTTAACTGAAAGTGTTCCACCGTTAAAGTTTCTAACCTCATAGGTTCCTAGCACTTGGCTATTGTATTCTCCATCAAAGTAAGGATTGAGCCAAATACGGTTGTCCTTGTCATAACGAATTGACCCTGAAAAGGCTAAGTCATCTGCCACATAGCCCTTGTTCAAGTGTTTCTGGAAGAACAACATATCCGTTGTGACATTGGTTCCGGCAATGGCCTTAAAGGCAGAAGCAGGCAGTCGAACCCCACCAAGAAAGTCAGTTGTCTCACGAATATCTTGTAAAATGTTTTCGGTTCGCTTATCCATGGTTCCTGTTGAGGAGATAATCGCTACTTGCCCACCATCATGGACCAAATCAAGCGACTTTTTGACAAAGTAATCATGAATCATATAAGGCTTATCGTACTTGTTATCCGCGATCCGAATATTGGCAAATGGCACATTTGAAATCACCAAATCAAAACTATCATCATTAAAAGTAACCGTCTCAAATCCTTTGACCTCAATATGGCTATTCGGGTGAAGGTGCTTTGCAATAGCTCCTGTAATAGTATCTAATTCCACACCATATAACTCACTCTTTTCTCTTAAGTGCTTGGGCATCGCCGCAAAAAAATTCCCTGTTCCCATGGAAGGGTCTAGGATTTTTCCACCTGTAAAACCATCTCTTTCCAACTTATCCCACATCTGACGGATCAGGGCTGGGTCTGTGTAATAGGCTGTCAGGGAGGACTGTTTCATATCCGAATACTCTTTATCAGTGACTAAGCTTTTCAGTTCGTCTCGTTCCTTAGAAAATTTTGGATTATAGTCATTAAAGAAATCATTGGCAAGTCCACCCCAGCCTACATACTTGGCAAGGAGTTCTTGTTCACTTGGTGAAGCAATACGGTACTCTACTTCTAGATTTTTTACCAACCGAATAGCCGCAATGTTTGTCTCAACCTTATCTCTAGCAGTCTTAGGATAAAAGTCCGTCATATCTTCTGGAAAATAAAAGTCCGTTACAGGAATCTCTGGAATTGTTCCGACTACTTCCTCTTCAGGAATTTGACTATCTGATTCTTCAAGATCAGTATCGTTATGACCATTTTCTGAACCATCTGGTTCCAATAGTCCAATACTCTGAACTGGCTCCTCTTCCAGAAATGAAAAAAGGTTTAATTCTTGGTCTGCTTCGTCTAACTCTATTTGTGTTTCTGCCTTTGGCTGATGAAGTGCCTGACGGACTTCTTCCCAGGTCCTCACATAAAGAACTGGATTTTGTTCTATGATATCTGAAAAATCATTGACTAACTCAATCCGAATCAAACCGTTCAATCGAGCATCGCTGACCGATACGACCTCAAAGTCCTGTCCCTTATAGGAAACCAATGACCCCAGAGGATAAGTGTCCAATACTCTCTGGACTAGTGGATTTCCCGCAAATTCTTCATCAACCACTGCTTTCATCTCAGCTTTCTCTAGCTTGCTCTTCCAATCACGTAGGTTCAAGTCCGATTGACTACTTTTAGCTTTTTCAAATGTTTCTGCATCTTCTCTACTTAATTCTTCATGTAAAAAGGCATAAGCAACCTGTCGCAACTCTTCTAAAGAAAGTTGACTGCCAAAGAAAAATTCTACTTTATCATGACTCAATCCCATTTGGAGTAGTTCTGACGCAAGGGCTAGTTGAGTTACCGAGGCTTTGGGATAGCCACCTAGTAAAGCAAGATCCGCATTTTTCAAACGAAAACGACCTGCCGCATCCAATAAAATACCGACTTGGTCTGGGTCAAACTGAGATAGCTCAATCCCCACTTGAGTCAATTTTTCTTGATTTTCTATCCTAATGGCTTGTCCAATTTTTTCTAATTCCTTTTCTTCGACTGTAGTCAGCGTTCGTTTCAGCTCATAGGGACTGCCATCAGCCTCTAGATAGGTAAGTAACTCTTCTCCTTCAAAGACTGGTGTCATTTCCATCTCAGTGTCAAAATCACCTCGTCTAAGATTCGGAAGTTTTGAACGTTCATTTCGAATCTGGTCAAAATAAGTCAGTATCTCAAATTTACGTCGTAATGACAACTCTTCATAGGCAGGCAGATGGCTGGTTTTTCCTGTTTGAACATCCAGTTGAGACAAATCTACATCCAAACTAGCAATAATCAAAGAGCCATCATCTCTAAAAGATATTGCCTGATTATTACTCGCTTTGTGCTCATCAACAGTTTCTTCTTTTTCTTGAACTGTTTCATCAAGTCTTGTTTCAAGCTCAGGCTCATAAGTCAAGAGAAACTGTTCAATATCTCGGCTGATCCGATCTGCTAAATTATTAGCCACACGGTACACATTGACCAGATTAGCTCCCTTCCCTTTTTCTAGCAGAGAAGCCGTCGAAATGGTTTGGTAGTGACCATTTGAGTCTAATAATTGAAAACGAGTGGCCAGATTAAACAAGGCCACTTCAATCACCAAGTCTTTTTCAGACGGCGATAGTTTGTCGAGTTTTTGGAGACCAATTTGGCCGAATACTTGTGTATAGGTCAATAGATCATGAGCAGTATCATAAGGACTAGCCTGGACAAAAGCTGAAACATCTGTCTCAAAGTGAAGTACCTGAACAGATCTTTTGATTCCCTGCCTATTTGTCATAAACTGACGAATAAGACTATCCCACTCCTCATCAAAATGCTCTGCTTGGTAATACAAAAATGCTTCAAGCATGGCTCTGTCACGAGGAATGGTGGCTCTCATCATTTGTAGTAAGACTTCTTGATTCATTTTTTCCTCCCATTTTAAAAGGGCCGAGAGTGTTTCTCAGCCCTTGCGTTAATCTAGGACCAAGGCTCGTTGGTCTCTTTCTTGTGGAATACCTTCCATTACAGTTGCCACATAGTGTTGTAAAAAATGAGTTTTCTGGTCTAGTAAATCTTTCTGTAAGGCAAGGTGAACCAGGTCTCCAAAATAATCCTGACTGGAAATGGCTAAGTCCTGTTGAATCATAGCCTGTAAGGTTTCAAGACCGATTAAGGAATAGTCTTCACTATCCAAAATTTCATATTGATCCATCGTGTCAGAAAGACTATTCGAAGACATGACATCCATGATAAAACTAGTGCCCTCGCCTGTGCCATACAATTTTTCAAGAATATCCGTAATATCTGCTTGCACCTCATCCTGGTAATCATCCACTTTGACTCTTAGTTCATCACTAATCAAGGATAAGTCATCCTCATCCATATAATCTTGATAAACCTGATTGAGGATTGTTCTATCAGAAATACTTAATTCCAAAGAGAGAAAGGCTTTGATAAACTCTTGGTAATCGACCTTCTCCATTTCAGACAAAGCCTCTTTCATGGTGTCAAAGTTCCAAGTCATCGCACAACTCCTTTTGTGGGACTAGTGGTGAATGCCCAGATTGTAGCTCCTCTAAATCAGCTTGACTATCACCATCTGTGTCAACAGACTGCGGATTGGTTCCGAAAGCCAGTTCCTGAGCATCTGTCAAACCATCTTGGTCTGAATCCTTTTCATAAATAGTTTTTGGATTCATCTACTTCTCCTCCTTTTTCTTCAGTCCATAAGCCGTACCAAGTAGAATTCCAGCTCCAATCAAGCCCAAAAGGGATTCCTGTTCCCCTGTATTTGGCAAAATGCTTGCTGGAACAGGTGGTTCATGTACCTCAATCGGTGGTTGAGGTGGTGTGGGTTGATTTGGACTTGGTTCTTCAGGTTCAGGTGTATGTGTTACAACTGTATTTGAGCTGATGACATAGCCATTCACTGTATGTAGGTAGGTATTCTCCACCTGACCAGTCGCAATCCGTTTCATCTGCAGGTAAACATCTGCCTGAAAAGCTGAATCATTAGAGATAGTCTCTAAGAAGGATTTATCAAATGAAATTGACACGAGGCCATTTTCTGTATCCACCTGTTGCAAGGTATATTTCGTGACTTCTGTCCCCTCTTTTAAGATAGAACCGTCTTTGAGGGTGATATCCGTCATCAGATAGCTGCGATAAACACCATTATACTCATCATGCTTTTCATCATAGTTATCTTCAAAACCATATTCAAATAAATCTGTCGCACGATTGCTTGGAATCATTGCTCCAACTAAGCGATAGTTAATGATTTGATTCAAGGCCACTTCTTTCCCATCAAGGCTGTTATTTTTATGAGACAAGTCAACCACCACATCCTTTTGTGGGTCTAGTTTTGGAACATTATTGACCACCGTTTCCGTGACATAAGCCAAGCCAAAATCAATTTGATAGGCTGTATTTTCATACTGACCACCTGTTTTGGTCAGCTCATTTTTAACCATCATCGGAAGCGTAACAACCAAGGTTTGACCAGTCTTCACATAGGTCTCATAAAAGTTTTTTGGATCATCACTACTAAGAACTTGAATGGCCCCTTTAGGTGTAAACTGACGTTTAGCCATGGCATCTTGAACGACTTTCGGAGCTTCTGACAAACTTGCGTAGGTACTGACAGAGAAACCAGATACACGATTGCCATCCTTATCCAAAACTTGAATGCCATCAGAATTTAGGGTAAGGGCTTCTTCTGGGTAATCGTCTACCATGTAAAATCCCTTGGCAAGAACATCATCCGTCACGACCATTTCCTTGTATTGACTGTAATCCAAGACAATTTTGTAATAATTGACTGTATTCGGAAGGACAGTCTTTCCATCAATTGAAATGCCTTCTTGATTGGTATTAGACTTGTGTGGAGTTACTTTAGGGACAAAATTGGTCACCGTATTAGTTTCATATGCTTGTCCAAAATCCACCTGATAGGCCACGTTTTCATAAGACTTCCCTGAATTAAGCATGGTTTCCAAAACCGTCATCGGAGTGACGATGGTAATATTCTCCCCCTTAGTCACATACGATTCATAAAAGGCTTGTGGGTCTTCTGGCATGAAAACTTGGAAAGCTCCTTTAGGCTGAATTTTTTGTTTAGAAAGGGCTGCTTGTAAGGTGTTAGGAGCTTCTGATAATTGTGAATAAGCCTTCACCGTGATTCCTGAAACTGTTTTGCCATCAGATGTGACAAACTGAATAGCTGCTTCATTCGGCAATAAAGCTTCTTCTGGATAATCATCCACAAAGTAAAAACCTTGTGCAATCTGAGAGTTGTCTGCTTTAATCCCTCGGTATTGGTCCAAGTCCCATGAGAGAGTATAGTGATTTTGAGTTCCCACTAGCATGGGCTTCCCGTTGATATCCACTTTATCCTTGTTTAGGTTTTGTTTCTTGGGTTCTGGAGAAACAAGTGTGTTGGTCACTTCTTTGGTCTCATAGCCATTTCCAAAATCAACTTGGTAAGCCTTGTTTGTATAGGTCTTTGTCTGACCGTAGAGACTATCTTTAACCGTCATTTTGGTCAAAAGAGCTAAAGAAGTTCCTGTTTGAACATACTGGTCATAAAAGGCTTGGTTGTCATCCGGCAAA
Source organism: Streptococcus suis (assembly GCA_029593505.1). Classification (GTDB taxonomy): domain Bacteria; phylum Bacillota; class Bacilli; order Lactobacillales; family Streptococcaceae; genus Streptococcus; species Streptococcus suis_AG. The sequence goes on from JAKTNI010000011.1 coordinate 13,629, forward strand.
AAGACTTGAAAGGCACCTGTTGGTGTAATCTTAGCACGAGCCAATTTATCTTGAAGGTCTTTAGGGGCTTCATTTAGGGAAGCATAGTTTTTAACCGTTATTCCTAATACCTTTTGACCATCAAGGGTAGTAACAGCCGTGCCATTTTCCACCACATCAAGCACTTCCTCTGGGTAATCATCCACAAAGAAGAAGCCTCGTGCAATTGTCTCTTTAGCAGAACGATCTCCCTGATACTGGTCCAAATCCCATGTCAAACGGTAGTGGTTAGTTGTACCAAGAGCTACGACTGTATCATTGATGAGAACACCATCCGCATTTTCATTGTTCTTGTCAGGTGTAATATGAGTAGTTGTGTCACCATCACCTGGTGTACGAACTATCACCACATTTGAAGTGACTGTATAAGCATTTGTTGTCCCCTTGTTTAAGTGGAGTTTGTAGCTATTGGAATAGCTTGCTCCATCATTTTGAACAGAACCATAGAGTTTTGGAGCAGTCAATTGATAAACCTTGGTTAAATCTTTATTTACCTCCTGCAACAAGTTTTCCTTTGCGGTCAAGGTCACAAAATTCTTAGTCTCATCAAAGCTAAGGACATAGTTTCCATTCTCTTTTTGTGTTGTTTCTTTATCAAATAGGTAACCAGCAGGCAAATAGTCCTCAAAAATGAGACTAGTCGTTTGAGCACGATTGGATGATAAGGCATCAACTGTTAAGGGATAAATCACCGTTGAATCTTTTGCGACAGTTTTATCATGAAGATTAGCTTGGTCACTATTGATCACTTCTTTCATAATCTCTGGAGTTGTCGTCAAACGGTACGCATGATAATGGATAGTCGGTACTTGTGGTGGTGTTGGAAGTTCTTTTGGAATAGGTTTAACAGGTAAGGTTACCTTGGTCAAAGTTAGACTAGGCTGCACCACTTCTTCCAAAGGCTTTGGCGTGAAGGTTACAGGCTTTTCTGGTGTAAAGGTTTTTGGTGTATAAACATCAGGTGTTACCGTAATCGGTTCTGGAACGGGTTCAAGTTCCACCGTTACATGAGGTTTGGGACTATAAGGTGTTACTGTACGTGCCACTGGTAGGGTATTCAAGGCAAACCAGTAAGACAAGCCAACATTTTTAGGCATATCTCCCTGACCAAAGGTGACTGTGTAGGTATTGCCCGATGTGACCGTTGAGACAATAGCTCCTTTATAAGCATAACGACTTGATGTGGTATCCCATTCCTCAGGTAAGTTCAAATCACTTGCACGGTTGGAACCCAAAGAACGGGCCAGACCTTCATTAGTCACTTGAACGGTTGAGCCATTAATCGGCACAAATTTCCCAGATGAATCTTTAACATACTCTAGACCAATGTCATTATGATTGAGGGACGAGTGTGTGAAGACACCTGGTTTTTCTTTGGAGAAGGTAACTTGTGAGCCGTCTTCCAAAAAATACTTAGCAACTACACGAAACTCCATCCTGTCTGTTCGCCAGTCACCGTTTCCGTCATTTCGATAGGCAATAAAGCCTTCGGTAGGATCATTTGGTACAACCAATTTCACGGCATCGGTTCCAGCTGGTGATACAAGGTTGGTAATATCGTAAGTCACACGGCTAATCTTTTTGCCATCAAATCGTGCATGTTGAAGATTTTGATAGTTAAAACTAAGGGTCTCACCTGTTTTGAAGCTATCATAGACAAAGAATCCTGTTGAATCCAAAATTCTTGAGTAGCCCCCCAGCATAGCATCGCCAGTTGAAATGATCTGATCAGGATTTCGGGTAATGGCCCCATGTTGTGCTTGGGGTTCACCGTTATTGAGATTGAGGGCTTGAGCAAGGGCTTCAGAAATATAACCTTCTGCACCTTTTGAAATCTCGGCCAAATCACGTTGATAGCGTTCCAATTCTTTGGCATTATAGGCATCAATCGCTTCATTCTCTTTTCTGGCTGCGGCTTCTTTTTCTTGATTACGTTTGGTAATAGCTTCAATCTCGGCTGCACGATCTGAAACTAATTGTTGTTTCTCCTGATTAGCTTGATCTACCGCAGCTTGACCTGTACGGTTTTCAGCATCTACAGCTGCTTGACCTGCCTGATTACGCCTTTCAATGGCTTCGTTATCTGCCTTTGCCTTAGCTAGTCCAGCTTCATTTTCTTTTTGAATGGCTTGGTTTTTCGCAACAATATCATCTGCCTTGGTTTTCTTTGTTAGATAATCCGCTACAGCTTGTTCGTTACTTGATTGAATGGTTTCAACAGCCTTGCCATAGTCTGTATAGTCAAGTACAGATGTCCCGTTTCCTGATGAAACTACTTGTTCTTTTACTGTCACATCAGCATCTGCATACCGAGTTTTTAGGTCATTGACTTTAGTATCAACCCAAGCATTTGTCTCTTTACCAGTTTGGTTGACCCCTTCGTAGGCCTGTGACAGCTCCTTATTTTCTTGTTCAATGCGGGCTTTATTCGATTCGTATGTCGCTTTGTCAGCTTTGTAGGTTTCAGTAACTTCATTGATAGCCTCAACTTGGTTTTGGGCATCTACTTCTGCTTTTGAAATTTGTTGGCTGGTTTCTGTCGCAGAAGTTGTATTTCCCAAATCCATTGGGCTATCTTCATCTGTAGAAACACCTTCAGCCTTGGCCTCTTCAACTGCTTGTGTTACCGTATCATGTGGTACGGTGACAGCAATCGCTCCATTAGATTGTCCAGTTAACGCCAAACTTTCAGTTTGTTCAGATACAGGGTTTGGCTGTTCTTCTGGTAAATTCGTGGCTGGATTCTCCGTTCGTTGAATGGTGGTGTCAACTGATGATGAGACTTCATCAGCATGTACAACTGTTCCACCCCAAGCAACAACAGCAGTCACCATGGTTCCAAGGGCAACCGAGCAAAGGGTTCGGTATTTTTTACTCTTACGAAAGACGTGTTTCTCGCCTTTTTCCTGATTGACAAGAAAGTGATGATTACATGTTTTGGTCATAAAGTGTCCTTCTTTTCTTTTTTCTGTAGCAACAAACTGTCGCTCTTTCCTCATCATAAAAAAGAAGGCTTGATTTTGTTATCACAATCAATTCAGGGAAAAGAAAATGTTGCTTTTACACTACAAATGTTATAAAATTGTAGTGTAAAAGCAACATAGAAAGGAGTAAGCATGTCAAAAAAAGAGATTCTACTTGAATTTATAGAAAACCACAATGGCATTATCACCTATAAAGATTGTAAAGCTCTAAATATTCCAACAATATATTTGACAAGACTAGAAAAAGAAGGAATTCTATACCGCGTCGAAAAAGGAATTTTCCTAACCCAGAATGGAGACTACGACGAATACTACTTCTTTCAGTACCGATATCCGAAAGCTGTTTTCTCATATATCTCAGCGCTTTATCTGCAACAATTTACAGATGAAATTCCTCAATATTTTGACGTAACCATTCCTAGAGGTTACCGTTTTAATACTCCTCCAGCTAATCTGAACATTCATTCCGTTTCTAAGGAAAATAGCGAACTAGGAATTACTCTTGTAAAAACCCCTATGGGAAACGAGGTAAGAGTGTATGATTTCGAACGTATTATCTGTGATTTTGTGATTCATCGAGAAAAAATAGATACTGAGCTTTTTGTCAAAACACTTCAACTTTACGGAAACTATCCTAAAAAAAATCTTACAAAACTCTATGAATATGCGACAAAAATGAGCACCTTGGCCAAGGTCAAACAAACTCTGGAGGTCCTAGTATGAATAAAGCTAAGCTAACAGCACTCTGTCATAAAATATCTAAGAATACTGGATTAACCTTTAATTCCGTGATGACCTATTACTTTCTAGAAGTGATTTTGAAAAAATTAAGTCAGAGTACCTACTCAAATCACTATATCTTCAAAGGAGGATTCCTACTGTCAAATGTTATTGGAGTTGAATCTCGTAGCACGGTTGATATTGATTTTTTGTTCCATCAAATAACACTCTCAGAAGATACTGTGAAGCAGCAACTCAAAGAAATTTTAGCAGATTCAGAAGAAGGTATATCTTTTGTGATTCAATCCATCACAGCTATTAAAGAAAGTGATGACTATGGTGGCTATCGAGCAACAATTTTGTGCCAACTTGAGAATATTAAACAAGTTATCCATTTGGATATTGCGACAGGCGATGTTGTAACTCCTCAGCCGATTACATACGACTATAAAGCTATTTTTGATGAAGAAAATTTTCCAATCATTGCTTATACAATTGAAACAATCCTAGCTGAGAAACTTCAAACCATCTATTCACGTAACTTCTTGAACAGCAGAAGCAAAGATTTTTACGATGTTTATATTCTTTCAAAACTGAAGAAAGAAGACATTGACTTCATTCAATTGAAAAATGCCTGTCAGAGAACATTTTCATATCGCGAAACAGTGCTCGATTTTGAAAAGATTATTGAACTACTCGAGAGGTTCAAATCTGACCCTATTCAGAATCAACAATGGCAAAATTATTCGAAAAAATATAGCTATACAAAGGGAATTTCCCTTGCAGATGTTCTTGAGGAGATGATTCGTCTCATAGCAGTTCTCATTTCTATAAATTTTGATTAAAAGTGACCAAAAAATAAAAAAGGATATGCTAACATTTATACATTTTGTTAGCATATCCTTTTTTATTTCGTCGTATACGCAAAACTCAAGCTACTATCCACTCCAGATAATTTACGGAAGGTGTAGTTGGGATTGCCATTATAGTTGGTTTCGGAGATAAGGAATGAGCCATCTGGGTAGACTTTTTATAGCGATAGGTAAAACTTTGATACTGTCTCCATCTTTTCCCCCGCTTCACACCGTGCGTGCGACTTTCACCGCACACGGCGTTCCATCAATAGTGTATTATCACGATTTTGCTTTATCGTGCTATATTAATATGATTAACATGATTATTCTAAGTTCAAATTTTCTTTCAATAATGGTGGATTTCCTACAAGTTCACGCAACTGATTTAATTTGGTCAGTCCTGTATTACTCAAATTCAAAAGCTGAAAGAGATTTTTGATAGCCTTCTCATTTGTTGCGTGAATCAGGCGATGACTATCTCGTCCAACAATGATAAGGTTCCTATAAGAGTCATCCTTTGTTTCTGACCAAGGTCTCTTATGGTGACAATGAATATCATCCATATCCAATTCCTGACCGGTTACAGCACATTTCCCTTTTTGAGCTACAAATAAAGAAATTCGATTATCGTTATATTCAACTGTTGCACGCTTATTTATAATTGGGTGTTCTCTCAGCCATTTTAATTTCCATGTTTCAACAGATTCCTGTTGTTTATGAATCAATTTTCTCCCCTCAGGAGTATACCTATTCAGATTCTTATTTCTTCCTTTTAATGTCCTCGTCTTGACATAGCTAATTGGAAAAATTGGATACCCCATTAAGTACCGAATATTTTGAGATTGAAGGTAAGGGAGAACCCCTTTATCTTTTCCCTTGTATTCTCCTATTTTTGTCAGACCTTTCGCCTGCAATCGATTTTTAAAAGAGAGGTAAAGCTGATAATGAATTTCTTCTAAATCCTTACTCACATGTGTTGCCATACTATAGTAGTTATGAATACCGACAACCATACTATTATACTTCTGTATTTCACGAATAATTGTTTCTTTAACACCTTTAATTTGTATCAATTTCATCTGTTGTTTCAGTTGATGTTTAATACGTTTCTTGGCTTTTGGTGCAATATGAGAGAAGCAAACAAAGCGATTATTCTTAGAAACTAACTTTAAAGTAATCCCGAGGAATTCACTGCTTTTCTTTTTCAGATTGGTAATTTGAGATTTTTCCTCCGAAACAGGAAGGTTAAGTCGCTCTTTTAACCACAATTTTACAGCCTTAAACGTTCGCTCTGCCTCATTCCTATTTCGACAAAAGATTTTAAAATCATCCGCATATCGAACAATATACATCTCTTTTAGTGTCGTTGAAGCTCGCAGCTTTCTATAAACATGTGACTTGTGTCTTGTTCCCTTGGAATTATATTGAGGAACTAATTCCTTACAATCTCTTTCTTCCCATTGTCGTCCTATCCACCAATCAAATTCATTAAGATTGATATTGGCAAGTAGCGGAGATAGGATACCTCCTTGTGGTGTGCCCTTAGTTGGATGGCTCACTTTTCCATTCGGAAGAACAATTGGTGCTTTTAACATTTTTCGAATAATCACTAGAAGTTGTTTGTCCCTGATGCCTAAGGTCCAGATTTGACGCATTAACTTAGTATGATTCACTTCATCAAAAAAGCCTTTAATATCAACGTCAACGACATAAGTCATATGACTTTTATTCATACGATACATACAGTCCATAATAGCGTTATCAGCTGACCGTAGAGGTCTAAATCCATAACTATGTTTGTAAAATTTAGCTTCACATATTGGCTCTAATACTTGTAAAATACACTGTTGAGCAATCCTATCCCACATTGAGGGAATGCCTAGTGGTCTTTTCTTTCCATTTGGTTTAGGAATCTCTACTCTTCTGACCTTTCTGGGTCTATAATGTTGAAATCTTCTTTGAACTTTAGAGATAAAGTCTTCTTGGGTCAAATTTTCTAAGTCTTTAATGGTAACACCATCTACACCCTCGGTTTGACTACCACCATTCCGCTTTATGGTACGATAAGCGAGTAGTATATTTTCGGGAGATGTGATAATGTTCATCAAATTCTTAAAGTTGAATCCATTTTGACTTTTGGAATATAAATCGTCAAATATTTCGGTCATGCCATAGTATTCCGCATACCTTAGTTTTTGACGTTTTAATAGTTTGTCATCATTTTTGGGTTTCGTCATGGTCTATCACTCCTCTCTTTGGATTCGTGACCTTTTATGTCTTACAAGAATCCATGAAATGATAAAGTTCATAACAATACACTATTGACTAGTGGCTGTTCCTCCAGTATCATTACAACACTTTCAAAGGTCGTGCCACCACTCTCACTAGAGATTAAGGAAAGTTATGATTTCCTTTCCATTGCTTCGCTGGTTGTGCAACCTCCACATCTCTAGCTTTCGACGTTCCCTTATCTTTATCAATACTAAACTTAGGTGCCTAGCTATACACCTTCAACTTTGATATGCCTGTAACATAACAAGGAATTTCATATCGTAGATTCTTACTCTTCCTCAAGTCGAAACAACTTACGTTGCTATACGCATTTCTACGTACTCGCCTTCGGAGCGTACATTCGCTGGTTCGTCAGTGCTCATGCACATTCTCACCCTATTTAGTTTTTAATGACTCCCGACCTATCAGATACATATCCCACCTCTGGAACACTTTCGATTCTTAAGTCCTTAAGAATGACGGTATCTTTCAGCCGACTTCACCGAGCTTCATACCTTTACCTTTGCATCAGATAAACGCATGTCGGAGTATTAGAGAAATCGTTTCAGGGCGTTACCCCTTCATTCCAATTTTCAAGATAAGAGTTCTCCATTCTCTTCAAATTTAACCTGATTATTAGGTTGATTTTTCAAGAACGTGTCTAACCTTTTCAGTTAGAAACGTCTCGCACCAACGAAAGCCACATGTCCGTATTCTGCGGGTGTGCCATGTCCACCACCCGCAAATGAGAGTATAGCTCCTGCTTTCGGAGTCGTGCCTGTTTCACCACCGAGGCTTGCGGCTGTTCGTACCCAATCTTGGCCATTGCCCATGGTACTGATAATTGGAATCTTCTCACCGTTTTTACCTTTGAGTTTTAGCCCCAGTTGGTTGATACGGGCTGCGACTCCCCAAGTACATTGGCCGAAAGCGTAACCCATCCCGTCACCACCTCCTGGAATAGAGTTTTCAAAAAGGTCTCCTCGTACAGCTTCAAGTGCTTTTGGATCACTTTGTGCTGTCCCGCCGTTGGGTTGACTAAAGCCTTTTTCAATTTGGTAATACCACTCACTTGCCCGTGTTTGACGTTCAAGTAGCTTATCACCACTATTTCCTTCCCAGTAAATGAGAAAGAGTTGGGCAAGACTAGCTGGACTTCCTGAA
>JAKTNI010000012.1 GCA_029593505.1 Streptococcus suis
ATTTTCAAAGGTCTTGTCTGTCGCTCTCACGCGACAACTATCTTAGTATATCACCTCACTTTTTTTTTGTCAATAACTTTTTTTATTTTTTTTTTGCTTTTTTCAAAAATGAAAGAAATAATTGAGTTATCCCTAATCAATAAAAGTTATAGAACCTCAGTCGAAATGATTATAAAAGCTTCCAATATTAATCTAAAATATCTAAAATATCTAAAATCAAGCTATAAGAAAAATTATTATCTTAAATTAACCAAAATTTTCAAGAGTATTCAATTGAAAAACATTACTAAAATCTAGTCAACACATAAAAATTATTATTTATTATAAGTTAATATGATAGATAAGATAATGTAATAACTAAAAATCGATAATTTTATATTATAATAACATTTTATGCCTCATAATAAAGCAAAAGAGATACCGTAGATTAATTATGAAAATAACTCTTGCAAATCATAAAATATTTTGTTAGAATACTAGGGTATGTAGTATTAACATATCTGTTTATTATTAATAATAAAGGAGGAGTGAAAATGGCTAAAGTATGCTATTTTACTGGTCGTAAAACTGTATCAGGAAATAATCGTTCACATGCTATGAATCAAACCAAACGCACAGTAAAACCTAATCTTCAAAAGGTAACTGTTTTGATTGATGGTAAACCTAAAAAAGTTTGGGCATCAGCTCGCGCTCTAAAATCTGGTAAAGTTGAACGGATTTAAACTATTGTCAATTTCGATTGTTTTGCACAGTTTGCATAGCGAAAGAGTGAACTTTCGCTATGCAACAATTTTATTCTATGAAAATACTAAATATCTATCAGTTTAATTTAGTCTCAATTGTGAAATAAGCTTAGCTTTTAATAAAGCCTAAAAATATACATCAAAATGAGAGCCTACTAGAAAGTCCATATCAGTACTTGATGTGGACTTTCTAGTAGGCTCTCATTTTATTAGAATACCGAACAACAATAAAACATTCAAATATCTCCAATAAATTTTTTGAATAGCATTTTATATCTAGTTCAATCGAAAAAACGCCTGCTTACGAAATTATTCTAAACTAAAATAATTTCGTAAACAAGCGTCCAATCAACATGATGAGTGTTCCCGCTGAAAAATCAGCGGGAGACCAGAGCTAGACTAAGAATATATAACTATTCCATCATCATAACACTCAACAAAATTGATGTTCTTATACTAATTCAATGATTGCCATTGGAGCTGCATCACCTCGGCGAGGTTCTGTTTTCAAGATGCGCGTATAACCACCATTGCGTTCAGCATAACGAGGTGCTATTTCTGAAAATAGTTTTTGAAGTGCTGTAGTAGCAGTATACTTATCAGTTGCTTCATCATAATTTTCAGATGCAATCTCATTGCGAACAAATGCAGCAGCTTGACGACGTGCATGTAAATCACCACGTTTACCAAGTGTGATCATTTTTTCAACTGTTTTACGGATTTCTTTTGCACGAGCTTCTGTGGTAACAATTGACTCATTAATCAATAAATCTGTTGTCAAATCACGTAACATTGCTTTACGCTGAGAGCTAGTGCGTCCTAGTTTACGGTATGCCATGATTTCCTCCTATATTATTTATCTTTTTTTAATCCTAGACCAAGGTCAGCTAATTTAACCTTAACTTCTTCAAGACTCTTACGACCAAGATTCCGTACTTTCATCATTTCTGGCTCAGTTTTCTCTGTCAAATCAAATACAGTATTAATACCTGCACGTTTTAGACAATTATATGAACGAACAGAAAGATCCAATTCCTCAATCGTACGATCAAGCATACGGTCATCTGATACTACTTCAGTTTCTTTCATTACTTCGGCAGATCTTGCAACTTCAGTCAAATCAGTAAAGAGACCCAAGTGCTCCATCAAAATACGTGCAGAAAGCCCTAAAGCGTCTTCTGGTATAATTGTACCATTTGTCTCAATTTCAAGTGTCAACTTGTCAAAACCATCGTTACTACCAACACGAGCTGGTTCAACTTGATAATTGACTTTTTTCACAGGTGTATAGATAGAATCTACTGCAAGTGTTCCTACTGGTGCATTGTCTTTTTTATTACCTTCTGCTGGTATGTAACCACGACCTGAGTTTACAGTCAAAACTGCTTTAAAAGTAGCGCCTTCAGCAATGGTAAAAAGATAATGGTCTGGATTTATAATTTCGATATCACTATCTGTCAGAATGTCTCCAGCTTTTATTTCAGCTGGTCCTACTACATCAAGTTCAATCCTCTTTTCGTCTTCGACATAAGATTTTACAGCAATGCCTTTGATATTAAGAATTATTTGCATAACATCTTCTCGGACACCTGGAACTGTGTCGAATTCGTGGAGTACGCCATCAATTTTAATTGATGTTACTGCAGCACCCGGAAGTGAAGCAAGAAGTACACGACGAAGAGAGTTACCAAGAGTTGTTCCGTAACCACGTTCGAGTGGTTCGATGACAAATCTGCCGTAATCTTTGTTTTCATCAATTTTTGTTATTGTTGGTTTTTCAAACTCAATCATTTCTTACTCCCTCTTAAACGAAAAGCTGTGTATGGAATGTATGATTATACACGGCGACGTTTTGGAGGACGAGCACCATTATGTGGTACAGGAGTCACATCACGAATCGCAGTTACTTCAAGACCAGCGGCAGCAAGAGCTCGGATAGCAGACTCACGACCTGAACCTGGACCTTTAACAGTAACTTCAACTGTTTTTAGACCGTGTTCTTGTGCAGACTTAGCTGCTGCTTCTGAAGCCATTTGAGCAGCAAATGGTGTCGATTTACGAGATCCTTTAAAACCAAGAGCACCAGCTGATGACCAAGCAATAGCGTTACCATGCACATCAGTAATCATAACAATAGTGTTATTAAATGTAGCGTGGATATGAGCAATACCAGATTCGATATTCTTTTTCACGCGACGTTTACGTGTTGGTTTAGCCAATTTTTCTACCTCCTATATTATTTTTTCTTACCTGCAATCGCAACAGCTTTACCTTTACGAGTACGGGCATTGTTTTTAGTATTTTGTCCACGAACAGGAAGTCCACGACGATGACGGATACCACGGTATGAACCAATTTCCATCAAACGCTTGATATTCAGGTTTACTTCACGACGGAGGTCGCCTTCAACCTTGATAGCATCCACTTCGCGACGAATAGCATCTTCTTGATCTGATGTCAAATCTTTTACGCGTACATCTTCTGAAATGCCTGCTGCTGCAAGAATTTTTTTAGAAGTAGCAAGACCGATACCATATACGTAAGTCAATGAAATAACTACACGTTTATCATTTGGAATGTCAACTCCAGCAATACGAGCCATATTTTCTCCTTTCTATATTTTAACCTTGACGTTGCTTGTGTTTAGGATTTGCTGGGCAAATCACCATAACACGACCATTACGACGAATAACTTTGCAGTATTCGCAAATTGGTTTGACCGATGGTCTTACTTTCATGTTTCAATCCCTCCAAGTATTTCGATTATTTAAAGCGGTATGTGATACGTCCACGTGTCAAATCATACGGACTAAGTTCAACAGTTACGCGGTCACCGACCAAAATACGAATGTAGTTTTTACGGATTTTACCAGAAACAGTTGCAAGGACCTTATGTCCGTTTTCCAACTCAACAGTAAACATAGCATTTGGCATTGTATCAACTACTTTGCCTTCAATTTCAATCACATCTTCTTTTGCCATGCAAAAGTAACCCCTCTCTAAATATCGATTTAATGACCTCTGAATACAGAGGTAACAATTATAAGTCAGACTAGGCTATTTTATCATCTTTGTATAAAAAATGCAAGTCAAATCCATCAAGTTTATTTCAATTTCAATAACAAAGTATCAATTTCTTGAAAAACAAGTTCAATGTCTTGATCTCCTTCAATATCATGAACCAATCCTTTTGCACGATAATGTTCGATAATCGGCTGACCTTGCGCAACATTTACTTCCAAACGACGTTTAACAGATTCTGGTTTATCGTCTTCACGTTGGTAAAAATCTTCTTCTTTGTATTCTCCAACAGGTGGATTAAATAGTTTATGGAATGTTTCACCTGTTTCTTTATGAATAATACGACCGCTTAAACGCTCCACTAATTTAGACGGATCAATTTCAATATTGATCACACCTTGCAACTCCATCCCCAATTCCAGCAATGTTTCATCCAATGCGTATGCTTGTTCAAGCGTGCGAGGATAGCCGTCCAAAAGGAAGCCTTTTTCTTTGATATCATCCTGTACTAAACGTTCTTTTACAATACCATTGGTAACTTCATCTGGTACAAGATCTCCCTTATCGATATATGACTTGGCCAACAGTCCCATTTCAGTCCGATTGGTCATAGCTGCACGAAACATATCCCCTGTTGAAATATGAGCAACATTAAATTTTTCAACAATCTTAGCTGCTTGCGTTCCTTTACCAGCTCCTGGTAATCCCATAATTAAAAGATTCATGACAAACTCCTTATTTTGTTTTTAAATACATTTGCCAGAATTGACAAACTTATTTAAAAACAAAATAGAAGGTTGACTAGGTCAACCTATATTCTATTCTGTAATATCTAAAAAACCTACATACTTTCTCTTTAGAAGATAGCCTTGCAACTGCTTGATACCTTCGATGCTAGTCGAAATAACAATAATTAGACCTGTACCTAAAAAGGCAATATTAGATGAAAGTCCAAATATATTTTGAGCAAGAATTGGTAACAAAGCAATAAAACTCAAGAAAAGTGCACCAATAACAGCCAGTCTTGTCAAAATCTTAGATAAGTATTGCTCTGTCCCATTGCCAGGACGTACTCCATGAATATAAGCAGCACTCTTTTGAAGACTTTCGGCTGTTTTTTCAGGATTAACCTGAACAAAGGTATAGAAGAATGTAAAGGCAATAATCAAAATTGCATAAACAATCATTCCTTTTACAGTTGAGTAGTTAAAGTACTCCTGAATAGTTGTCAACCAACCAATTGTTTTGTTTTGACTCGCAAAGTATTGGAGTAAAGAGGTTGGTACTGCAGTAATGGAGCCTGCAAAAATAACAGGAATCACTCCGGCAGGATTCAACTTCAAAGGTAAGTAGGAACTAGAAGGGGCACCTTGTGCTCTCTTAGTATATTGAATAGGTAGCTTATATTCTGCTTGTTGTACAAATGTTGTAAAGTAAACAACAAAGAAAACCAAAACAGCCAATGCAATAACAAATATGATTGATTCTCCCACTCGACCAGCTTCAACATTGACAAAGCGATCAACATAAATTTCGTGGACAGTTGTAGGTAAGGAAGAAATAATCCCTGCAAAAATAATCATGGAAACTCCGTTGCCATAACCTTTTTCAGAAATTTGCTCTCCTAACCAAGTAACAATAACAGAACCTGTCGTTAAAATCGAGCCAATTAGAAGATAAGCACGCCAATCTAAAGGCATATTTGTCAGTTTTGCACCAGATAAAGCATTAAAACTTGCTGTGATTCCGATTGATTGCACAAAAGCTAATATAAAAGAAATATAACGAGTCGCTTGATTCAACTTACGACGTCCTACTTCTCCTTGTTTTCCCCACTCCACAAACTTTGGCAAAATATCCATTTGCAACAACTGAACAATGATAGATGCTGTAATGTAAGGACTTACTCCCAGAGCAAAAACAGAGAAATTACGCATAGCATTTCCAGAAACCAAACTAAGCATATTCAAAAATGGAACATTCGATAGAGCTTCTAAACTTTTTGCATTAACCCCTGGAACTGTAATATGGGTACCTACCCGGAAGATAAAAAGGATAAAAATAGTAAATAAAATTTTATTACGAACTAGCTTTACCCTTAAGGCATCTTTTAAAAGTTTAAAAAACATAGTGTCACCTCTTAGATGACTTCTACTGAGCCACCTTTAGAAGTGATTGCTTCCTCAGCTGATTTAGAGAACTTAGCAGCTTTCACTGTTAATTTCTTAGTCAATTCACCATTACCAAGAATTTTAATTCCTGATTTTTCAGCTTTGACAATTCCAGCTTCAATTAACACAACTGGTGTTATTTCTGCACCATCTTCAAAAGCGTTCAGTTGATCAAGATTCACAATTGCATATTCTTTAGCATTGATATTTGTAAATCCACGTTTTGGAAGGCGACGGAACAAAGGAGTTTGTCCTCCCTCAAAACCTGGACGAACACCACCGCCACTACGAGCTTTTTGACCTTTTTGACCACGACCTGAAGTCTTACCGTTTCCTGATGATGTACCACGTCCAACACGATTGCGCTCTTTGCGTGAACCTGTTGCAGGTTGTAATTCATGAAGTTTCATTATTATTTTCTCCTCTTTTTATATGCTAGCGCCTGTAGGGAATAAGAGTTTTCCCCTACAAACTCGCTCTTAGTTAAAATGGACTAGAAGCCGCAAAGATTTCTCTATGCGACTTAGTCTATTTGTTTAAATTACTTAACTTCTTCCACAGTTACTAAGTGAGAGATAGCATTAACCATTCCAAGGATAGCTGGATTATCTTCCTTAACAACTGAGCTGTTCAATTTACCAAGTCCAAGTGCAACAACTGTTTTACGTTGTTCTGGTTTGCGACCGATTGGAGACTTAGTCAAAGTGATTTTAATTTGAGCCATGTATATCTCCTTTCTTATGCTAAATCAGAAACTGAGATGCCACGAAGTGCAGCCACTTCTTCGGCACGTTTCAATTGTTTCAAACCTTCAACAGTTGCACGAACGATGTTGATTGGTGTATTTGAACCAAGTGACTTAGAAGTCACATCTGCGATACCTGCCAATTCGATTACGGCACGAGTTGCACCACCGGCAGCAACCCCAGAACCTTCTGAAGCAGGTTTCAACAATACACGAGCGCCACCAAATTCTGAGCGAACTTCGTGAGGGATTGTTGTACCAACCATTGGTACTTCAATCATGTTTTTCTTAGCAGATTCAACTGCTTTACGGATAGCTTCTGGTACTTCTTGAGCTTTACCAGTACCGAAACCTACGCGACCGTTACGGTCACCAACAACCACAAGAGCTGCAAAACGAAGACGACGTCCACCTTTAACAACTTTTGTAACACGGTTGATGGCTACTACGCGTTCTTCAATTTCAACTGCGTTATCTTTGAATGCCATTTCTTAGTGTCCTCCCTATTAGAATTTCAATCCGTTTTCACGAGCTGATTCAGCCAAAGCTTTCACACGTCCGTGATAGAGATATCCACCGCGGTCAAAGACCACTTCAGAAATACCTTTAGCTACCGCGCGTTCAGCAACGAGTTTACCTACAACAACAGCTTGTTCTGTCTTAGTACCTTTTGAAACTTCTTTATCAAGAGTAGAAGCGCTTGCGAGCGTTACACCCGCTACGTCATCAATCACTTGAGCGTAGATGCCTGTATTAGAACGGAAAATGTTCAAACGTGGGCGAGCAGCAGTTCCAGAGATTTTACCGCGAACGCGACGGTGGCGTTTTTGGCGGATTTTGTTTTTATCTGGTTTTGAAATCACAATATTCACCTCTTAATGTATGATTCTGTTTCTTACGAAACAATTTGAGAAATAGTCAGCCAGGTGGTCCAACCACCTCAGCAAGCTATTATTTACCTGTTTTACCTTCTTTACGGCGAACGAATTCACCAACGTAGCGGATACCTTTACCTTTGTATGGCTCAGGAGCGCGAAGGCTACGGATGTAAGCTGCTGTTTGACCAACAACTTCTTTGTTGATACCAGACACTATGATTTGTGTTGGTGTTGGAACTTCAAATGTAATACCTTCTGGCGCAATCACTTCGTCTGGATGTGATTTACCAACAGCAAGTGTCAATTTGTTACCAGCCAATTGCGCACGGTAACCGACACCACGCATTTCAAGTTCTTTTTTGAAGCCTTCTGAAACACCAACAACCATGTTGTTGAGGTTAGCACGGCTAGTACCGTGAATAGTCTTCATTTCTTTTGAATCGTTTGGACGGTGCAGAGTTACTTCCGTACCGTCAACACGAATTTCAATAGTAGTTGGGAATTCACGAGTCAATTCCCCTTTAGGTCCTTTTACAGTTACCACACCGTTATTCTGATTAAGTTCAACACCGGCAGGTAGTGTAATAATTTTATTACCAATACGTGACATATTTTTATTTTCTCCTGTTAGATTATCAAGCCGCGAAAGCGACTAGTTTTCACGGGGTGAGTAAGATACAAAAGCCGTTAAACAACTCGAAGAAAAACGAAAAACTCAACTGCAAATGCACTACATTTAGGAGGAGCTGGTTTTCCAAAGAGTTGTCAGCATATGCAATTGCTGTATCTTGTTCTTATTTGGTTCCATGATACCGTCAAATCACATGATGAGATTTGAAGCCAAGCCGTGACCTGTGTGAAAAAGATAACTCCAATTTTTAACTCAGATCACTAAGTTCTTGGTAGTCTCAAATTACCAAACGTATGCAACAACCTCTCCACCAACATTCTTTTGACGAGCTTCTTTATCTGTCAAAAGACCTTCTGATGTAGAAATAATTGCAATACCAAGTCCATTAAGAACTTTAGGGATATCTTCACGTTTTGAATAGACACGAAGACCAGGTTTTGAAACACGTTTCAAGTTAGTGATAACTTTTTCACCGTTTGGTCCATATTTTAAGAACACACGAATGATACCTTGTTTATCATCTTCAATAAATTCAACGTTTTTTACAAAACCTTCATTTTTTAGAATTGTAGCAATTCCTTTTTTAATATTTGATGCAGGAACTTCAAGAACTTCATGTTTTGCTTGATTAGCATTACGAATACGTGTTAAAAAGTCTGCAATTGGGTCAGTCATAACCATTTGTTTTTTCTCCTCTTACTAGTAGTTTGAGTAGCTCACTTTCTAGTTAATTCATGATACAAAGAGTGCTTGAAAACAACTTGGAACATAGAAACCTTCGCCTGTGTTCACACAGCAGTCAGCAACCTTTATATCGAATATGTTGTATAACGTTAAGTTCGAGCTACAACCATTGGTTCTAATACAGAACTTTGCGGTGGTTGTTTTACTCTCTCAGATCTTAAATTACCAAGAAGCTTTTGTTACGCCCGGAATTTGTCCAAGGTAAGCCAAGTCGCGGAAGCATACACGGCACAATTTAAATTTGCGGTAAACCGAATGTGGACGACCACATTTTTCACAACGTGTATAAGCCTGCGTAGAGAACTTAGCTGGGCGTTTATTCTTAGCAATCATTGATTTTTTAGCCATTTATTCTCTCCCTCTTATTTAGCAAAAGGCATACCAAGGCCTTTAAGCAATTCGCGTCCTTCTTCGTCAGTATTAGCTGTTGTAACAATAACGATATCCAATCCGCGAGTCTTATCAACATCATCAAAGTTGATTTCTGGGAAGATCAATTGTTCCTTAACACCAAGTGTGTAGTTACCACGTCCATCAAATGATTTAGTTGGAACACCATGAAAGTCACGTACACGTGGAAGAGAAACAGTTACCAATTTATCCAAAAATTCATACATGCGTTCGCCACGAAGTGTAACTTTTGCACCAATTGCGACACCTTCACGAAGACGGAAGCCGGCGATTGATTTTTTAGCCTTAGTGATAAGTGGTTTTTGACCTGAGATCAAAGCTAATTCTTGAGCAGCTTTTTCAAGGTTTTTCGCGTTAGAAACAGCGTCACCAACACCCATGTTCAAAACAATCTTGTCAACCTTCGGCACAGCCATCACTGAAGAATAATTAAATTTCTCAGTCAAAGCAGGAACTACTTCATTAAGATATTTTTCTTTTAAACGATTTGCCATTATACTTCTCCTTTCCTTCGTGATTAATCAAGCACTTCGCCTGATTTTTTATTGTAACGAACTTTTTTCCCGTCTACAACTTTATAACCAACTCGTCCTGCAACACCATTTTTATCCAATACTTGAACATTTGATACATGGATTGGAGCTTCTTTTTCCACGATAGCTCCTTGAGGGTTTTCACTATTTGGTTTTTGATGTTTTTTGATAAGGTTCACACCTTCAACAACAACTTTATTTACTTTTGGAAGTGCTGTTACAACAACGGCTTCAACACCTTTGTCTTTACCAGCAATTACGCGAACTTTGTCGCCTTTTTTTACAAACATTTGATTTCTCCTATATTTCTTACGCCCAAGGGGCACCCTGAACAATCTAACGGTCAGGGGACTTAGTTTGTTAAATTACAATACTTCTGGTGCCAATGAAACGATTTTCATAAAACCGCCATCACGCAATTCACGTGCCACTGGACCAAAGATACGAGTTCCGCGAGGGTTCTTGTCTTCACGGATAATAACTGCGGCATTTTCGTCGAATTTGATGTATGAACCATCTGCACGACGAGCTCCTGTTTTAGTACGAACGATAACTGCTTTTACAACATCACCTTTTTTAACCGCACCACCAGGAGTAGCTTGTTTTACTGAAGCAACGATGATGTCGCCAATGTTAGCGAATTTACGTCCTGAACCACCAAGAACTTTGATTGTCAAGATTTCGCGTGCGCCACTGTTGTCAGCAACTTTCAAACGAGTTTCTGTTTGAATCATGTCAATTTTCTCCTTTCAGCTTGATTAAATGATAACGGCTTCTTCCACAACTTCTACAAGACGGAAACGTTTTGTAGCCGAAAGTGGACGAGTTTCCATGATACGAACAATATCGCCTTCTTTAGCAACGTTGTTTTCATCATGAGCTTTGTATTTTTTAGAGTAGTTAATACGTTTACCATAGACTGGGTGGTTACGTTTTGTTTCAACTACAACTGTGATTGTTTTGTCCATTTTGTCAGACACTACGCGTCCAACAAGAACTTTACGATTATTGCGTTCCATTGAAATTCTCCTTTCCCAATCTATTATCTAGCTTCTGATTGCACTGTTTTGATACGTGCAATTTGCTTTTTAACTTCGTTCAAACGAGCAGTTTGCTCAAGTTGACCTGCAGCAGCTTGAAAACGAAGTTCGAAAAGTTCTTTCTTCAATTCATTTTCTTTCTTAGCAAGTTCTTCTTGAGAAAGGCCACGAAGTTCTTTTACAAAATCTTTAATTTCTTGAAGTTTCATGTCTTCTCCTTACTCTGCTTCACGTTTTACGAATTTGACTTTAACTGGTAATTTATGACCTGCAAGGCGGAATGCTTCGCGAGCGATTTCTTCAGAAACACCAGCTACTTCAAACATTACCTTGCCACGTTTTACTGGAGCTACCCAACCTTCAGGAGCACCCTTACCAGAACCCATACGTACACCGATAGCTTTAGCAGTGTATGATTTGTGTGGGAAGATTTTAATCCAAACTTTACCACCACGTTTCATATAACGAGTCATAGCGATACGAGCAGCTTCAATTTGGCGGTTTGTAATCCATGAACTAGTAGTAGCTTGAAGACCGTATTGACCAAAGTCTACTTGTTTTCCACCTTTAGCTTCACCGCGCATTTTCCCACGGAATTCACGACGGTGTTTTACACGTTTAGGTACTAACATCTGTTATTTACCTCCTTTAGTGTTTTTACGAGCTGGAAGAACTTCTCCACGGTAGATCCATACTTTAACGCCAAGTTTACCATAGGTTGTCAATGCTTCTTCCCATGCATAATCAATATCCGCACGAAGTGTGTGAAGTGGTACAGTTCCTTCTGAATAACCTTCGGCACGAGCGATATCTGCACCATTCAAACGACCAGAAACTTGTGTTTTGATTCCTTTTGCACCAGCACGCATTGTGCGTTGGATAGCTTGTTTTTGAGCACGACGGAATGCTACACGTTGCTCTAATTGACGGGCAATTGTTTCACCAACAAGATGTGCATCTAAATCCGGTTGTTTAATTTCGATGATATTGATGTGTACTTGTTTACCAGTCAATTTGTTCAATTTTGAACGAAGTGCATCAACATTGCTACCAGACTTACCGATAACCATTCCTGGCTTAGCAGTGTGAATAGAAACAATAACTTTGTTTACAGCACGTTCAATTTCAATTGTTGAAACTGACGCATCAGCCAATTCCTTTTTAATAAAGTTGCGGATTGCAAGATCTTCATGAAGGTAATCCGCGTATTCTTTTTCAGCATACCATTTAGCATCCCAATCACGGATGATGCCAACACGCATACCAATTGGATGTACTTTTTGACCCACGTTTTTACCTCCTTATTTCTCTGCCACAACTACTGTGATGTGAGCTGTGCGTTTGTTGATTGGTGAAGCCGAACCTTTTGCACGAGGACGGAAACGTTTCAAAGTTGGTCCTTCATTTGCGAAAGCTTCGCTCACTACCAAGTTAGCTTTTTCCAAACCAAAGTTGTTTTCTGCATTTGCGATCGCTGAGTTCAAGACGCCCTCAATAATACCTGCAGCTTTGTTTGGTGTGAATTTTAAAATTGCGATTGCATCGGCTACGCTTTTGCCACGGATGTTATCCAAGACAAGACGTGATTTACGAGGTGAAACACGTACTGTGCGAGCAGTTGCCTTAGCTGAAGTAATTTCTGCCATTGTGTGTTCCTCCTAATTATTTTCTACGTGTTTTCTTGTCATCAGCAGCATGACCTTTGTAAGTACGCGTTGGTGCAAATTCACCAAGTTTATGACCTACCATATCCTCTTGGATATAAACAGGAACATGCTTACGTCCATCATAAACTGCAATTGTATATCCGATGAAACTTGGGAAGATCGTTGAACGACGTGACCAAGTTTTAATTACTTTTTTCTTTTCGTCATTTGCTTGAGCTTCAACTTTTTTCATCAAATGCTCATCGACGAAAGGTCCTTTTTTAAGACTACGTCCCATTTTAGTGTTTTCTCCTTTAAAATATGTACCACAGCGGCTTGCCCACAAAAGTGGGCTACCGAGTTGGCGGAATTAAGCTAACAACCTATTATTTTTGGTTGCGACGACGAATGATAAGTTTGTCTGACTTAGCTTTCTTGTTACGAGTTTTCAAACCAAGAGCTGGTTTACCCCATGGTGTAGAAGGTGCTTTACGACCAACTGGCGCTTTACCTTCACCACCACCGTGTGGGTGATCGTTAGGGTTCATTACAGAACCGCGAACCGTTGGACGAATACCTTTCCAACGACTACGACCAGCTTTACCAAGATTAACCAGACCGTGTTGTTCGTTACCTACAGTACCAATCGTAGCACGACAAGTACCAAGAATCATACGAACTTCACCTGATTGAAGACGAACAAGAACGTATTTACCTTCTTGACCAAGAACCTGTGCAGATGCACCTGCAGCACGAACCAATTCACCACCACGACCCGGCTTTAACTCAATGTTGTGAACAACAGTACCAACTGGGATGTTCGCAAGTGGAAGTGCGTTACCAACTTTAATATCCGCATCTGGTCCTGAAACAATGCGTTGACCTACTTCTAGTCCTTTAGGAGCAATGATGTAAGATTTCACACCATCAGTGTAGTGTACTAGTGCGATGTTTGCTGAACGGTTTGGATCATATTCAATCGTTTTAACGATTGCTTCAACACCATCTTTGTTGCGTTTGAAGTCTACCAAACGGTAGAAACGCTTGTGACCGCCACCTTGGTGACGAACAGTGATGCGACCGTTGTTGTTACGACCAGCTTTGCTCTTCAAAGCAACAAGCAAGCTTTTTTCTGGAGTGCTTGTTGTGATTTCAGCGAAGTCCAAAGAAGTCATGTTACGACGGCCATTTGTCGTTGGTTTATAAACTTTAATACCCACGTTAATTCCTCCTTTGATTATTCAGCGTCAGCTGTAGCGAACAATTCGATCGCTTTTGAATCAGCAGCCAATGTAATGATTGCTTTTTTCACTTTGTTTGTGCGCCCCACATAACGACCTACGCGTTTTGTTTTAGGCTTCACATTGATTGTGTTGACATTTGCAACTTTAACACCTTCAAACGCAGCTTCAACAGCTTGTTTGATTAACAATTTATGTGCACGAGTGTCAACTTCAAATACATATTTTCCTGCTTCAAGTTGGCCCATTGAGCTTTCTGTGATGACAGGTTTTTTGATAACATCATACAAATTCATTATGCAAGAACCTCCTCAATTTTAGAGATAGCCGCTTGAGTTACAAGAAGTTTATC
This sequence comes from Streptococcus suis, assembly GCA_029593505.1. Lineage (GTDB taxonomy): Bacteria > Bacillota > Bacilli > Lactobacillales > Streptococcaceae > Streptococcus > Streptococcus suis_AG. Next base: position 14,157 of record JAKTNI010000012.1, read on the forward strand.
TGCATTTACAATATCAAGAACACTTGCAGTTGTTGCAGTAGCAACTTTCACGTTTGGAAGGTTGCGAGCTGAAAGAGCTGCGAATTCATTTCCTTCTTCAAGAATAACAAGGACTTTAGAATCAATGCTCAATGCTGCAAGAACTTTTGCAAATTCAGCAGTTTTTGGAGCTGTGAATTCAAGTGAGTTAACAGCTACAAATTTATTTTCAGCAACTTTTTCTGAATATACAGATTTAAGTGCCAAGCGACGAACTTTTTGTGGAAGTTTGTACGCGTATGAACGTGGAGTTGGTCCGAAGACTACGCCACCACCACGCCATTGTGGTGAACGGATAGAACCTTGACGAGCGCGTCCAGTTCCTTTTTGACGCCATGGTTTGCGTCCGCCACCTGAAACTGCTGAGCGGTTTTTAACTGCGTGAGTGCCTTGACGAAGGCTAGCACGTTGGCTGATGATTACATCAAACACAACTGCTTGATTTGGTTCGATACCAAAAATCGCATCGTTAAGAACTACTTCACCAGCTTGTTTACCAGTTTGGTCAAATAATGTTACGTTTGCCATTTCGACTGATTTCCCCTTTCCTTATTATTTACCAGCTTTAACTGCTGATTTGATAGTGATAAGAGATTTCTTAGCACCTGGTACGTTTCCTTTAATAAGAATAACGTTCTTTTCTGGAACAACTTGTACAACTTCAAGATTTTGAATCGTTACACGATTGCCACCCATGCGACCTGCAAGGTTTTTACCCTTGAATACACGGTTAGGGGCCACAGGACCCATAGAACCTGGACGACGGTGGTAACGAGAACCGTGAGCCATTGGTCCACGTGATTGACCATGGCGTTTGATAACACCTTGGAAACCTTTACCTTTAGATGTACCAGTTACATCAACAACATCTCCAGCTGCGAAAGTCTCAACTGTAATTTCTTGACCAACTTCCAAGCCTTCAATGTTTTTGAATTCACGAATGAAGCGCTTAGGAGCTGTGTTAGCTTTAGCTACATGGCCTTTGGCAGGTTTGTTGCTCAAAACTTCGCGCTTGTCATCAAAACCAACTTGAACTGCAGCATAGCCGTCAGTTTCAACAGTTTTCACTTGAAGAACAACGTTTGGAGTTGCTTCGATGACAGTAACAGGGATAAATTCACCAGTTTCAGTGAAGATTTGAGTCATTCCCACTTTTTTCCCTAAGATTCCTTTTGTCATGAGAAAAATATTCCTTTTCTTATTTTTTATAGTCTAAAAAGTTTTTTACGAGCGTTTTTTATGCTCAAATCAAGTACAGAGTTTAACTCGCTACTTGATTACAATTTGATTTCTACGTTTACACCACTTGGAAGATCCAATTTCATCAACGCATCAACTGTTTTTTGAGTTGGGTTAACGATGTCGATCAAACGTTTGTGTGTACGCATTTCGAACTGCTCACGAGAGTCTTTGTACTTGTGAGTCGCACGGATGATTGTGTAGAGACTACGTTCTGTTGGAAGCGGAACCGGACCTGCTACTTGAGCACCTGTACGTGTTGCAGTTTCAACGATTTTTGCAGCTGCTGTATCGAGTGTACGGTGTTCGTACGCTTTCAAGCGGATGCGAATTTTTTTATTTGCCATCTTTTTCTCCTTTTCGTCTATTTAGCGTAATAGGCTAGCTCCTCAAGAAAACCAACACGGGCCACGTGGCAATGCAACCGAGCGTGTCGCAACCTCTTGCATCAAAGCTATAGCCGTATTTTTACGGCACCAGAATATTTTAACAAATTTCACCTAGTATTGCAAGGTGTTATGCTCAATTTCTTCAAAAAAGTTATGTTTGTTCCATAATTAAAAAGACCGAGTACTATTCGGTCTTTTGATTGGAATCATATAAGCATTATTTAAAATCCCCCAAAAACACTTGTAGTTCACGAATCATCTGACGACGACCATTAAAGCTCTGACCACTGACTAAGAGTTCATATTTCTCTTGCTGGTCAAGGGAT
>JAKTNI010000013.1 GCA_029593505.1 Streptococcus suis
CGCAGACCAATCCAGTAGCTGTAGCTTCTAGTCAACCTACTCTAAGCAGGGCAGCCGCTCATTTTTCGCTCAATGGTTACAGACCAATCTAGTTCTTGTGTGTTACACATTAAAGATAATACAGTAGCATAGCTACCTAAAAGTGATAGTATATAACTAGAAAAATTGATAAGCGTCGTGATTGATTTCTGTTGTAATCACTAACTTTTCAATCGATGTTTCGTCAGATGTAAATATCTGTACTGCGTACTAAAGGAACCTAAAATGTTGAATACAGTAAGAGAAAATCGCAAGGCTAAAGCTGTCCATTTTTATTGGAATACTCTATTTTTTAGAGGGGCGATAGACTCTTGAGCTATATCTAAAATATTTTGGAAGATTTAGCTGAAACCATTATGCTACAAGATGTGGAAATGGTGATGGATGAATGTCTAGTGTAATAGTGAAACTTTTATCCATTAGAGCACAAAAGCCCCTAAAAATTGGGGCTTTTTTCATTTTTAGGGTGTGTTTAAATGATATTAACCACTTTTATATCTACTTCTTGGGCGTTTAATTGTTCTATTAGGTTGGTAAATTGACAATCGTTAATATCATCCAGTTGATCGTAAAGAGATTTGGCGGTAGTAAAATCTTTGAACTCGCAATCGTATTGAAGTGTCTGGTTTTCATTTAACTTGTGCCAAACTTTAAATTTACCGTTGCGAAAGATAGCTTCATGGTGGTAACTAAAATTGGTAAACCGTCCAAATTCGACCGTATCGCCAACATTTAATTCAAGATAGGTTTTATTATAGATATTTTGAAGTTTCTGAGCGGCAGGAGAGATAAATTTCTCCTCCACACTTAACTTGCCAAGTTCATAACTCACCCGAAGCATATTCTTCAGCGTCCAAACAGAAATGTCGTAAAAATCTTGGCTGTCTAAATTCTGCCTTTTCAGTGTTGGAACTCTACCGATTTGATTGGCTATTTCAGAAAGCACTTCATCTCGAAGGTTATTTTCATCTTCTTGTAGGTAAATTTCCTTTATCTTGTTCTGGATAGGAGATGAGGAGACTTCTTCAATGTGCTCTATATTTTTCAATTCACCATCGCTAATGCCATCCACTATTTTTCCATTGATAAGCTCCGCAATATATTTGATTTGGCTTTGAAAAATGTCAGATATTTCTAGCCCATCTCCTAAAAGCTCTGCTTCTTTTAGCCTTTCTTTAAGTAAAGCTAATTCAGGGATTTGGTAGATAACCTCGTGAATCCTGCCATCTAAAATCTGACTTCGCTTAAAAAATTCATCTTCTGGTGAACGCTCCTTCAGCTGACTTGGTGTTAGGTGGTAACCGAGGTCTTCGAATTTAAAACTCAAACTGTCGTATATTTCTGATACCATATCCGAAATAGTTTCACGTTCGAAGCTGTGTTTACATTGGTATTTTTCCATTTACGTCTCCTTTGCATTATTTTTTGTGCTCTGATGATAACTCTCCTGAGAGAAATAGTCAAGAGACAATAAAAATCCGTACAAACGAATTTTAAGGGTTGTAAGTGCGGGGGAACTGGACTGTTCGGTGTGGTATAATGTTAGTAAGATCAAAAAGGAGTATTTTATGAGAATAGAAAGAATTGCTGTTCAGAATTATCGTCTGTTGAAGGATTTTTCATTAAATTTGAAAGAGAATTTATCGTTAATTGTAGGTAAAAATAACTGTGGTAAAACTTCAATCTTATCTGTGCTAAAAAAAATAATTAATAAAAATTCTAATAATGGTTTAACATGGGAAGATATTAATTTAAGTCATAGAAAAGAAATTTTTGAGAAAATAGGACGAATTTCTGATATTTCTGATTCTGAATTAGAGTCTATTTTAGGAATAAATCTTCAAATTTGGATTCGGTACACAGAATCGGATTCTTATCAAAATATCCAAAGGTTTATGATGGATTTAGATCCTAATAATGATTTTATTATTCTTGAGTTCTCATACATAATTCCTATTCGAAAACTTCGTGACTTAAATACTAGGATTAGTGATTTTATAGACGATTTTTCACGTTTTGAGTCATTTATGAAGAAAAACATGAGTAATTTTTTCGAGATGCAAATTCACTCACGGGGATACGATCCTACTACTCGAAAATTAACAGAAGAAAAATCCGGTTTACTTGAAATGAAAGATGTTCACAAAATTATTAAAGTAAGAGGAATCAGTGCTAGTCGAGAAGTATCTAATAAAGAAAATAACCATTCATTGTCTAAGACGTCAAATCGATTTTATAAATTAAATAATAGCGAAGATATTGATAGTGAAGCAAATAATTTACTTCAATCTGCAATAATAGAGGCAGATAAAGCTTTGACTAGAGCGTATAGTGGGGATAATGAAAGCGAGGGAATTTTTACTTCAATCTTCGAACGAGTAAAAAGATTTGGTGGGAACGATAATGAAGCAGAATTGGCGATTCATTCATCGCTTTCTGAGAAAGATATTTTGAGCAATAATACGACTCTATATTACAAACATGATGATAGTTTATTACCAGAATCGTATAATGGTTTGGGATATTTAAATTTATACGGAATGATTTTTGAAATTGAGACTTTAATGGCAGAGATAAAAAATGAACCTTCTGATATTAACTTAGTTTATATTGAGGAGCCAGAATCGCACACGCATCCACAATTACAGTATGTTTTTATCAAGAATATCAAAAAGTTGTTAAAAGAATACAATGAGGAACTAAAAGCAAGTGTAGGTACTAGTTATATTCAAACTTTAATTACAACTCACTCATCTCACATAGTTTCTGATTGCAACTTTGATGATTTAATTTATTTTAAGCGTGATAATGGCACAGCAATATCAAAAGCTTTTAATTCATTGGAAAAAGAGTATGGAGATGATAAATTAGGATATAGATTTGTAAAGCAGTATCTTACTCTCAATAGTAGTGAATTATTTTTTGCTGATAAGGTAATTTGTATTGAGGGCGATACAGAAAGAATTTTACTGCCAAGAATGATGCAAAAGGTGGATGAAATTAATAAAATTGAACAAGGAACGAATATAGTGCCGTTGCTTTCTCAAAATATTTCTATCATTGAAACAGGCGCTCATTCACAAGTGTTTAGAAAATTATTTGATTTCTTAGGAATAAAAGTATTGATAATTACTGATATTGATAGCACAAAGAAAGAGATAGTAATTGATAAAAATGGAAAAGAACGTACGACATATAAATCCTGCAACCCCCAAGAAAGTACACATATCAGTAATAATTCGATTTTAGATTTTTTTGGTAAAGATAATTTAAAATCTGGAGATAAAACGCAATTTGAATTAGTCGCTGAAAAACAAGATAGCGATAAATGTATTGGAAATTTTCGTATTGCGTACCAAATCCCGGAACAAGAAGGAGGTTATCAGTCTGCTAGTTTTGAAGATGCCTTTATAAGTTTAAATAAAAAATTCATTATTGATAAAAAAGAAGGACTTATTAAGTACGAAGCCTTAAAAAACTTTGATGATGGTGAAGTAGCAGATTTCTATAGTTTTTCTAGAGATAAAGTGAACAAAAAATCTGCTTTTGCCTCTAGTTTGTTATATTTTGAAGATAAGAAATATCCTTGGAAAGTTCCTAAATATATTGAGGAAGGGTTATTATGGTTGAGAGAGCAATAGAGCCAGAAGTAGAAAAAGTATTTAAGGCAATAAAACAAGGTCAAAATTTTATTCTTGAAGGTGGAGCTGGAAGTGGAAAAACTTACTCGTTAATTTCTATTATTGAAAAAATATCTATTGAAGAACCGAGACAGTCAATTGTGTGTATTACTTATACGAACAATGCTGTTGCAGAAATTAAATCACGAATTATTAATGATAATTTATGGGTTTCAACAATTCACGAGTTTATCTGGTATGTCATTGGAAATTTCCAAAAAGAGATTAAAGAATGTCTTGTTGAGTTAATAAATGATGATTCACAAAAGTTATTCGTTGCACCAAAGGAAGTATTTGGAGAAGAAATTATTTCACTTGATTACTTTGATGATGTTCGTGTTGACTATGCCGAATGGTATTCTATGAGTAAAACAGACCAAAATAAAGTTCAAATAAGTCATGACCATATTCTTATAGTTGCTGAAAAAATGTTTTCGAAATATAAGAAACTGTGTGATATTTTAGTGGATACCGCAAACTATATTTTTGTTGACGAATATCAAGATACAAGCCCACTAATTGTGAAGATATTGTTAGAACATCTTAAAAAGAGTACTAGGAAAAATGTTGTAGGCTTTTTTGGAGATTCTATGCAAGCTATATATGATTCAGGGGTAGGAGACTTAGATTCTTATAATCTGGAAAAGGTACAAAAATCTCAAAATCGTCGTAATCCGGAAAAAGTTATTGATTTGGCAAATAAATTTAGGAATGATGGCTTGAAACAACTCCCCTCTAATGATATGAATGCTCCAAATATGAAGGATGGGAAGTTAATTCAAGGAGTAGTAAAATTTATCTATGGTGATGGAATTGACCAGCTTGAAATTCTTAGAAATAGTAAGTTATATAAAGATTTAAAATTTGATATACCACAGAAAACAAAGGAATTGCGATTAACACATAAACTTAATGCGGAAATGGCAGGATTTTCACAACTGTTTGAATTATATAAATCTGATTTATTTGTAAAATTAATTAAAGGTTTGAAGAAAAAAATTAACGCAAATAAGATTGTTGAGGAAGGCAAATTATTTGAAGAATTAGTAAGAGAATCCCAAATAGTTGTTAAAAGAGGAGGTCCATTAATAGCTGATGAGATTAAAGTAAATCCAGAACTTTCTGCTTTTTATGATGAAATTAAGACATATGAATTTGAAAAAGTTATTAATAAGTGTAAGGTTAACGAAAACTCTTTATTAGCTTATAAATTCAATGGTTTAAGTAGTAGATATGAAGCGGGTACAGATAGGGACAGAATCCTTAAAAGATTAGACCTAATTTATGAACTATTAGAACTATATAAAACAGGTAAGCATAATGAATTCTTGCATATTACTAAATTTAAATTAACTTCGTCAAAAGATAAAATTAGTTTGTCTAAAGTTATGACAGAAATCTCTGCAGATAATATTACAATTGAAAGAGTTATAGAACTTGCAGAAGGAAGTGGATTAATTTCAAAAGATGACTTATTTACTAATTTTATTACAAATGGAGGGTATTACTTATGGTCACGAATGAAAACATTACCATTTAAGGAATATGTGAATAGCATTGCCTATCTCAGAGAATATGTGTCTGTTATAACTCAGCACAAGGTTAAGGGGAGTGAATATGAGAATGTTTTAGTTGTGCTAGATAATGGAAACTGGAAAAACTATAATTTTGATACTCTATTTGGTAAAGGTTCCGCTAATAAGAATATTCAAAATAGGACGAAAAAATTATTTTATGTTACAATTACCAGAGCCATGAAAAATTTAATTATTTATATGCCCAGCAAAGATAGACAGATTATTGAAAAAGCACAGTGTTATTTTGGACAGGAAGACGTTATAGACGTTATAGATGTCTAGTATCTACTTGATAATAAGTATGGGAAAGGAATACTTTTTATATATTTATACTTATAAACTATTAAATGTTCTCCTTATCTTCCAAAGCCCATAAATTAATTTACCAAGCTTAGTTAATATAGTAAGAAAAAATACGCTGCTGGTAGGCGTATTTTTACGTAGTAAATGATAATCCAGTTTTTAGTAATTGTATTTAGACTGCTTACCGTATAATAGAGGGGGTCTCAAAGAAATACGGGGCCGGTCTTAAATTCAGCCTCTAGTGAGACTGAAGGGAGTGAGACTAAATATAGTGAAACTAAAGGGAGTGATTTCCTTATTGAGGACGAGGAGGAAAGGCAGCTAGTAGATGAGAAACAAGAAGAAAACTTTACTTCAAAAGTCGATGGCATGACCAAGTACGATCGAGACTATATTTGGGGTTTGGTTCATGACCAGTTAAGACATACAGGTCTATCTCAGTCAGCTAGTGACTATGCCATGCTCTATTTTAGTGACCGTTATCAGTATGCTTTGGAACATATGCGATTTGCTCGGTCAGCGGAAGTAATAGCTGAATACGTATTTAATGGTGTGCTGTCAGAGTGGACCAAGCAACTGAGACGACAAGAAGTAAAGGGAGGTGAATAAGGTGATTTGGTGGATACTAGGTGGAATCTATCTGATTTCTATCATCATTTTGATTGTTGAAATCATCCGTGCACCAGAAATGGATGATCATATATAAGCAAGAGTTTTACATGTGTAAGGCTCTTTTTTAGTTGGAAAGAGAGGAAAAATGAAATTTTTAGATTTATTTGCTGGGATAGGCGGTTTTAGGCTAGGGATGGAATCACAGGGTCATAAATGCCTGGGCTTTTGTGAAATTGATAAATTCGCCAGAACATCTTATAAAGCCATGTTTAACACAGAAGGAGAAATAGAATACCATGACATTAAAGAGGTCACAGACCATGACTTTAGACAATTTAGAGGGCAAGTGGACATCATCTGCGGGGGATTTCCTTGCCAAGCTTTTTCACTCGCAGGAAGACGACTGGGATTTGAAGATACTCGAGGGACTCTCTTTTTTGAGATTGCTCGAGCGGCCAAACAAATCCAACCACGTTTTCTATTTTTGGAAAACGTCAAAGGCCTACTCAATCACAACGAGGGACGGACGTTCGCCACAATCCTCTCCATGATGGATGAATTGGGGTATGATGTCGAATGGCAGGTGCTTAACAGTAAGGACTTCCAAGTCCCGCAAAACAGAGAGCGGGTCTTTATTATCGGACATTCTAGAAGATACCGTTCCAGATTCATATTTCCTCTCAGAAGAGAAAACAGCCCAGCTCATCTTGAAAGGCTAGGAAATATCAATCCCTCTAAACGTGGTTTGAATGGTGAAGTCTATCTGACGAGTGGACTTGCTCCTACACTAACGAGAGGTAAAGGAGAGGGGACCAAAATCGCCATTCCAGTCTTAACACCAGATAGACTAGAAAAACGACAACATGGAAGACGCTTTAAAGAAAATCTAGCCCCTATGTTTACTTTGACCAGTCAAGATAGACATGGTGTTGTTGTTGCAGGAAATCTGCCGACTAGCTTTGACCAGACTGGAAGAGTATTTGACATTGCTGGTTTGTCACCAACCTTGACCACCATGCAAGGTGGAGATAAGGTGCCAAAGATTTTGCTGAGGGAGGAGCTGCCGTTTCTGAAAATCAAGGAAGCCACAAAAAGAGGCTACGCAAAGGCAATTCTTGGAGACTCTGTCAATCTGGCTTATCCAGACTCAACCAAACGTAGGGGACGCGTGGGAAAGGGAATATCCAATACCTTGACGACTTCAGACAATATGGGAGTGGTGGTCGCTGCTCTGGAATATCGACAGGATAAGTGGTATGAAGTCACAGGCATTGTCTTAGACGGAAAACTCTATCGCCTAAGAATTAGACGACTGACACCAAGAGAGTGTTTCAGACTTCAAGGCTTTCCTGATTGGGCTTATGAAAGAGCAGAAAGTGTTTCCAGTAAGAGCCAACTATACAAACAGGCCGGTAATAGTGTGACTGTCACAGTTATTGAAGCCATTGCGAGAGAATTTAGAAGAATGGAAGAGGAAGAAAAACATGAACCTACTACATAAGAAAAATATCCTAGATTGTACCGAATTAGAAGAACGTATTCACCAAGTTGAAACCAATCAGCTACTACAAAAGATATTGTCACTCCCCAATTTTGATTGTGACTTTGAGGTGACTTTTGAAGATGATTACCACAAAGAGATGAATGATCCCCTATTCTACGAATCTAATCTTCATCGGATTTCGGATTTTATGGAAACTAGGGATATTAAAAATGGTGTAGATACTCTATTGACGAAAGACAATCACCTAGCCTTTCGTGCCTTTGGTGAAAATTATACTGCTAGGGGAAAGGATGGCATATTAACGACTTTGGTGACAGTCAAATGCTTCGGTGAAGGACGGATGCCTATTGACATGAGTCTCTATTTCTCAACTCCTGAACCAACAGTTGAAAATAGCCTAACCTTATAAGGAGGAGCCTATGCTTGAGGTATATCTAGGAAATAATGCCAATACAAATCAAGATTTACTAACCATTTTGACGACCTATGGTCTGACTTATCGTTGTACAAAAGCATGTGATGTAAACCGTGAAATCTTACTGTCACTCTTTGCCAAAACCACGGATTGCTTTGAGTTGCTGTCGCCACGATTTCTTCGCTTTAAGCGTCAATATTCGATAAGTTTGAATGAGATGATTCAGCTTATTCTCCAAAAGCCAGACCAGAATCTTCGGCTGCCACTGATTGTCTGTCAAAATCATGTCTATCCAGCTATTGGGCTAGACGAAGTGCGAACCTTTCTTCCCAGACAGGTAAAAGAAGAGCTGTTTCAGACCAGCTTGATGAAACAAGTGACAGGGTAGGTGTGAAGATGAATGAACGATTTTGGGACAATTTAGAAATCATTCTGGCAGAAAAAGACCTCACTTGGGCAGAACTAGCTCGCAAAGCATTCAATGGTCAATATGTTTATCCAAGTGAGTTTAATCGCCTCTATCAAAAATTGCGAAATTACAAATCCAATCGTCTGATGCCACAGACAAGATGGGTTGAGCGTATTGTTCTAGTCTTAGATATTGATTATGCAGATTTATTTAAGAGGTGACTATGATAAGGATAGTGTTGTTTTATCTAGCCATACAGCTTAACGGTTTTCTTGTGAGTTTATACCTGGAAGAGTATATGACGATTGAGTTATTAATCTTGCTACAATTGTTTCTTCTAGGTGTGGTTTGTCTAGAAATTACTCATCACAAAACTGTTCAAGCAAAAAATATGACCTTAAGAAATCGCCTAACATGTCTGCTTCTTGGCTTTGCATGTATGGTTGCTTTTGCAGTCTTCATCAGTTTTCTTTTTCCAGTTCAGACTAGGAATCAAGCGGTACTGGTAGATGTAAGGAAGCAGGTTCCTCATATTATCTTTTTATTGTTTCTGGTCAATGCAAGTGTCCTTGAAGAGATTGTTTATAGGCAACTGCTGTGGGAAAAATTGACTTATCCTCTTGTTCAAATAGTCCTGACCAGTTTTCTCTTTATTCTAGCCCATGGCCCCAATCAGTTAGGGAGTTGGCTGATGTATAGCTGTCTTGGCTTGACCTTGGCTGTTGTTCGATTGAAAACAGATTTTAGGCTGGCAATTACCTTACATTTGCTTTGGAATAGTTTGGTTTATGTCTTGACCTTCTTGTGATACCAAAATCAAGAGTGCTTCCGTATTATAGAAGCACCTTATGTTGGATAGGGAATTCAAAGAAGAGGAGGTCACCATGTCATCTGAACAACAAGAACGTCAAGCGATGCAATACGTGGAAAGAAGTAGTTTATTGACAGTCAGAACCCTCTTAAAGCTCTTAGAATGGTCGGCTAGGCAAGCCTTAGCTCAAGATTCAGCTTATAAGATTGGGGTTCAAAAACTGGAAGAACTCCTTCAAAGTCCTTACACCATTGAAGCGATTGATGTTAGTAAAGACATCCTAGATAAGCCAATCAATGTGGAGAAATTTAAGGAGCTGATGGAGTCAGAAAAACTGCCAATCGCTATTAGTTGGCAAAAAGACTATCTCTACTTCTATGCCAAGGACAAGACCTTGCTTGATCATCACTTAGATGAATTGATGAAGAAACTGGTGTCTAACCCAGAAAAGTTAGAAGGTCTAACCTTTGATAAAACCTTGGACCAAGAGATAGAGCTGGCCAAAGAGAAAATTAGAGTGACAGAATCTTCTGCAGTCAAAACCAAGGAGGTGACCTTGTAATGTATTCCAAACATAAAGCTTTGGACTCTTGGGTCTCGCCTTTGGCTATTTCTGTCACCGTCTAACCCTACTCTATGATAGTTTAACTAATGCCCCACCTATGGAACGTTTAACCTACCTCTTAGGAGAGGGGCTAAATCAAGTCTTCAATCCTTTATGGCAAGTTACCTTTACTAAAAAATCTTTTCTTGCCTTTATCCTTGGGGTTCTAACGATGACACTAGTCTATCTTTATGTATCGACAGGACAGAAGGTCTATCGAGAAGTGGAAGAATACGGTTCTGCATGATTTGGAACCAGTAAGGAAAAGCGGAACTTTTACAGTAAGAATCCTTTCAATGACACGATTTTGGCTCGTGATGTTCGTCTGACCTTATTGGAAAAAAAGAAGCCACAGTTTGACCGAAATAAAAACTTGATTGTCATTGGGGGATCTGGTGCAGGTAAGACCTTTCGATTTGTTAAACCCAACCTTATCCAGCTTAATTGTTCCAATATTGTGGTGGATCCTAAAGACCATTTGGCTGAGAAGACAGGTAAACTCTTTTTAGAACACGGCTATCAGGTCAAGGTTTTAGACCTGGTTAATATGACCACTTCAGATGGTTTTAATCCCTTTCGTTATGTAGAAACAGAGAATGATTTGAACCGCATGTTAACGGTCTATTTTAATAATACCAAGGGAAATGGTTCTCGCAGTGATCCATTTTGGGACGAGGCTTCTATGACCTTGGTGAGAGCTATTGCCTCGTATTTGGTGGATTTTTACAATCCTCCAGGAAGTTCCAAGCAAGAACAGGAATCAAGACGTAAGCGTGGCCGATATCCAGCCTTTTCAGAGATTGGCAAGCTCATCAAACTCTTATCAAAGGGAGACAATCAGGAGAAAAGTGTTCTTGAAGTCCTGTTTGAAGATTACGCTAAAAAATATGGTCACGAAAACTTTACCATGAGAAACTGGGCAGATTTTCAAAACTATAAGGATAAGACGTTGGATTCGGTGATTGCGGTCACAACAGCTAAATTTGCCCTTTTTAATATCCAATCAGTGATTGATTTGACGCAAAGAGACACTATGGATTTGAAAACGTGGGGCACTCAAAAGACCATGGTCTATCTTGTCATTCCAGATAATGATGCTACCTTTCGTTTTCTATCTACTTTATTTTTCTCTACGGTTTTCTCCACTTTGACCAGACAGGCTGATGTGGACTTTAAAGGGCAACTGCCTATTCATGTTAGAAGTTATCTGGATGAGTTTGCGAATGTCGGAGAAATCCCAGACTTTGCTGAACAAACCTCAACAGTTCGCTCTAGGAATATGAGTCTAGTACCAATCTTGCAAAATATCGCCCAACTCCAAGGACTTTATAAGGAAAAAGAAGCTTGGAAAACCATTTTGGGGAACTGTGACAGTCTCCTCTATTTGGGTGGAAATGACGAGGAAACTTTCAAATTCATGAGTGGTCTTCTAGGTAAACAAACCATTGATGTCAGAAGCACTAGTCGTTCTTTTGGGCAGACTGGCTCAAGTTCTACCTCTCACCAGAAAATTGCTCGTGACTTGATGACGGCTGATGAAGTCGGAAATATGAAACGAGATGAGTGCCTCGTACGCATTGCTGGAGTGCCTGTATTTAGATCTAAGAAATATTTTCCACTCAAACATAAGAATTGGAAATGGCTTGCGGATAAGGAATCTGATGAACGCTGGTGGCATTACCAAATCAATCCCTTAACCGCTGAGGAAGAATTAGATTTGTCAGGCCATAAAATACGGGATTTAAGCACAGAAACGACACTACATTAATAGAAATGAGGAAAGATATGAATCAAAAACTAACAGACTTTGTTTACGGAGTGGACGCCAGCTCCATGTTCTCCCAAGCTATGTCTCTATTACAAAAAGGTTTGATTGCAGTAGGAGCCTTTCTTGTTGTCATGGGCATTATCAACCTTTCAACCAACATTAAAGATGGTGGTCCAGGTGTCCGAAATGCTATTCTAGAAATTGTTGGTGGTGTCATGGTTGGCGCCGCAGGTGCTTTTGTGACACAGATTACCATTTAGAGGAGGTCAGAACATGACATGATGATGAATTTTACGTCACCTTTTGTATTTCTAGCCTCTGAAAAAGTATCTAGTGATAGCCTTTTTGAAGGGTTTCAGATCGATTTAGAATCAACTGCCAACTTGGTTAAGTCACTAGCGGACTTTAATCCGACGGTGTGGTCTTACATGACAGCCATTACCAAGAGGATTATGCAGCCCTTGGGAGTAGCTATTCTTGCGGTTGTTCTCGTACTCGAATTCTCAAAAATGGCCAAGAAAATCGCAAACTCAGGTGGTGCGATGACCTTTGAAGCCATAGCACCTATGATTGTCAGCTACATTATGGTCGCGGTCGTGATTACCAATACAACGGTTATTGTGGAAGCCATTATTGCCATTGCCTCTTATGTTATTGAACAAGTGGCAGGGCTTGTCACGAATGGTGGTGCTAATTACGATACCATCTCAGGCATTAAGGGATCTGGAATTGTAGGAAAAATGATTATTGGCTTTTTTGCGATTCTCATTTGGTTGGTACGAATGACCAGTATCATGGTTGTCAATATCTTGATTACCATTCGCTTTATCCAACTCTATCTGATGATACCTTTTGCCCCTGTTACCATTCCGACCTTTCTTCGTGATGACTGGAGAAGTGTTGGGATTGGCTACCTTAAGAACATCATGGTCTATGCCGTTCAAGGTATTTTGATTTTTCTAATTGTATCGCTTGTTCCCTTGTTTGAGTCGGCTGGAAAGATTGCCGTATCAAATGGAGCTGGAGTTATGGAATCACTCGCCATTATGTTTGGTGGCTTGGTACAGGCCATCTTGTTAATCATTGCCTTAGTTGGCAGTCAACGAACCGCCCGAAGTATTTTGGGGATGTAGGAGGAAGGGAGTCATTATCTCGCCTCCTCTTTTTATAGCTTACTTAGATTGGAGAACATTTATGAACACTCGTGTCTTTAAGGACATCTCAAAGGTTCAACACCGTGCATGGTTAGGGTTTACGACTAGACAGGTTGTCTTTGTATTTCCAGCTATTGCCCTAACCATTTTGGTATTAGGTTTGAACCTATTTTTCTGGCAATTTGGAGATTGGTTTGTCTATGGTTTTGTTTTTAGCTTTACCATTCCACTCATGTTATTTGGGGTCTATCGCCCCAACGATTTACCATTTGAAACCTATCTCAAGTACCGTTTTCATTATGAACTAACGGTGCCAGACCGCACATTTACTGGAAGAAAAGGAGACCAACGTGAAAAAATTAAAACACTCAATGAAACCAAAGACCTCTTCTAATGACAAAAAGCAAAAGACGAAAATACAGAAGCAGGAGATCAGACCTTCTACCGTAAATACGTTAGCCTATCAAGGGCTTTTTCAGAATGGCCTTATGCAAGTCAGTCCAAGCTATTTTTCACAAACATATCTCTTAGGAGATGTCAATTATCAAACAGTTGGCTTAGATGATAAGGGAGCTATCGTGGAGAAATATTCCGATTTAATCAATTCACTGGATGATAAGACCAATTTCCAACTGACCATTTTCAATCAAAAGGTCAATCTGGAAAAATTCCGTAAGAGTATTCTCTATCCCTTACAGGAAGATGGGTTTGATGCTTATCGTGATGAATTGAATCGTATGATGGATGCCAACTTAGAGGCGGGTGAGAACAACTTTTCAGCTGTCAAGTTTCTTTCATTTGGCAAGAGCGACCAAACACCAAAACTAGCTTTTCGTTCTCTGTCACAAATTGGAGAATATTTCAAGAGTGGCTTTTCAGAGATTGATGTATCTCTTGGTTTACTTGGTGGAGAGGAGCGAGTGAATGTCCTTGCGGATATGTTGCGTGGTGAAAATCATTCACCGTTCTCTTACAAGGATTTGACCCTCTCAGGTCAATCCACCAAACACTTTATTGCCCCAACCTACCTTTCCTTTAAACACAAGAATCATATTGAATTGGACGATAGATTATTACAGATTGTCTATGTTCGTGATTACGGTATGGAGCTAGGGGATAAATTTATTCGTGACCTCATGCAGTCAGATTTGGAAGTGATGATTAGCCTGCATGCTAAAGGCTCTACCAAGTCTGAAACCATGACCAAGCTACGAACCAAGAAGACCTTGATGGAATCGCAAAAGATTGGGGAACAACAAAAGATGGCTCGGACAGGTATCTATTTGGAGAAGGTCGGCCATGTTCTTGAAAACAACATCGATGAAGCAGAAGCTCTTCTTCAAACCATGACCCAGACAGGAGATAAGCTGTTTGACACCGTATTTCTAATTGGCGTGCTTGCGGATACTGAAGACCAACTCAAACAATCTCTTGGTATTATCAAGCAAGTGGCGGGGTCAAATGACATGATTATTGACAACTTGACCTATATGCAAGAAGCAGCCTTTAACAGTCTCTTGCCATTTGGGAAGAACTATCTCGAAGGTGTTTCTCGGTCTCTATTGACTTCAAACATTACCGTGAATGCACCTTGGACTTCCGTTGATATTCAGGACAAGGGTGGGAAATTTTATGGCATCAATCAAATCTCAAGTAATATCATCAGTATTGACCGTGGCAAGTTAAATACTCCGTCAGGTTTGATTTTAGGGACTTCTGGAGCGGGCAAAGGGATGGCGACAAAACATGAGATCGTCTCTACTAAGCTCAAGGAAGCAGATAGTGATACTGAAATTATTATTGTTGACCCAGAAAATGAGTATAGTATTATCGGTCAAGCCTTTGGTGGGGAGAGTATCGATATTGCTCCAGATTCCACTACCTTCTTAAATGTCTTAGATCTATCAGATGAGAATATGGATGAGGATCCGGTTAAGGTCAAGTCCGAATTTCTCTTGTCTTGGATTGGAAAGCTCTTGGACCGTAAAATGGATGGTCGT
>JAKTNI010000014.1 GCA_029593505.1 Streptococcus suis
ATTTTCAAAGGTCTTGTCTGTCGCTCTCACGCGACAACTATCTTAGTATATCACCTCACTTTTTTTTTGTCAATAACTTTTTTTATTTTTTTTGCTTTTTCTATCAACAAAATACATTCCCGATGCAGTTATTGGGGGATTCTACATATACGATTCAAAAGATGCATTACCATATGCAAAAAAACTTAAAAATACTATTTATGGTAAGAATTTATCCGTTGGCTATCTAGCGAGATTGCTTGACATGTGGCATAGAGCTTGTCAGTCATTTCATATTACAACAGGTTCATGTTTGTCTGATGACATTTTCACTTCAAAAAAAAATTAATAATGAATCATATTATTACAGGGGCAATACATCGGATCTTATTACTGATGAGATTTTAGACAGTGTTCAAGATAACCACCGCTCCTTCTCAAGAAAAGCCAATAAAGATATTATCTTTGCTGTTGAATGTGAATTTGATGTAAATCCTGACTTTTATCATTATGTTATGAATAGACTAGGGTGGACTAAATTCAAATATAGCTACCTAGTTAAGGCTGTTGCAGGGGCGTTATCCGAGGCTTAGAATTCAGAGGAGCTAACTCCTCCCCCTTTGGTTTTATGAAAGGAAATTATTATTATGAAAATTTATAAGTTTATGTTCAACATCACTTATCCTGCTCTAATTCTTTGCTTGTATATTATATTCCAGATGAAGGGCGAGATGTCTCCATGGTTCGATACCTTATTTTTAGCGGGAGGATTTTTAGTTATTCCACTATTATTGTTTTTATTAGATTATCTATCAGTTGACAATGATAAGGGAGGGACAGATAATGAAGCAGCTAATAAAACAACTACAGAGGTGGAGAAATCAGAAGTTTAAAACAGTTAGACCAAACTTACATATACCATTTATTTATAGTAGTATTGTTTCTAAGTCTTTCTATTTTATTTTTGCGATATTGATATTAACTACTATACTTTCATTTAGAGAAAATTTTCTTAGTTCAATCGTTGGTATATTTTTTATTAGTATATTTTGGTTCATATTTCACTTTTGGAAAAAATGTCAGCAAGCATACCTGAATGGAATCAACTATAATTTGCAATATATGATTGTCTCTAATTAAATTTTATGAGAGTCAGGTTATCAATGGCATAGAACAAATCACTAATCATTTAGTTCTAAAATATAGGGAAACAGAGCAGAATATAGAAATTTATGCTATGAAATATGGAAATAAATATAATGATTTAGCCTCTAAAATTGGGTCACTCTTATCTAGTTCACTTTCGTTAGATTTGGGAGAAATGACAGAAACAATTAACCAAGTAACCTATATTTTTCCTAAATTTGCTGAAAATAGATTGACTTGGGAAGACACCCTTCAAACAGCAAAATTGACAATTTCTGAGAAAGTTGGCTGGCAGTTTGATTCACCTCCACATGTGCTTTTAGCAGGGGCAACGAAATCGGGGAAAACGGTCATGATTGAGAATCTTGTGGCTCAGTATCTAAGGCTAGGTTCTGAAGTTAAGCTACTAGATCCTAAAAAAGGAGAACTCTCTTGGCTTGTAGGAAAAAAATTGGAAGATAGATTAGGTTATAAGGTAGTTTATAATTCTCCTTTTCAAATTGCAGGAGCTTTAAGAGAGGTAGTTGAAGAGATGAATATACGCTTTCAAGTCATGGCAGATAATCCAGACACTTATATTTCCAAAGGAAAAGTATTGTCGTGGGCAGAAGTCAATGGGAGCTATCCACTTGTTATTGTGTTAGATGAGGGTATTGCTTTCAAAACAGAGGCAAAAACTACTAAAGAAGGCAAGCAAGCCTATCAAGAGGCTATGTCTAATCTTGGAAGTTTATTGGTTAAAGGCAAGCTTCTATAGAGGTCATGGTTGGCTTACAGAGGGCTTCAAGTGACTTCATTCCGACATATATGAGGCAAAATTTTGGTACGGCTCTCTTATTAGGTTCAACAACTGTTGATTCAGATTCTTGTCGCATGATGTTTTCCAGTCAAGATATTGACTACAAGACTTGCGGTATTGGAACTGGCTATATTCAAATAGACGGAGTGATTCCACAACCTCGATATGTTGAAGTGCCATTCAAGTCTGATGAACTAGACTTTGAAAAATATTTTGATAAGGCTTGCGACCGCTACTGGAGTGTTAGAAATAACGACGGTCTTTCGAACTAGCGAAATAGGGACGATTGCCCTGGAGGGGCAGAATCGAGCGGATCGTTCCTATTTCGCTAGGGAGAAAGAGCACACCGACTGCTTTGCAGGAGGTCAAGAAAAATGCCCCCAGTACTAATAGGGGGGCACACATACATGAAATGTACTCTAAATCCTTGATACGTAAGAGGTTACGGCTTGTTGGTTATGCCGAAGTCATTGAAACCCTTGTGGGAGAAGGGATTGAGTCGCTTTTCGTGTAGGATACGACTTTTTGAATAGAAAATGGAGTAATTATTATGACTTACAATATGACAGATACTACCCTTAAGATTGGGCAACTTGATTTGGATATGACACAGTTTGAAGTGCCGAAAAAAATTGTTATTCTATCTGCTAAAGTTAATAATAGGTATAACGAGGTTAATGGCGAGAAAATCAAAACTGAAGAAGTTACGAAAATCACTTGTACTGCCCTTGATGCCGATAAAGTGAAAGTTCTAACTGAAATGGGAATTTCTACTGATGACTTGAAAGTTATCAACCTATAAATTGTATGCAATATAGATAAGGTTGCTATGCTCGCTCAAAATGAATCACTTTTGAATGTTCCGATTGAGTTGGTTAAGCCGAAAGTTCGTTTAGCTTGGAACATGGCACGAAGTAACTGGGCAGGTGTTAAATTAGTATGTGAGGACATTAAAATTCTAGGAGCATAACCCTATGAATACAGTCAGAATTGATTATTTTGCAGTAACCGTTAAAAATATTCCTCCAGAAAGTGTTTTAACTGATATTCTTTTAATTCCTTTAGAAGATTTCACATTAAATAATTGGGGAATAAACAAGTACCAGCGACATTATGCTTGTTCTGAGATTAAAGTGTACTTTAATGGGGATAGACCTTCAATGGGGGTTTTTATCGAATTAAAAGGGCAAGGTTGTCGCCAATATGAAGAATTTTTGGACGGTAACGAAAATAATTGGATAGCTTTGATAGGTCGGTTGTATCAGTATTCGGTTAATTTTACTCGCTTAGATATTGCTCACGACATATTTGACGGTAGTTTAGATGTTCAGCGAGTATATGACTATTGTAAGAAAGGTTTATGTATCTCGAAAGCAAAGCATTTTGAGTATCATGAGAAATCTGTCTTAGAAAATGGAGAACGAGTTGGAGAGACGGTTGCTATTGGTTCCAGAGGTAATCAACAATGGTGTATCTACAATAAACGTATGGAACAACTTAGCAAGCAAGAGCTTGTAGAATATCCCTCTTGGATTCGTGCGGAACTTAGATGTTGGCAGGATAAGGCGAATATTATTGCAGAGCAATTGTTTCTAAAGCGTCCTCTGTCATCTATCTATTTTGAAGCTATCAATGGTCACTATCGTTTTGTGAAACCAAATGCGACAGATACTAATCGTTGGAGAAGAAAAAAGGTCAAGTGGTGGCTAGACTATCTAAAGACCGAAAATCAGACTGTTTTGAGCGTTGAGAGAACTAAGTCTACATTACGGCAGTCAGAGGCTTGGACAGAGAAACAAGTTGCAAAGACATTGGCAAAAGTCTATACAGCAAAATATCAAGCCTATGATGTTCAAAAGGCAGAGGACTACATTCAAGGTCTACTAAAAGAGGGCTTGTCAAGGCTAACTGATAATGATGAAAAGGATATAGAGCAATATATTCGAGAGCAGAATAGTTCTCCCTTATGGGGACAAAAAAAGACGACTTGAAAAACAAGTCGCCTCTAAAAATTAACTAACTAGATTATAATAAAAGAAAGGAATGTCTTCAATGATAGCAACCATAAATAAGAATGACCTAGTTGCTCTTGGGTTCTCTGAGGGCACTTCTAAACGCATTATAAGGCAAGGAAAAGAACTACTGATTGCAAGAGGATTTTTCGTATACCGAAATAAGCGGATCGGTACAATTCCTGCTAGCGTCGCTACTGAACTACTTGGATTTGATGTCTCTTTAGGTGCTCATCATGACCGTTAAAAAAGTAAAAAATGGAACTTGGACTGTTGACATTTCTGACGGTTTCCACCCTGTTACTCAAAAGCGGATACGAATCATTCGCAAGGGTCTCAAGACTAAGAAAGAGGCTTTAGAGTTAGAGCAGTATATCCGTGTTGTTGAGTTAAAAGAAAAACGATTTGATTTTTTGGTAACAACTGACATGCTTTTTGATATACTTGAGGAAGAAGACCAACAAAATAACCGGAAAATCAGCTATATCAGTACACAAAGAAATAACTATGAGCGACATATCAAGCCTTATTTTCTGGATACAAACTTAAATAAACTATCCTATGAACATATTTTTGAATTTCGAGAATACCTTAAAACAAAGTCAAAAAAACAAAATGATAGTGTTACATTAAGTCATAATACAATCAATAAAATAATGATACTTCTCAAAAAGATTTTTGATATTGGTGTAAGAAAATCATTGGTAGATAAAAATCCAGTTGAAAATATCAGAAAATTGCCTATTAGTAAGCCAACTATAAATTTTTTGAGTGTAGAAGAATTTAACGAATTTTAAAAACTCATTACAAGTGATGAAATAAGCTATGACCTATTTTTTACGATTGCCTTTTTTACTGGCATGCGACTGGGCGAGATAGTTGCGTTAACTTGGTACGATATAAACTTAATCACTAATACCATTCACATCACAAAAACAGCATATTTTGTTAACGGTACAAATCATATCAATAGTACAAAAACTAGAGCAGGTACTAGACGTATTACAATCAATCATAAATTAGCAAAAATGCTTGCAGACTGGAAAGAAAAACAAAAAGACTTACTTAAAGAATTTACAACAGATACAGAAAACCTTCAAGTGATTCAAAGCACACCACTACCAATGACAAAAAATATGATTGATAAAAAATTTAAGCAGATACTGGCTAGGAACGACTATCTAAAAAAGATACGAATACACGATTTAAGGCAGTCTCACGCGTCTTTACTTATCAATCAAGGGGAAGATTATCTAGTCGTAAAAGAACGTCTTGGACACGCATCTATCACGACTACAATAGATACATATTCCCACTTATACCCTAGCAAACAAAAGACATTGGCGAACAAATTAGACGATATTTTTTAGAAATTGGAATTTTTTGGCAACTCGAAAAAGAGCAATAGAAAAGATAAAAAGAAAAGACAAGGCTCAGAAACTTTGTCTTTTCAACTATACCGGCGGCCGGGGTCGAACCGGCACGTCCTTGCGGACACTGGATTTTGAGTCCAGCGCGTCTGCCAATTCCGCCACGCCGGCATATAATGTTAACTGGGGTAGCTGGATTCGAACCAACGCATGAGGGAGTCAAAGTCCCTTGCCTTACCGCTTGGCGATACCCCAATATTAAAATAGGCGAGTGAGGGGAATCGAACCCCCGAATGTCAGAGCCACAATCTGATGTGTTAACCACTTCACCACACCCGCCATATAACACGGGCAGTAGGAATTGAACCCACACTGAAGGTTTTGGAGACCTTAGTTCTACCTTTAAACTATGCCCGTAAAGGTATGGAGAGAGAGGGATTCGAACCCCCGAACCCGAAGGAGCGGATTTACAGTCCGCCGCGTTTAGCCTCTTCGCTATCTCTCCAGATATAAAATAAATGGCGCGAGACGGAATCGAACCGCCGACACATGGAGCTTCAATCCATTGCTCTACCAACTGAGCTACCGAGCCAAGTAAAAATTGCGGGAGCAGGATTTGAACCTACGACCTTCGGGTTATGAGCCCGACGAGCTACCTAACTGCTCCATCCCGCGACAGTAGTAAAGGAGGATGTGGGATTCGAACCCACGCACGCTTTTACACGCCTGACGGTTTTCAAGACCGTTCCCTTCAGCCGGACTTGGGTAATCCTCCGGATATAGTCCGTACGGGATTCGAACCCGTGTTACCGCCGTGAAAAGGCGGTGTCTTAACCCCTTGACCAACGGACCATATATGGGCACGAGTGGAATCGAACCACCGACCTCACGCTTATCAGGCGTGCGCTCTAACCATCTGAGCTACGCGCCCAAACCCAAGTTTGGTAAAATGAACTAAAGTTCAAAGCGGGTGACGAGAATCGAACTCGCGACAACAGCTTGGAAGGCTGTAGTTTTACCACTAAACTACACCCGCGTAATGGGAGTTAACGGGATCGAACCGCTGACCCTCTGCTTGTAAGGCAGATGCTCTCCCAGCTGAGCTAAACTCCCTATTCGCTAAGCAACTACCGTATCTCACAGGGGGCAACCCCCAACTACTTCAGGCGTTCTAGGACTTAACTTCTGTGTTCGGCATGGGTACAG
>JAKTNI010000015.1 GCA_029593505.1 Streptococcus suis
CACGATCATATAAGATTTCTTGAACTTCACGATAGCTAAGGTTATAACGAAGATAGTAGCCCACGGCTACAATAATCACATCCTGCTGAAATTGCTTTCCTTTAAAATGATTCATCGTCATTCCTCCTGCTATCTTTTTCCTTCATTTTACATTAAAATAGACTTATGAGGAAACTTTGCAACAGAACCGATAATAAAAACCGCTATGCGGCAAACTCAAAAGGTCTTCACATAGCGATTATATCTAATAAAAATTCATTAATTTTTTTACATTTTCAACAACCAGAATGTATCATTAACACTTTTACATCCTTATTGCATAACTCAAAAATTACATAACTTCCAATTCTCTCATCAACTGTTCCCATTCATTAAAATAATTACCCTGACACCTTTTAACATCATCAATTGATTTTTGTATTTCCGTCAGTACTATATAATCAGAAGAATTGTTTGGTTCAGAAATGATTTTATTCAATCTTTCTAATTCTTCATCATATTGATTTATTAACACTTCAAGCTTTTCAATTCGTTTCTCCTTCTTAACCTTCTCCTTCTCAATGGAGTTACGATCGCCTTTTACTGTGTTATTTTTCTCTACTTTCTGCTCAACTTTAATGTTATTAAATGGCTTTTCAGAATTCATCCTTTTTTTCTCGTACTCACCATAAGTAGATTGTACAAACTCTACACCATCCTTATCAAAAACAAGTAATCTGTCAGCAATCTTATTAGTAAAATATCTATCATGTGACACAAAAATAATTGTACCTTGATAACTGCATAAGATATTCTCTAAATTCTCTTTTCCAATAATATCCATGTGGTTTGTCGGTTCATCTAAGATTAAAACATTAGTACGTTTATATAATAATTTACATAATGTCAATCTAACCTTTTCTCCACCTGACAAAGAGGACACCGGTCTAAAAACATCATCTCCACTAAACTGAAATGAGCCAAGAGCAGTTCTGACCTCTGTGTCATTTAGCTCAGGGTATTCGCTTTGAAAAATTTCGAATAGTGTATCATCTCCACTGATTTGAGCAAGCTGTTGGTCAAAATAGCTAATTTCAACATTGTATCCGAATTTAAAATCTCCAGACAATGCTGCCACACCACCCATAAGTGTTTTAAGCAACGTGGATTTACCAATACCATTACTCCCAACAATTCCAAGCTTCTGTCCCCTTTCAAGGTTGAAATTAACCTTTGCAAGAGGAGTATCATAGCCTATCACAAGTTCTGAAGCACTTAATACTTGCCTTGAACTACTGATTCTCGGTTGAAATTTAGACATATAAGTTTTTGTATCGTATTGGTCTGGTGCATTTAATATTTGCATACGCTGTAATAATTTAATTTTAGATTGCACCATTTTAGCTTTCGTAGGTTTATAACGAAAACGTTCAATCAAGCGTGTAATCCTTTCAATTTCTATCTGTTGCAAGTCGTAATCTTTTTGCTGTTTGATATGATTTTCTCGTTTTTGCTCCTCAAAGGCTGAATAATTACCTTTATAACATTTGGTCTCTCCCCATTCGATTTCATAAACCTTATCCACAATTCGATTAAGAAACATTCTATCATGGGAAATAATAACCAATGTAGATTTATAACTTCTCAAATAACTCTCCAACCATTGTATTGTTTCTATATCAAGGTGGTTAGTAGGTTCATCAAGTAATAGAATGTCTGGCTTTGTTAAAAGTATTTTTATAAAAGCTATCTTAGTTCGCTGACCACCTGAAAATTCAGAAATGGGTTTTTTATCATCTGCTTCAGTAAAACCCATACTACGAATCATCGTTTCATATTCTTTTTGGTAGGTTAGACCTCCAAGAGCCATATACCTTTCACTGATATCAGAGTATTCATTGATGATTTTATCATCATATTGATTCTCCATTTTATCTATCAGCTGTTTCATCTTGTTTTCCATATCAATAAGCGTCTTAAATACCTTACGGACTTCATCCACCATTGATATACTTTCATCTTCAAAAGGCATCTGTCTTAAATAGCTAATATAAGGGTTACCGGTCTTTATTACTTGAAACTCACTTTCACCAGTTCCTTCTTCTAATTCAATTTCGCCTATAATAGCTTTTAGCAAGGTTGTTTTTCCACATCCATTTCTACCAACAATAGCAATCTTTTCATTATCATTGATTTCAATACCGATGTTTTCCAACACCATATTACCATCATAGTAAACGGCACCATTAATTATTTTGTATTGCATTTTCATATCCTCCTTTGCGTTAGTACTAGCAATTGCAAAGGTGGCTTTGGACAATAATTATTCTACTCCATGTAAAGCTTGTCACAGCCACCTATACATGGAGTTCTTTAAATGTTACTATAGTTGTAGATTTCATTTGCTTCTACCTCCTATCGATTATAAAATATTCTTTTACCCTTTGATCCGTAAGCCCATCCATATATAATCACTTCATCGATCCATTTTTTTAATAATGAAGGAGAACTATACCAATATAATGGAAATTGAAAAATAATATTATCATGATTTTCAACTAATTCCTGCTCTCTTTTTACATTTATAATAAAATCAGGATACTCTCTATAAAGATCATGAATGGTAATTTCGTTTGAATAAGACGCTGCTTTTTCTACCCAAACTTTATTGATTCGAGAATTTGGCATATCTGGGTGAGAAACGATCACCAATGTTTTCATTGTTTCATCCTTAACATACTCAACTTTCGCACCAATAAAACAGTGTACGAAAGTTGAGTTACTTAAAAGTATTCTATTCTAAGAAATTCAAATTTGCGTGATTCCTAAGCTATTTATTTACAGCTTAAACTATAGAAGATGAACTAAACAATAACTAATCTTTACATAACTAAGTTATTACCCACGCTTTTTTAAACCTAATCCAGCTATTAAGGCAATGAGTATTGCCCCTGTAGCTGCAAGGAACGCATCTGAGTAGGACATAGCGTCCAATATATATAATGGATTTATCGGCTCAGTAGCATCACGTCGAGCGGATAATAATGCTCCAATCATACCTGCTCCAGTTCCTGCTCCAAGGTACAAAGCACCTTGGAAAATCCCCATTCCGACACCAACCTTGTCTGCATCGAGTGCACTTACTGCGGCGTTATTTGCGGGAGAATTCGTGAATGCAAAAGCAATCCCTACTCCGAGGACCCCCACGGAAACTAACAGAGGTGAAGCACCAGATGCATAGGTGGACAAGAATAAGGTAGACAGCCCCATCAGAGTCATCCCAGTAATTATCAGACGTTTATCCCCAAATCGATCAGAAAGACGGCCAACGAAGGGAGATAAGATTGCAACAGCCACACCACCTGGCAACAATATCATTCCAGCCTGTCCAGAAGAGAGTCCATTCACCTCAATGACTAGTAATGGGACGAACACAAGAACAGCGAAATAAGCAAACATCGAAAAAAATGCAATTATGACCGTATTGACATAATCCTTGTTATTGAACAGGACAGGTGGTACAAATGGATTTTCTGCGGTAACAATTCTCCAAATAAATCCCACCAAAGCTACAACAGAACCAATTAGGCTAGTTAACGATGAGAACGAAGAAAAACCAGAAGTTTCTCCTTGAGTGATGCCAAAAAGGAGTAATCCTACTGTGAGGCCGAGGAATAAACCACCAATGAAATCAAAGTTCTTATTGCTTCCTACGGATTCTGCCGGTTTAATTGTCGGTAACGCGTAGTAGGCACCAATAACAATCATAATGGCTAACAAAAATGTGAACCAAAACAAGGCATTCCACCCTAAATATTGACCAACTACTCCACCAAATATTGGACCAGCAGCAGTTCCAACACCAATACTTCCTGCGATAATTCCCAAAGCTCCCCCACGTTTTCCTTGTGGGAAAACCTTCGAAATTGCAATGACTGATAGAACTGGAATTGCGGACATCCCAGCACCCTGAACCATTCTTCCCAAAACCAACAATGGGAGGTTCGGGGCAATTGCACATAAAAGACTACCACTTGCCAGAATCATAATGGCAAAGATATATAGCTTTCGTAACTCAAAAAAGTCTGAGATTCGACCATAAATCGGAACTCCAATCGCAAGAACAAGTGCAATACCACTAACTATCCAACTCACTTGAGATTTCGAAGCTTCTAAAGCTTTGCTTATTAGTGGAAGTACGGGATTGACTGAATCAGCCGTAATTGAACCTACAAGTACAGATAGGGAGAGTACCATCATTAAAAGCCTAGTAGAACCCCTTTTTTCAGATTGAATCATTTCTTTAGATTTACTATCCTTTTTCATTTTATTTCCTCCTAAAATATATTGTGATTTTAGGAGGCTAAATCCACTGCTTTCACCATAAACCTCACCTCATATCTATTTATATTGTAAAACCAAATCAACGAACTCACCATATTTCTACAGCATGATTAAAGATTCGGTTCTCCAAACTAACTGAACTGATCAAACAAAAAAAAGGCACCAGTTTAACAACCGGTGCCTAATCATTCGTATGCATTTTTACAAATGCAATAGATTCATAAATTTTTGCCCATTATATAAAAGGAGGCAAAAAGTTTTCCGGTAGTGTTTCCATTTTTTGTTTTTGTGAAAAAGGACATACTGATCCCGTTGTACCTAAATCCCCTGAAACTTTTACATGCTTTCTAAACTCGACATTAATGAAATCAATTCCCATTACTTTTTGCCTCCTTTCTCATATTGTGATAATAACACAATAATGGCTCTTTGTCAAATCGGACTGATGAGTCGGATATATAAGATGATAAACTTGAGATTACTCTCAGATTTATCATCTTTTTTAGTTATTTAATTTTAATAAGGCCGTTTATCAAGAAAATTCTTATACGCATATTTGTAAATGAGTTGAATCCATAGGAAACTCTTTTAAGTGTTTTTATATGAGTGTTCTTAGCTTCAATTTTTCCATTGGAAAAATTATATTTAAGAGCGTTTCTAATACCTTCTTCATAGGAAATCAGATTTTCTATTTTATCTCTAAATTGTGTATCCAAGCTATCAGGTAGATTTTTCAATAGTTCGAAAAAGGAACGGTCATCTTTGTTTCTAAAGTGATACATTAATAAATGGAAAATGTCATAAGCTTCTTTTAGTTCAGAAGAAAATGAGAGTAGTCGATCAATCACCATAGATTCGGTTCTGTTGCAAAGTTTTAAATCTACTATCAAATAAGGTAGAATAATAGAAAAAGATAGCAGGAGGAATGACGATGAATCATTTTAAAGGAAAGCAATTTCAGCAGGATGTGATTATTGTAGCCGTGGGCTACTATCTTCGTTATAACCTTAGCTATCGTGAAGTTCAAGAAATCTTATATGATCGTG
>JAKTNI010000016.1 GCA_029593505.1 Streptococcus suis
AAAAAAAATAAAAAAAGTTATTGACAAAAAAAAAGTGAGGTGATATACTAAGATAGTTGTCGCGTGAGAGCGACAGACAAGACCTTTGAAAATTAAAGAAGACAAACCAAACGTGCAGGGTGATTTATAGTAATATAAATCGTCAATAACGAAAAAACAATAAAACGGAAAGCTAGTGATAGCTTGAGTTTGAATCAAAACTTTTAATGAGAGTTTGATCCTGGCTCAGGACGAACGCTGGCGGCGTGCCTAATACATGCAAGTGGAACGCACTTACATCACCGGAGCTTGCTCCACCGATGTAAGTGAGTCGCGAACGGGTGAGTAACGCGTAGGTAACCTGCCTCATAGCGGGGGATAACTATTGGAAACGATAGCTAATACCGCATAATAGTATTTACCGCATGGTAGATGCTTGAAAGGAGCAACTGCTTCACTATGAGATGGACCTGCGTTGTATTAGCTAGTTGGTGGGGTAACGGCTCACCAAGGCTTCGATACATAGCCGACCTGAGAGGGTGATCGGCCACACTGGGACTGAGACACGGCCCAGACTCCTACGGGAGGCAGCAGTAGGGAATCTTCGGCAATGGGGGGAACCCTGACCGAGCAACGCCGCGTGAGTGAAGAAGGTTTTCGGATCGTAAAGCTCTGTTGTAAGAGAAGAACAGTGAGAAGAGTGGAAAGTTTCTCATATGACGGTATCTTACCAGAAAGGGACGGCTAACTACGTGCCAGCAGCCGCGGTAATACGTAGGTCCCGAGCGTTGTCCGGATTTATTGGGCGTAAAGCGAGCGCAGGCGGTTTCTTAAGTCTGAAGTTAAAGGCAGTGGCTCAACCATTGTCCGCTTTGGAAACTGGGGAACTTGAGTGCAGAAGGGGAGAGTGGAATTCCATGTGTAGCGGTGAAATGCGTAGATATATGGAGGAACACCGGTGGCGAAAGCGGCTCTCTGGTCTGTAACTGACGCTGAGGCTCGAAAGCGTGGGTAGCGAACAGGATTAGATACCCTGGTAGTCCACGCCGTAAACGATGAGTGCTAGGTGTTGGGTCCTTTCCAGGACTCAGTGCCGACGCTAACGCATTAAGCACTCCGCCTGGGGAGTACGACCGCAAGGTTGAAACTCAAAGGAATTGACGGGGGCCCGCACAAGCGGTGGAGCATGTGGTTTAATTCGAAGCAACGCGAAGAACCTTACCAGGTCTTGACATCCCTTTGACCGTTCTAGAGATAGAATTTCCCTTCGGGGCAGAGGTGACAGGTGGTGCATGGTTGTCGTCAGCTCGTGTCGTGAGATGTTGGGTTAAGTCCCGCAACGAGCGCAACCCTTATTGTTAGTTGCCATCATTCAGTTGGGCACTCTAGCGAGACTGCCGGTAATAAACCGGAGGAAGGTGGGGATGACGTCAAATCATCATGCCCCTTATGACCTGGGCTACACACGTGCTACAATGGCTGGTACAACGAGTCGCAAGTCGGTGACGGCAAGCTAATCTCTTAAAGCCAGTCTCAGTTCGGATTGTAGGCTGCAACTCGCCTACATGAAGTCGGAATCGCTAGTAATCGCGGATCAGCACGCCGCGGTGAATACGTTCCCGGGCCTTGTACACACCGCCCGTCACACCACGAGAGTTTGTAACACCCGAAGTCGGTGAGGTAACCTTTTAGGAGCCAGCCGCCTAAGGTGGGATAGATGATTGGGGTGAAGTCGTAACAAGGTAGCCGTATCGGAAGGTGCGGCTGGATCACCTCCTTTCTAAGGAAATGGAAACCTGTACGTTAGTCTTCTTTAATTTTGAGAGGTCTTGTGGGGCCTTAGCTCAGCTGGGAGAGCGCCTGCTTTGCACGCAGGAGGTCAGCGGTTCGATCCCGCTAGGCTCCATTAACAACGGAAGTTGTTAAGATTTTGTCCATTGAAAATTGAATATCTATCAAACATTCCTAAACGTATGTAACAGTACGTATAGAAATAGTAACAAGAAAATAAACCGAAAACGCTGTGAATATTTAATGAGTTTTCTAATTTTTGAAAAAATTAGGTTAATAAGGTTAAGTTAATAAGGGCGCACGGTGGATGCCTTGGCACTAGAAGCCGATGAAGGACGTGACAAACGACGAAATGCTTTGGGGAGCTGTAAGTGAGCTTTGATCCAGAGATGTCCGAATGGGGGAACCCGGCAGGTTGATGCCTGTCACTCACTACTGTTAAGGTAGTGTAGAGGAAGACGCAGTGAACTGAAACATCTAAGTAGCTGCAGGAAGAGAAAGCAAAAGCGATTGCCTTAGTAGCGGCGAGCGAAACGGCAGGAGGGCAAACCGAAGAGTTTACTCTTCGGGGTTGTAGGACTGCAATGTGGACTTAAGTATTATAGAAGAATTACCTGGGAAGGTAAGCCAAAGAGAGTAATAGCCTCGTATTTGAAATAATGCTTATACCTAGCAGTATCCTGAGTACGGCGAGACACGCGAAATCTCGTCGGAATCTGGGAGGACCATCTCCCAACCCTAAATACTCTCTAGTGACCGATAGTGAACCAGTACCGTGAGGGAAAGGTGAAAAGTACCCCGGAAGGGGAGTGAAATAGAACCTGAAACCGTGTGCCTACAACAAGTTCGAGCCCGTTAATGGGTGAGAGCGTGCCTTTTGTAGAATGAACCGGCGAGTTACGATATGATGCGAGGTTAAGTTGAAGAGACGGAGCCGTAGGGAAACCGAGTCTGAATAGGGCGCATTAGTATTATGTCGTAGACCCGAAACCATGTGACCTACCCATGAGCAGGTTGAAGGTGCGGTAAGACGCACTGGAGGACCGAACCAGGGCACGTTGAAAAGTGCTTGGATGACTTGTGGGTAGCGGAGAAATTCCAAACGAACTTGGAGATAGCTGGTTCTCTCCGAAATAGCTTTAGGGCTAGCGTCGACATAAAGAATCTTGGAGGTAGAGCACTGTTTGGATGAGGGGGCCATCTCGGTTTACTGATTTCAGATAAACTCCGAATGCCAAAGATTTATGGTCGGCAGTCAGACTGCGAGTGCTAAGATCCGTAGTCGAAAGGGAAACAGCCCAGACCACCAGCTAAGGTCCCAAAATAATTGTTAAGTGGAAAAGGATGTGGGGTTGCACAGACAACTAGGATGTTAGCTTAGAAGCAGCTATTCATTCAAAGAGTGCGTAATAGCTCACTAGTCGAGTGACCCTGCGCCGAAAATGTACCGGGGCTAAAACAATTTACCGAAGCTGTGGATGACACATTAGTGTCATGGTAGGAGAGCGTTCTATGTGTGAAGAAGGTATACCGTGAGGAGTGCTGGAACGCATAGAAGTGAGAATGCCGGTATGAGTAGCGCAAGATGGGTGAGAATCCCATCCACCGTAAGACTAAGGTTTCCAGGGGAAGGCTCGTCCGCCCTGGGTTAGTCGGGACCTAAGGAGAGACCGAAAGGTGTATCCGATGGACAACAGGTTGATATTCCTGTACTAGTGTATATAGTGATGGAGGGACGCAGTAGGCTAACTCAACCCAGCGATTGGAAGTGCTGGGCTAAATAGTGAGGTGTGTTAGGAGTTAAATGCTTCTAGCTATAACATTGAGCTATGATGGGGAGCGAAGTTTAGTAGCGAAGTGAGTGACGTCACACTGCCAAGAAAAGCTTCTAGCGTTAAGTATGCACTACCCGTACCGCAAACCGACACAGGTAGTCGAGGCGAGTAGCCTCAGGTGAGCGAGAGAACTCTCGTTAAGGAACTCGGCAAAATGACCCCGTAACTTCGGGAGAAGGGGTGCTGGCAAATTGTCAGCCGCAGTGAATAGGCCCAAGCAACTGTTTATCAAAAACACAGCTCTCTGCTAAATCGTAAGATGATGTATAGGGGGTGACGCCTGCCCGGTGCTGGAAGGTTAAGAGGAGGGTTTAGCGCAAGCGAAGATCTGAATTGAAGCCCCAGTAAACGGCGGCCGTAACTATAACGGTCCTAAGGTAGCGAAATTCCTTGTCGGGTAAGTTCCGACCCGCACGAAAGGCGTAATGATTTGGGCACTGTCTCAACGAGAGACTCGGTGAAATTTTAGTACCTGTGAAGATGCAGGTTACCCGCGACAGGACGGAAAGACCCCATGGAGCTTTACTGCAGTTTGATATTGAGTATCTGTACCACATGTACAGGATAGGTAGGAGCCTATGAGACCGGAACGCCAGTTTCGGAGGAGGCGTTGTTGGGATACTACCCTTGTGTTATGGCTACTCTAACCCAGATAGGTTATCCCTATCGGAGACAGTGTCTGACGGGCAGTTTGACTGGGGCGGTCGCCTCCTAAAAGGTAACGGAGGCGCCCAAAGGTTCCCTCAGAATGGTTGGAAATCATTCGCAGAGTGTAAAGGTATAAGGGAGCTTGACTGCGAGAGCTACAACTCGAGCAGGGACGAAAGTCGGGCTTAGTGATCCGGTGGTTCCGTATGGAAGGGCCATCGCTCAACGGATAAAAGCTACCCTGGGGATAACAGGCTTATCTCCCCCAAGAGTTCACATCGACGGGGAGGTTTGGCACCTCGATGTCGGCTCGTCGCATCCTGGGGCTGTAGTCGGTCCCAAGGGTTGGGCTGTTCGCCCATTAAAGCGGCACGCGAGCTGGGTTCAGAACGTCGTGAGACAGTTCGGTCCCTATCCGTCGCGGGCGTAGGAAATTTGAGAGGATCTGCTCCTAGTACGAGAGGACCAGAGTGGACTTACCGCTGGTGTACCAGTTGTCTTGCCAAAGGCATCGCTGGGTAGCTA
Organism: Streptococcus suis; assembly: GCA_029593505.1. Lineage (GTDB taxonomy): Bacteria > Bacillota > Bacilli > Lactobacillales > Streptococcaceae > Streptococcus > Streptococcus suis_AG. The sequence continues at coordinate 4,779 of JAKTNI010000016.1, forward strand.
TGTAGGGACGGGATAAACGCTGAAAGCATCTAAGTGTGAAACCCACCTCAAGATGAGATTTCCCATGATTTTATATCAGTAAGAGCCCTGAGAGATGATCAGGTAGATAGGTTGGAAGTGGAAGTGTGGCGACACATGTAGCGGACCAATACTAATCGCTCGAGGACTTATCCAATTTACCATTAAGAGTCAGATAGTGTTTAGTTTGTTTTTGAGTTAGTAGATATTCAATTTTGAGTTGACAAATAGATGATAATATTTTATACTCAAACAGTAGTTAAGTGACGATAGCCTAGGAGATACACCTGTACCCATGCCGAACACAGAAGTTAAGTCCTAGAACGCCTGAAGTAGTTGGGGGTTGCCCCCTGTGAGATACGGTAGTTGCTTAGCGAATA
>JAKTNI010000017.1 GCA_029593505.1 Streptococcus suis
TGTACTGAAATCAAGGTATTATTGGGAATCCCAGCTTAAATCATAGATACCGTAAGGGATTTTATTCTTTATTTAAAACTTTGCAACAGAACCAATTGAAGCATATTTAAGTGAACTAAACATGATGGGAATAAAACCTAGTACAATAACTGGGAGGATCTCTATATTGGAAGGACTATTTAGTACCCTTCTTAGGCTAGAATGGGATGATGTTCCTTCCAAAATATTAATTTATTCTGAGGACTATCCGAAAATACCAAGAGCAAAACCACGCTTTATAGATGAATTCGTCCTAGAGCAATTGAACAGTCATCTTGATAAATTACCCGAATATATAGCTACGATGACTATGATTGTTCAAGAATGTGGAATGAGGATAAGTGAATTGTGCACCTTGAAAAAAGGCTGTCTATTAGAGGACAAAGATGGAGATTTCTTTTTAAAGTATTATCAATGGAAAATGAAAAAGGAGCATATAGTTCCAATATCTAAAGAGGTAGCTTTACTTATTAAAGTTCGGGAAGATAAAGTTTCAGAGGAATTTCCAGATAGTGAATACCTCTTTCCAAGAAAAGATGGATCGCCATTAAAACAAGAAACATTTAGAGGTGAGTTAAATAAATTAGCTTATGAGCAAAATATAGTGGATAAATCAGGTGAGATTTATAGATTCCATGCCCATGCCTTTCGCCATACAGTAGGAACAAGAATGATTAACAACGGGATGCCCCAGCATATTGTGCAGAAATTTTTGGGGCATGAAAGCCCAGAAATGACAAGCAGATACGCTCATATCTTTGATGAAACTCTAAAAAATGAATTTACTAAATTTCAGGAAAAACTGGTTACCAATAATGGAGATGTGCTTGATCTAGATGAAGATAATGAAGTCGATGATGTAGAGCTTCAATGGTTCAAGAAAAATATAAATGCACAAGTGCTTCCAAATGGTTATTGTAGATTGCCAGTAGTAGCAGGTGGTTGTCCACATGCGAATGCATGCTTAGATTGCACTCACTTCTGTACCAGTAAGCAATTCTTACCACAGCACGAAGAACAGTTAGAGCGTACAGAAGAGTTATTAGCCATAGCTAAGGATAAACAATGGCAAAGACAAGTAGAGACTAATAGCCGTGTTAAAGAGCGTTTAGAACAAATCATTGGAAGTTTGACGGGGTAATTATCAATGGATAAACAAGTTAGAAATACAACAGAAATTGTACGTTTGGCGAAGCAGAAATCAAAAAAGACAAGGGAAAAAGTAGACAAAGCGATTTCTAAATTTTCGATTGAAGGTAAAGTTATTAATTTTAATTCAATAGCAAAGGAAGCTAATGTTTCTAAATCATGGCTTTATAAGGAACACGATATTAGGCAAAGAATCGAATCCCTTCGTGAGCGTCAAATAACAGCAAATGTAGTCTCAAAACCCAAGAAAAGTTCTCGTTCGGAGGAAATCCTTATTAAAACCTTAAAAAGAAGAGTAATGGAATTAGAAAAAGAAAATAAAAAATTACAGAACCAAATTCAAAAATTATATGGAGATCTGTATAATAAAGAATAATTATTAATCTGTAGACAAATTGTGAAAGGATGTACTTAAACGCTAACGGTCAGCTTTATTGAACAGTAATTTAAGTATATGTCCAATCTAGGGTAAGTAAATTGAGTATCAATATAAACTTTATATGAACATAATCAACGAGGTGAAATCATGAGCAATTTGATTAACGGAAAAATACCAAATCAAGCGATTCAAACATTAAAAATCGTAAAAGATTTATTTGGAAGTTCAATAGTTGGAGTATATCTATTTGGTTCAGCAGTAAATGGTGGTTTACGCATTAACAGCGATGTAGATGTTCTAGTCGTCGTGAATCATAGTTTACCTCAATTAACTCGAAAAAAACTAACAGAAAGACTAATGACTATATCAGGAAAGATTGGAAATACGGATTCTGTTAGACCACTTGAAGTTACGGTTATAAATAGGAGTGAAGTTGTCCCTTGGCAATATCCTCCAAAAAGAGAATTTATATACGGTGAGTGGCTCAGGGGTGAATTTGAGAATGGACAAATTCAGGAACCAAGCTATGATCCTGATTTGGCTATTGTTTTAGCACAAGCAAGAAAGAATAGTATTTCTCTATTTGGTCCTGATTCTTCAAGTATACTTGTCTCCGTACCTTTGACAGATATTCGAAGAGCAATTAAGGATTCTTTGCCAGAACTAATTGAGGGGATAAAAGGTGATGAGCGTAATGTAATTTTAACCCTAGCTCGAATGTGGCAAACAGTGACTACTGGTGAAATTACCTCGAAAGATGTCGCTGCAGAATGGGCTATACCTCTTTTACCTAAAGAGCATGTAACTTTACTGGATATAGCTAGAAAAGGCTATCGGGGAGAGTGTGATGATAAGTGGGAAGGACTATATTCAAAGGTGAAAGCACTCGTTAAGTATATGAAAAATTCTATAGAAACTTCTCTCAATTAGGCTAATTTTATTGCAATAACAGGTGCCTACTTTTAAAACAACCGATTTATTAATAAATATTGAAAATTTTTAGGAAGAATAAAGCGTTCTCTTGTGAAATTAGAGAACGCTTTATTACTTTAATTTACTGAAACAATTTGTAACTATTGAAAATAGAAAGAAATTGTTCCTTCGATAGTTTATTAATATTAGTGACATTTGCATGCTTCAAAGCCTGTCGGAATTGGTTTTTAGTAAAAAGAACGCGATATTCACGGTTTACCCACTTATAAACAAAAGATTGATACTCTTTGTAGTCCTTCTTTAAAATCAATGGTTGATGTCGTTCAAGAACAATCAATACAGAGTCTACATTCGGTTTAGGGTGAAAATATGCTCGTGGCACTTTTTTGAGAACTCTTATGTCCAATTCCACCATCAATAGCAAACCTAAAGCTCGTTTCGTATTTTGTAATCTTTTTGCAAAACCATTCTCCACAATAAGGTAACTATATTTCGAATTGCTTTCAAAAGCAATTTTTTTGACAATATCAGTACTGATGTTAAAGGGGATATTACCAAATATTTTATAGTCTTTGTTTTTGGGGAAGTTAAATTTCAGAATATCCGTATGGATAACTTTTATATTCTGAAAAGGCTTCACGACTTTTTGGGTGACTTGACACAAGTCCTCATCAATTTCTATAGAATCCACCCACCGACTCATTTTGACAAGTTCTTTGGTAAAATGACCTTTTCCTGATCCAATTTCTATTACATTATCTTGTTTATTTATATTCGTATGATTCAATATCTCTTTTACATGCTTTTTAGAAGTAATAAAATTTTGAGTGTCCTTTGTGTTTTTCTGGTTCATTATAACCTTCTCCTTGCCATTTTTTTCATTATGAATGAGATAAAGTAATATCTACTACTGCGATACTAGTGCACATACTTGAAACCTCCTTACGTAACTGATTATATCATTTCTGTTTACTTTTTAGAATAAAGCTCTATATGTAATTTTGCACTTGACACTTCAGTTGGACGTTTTCTTCAAAATAATATGTTTTGAAACTTGATAAGAGAAGCCACTGTCTTTACTAAAAAGTAAAGGCTGCGATAAAGGACAGTGACTTTAATAAAGTTGCACTGTTGTATTGTCTTTGGATAAAATTGTCTAAAGGGAAGTTTTATCCCCAACGAAAAAACATCTAAAGTGGTAAGGGTTCTGTTGCAAAGTTTTAAATAAAGAATAAAATCCCTTACGGTATCTATGATTTAAGCTGGGATTCCCAATAATACCTTGATTTCAGTACA
>JAKTNI010000018.1 GCA_029593505.1 Streptococcus suis
TATCGGGAAGTAGCTCAGCTTGGTAGAGTACTTGGTTTGGGACCAAGGTGTCGCAGGTTCGAATCCTGTCTTCCCGATTAATTGATTGTATATCAGTTTAAGAGAATAGTGATATTCTCTTTTTTATTTATATTGAATTGTAGTGATTGGTTTTATTATTCATAAAATTATTTCCTAATTATAATTTTTATCATTATAATTTTTATGTATATCTTGTAAAAAAATAAAGCAATACCTTGACGAGTCTTTTTATATTTGATACAATGATAGACGGTATTGTTTACCCCATTTGAAAGGCCCCGGAACCTTCCAAATATTTGCGGACTGGAACATCCGCCTAGTAAACAAAAACGATTCGTATAGGAGAAATCATGAACAAAACAACATTTATGGCTAAACCAGGCCAAGTTGAACGTAAATGGTATGTAGTAGATGCTACTGATGTACCTCTTGGACGCCTGTCAGCTGTAGTTGCGAGCATCCTTCGTGGTAAAAATAAACCAACATTCACGCCTCATACTGATACTGGTGACTTTGTTATCGTTATTAATGCAGAAAAAGTAAAATTGACTGGTAAAAAAGCAACTGATAAAGTATATTATACACACTCATTGCATCCAGGTGGTTTGAAATCCATTACTGCAGGTGAATTGCGTTCTAAAAACGCTGTTCGCTTGATTGAAAAATCAGTAAAAGGTATGCTTCCACACAATACTCTTGGTCGTGCGCAAGGCATGAAATTAAAAGTATTTGTAGGTAGCGAGCATACTCATGCTGCACAACAACCAGAAGTACTTGATATTTCAGGTCTTATCTAAGGGAAAGGACGTAATCTAAATGGCACAAGCACAATACACAGGTACTGGTCGTCGTAAAAACGCGGTTGCACGCGTACGTTTGGTCCCAGGTACTGGTAAAATTACAGTTAATAAAAAAGATGTAGAAGAGTACATCCCACGCGCAGATCTTCGTTTGGTTATCAACCAACCTTTTGCAGTAACTTCAACCGTAGGTTCATATGATGTTTTTGTAAATGTTAATGGTGGTGGTTACGGTGGTCAGTCAGGAGCAATTCGTCATGGTATTGCTCGTGCATTACTACAAGTAGATCCAGATTTCCGTGATTCATTAAAACGCGCCGGTCTTCTAACACGTGATGCACGTATGGTTGAACGTAAGAAACCAGGTCTCAAGAAAGCTCGTAAAGCTAGCCAGTTCTCTAAACGTTAAGAACCAGCTACAATACAGCATTTACAACACTTCATGGTTCACACCATGGGGTGTTTTTTTGATGTTTTTTTAGCAAAATTCACACCACTTTTCACACCAAATTCACACCATTACTTTTTAAGATTACGGTAGGCAATTTCTCCGACTGCCATTGGAACAACGTTTGAAGTATTGACATAAGTCTTAGTTGTGATAGTGTCGCTATGCGTTAGAGCTTCAGAAATAGCTTCGAGTGATGTTCCTGCTTGTCTAGCTAATGTTGCTCCTGTGTGGCGTAATTTGTGCGGTGTGGCGTGTTTCAGCTCCTTGTGACGTCGTTTGACTGACTTCATCTTGTTATTGAGATAATCAGCGTGTAAGGGGCTATTCACGTTGCCTTTCGTATCAATATAGGTAAAGACATATTGTTCATTAGATTGGATAATACCAAATTTTGCTAGCTCTGCTTTTTGTTGTTTTTTCCAAGATTGGAGAAGGTCAGTAAGTTCAGTAGGGATTCGAAATGTTGTTTTCTTATTTCCTTTAGTAGACTTAGGATTCTTATATTTACCCGTGGTGCTAGTTCATTTCAAAATACAATAAAAAGCCCAAAAGGACTATACTGTAAGTGACGAAACATACAGGAGGTTAGTCCAAATGAG
>JAKTNI010000019.1 GCA_029593505.1 Streptococcus suis
CATTACACAGAAATGCCAGGCAAAGAATGCGGCTATCCAATCGAAGTTTGAAGAGCGAAAGCAACAAGTTTCTGAAAAGATTAAGGACAGCTTGGCAACCTACGGTTTAACGGCTGTCTTTTCTAGTTTAGACCACTCTCTAAAACGCTTAGTTGACCAGCAAGGACTATTTGAAAGCTTGTCTCAGTCTGGGCAACTCCGCTATCCTTTTTCTTATGACGAAACACCTTATGTTCATGATACTCGTCTCAATCTCGCATTATACGATTCAGAATTACATAGCTTGAAAAGTAAGGCTCGTAGTGTCAGTCAGTCCTGTCAAAATGAGAGAGCTGGTTGGTTTGATAGTATTATCGGACGCTCCACTCTGTTAAAGTCATGGAAAATTATTGATGATGCTAGTCGCAAACTACTAAAGGAAAGTGACACAGTATTTGAAGGCTCTGGCTTACGTGAGGGGAAGTCAGATGGCATCAGTCAATCCTTACACGAAGTATTCTCTGTTCAATTACCTGATATAGCTGAACTAGAGCGTATGACAGACAATACTCTAGAGTTGATTCGGGGAGTAGCTGCTCACTTCACTGCGGTAGATACTTGGTTAGGAGAAAATCTAAAAAATGGACACTTCCAAGGAAGTGGTGGTACCGTTCAAATTCCTACTAGTTATCAAGCCTATCTAGAACGAACGGGGATTTTAGATGATGTAAAAGATGTACTACAAGCTTTTGATAAGCAAGTGGAAGAACGCAGTAAAAAATATGCCCAACAGGTAGCGATTGTCTACTCCTCCACCTTTCAACAGTTATCGGGAAGTTTAGGTCATTGGTCTACAGAAGTAAGTACATTTCATTCCTTAGCAGAGACAATTTGCGCTCGTTTTCCAACAAGCATTTATGTAGAAAGGCAACGAATAGTTGATAAAAAACCAACAACTAGCTGGACTTATTGGGGGAATATGCGAGCCTTGTATCCAGCCACTATTAGAGCGTCACTAGAGACTGCTAAACAAGAATTAGCCACCATTCTTCCACAGCTAACAGATGCCAGCCAACAGATTCAGACCGCACAGTTTCGCTTAGGGAACATGCAAGGAGAGTTGGGACGAATCGTTGAGCAAGGGGTCTATCGAGCTCTTGACCTAGATGAACTGACTGATAGCCAGAAGATTGTTGCCAATTTGTTAGATAAAATGATTTCAGAGCTCAGCTTTGTTAGAAACACTATTGAAAGCAATATGTCTGGTCGAGCTGCACAAGCATTGGCAGGTCAGGTCCAAGCTCTCAATCAACGTTTAGGATATTATCAGCAATTAGTATCTGATTGTTTTGGGACGCAGACCAATCCAGTAGCTGTAGCTTCTAGTCAACCTACTCTAAGCAGGGCAGCCGCTCATTTTTCGCTCAATGGTTACAGACCAATCTAGT
>JAKTNI010000002.1:0-385694 GCA_029593505.1 Streptococcus suis
AAGCTGTCCTTAATCTTTTCAGAAACTTGTTGCTTTCGCTCTTCAAACTTCGATTGGATAGCCGCATTCTTTGCTTGGCATTTCTGTGTAATGCTTCGAATGGTTTTAAGGTCTGGAATAATAGAGTCTTGAATATTGTTCGCTAGCTGATTTAGGGTTTCGGAATTGATGTGAATAGTGGGAGAACTGAGACTGATACCATAGGGCATGCCGGACAGAAAGAGGTTTCGTGGGCTGAATCGTTCTGTAGGAAGGTTAATATCGATACGTCCATCACCGTCAATGTCAATAGGCTTTAGACCACCTGCACGCACCAACTTACCATTCTTATCAATCATATTACCATAGGCATCGTATTTATACCCGCCCCACATGTGTTGGTCCAGTATGCTGTTAACATCTGGAGTATTGACGACAAAGACCTGACCAACAGCACCATCGGATTGGCTATAGCCCATACCAATTAAATCGTTGGGATCGACATAGTTATAGATGAGGGAATGGAGATAGTCTACTTTTTGACGTTGTTCTTCATTCAACACTCTGTAGGTGTTGGGTCCATTATAAATAAAAGCACCTGAAACACGGTCCAAGTTCTTTTCGTCAATTGAAACAAGAGCATACTGAGCGTTCATAGAGCCTAGAGAATGACCATAAAAATCGAACAGGGCATTTGGATATTTTTCAAGACTATCATTTGTAAAGTCGGCAGCCTTACGTAATTGAACACTAGCCCGTGTAGGAATGATATCTGGAACGGTAGTACGAATAGCCATAGGAATATCATTGACAACCCAATCTGCTAAGACATCCGCAGGCTTATCTACTATTTCATTAAACCCTGTAGAACCTCTATACAAGAGAGTAACGTGTGTCACTTTTTCATAATCAGCTGCGGTCGGTTGTTCAGGGAGTCTAATATCTGTCACAACATAGACTTGAAGTCCGCTAGAGCTGTCCTTAATCTCTGATACATAACCGATGGGGGTTTTACCTCTGTCTATTATAATTTGCTTTCCAATTTCTAAATTATCATATTCTTTTTGAGCTATTTGTTGCCTTTGATGATCAGTATAGCTATTCATTATCTAACTCCCATTTGCAATTTGTCGGATAGTTTTTCAGAAATAACAGCTCCCCCAGGTAAAAATTTATTTGTTTTTATATCTTTGTTTAATGTATATGAAATATTTAAATCTTCGGTTTTATTTACTAATATTAAGATATTAATTCCACCCATTGGATTATGTTTTATCGAATCATAATCCATCTCAAAACTATGGATAACGCCTTCATTTGTAAAAGCTCTAGGATCAATATTTTTGATCAATTCTTCAATTTCTTTGTAAGCTTCTTCGCTTTTCACTATTTTGACCATTTCTTGTTGTAATTGTTTTTGTTGGTCCATTTGATGCTTCACCTCTTCCCCTATAATCAATCCTAATACAACAATAATGCCGATTAACCAGCCAAGATATTTCTTCATATGCATATACCTCACTTACTTTCATTATACTATAAATACTATTTATTTACATAATAAAAGTTTCTTAACTTAATATATCTGCTAAGATTGATAACTCTACTTTGCTTAAAATATAAAAATAAGCTAAATAATTTTAAAAGACTGTTATTTCAACTTCCTTTTAAAATAAAGATTACTTTGTAATTAAAATTAATGCCTTTCGGTCTCTTTTCAAGATATGGAGCTAAGCAAAAGCTATAAAGAAATTCAAAAACACCAAAAATAGGAGTATTATCTAGGATACTTCCAAATTTCTTGATAAGTCTATTTTTTATAACATCTTTATTATTTTTAGTATAGGTTATGATACTATTTTTATTCTTGTTGCAAATAAATTTCATGTCTTAAAAGCACTTAAAATTGTGTAGAATAATTTTTGAAATCATGGCTATACCTCAGTAGATAATATAAATCTTCTAAGATTCTTATTCTTAAAAAGTAGATAGAATACACAAAAACTGCTGAGATTTTCAGCCGTTTTGCTTGTTATTAGTATTCGTATCGCTATTCGCTTCGTGTAGGATTTTGTTGGCATAACACCGCCGTTTCTGGGATGTTTCGTCAGGCGACTTATTATCTATTTAGGGATATTCTCGGGGCGGTCGAAGTATATTATCAATGAAAAAATGCTATAAACTCAGATAGTAAATCTAAGCTATGTAAAACAATCATCGCCACCATTATAAAATTTACTAAACTAAAATTAAAAATCCCCTAATTATTCCAGAAAACAACCCATAAATACACCTTATTAACAAAACCCTATCTCTAATAGTTAATCCTCCTATATATCCATTTCCTGCTCACCTATCCGTTAATATACTTCTTTCGATTTTCATTTTAAAGCTCATTTCTAGATGATAAAAACTACATCGAAATTGGCTGGACTTTCTTACTGTATCAAGCTATCGTTGTCTAGTTATATCAATATTTTTAGTAAATATAATAAACAAAGAAAAAGACCCACGGTTGTGGGTCAAGAAAGGTACTATTAACTACGTTATTTAATATGGGACCTAAACAGATCATATTGAATTTCGGACATTCCCAAAAGTAGACCGAGTCCCATTTTGTCATTAAAGCGATTGTCGAATAGTCCGTTACCGTCCAAAACTTCCTCTTCATAGAGTCGAATGCAGGTTTCTTCAAGCTGCTTGAATGTTTCTTCAGTTTCTTGGATGATTTTCCAATTTTTCCTTTCGAGCTTTTCGACGTGACTTTCAGGTAACCCAAGCAATTCGGCAACTACATCTGTTCTAGACCGAAGAACTAACATCCTTCTAGCAATTGACTCTTTACTTAATGGCATGTCAGCCGTATCTTGGAAAACGATGATTTCGTGTGACTTTAAATTTTGTAGCATATCTATGCTCTCCTTAAAAATAATATTAATCTACCACTTGCTCGGTAGATTTGTTAAATTTTCTACCGTTCGCAAGAGATTAACTTACCTTCAAAGAGAAGATGAAAGTTGCGAAAATTTATTTAATTTTATGTTTTTATTATAGCATATATAGATAGGTTTGTCAATAGTTATTAGTTTCATCTTTATCAACCGGATTCATCCAGTAATTATAAACCTCCATTTTATGAACATCCTCCTTGTTGTATTTAGACATACCTAGTAAAATATCGAAATTTTTATTCAAAAACGGTTGGACAATTATATTAATGCCTGAACCATTAGGTAGAAATTCATCTACCTGAACATCAACATGAGTTCTTGTAATTTTACACATGTTCGTCCTTTTCTTTTGCCTAAATGGGAGAAAGACACTGGCTTTTAAGTTGAATAAAATACCATATTCATCATCCGTATCATCAATAGAGGCAGAAAATGTAAATTTTTTACTTGGATGAAGGAGTCTAACTGTTAAATCATTTATAGGATAGCCAGTTAAATGCTCTGTTTCTCTTATAACTTCGTAAGTATTGTTATCAGGCACACCTTTAATACGATATTTTTTCTTAAATTTTAATAAACCGTTCGTTTCAAATGTTTCCACTTCAATACTGTCAACATATGACACGCCATTAATCTCCAATCGTACAATTTTGTGACTGTCTCGTTCATCTCTTGAACGAAATCCGTAATTATACTTAATTATACTCTATATGCGGCTTGTCAAATTTAACGATATTTTTTATATGCGATAAATAAGAAACTTTATTTACACTTTTGATGTATTTACCATCTATATTTGGATAGTAGGAAACACTATAATTATAATAGTCATAGAGTTTTCCCTTATCTAAATCATCGAATAGGTCATTTAAGAATGTCCGCTCCGTACCGATTATATTCTTGTATGAATAAGTTTTTTCTTGAAGGTCAGGCATATCTGCTGCCAAATAGAATAAAACTACCCCAAAAAAGCCAGCATAATCTTTTAAAAGCAAATAGCTCTCAAGTCGTTCAATTATGAAACTACTTACAGTATCTATATTATTGTTTAGATAGTCAAAAATGGATTTTGAAGTTACTTCATCTACGAAGTCTGGAGCCGGTTTGAAATCATTAATATTCTTTTTTAAACGTTCAACCTGTTCATTAAGATTTAAGTTTTGAGAATACCAATTAATAATATTCATATCAATAAATCTAGTCTGATTATCAGCCTTAAATCTCGATACTTCAGTTGAAGAATATTCTCCTCTTTCCTTCCACCAATTCTGCAATGATTCGTCAGTGTCCTTCACGAGGATTTCGTGTAGTCCGTTTACTATGTTCAAATCTGTCTTCCAATAATTGCTCGATCTGGGAAGGCTTTTTTGATTTTTAGAAATTATTTTTAGAATCTCCTTGAAATGCGGTAGCTTCTTATTTTTGGTTTTAGGCATAGACTATCCCCTCCTAAAAGTAAAGAAATTAAGTACTAAAAGTCAAACAATAACATCAACTTAACTTTATATAAGTCATAGTCATGAATTTATATATCCACTATAATTTGATTATACCACAACACCGATTATTAATGTGGTTAGAAAGGAGTCTTACTATGGAAAAATTGTTGGCGTTCTCGCTATATTTCATCCCTATGTCGCTTATCTTGCGATATTTGTATAAATCACGCAAGTAATAGTTTCCACTTTGTGAGTAGGGTTCACCTGAACCCTCTCCCTTGTTCTTTAGATAAAGGAGAATCTTATGTACAACCTACCAACCACAGCGTCTACTTCACAGTCTATGGCAAATATTCCGTCATATAAAGCAGAATTAGCTCGGGAGTTGAGCCAACAGATGGCAATCGTACAGAAAAATGAACTGCTCACCGCCGATATCTTATCTAAGATTAGCGAGTTGTCCACTCTGGAAATGCAAATTCTGGAAAAGAATCCCCACGCTAAGGAGCGAATGGATTTTACCATTAAAAGCTTTGTGCTCTCTGCTACTAAATATCTATAAGGAGGATATGATGAACTTAGATTTTCAAACACTCACCCAATTCCTCGGAATTTCTTGCTTCGTTCTACTTGTTTTAGGTGTGTCAACTCTCTGCTTTACGGAAGATGAGATAGAAAAGGAAGAGAGTATCGAACCTAATATAGTTAGGACATATAGCAAAGAAGAATTGGCTCTGGCTCAATATCTTCACGAAAAACAAGCTATTCAAGAAGCTTATCTACTTGCCCAGAATCAATTGTTAAAGGAAATAAGTCGCTCCTAATTTCTTACTTTGAAAGGCGGTGTTGCCTTTTCTACAACAACAAACAAGTCGGGTAGATTTGTTCTACCTGACCTCTGTTTCTAGTCTTCGCATCGCTTTGGAACCATATCTTGCTTATGGTTTCAAAAAATCATATTTTAAGGTAAAGTCGGAGCGTCTGACACAGACAGAAAGGATTTTCAATATGACACAACATCAAGACACTATCAACCAACATTCACCGAAAAAATTCAAGACAATTCTTGCCGACCCTCCTTGGGATGTAGCACAAAAAGGTAAGCTCGGTGCAATTCGACATTATAACCTCATGACGATTGAAGAAATCAAGAAAATACCCATCACAGACCTCGCAGAAAGCGATGCCCATCTCTGGCTCTGGACTTATCCAGCCGTCCTTGAACAATCGTATGAAGTGGTACGAGCATGGGGATTCGAGCCAAAATCTATCTTCACTTGGGTTAAGCCTCGATTAGGTTTGGGGAATTATCTTCGAAACTGCACTGAACAAGTCATTTTCGCCACCCGTGGAAAAGCTCCCATCAAGTTCAAGGGACAGATGAACTGGGGAATGTTTCCTGTTCAAGACCACAGCCACAAACCTGAAGAACTTTATTCCATTATTGAACGCTGTTCAGAGGGAGACTATCTGGAACTCTTCGCTCGCCGTCCAGTCCCATCAGATAAAAACTGGAGTGTTTGGGGGAATGAAATCAAGAGTGATATCATCATTCCAAACTACCCAGTTCCTAAATACTCAAAAGATGTCCGAGATTTTCGAAAGGTAGGACAAGATGAATGAAAAAGCTAATAGGCTATATTGTAGGCTTCTGTCTCTTGGCGATACTGGTCAACTACTCTGTTCGCCTTCTAGTCGATATTTGGCTGGAGTTGGTGGTTGGTTCTATAATATCTTTAGGCTTTTACGTTGCCATAAAACTCATCAAACATCATCAAGATTGGAGGTAGTATGAAAAGACCAAAACATCTGTCGTGGCAAAGTATGGACTGGATAAGACCGTTCGAATTTGAGACTGTCTGTAATTTTACAACGCAACTCAATGGTTATTCTTGTCGCCAACCCTTTATCTGGGAAATTCGTTTGACACAAGAAAAAGTCAGACACCTTATCGGAGCTGACCCAATCGATATGCGGTATTTGAAAGAAATGATGAACTCACACAATACCGTTCGTTTCGAGAAACCCAAGCGAACAACCATTACTTCAGGCTACACCATTACACTTTCAAAACATCACTATGCCCTTAAAACCAAAGAGGTAGACAATCTGGTTCGGAGTTTCCTGTCGCAATCTGGCACTTTAAAAAGAAACGAAGAAATCGTTTTTCAGCTGGTTGTCGGTAAATCCGCATCACCCAAGCCAATTCTCAAAGACCTTGGCAATCCAGACGCAACACTCTGGCAAAAGCTAACAGGTAATATTCCACCGCTCTCGTCAGATTCTAAGGCACTGATGCGAGAAAAACTCCACCACAGTCTATTTCAAATTAGTTTGCATCTTGGTATTCGAACAGACACCAAAGCTCGAGAAATTCAACTTCTAAAGAGTATTCTGGCTTCACTTCGGATTTTAGAGAGAGCTGGTGCTCAGTTCTCTGCCAAGCCTACTACATATGAAACAATAAACCACGGCAAGATTCCGTGGCATTTCCAGACCATTCTTTCAAGCATTGAACTCGCCAGCCTCTTCTTACTACCAGCTGGCGATGCTCAATATAGAGGCGTATCATCACTATCGCCCAAAACTATTTTACCACCAATTGGCTTTTCACAAAATACCAAACGTCTCTTTGGATATAGTTTGGAGAAAGACCCAAGGTTTATTGGTATTCCAGCACGAGAGGGATTATCGCATACATGGTTGTTAGGTGGCACAGGGAGTGGAAAATCTACTGTTATGCTCAATTTATTTTTAGCAGATGCACGGGAAAATCGATCCGCTGTAGTCATCGACCCCAAGGCAACACTTGTTTCAGATATTTTAGAACGTCTACCCAAAGAACGAAACTCTGATGTGGTGATCTTAGACCCCAGTCAAGTTGGACAGGCTGTTTCAATAAACCCTTTCGACTTGGTAAAATTCGGCGTTCCAGCAGAACTGGTGGCAGATATGCTTCTAGGTATCTTTCAGGAGATTTTTGAAGACTCTTGGGGAATTTACACACAGGATATTCTCAGTCATAGTTTTCATACTTTGGCAAAAGTAGATAGTTCGACACTCATTGACCTACCAAAACTCTTAACCAATAAAGCCTTTCGACACGACCTTTTGAACGGTATTTCAGACCCATTCTTGTTAGACTTTTGGCAAGGTTATGACACCTTGAGTGATTCTGCCAGACAAACCATGATTTCACCTGTTCTAAACAAATTTCGAGGTGTTTTGCTTCGTCCAGCCTTGAGGACGATATTGGGAATATCTTCAGGAGAGTTTTCCTTGAAAGATATTTTCGATAAACCGAGGCTTCTACTTGTTCCACTAAACAAGGGCTTGATTGGGACAGAAAACGCCAAATTCATCGGAGCCATTCTGCTGGGGTCTTTGTATCAATTGACGCTTCTGAGAGCCAAGGAGACCGTTCGAAAACCCGTCTTCATCTACATTGACGAAGTGGCGGATTATCTCAAGCTCCCAGTTCCTTTAGAAGACGCATTATCTATGTCTAGAAGTTTGGGAGTCGGCTATATTTTAGCCAATCAGTTTTCCAAGCAATTACCCACACAACTTCGAGAGTCCATCTATGCCAACTGCCACAACCAGATTATCTTCGGTTTATCCATGAATGAAGCCAAGGAGGTAGCTAGACTCGTACCTGAACTCTCATCTGAGGATTTCTACCAACTACCTCCGTTTCAGGTCTATGCCAGAGTGCCAATTGTAAAGAATACTTTCAAATGGTTGTCTACTAAAACCATGCCAGCACCACCTGCCTTTCGAAAGAAAGACGAAATTTACGGCGAGAGTTTCAGGCGATATGGTTCCACTTTAAGCGAAGAATTGCCGTCCAACAACCACAGCCCAAGACCACTCTCTGGAATTGGACGAAAGAAAAAGGAGGTTTCAGATGAGGTTAACTAAGCGAGATTACGAAGTTTTGAGCCTGCTTAACCGCTGTCGCTACGCTACGACAAAACAGTTGGTGGAACTTTATTTCAGAGAAAATAAACCTAAAACTGCCACAAGGCGAGCCAATCTCCTGACTAAAAAACTATCCAACCTTGGTCTTATCCATCATCTTGACCGCCGTATTGGTGGTGTGCGAGCTGGGAGCGGTTCCTACATTTGGTATATCACACACAAAGGCATTAAGGTTCTGCGTGAGATTGAGCCAAGTGTAAAGCTCAAATTGAAAAATCGCTATGAGCCAACACGCAACCACCTCAAGCATCAGCTATTCGTGACACAATTGTTTGTGGAACTTTACAGACTTCATAACGAAAGAAAGCTATTTTTAGAAGATTTTCCTTCGAACCAAAATGTTGGCGGAGTTTTGCGACCTTATTTTCACATCATACACTCAAGCCAGATGCTTTTGCGAGACTAACTATTGGTGAATTCGAAAAAAGTTACTTTTTTGAAGCAGATCATGCCACAGAACATATCGGAAGAGTGATTGCCAAATGCAAGCAATACATCGCCTACTTCAATACAGGTATTGAACAACGAGAAAATGAGGTCTTTCCTTTAGTAGTTTGGATTGTGCCAGATGAGAAACGCAAGCTAGCTATGTTAAACCGTATCAAGGAAGATTTAGACGCTTACTGGGAACTTTTTGAAGTGGTACTACTAGAGGAGTTTTCAGAGTTTATACAAGGAGGACGAGATGTCAAAACAACTTAAACAAAGTCTGAAAATCGGACACACAACCATTAAAATTAACCGCCTATTCATTGGCAACAATAGTCTCGAAAAGTTAATTGAACACATGATTTTATCGCATAAATAACTGGCAATCTTGCCCTAAGAGAGGTATACTGTCACTGTAAATGATAGTCCCTCGAAAAAGGAAACCATTATGAGATCATTGACAATTAAAGATTATACCCAAGTTGACACATCGCAATTGAGTGACATTACAGTTGTTTATTGTCGTTTGAGCCAAGATGACCGCATGGATGCCGAGAGCAATTCTATCGTCAATCAAAGGCAGATGTTAGCGAAAGTCGTTCAAGATAAGGGCTTTTCGAATCCGCTCTTCTTCGTAGACGACGGTTGGACAGGGACGAATTTCAACCGCCCTGCCATTTCCAAAGCTCTAGCTTTGGTGAAAAATGGACAAGTTCGTAATTTTATCTGTAAGGATTTATCTAGATTGGGACGAGATTTTATCAAGATTGGACAATTGACAGAAATCACTTTTCCTAGTCATGATGTACGATTTTTGGCGGTGAATGATAATATTGATAGCGACAACCCCAGCGAGACTAATGATATTTTCCTACCAATAAAGAGTCTAATGGATGAACTTTACGCTAAAGATGTCAGCAAAAAAGTAAAAGCTGTTTTTCATGCCAAGGCAAAGGCTGGCGAAAAAATCTCATTCAATCCGCCCTACGGTTACAAGAAATCCCCAGACAACCACAACATTTGGCTGATTGATGATGAAGCCGCCGAAATTGTTCGAAGGATTTTTGAAAAGGCAAAGAACGGTGAGAATTTATCACAAATCACAGGTTGGTTAAATGAAAGTAAAACACCAACACCGAATCAACAACGATTGAAAAACGGACTGAAAGGTTTGAGGCAAACTTACTCTGAAAATATTTGGCATCGAGCAACGTTGGAAGTGATACTTGACAGGCAGGAATATTTAGGACATACAGTGAGCCTGAAAACTCGAAAAAAGTCCTTCAAAAATCGAAAGCGAGTGGATATTCCTAAGGACGAATGGCTAATTTTCAAAAATACACACCCTGCTATTATCGACCAAAACACTTTTGATATCGTTCAAAAAATGAGACGACACAAGAGAGTGAGACGGAGTTGGCGATTTGAAAAAGGTCATGAGAATATATTTGCAGGCTTGGTTTTTTGCCATACTTGTGATAACAAACATCGCTTTTGTGCTCAGCAAAAAGACCATATCAACCTTGACCACTATAAGTGTTCGGCTTATTCTCAAGAAATCAAGGCTTGTGAAAATGCCCATTACATTCGAAAGAATTGCTTGGAACAGATTGTACTTTCTGATTTACAAAATCTTCTTCAACTGGACGAAGCTAAATTGCTCAAAAAGTTGGAGGAACAATTTCAACTCGAGAGCAATAAACAAACTAAAAAGCAACGTAAACAGTTGGCAGATGGACAGAAGCGGATTCAACAAATTGACCAGTTTATCCAGAAATTGTATGAAGATAATTTGCTTGGCAAAATTTCAGACGAGCGATTCAATACGCTTTCAAAGAGTTACGAAGCTGAACAAGCTGAACTAAAACAACTTGTACAACAACTGGAAAGCCAGCTCAAAAAGGCGACAACAAACGAAATAAACATCGAGCGGTTTATAGGAAAAATTCGAAGCTACACCCATATCGAAAGTTTGAGTGTCGCTCTTGTGAACGAGTTGATTGACAAAATTGTGATTCACAAACCTATTGGAACTGGGCGAAACCGCACCATTGAGATTGATATTTACTACAATTTCATCGGAAAAATTGACCTAAACTAAAAGCGAGGAAAAGCCTCGCTTTACACTATATAAAGTGGACTGCTGGAGGACAGTCTTGACCCCCCTAGTGTTTTTTTAACACTAGCCCCGTCTGTATGTAAGACTAAGTTAGGTTCATGTTCTAATTCTCCCAAGTAAATTTTATTTGCCATTCGACCTTTTTCACTAGAGGACTGTTGGACTTCATCAATTAAGCCATAGTCACGTAAGGTTTTCTTGATAGAGAGTAGTTTTGACTTTGAACAGCCTAATAGTGCCATCAGATTTGAATTGGAATAAATCAAGTAAATAGCCCCATCCTCATCAATCCAGCCCTTACTCAAAGACAACTCCAACCGATCCTTTAAAACCGCGTAGGCTACCTTAACCTCCAGCTTCATATCCTTATAACGTTCACTCTCAAACAAGACTTTTGGGAGTTTATAATAACGCTCTGATGTTTGATATTGATTAGCGATAATACGTTTCATGATTGTCCCTCCAAGGCTAAAATTCCAACATTTCCAAATTCATCAAATAGGATTAAACCTAGTTGTTCCAATTCATCAACCAGATGAGTTGCTTTCTCAATATCAACTCCTAAAATAGCCACGAGATGACACATCACGATTTGGCGTGATGATTGTTCCTTCTTTTTCATGAATTCCTCCTGAAAATAAAAAAACGAGAACACTTTTAAAAATGTTCTCGTTGAACTATTATATTTTATGACGTATCTATTTTTTGTCTACGCAGTCGACATCCAAACAGACATTCACATCAATGTACTTTTTTTGAACCTTTTTTATGTCAAAATCACTCTTTTCAATAAAGACAAAATGCTTGAAAAAGTGCTTAAAATAAAGGATTTTTACCCGTTACTTCGTTGTAGCAACACTACGCACTCCACGTGGTGTGTCTGCGGAAAAAGATCAACTGGCTGTACTTTCACCAGTTTGTATCCTAACTGATTATATAATTTAATATCACGCGCCATAGTTGCAACATTACATGAAATATAAATGATTTTATCAGGTTGAACAGAAGCACTTGCTGTAATAAAACTTTCTGTCAGTCCTTTACGAGGAGGATCAACAAAAATAACTGTCGGTCTGATTCCGTCTGTAATCCATTTTTGCATAGCAGACTCTGCACTATCACAAACATAAGTAACATTTGTCAGACCATTTTTTCCTGCATTTTTCCTGCTATCTCGAACAGCTTTCTCAACAACTTCTACACCATACACATGCTGAACTTGCTTTGCTAAAGACAATCCTATCGTTCCAATACCCGAATACGCATCAATCACAATGTCATCAGAAGTTAATTCTGCAAACTCAATAGCTACTTGATATAGCTTCTCTGCCATCTCTGTATTAACCTGATAAAAAGATTGAGCTGATATTTCATATGTATTGCCCAACATTTGATCTTCAATAACATCTCTGCCATAAAGTGTACGAAAATCTGTACCAAAAATCGTATTGGTATTTTTATCATTGATATTTTGAATAATCGAAACAACTGCTGGAAATTTCTCAACAATCTTCTCAATTATCTGCTCTACACGAAACATTTTAGGACGTGTTGTAACAAAAATAAGCATCATTTGTCCTGTATAATGACCACGTCGAACAACGAGATTCCGAATAAGTCCCGTCTGCTCTTTTTCATCATAAGGTTTCATATCAAAACGACGCAATACATCACGAGTAAAGTTGATGAGAGCATCAATTTCTTTATCTTGAATCAAAAAATTGTCAATAGGAATCAAATCATGGGAATGTTTACGGAAAAAACCTATTTCTAGTTGTCCATTAACACGACGAACAGGTATAGCAGCTTTATTTCTATAAGCCAGCGAATGCTCCATTCCCAGAGTATCTTTAACAGTAACATACGAAATACCAGCAATCTTACGTAAATTGCTTTCAACTTGTTTCCTTTTAAATGCCAGTTGTGCGGAATAGTTCATGTGTCCCAAATCAGCAATCCCTGTTCTCAAATAAATCAAATCAACATCCTGATTGCGTTCAGGGGATACCGTTATATAGCTCTCAACCTTGCCAAATCCACTATTTTTATTGACTTTAAGAACACGCATCATAATTTTCTCTCCCGGAAGAGCATTCTCCACAAAAAAGACAAAACCATCCCATTTAGCAACACCTTGACCCTCATGAGTCAAATCAACAATTTCTACTTCAACAATATCATTTTTTTTCAACATATATCTACTTTCTACTTTATAAGACCACTAAAAAAGTGACCTAAGTCACTTTCTAGTATACCATATTTCTTAACGCAAACCTAATTCTGCTAAACGCTGTTGATACTTATCAAAATCAATACGCAATGCCAGTCCACCGTACATATCATAATCATCAATCCAATCCCCATATTCTGGAATGGTAATCCTTTCAATCTCATTAGCTGCATCTAAAACAAGCCCCGGTCCTTGTAACCACATAAAATGTTGAGGGACCGTCGTTGGAGTCATAGCAACTACTTTCCCCAACGCCTCAGCTCCAGAAAACAATTTCATCGGATTCTTAGACTGTGTGATAATCGCTGAGAGTACTTGTTGCTGGCGCTTGGTTCGTCCAAAATCTCCTTCATCATCCGAACGAAAACGAGCATAATTCAGCAAGGTTTTTCCATCCATTTGCTGAGTCCCCACTTGAATCGTTTGGTAAGCAGGTGCATTTTCTTCCAGTTGTAAATCATTCGGAACTTCAACAGAATCAACTGCTAGACTATCAATCGTCGAAAATTGAGCATCAATAGTTACACCTTCGGGAAATAAGGTGTCAACCGTAGTGGCAAATGTAGCAAAATTAACCATCGCATAGTACTTCACATCAATATCAAAATTATGTTTTAAAGTCTTACGCACTTCTTCTGCTCCCTGTTGATTATACTGCTCTCCCAAAGTATATGCAGCATTGATTTTATACTCATAACCATCAATATCTACCAACGTATCACGCATAAAGCTCACAAGTTTTACTTTATTATCTTTATTGTTGACATTCAGTACCATAATGGTATCTGTTCTAGTTTCTCCAGCATATTCTCCTGTACGCCCGTCTGTCCCAAGAATGAGGATATTTATACCATCAGCAGTATCAACACCATTAAACACTTCTGTTACGGGCTTCTGACTGATACTATTCATCCCCTTAATAAAATTATACCCCATTGCAATCAACAAACAGATAATAGACAATAATAGAAAAGCAATAAATTTTTTTAACTTTCCTTTTTTACGTACTTTCTTAGCTTTAGGTTTTTCTGAGAGGATTCGAGAAGAAGAAACTCTTACTTTCTTTTGTTTCCGTTTTTTCATCCTCGTCTTCCGTTCAGGATAAACCGGTAGTAAACGCTCCTCACCGAGATACTCTTCGTCAACACTATCCTCTCTATTCTTGTTCACTAAATGATGTGAAGAACGTCCAGTACGATTTGAGCTTCCATATTGTCTTCCAAGATCTTGTTTATAAAGTAAGTAATCCAATTCTTGATGTTCTTTATCGTTCAAGTAATGGATATTTTTTTGTAAATAATCTAACCTCAACTCTTCGTGATGAGTCAACATACCATTGTTTCTATTCACTTGCTTCTCTTCATCCTAGCTCGTAACATAAACCTGATAATTCCCTAATATTTTATACGATATCCCTAAACTATTCAACTCTTTCAATGAGTATGATAACAAGTCTTCTGACTGATTGTCAATATCTACAATAAAAAAATACTCTCCTAGTACAGTTTTTAACGGACGGCTTTCAATTTTGGTCAAGTTAATACCTCTCCATGAAAAAACAGACATAGCTTTATACAAAGATCCCGGTTGATTGTTTGGCAACGTTAAAGCTAAAGAAACTTTTTTACACACTTTAGGTAATGCGATATCAGGAACTGTGTGTCCTAACACCCAAAAGCGCGTAAAATTCTCACTTACTTCTTGAATATCTTGAGCAATCACTTTCAAACCATACTCAAGCGATGCTGCATGTGGAGCAATAGCTGCAAAAGGGTTGTCAGGATTCTCCGCCACAAAACGTGCTGCATAAGCCGTACTGGCTGTTATCTCCAAACGAGCCTGTGGAAAATACTTCTGAATGAATGTTTTACTTTGGGCAATAGCTTGTGGATGTGAGTAAATAACCTCAATCGTATTCTGATCCTTAACTGCTAACAATTGCTGAGCAATTGGTTGAACAATCTCTGCAACTGCATGCATCTCTGCTTTATGAAATAGATAATCAATTGTCTCGTGGACGCTACCTTCAATCGAATTTTCAACTGGAATGACAGAGTAAGAAACTTCTTCTCTTTCATAAGCTTTCATAACATCCGTAATGGTTTCAAAGGCCAATAATATCGCTTGTGGAAAGGCCTGCTTGACAACTTGATGCGTAAAAGACCCACGTGGTCCTAAATAAGCTACTTGCATAAAATCTTCCTTGCTACTTGCTCTGGGGTAAGTTGGTCTGTATCAATAATGGTGGCAGCTAATCCTGTATATAAGTCCATTCGCTCTTTATAGATCGCTTCAAATTCTTCTTTACTATGCTGTAAGAATAGCGGACGATTAGCCTGCTTATCATTTTTAATGCGATTGTACGCAGTATCAAATGAAGCCGTAAGGAGAATATTATTGGATATATTGTTCAATAATAGTTCCCTATTTTTAGCAGATTTCACTACACCACCACCAGTTGATAAAAGACAATTGACTGGTAAGTTTAGTAATTCCTGCAATATCTCACTCTCTATCTGTCGAAAAGCTACCTCTCCCTCTACATTGAAAAACTCAGCAATAGACATGCCAATACGCTCTTCAATAATCTGATCCATATCATAAAGAGGCATATCCAACAATTGTGCTGTCGTTGTTTTTCCAACTCCCATAAATCCTAATAAAACAAGTGGCATATTTTCCCCTAATCTATTAAACTATTCAGATGATCAAAAAATGTCGGGTAGCTGGTATTGATAGCCTCTGCACGCTCCAATATAACCTCACCGTCTCTGACTAATAATGCTGCAATAGCTGCCATCATACCAATACGGTGATCTCCATACGTATTGATATTTGCACCATGAAGCGATGTCCTTCCATGAATAATCATTCCATCTTCAGTCGGTTCAATTCTAGCTCCCATACTATTCAAAGCATCTGCTACCACCTGTATCCGATCTGTCTCTTTTACTTTCAACTCCTCTGCATCCCGAATCACAGTCGTTCCAGTCGCCTGAGTAGCTAACAAAGCAATAATAGGCAATTCATCAATCAAACGTGGAATCAATTCACCAGCAATCTCTGTACCATGTAATTTAGAATACTCGACTGTAATCGTAGCTGATTTATGGAGAGCATCAACATCTGAAAGCGTCAGTGTTCCCCCCATTGCTCGTATGACATCTAATATTCCCGTACGCGTCTCATTTATTCCAACATTTTCCAGTGTGATGATAGCACCAGGTACAATCAATCCCGCAACCAGCCAAAAGGCTGCACTAGAGATATCACCCGGCACTACAATATCTTGAGCAACAAATTCTTGACCACCTTTTATACGAATTTCCTTACCATGAACCGACAACTGTCCACCAAATTGCACAATCATATCCTCTGTATGATTACGAGTAATTTCTTTCTCAAGAATTATAGTTTCTCCCTCTGCTTGTAAAGCGGCAAATAACAAAGCTGATTTCACTTGAGCAGAAGCCATTGGTAGAGTATATGAGATTGGTTTCAACTGCCCTGTTCCTTTTATGACCAAAGGAGGAAAATCCTTATCTGTTTGCCCTGAAATGGTCACTCCCATCTGACGAAGCGGCAGTGTCACACGATCCATCGGTCGCTTAGATAATGAATCATCTCCAAACATTGTAGCTTCAAACTCTTGTCCAGCTAACACGCCTGCAATCAAACGGATAGAGGTACCTGAATTTCCCATATCCAAAGGTTTTTTAGGAGCTTTCAATCCATGAAAACCGACACCATGAACCTCTACAAGTTCTCCTTTATCCTCTATGGTCACTCCTAACTCACGAAACACTTGCATGGTAGACAACACATCCTCACCACGTAAGATGTCATAAACCTTAGTTACTCCCTTAGACAAACTTCCAAAAATAATGGATCGATGACTAATGGATTTATCTCCTGGAACACGAATTGTTCCTGATAACTGCTGAATATTGGTTCTTAATTTCATCCCATCTCCTAAATATGCTATAACTATTATTCTATCATAATCCCATAAAATGTTCTGAACATTTCACAATAAATATGGAAAAAACCAGTCTTAAGACCGGTTTACTAAACCAACTGGTTATAAATACTACTAGAAGATGGATAAATGAGAGAATGTCCTATTTCATCCAGTAGTATGATATTTAACTGATTATCGAGGTTCTTTTTATCTGTTGCAATAAATGGTAAGGCAGATTGAAGCAAATCTGTATTCACATGTACAGGCAACTGAAAAGCTTTCAACAGGTTCTCTATCCGTATTGCTTCTGTCTTCTCCAACAGCTCTACTGCAATTGCTAATTGGTTAGCAGCCACCATTCCAATAGAAATGGCTTGACCATGTGAATATACTTGATAAGATGTAGCGACTTCTAATGCATGCCCCAGAGTATGTCCATAATTTAATTTCAAACGCTCTCCAAGATCTCGCTCATCATCTTCTACCACTTGGCGTTTAATATCACAACAAATATAAACAATATCTTCAATCTGTTTCATAACAGCAGAACGATTGCCAAGCTTTTCCAACAGTTCAAACAGTTTTCGATCTTTTATACAACCGTATTTAATTACTTCTGCCATCCCATCATTGAAAAAATGATCTGAGAGAGTCTCCAGCATTTCAGGATCAATCAATACTGTTTTGGGCTGATAAAATGCTCCAACAACATTTTTCCCTTGTGCTAAATCTACGCCAACTTTACCACCAACACTAGAATCCACTTGAGCCAAAAGAGAGGTTGGAATCTGAATAAAATCAATACTACGAAGATAGGAGGCAGCGATAAAACCAGTTAAATCTCCAATAACTCCTCCTCCTAAAGCAATCAGCAAATCACTACGTGTCAACCCAAATGCTAATAATTCCTCAAAAATAGGCTGAAGATTAGTAAAATCTTTGGTTTGTTCACCCGCTGGTAAAATGTTTATCCCCACTTGAAAATCAGTTGATAATTGCTGTTTCAAGTATAGACCATAATGCTGATACACATTTTCATCTGTTAGGATAAAGATTCGTTTACCTTTAGCAAATGGACGGATATAGTCTAAAAAACGATGACGAAGCCCATTTTCAATATAGATAGTATAGCTACGAGAACCTAAATCAACATAGACTTCTTTCATAAATTTCTCCCTTGTTAACCAAGTTTTTTCTTCTCGATATCCAATAATACCTTAATCACAGCCATCATATCGTCAAATTGATCTGGTGTCAAAGCCTGTTGACCATCCGAAAGAGCATTAGCTGGATCGTGATGAACTTCGACAGTAATACCGTTGGCTCCTGCCATAACACCGGCCTTAGCCATGGGCTCTACTAGATAAGTATACCCTCCTGCATGAGAAGGATCTACAACAATTGGCAGATGAGAATGCTTTTGAATAACTGGTACAGCTTGTAAATCAAAAACATTTCTAGTCGTCTGATCATAGGTCCGAATACCGCGTTCACAGAGAATAACATTATTGTTTCCTCCAGCCATGACATACTCCGCAGACATCAACCATTCCTCATAAGTTGCCGATAGTCCTCGTTTTAATAGAATTGGTTTCTTTGTTTGACCAATTGCTTTCAAAAGGTCAAAATTTTGCATGTTTCGTGCACCAATCTGAATCACATCAACCATTTCAACAAATTCATCCAAATGGTCTGTTCCCATCAACTCTGATACAATTGGCAAACCTGTTTCTGCTTTTGCTTGTTGCAAGAGACGAAGTCCTTCTGTCCCCATCCCTTGGAAAGAATACGGAGATGTGCGAGGTTTATAAGCACCGCCACGAAGCATGGTTGCTCCTGATGCCTTCACGCGACGAGCAATGTGCATCAGTTGTTCTTCAGATTCAACCGAACATGGTCCTGCAATCATTGCAAAATGGTCACCACCAATAGAAGTTCCATCAATGGTAAAAATCGAATCGTCTGGATGCATCGTACGACTGGCTTTTTTATAAGGAGCTGACACTTTCATCACACGCTTAACATGTTCAAGTGATTCAAAATGCTTGACAGGAATTTGAGTTGTATCACCAATTACTCCTAAAATAAGATCTTGAATACCATGATTTAGTTGCACTTCACAACCATAATCTTTTAATTGGCTAACGATACTTTCTAACGCACCATCACTTATCTTCTTATCAACAATAACTATCATAGCGTTCTCCTTATTTTTCTTGAAACACAATGTCTCTGACTGAATCAACAGGCATTTTTTCCCCAGTAATGAGCTGAAAAGCTGCTGCCCCTTGATGTAGAATCATACCCAAACCATTTATCACTTTATAGGCACCTTGTGCCTTTGCAAAAGCTAATAACTTAGTTTCCCTAGGTGTATATATAATATCATAAACTACCAAACGAGGATGAATAACTCCCTCTATTTGCAATAAACTTTCGTCTTCTAGTGGTTTCATTCCCACTCCAGTGGCATTTATAAAAATATCACTTTCTCGAATGGACTGATGAAAACTCTCTCTATCTTGAAGACTATGTAAAGTAAGAGTACACTCTGTTAATTGATTGAGTTGATGAAGTAATGCAATCGCACTCTCAAAATTTTGACTTGGATTATTGAAAATACGGATCTCCTTAGCTCCATCTAACGCTGCTTGAACTGCAATTGCACGACCAGCACCACCAATTCCTGCTAACGTAATCACTTGATTAGCAATCTCTATTCCTTCTTCTCGAAGAGACTCCATCGCACCAATACCATCTGTATTGTAACCGATTAGATGACCACTACCATCCTTGTTGACGACAGTATTAACTGCACCAATCAACTTGGCTTCTGGTGAAATTTCATCTAGATAAGCTAAAATTGCTTGCTTATTCGGCATAGAAACATTTGCACCTCGTATTCCCAATGCTCTTATTCCCTTGACAGCATCTTCTAGCTGCTCTACTCCCACTTCATAAGCTAGATAAACATAATCTAATCCTAATTGATTATAAGCTGTATTGTGCATGAGCGGGGATAAACTATGGGAGATAGGAGTCGCTAAAATACAAACTGTCTTGGTCTGTCCGCTAATATACTCTACCATGTTCACTCCTAACCAATCAACTCTTACAGAATCATCTCATCATCTGTTAATTTTTCACCACTATTTTTATAAAAAAGTTCCATAAGATTTTGAACGGTTAAATTCTTCTTTTCTTCCCCTTCTACATCCACAACAATTTGTCCCCGATGCAACATAACCAAACGATTGCCGTATTGAATAGCATTTTCCATATTATGAGTAATCATTAATGCTGTCAATCGGTGATTGTTTATAATTTTCTGAGTTAGTTCCATCACCATATCACTTGTTTTAGGATCCAGTGCTGCTGTGTGTTCGTCTAATAGTAAGACTTTTGGTTTCACCAACGAAGCCATCATTAAAGTCAGCGCCTGTCTTTGACCGCCTGATAAAAACTGAGTGTCAACCTTCATTCGATTTTCTAACCCAAGCCCCAATTCTTTCAATGCTTCTTTAAAAATAGCACGTTCGTTATCTTTTACACCCCAACTCAGACCACGTGAAAGACCGCGTCGATAGGCAATTGCCATATTTTCTTCAATTGTCAAACGCGAGGCTGTTCCCATTTTTGGATCTTGAAATACACGGCTGATATCTTTTGAACGTTTCGCAGCAGAAATCTGTTTGATTGACTGACCTTCCAGTAAAATATCACCAGAATCAATTGTCAATGCTCCAGCTAAAGAGTTCATAAATGTTGATTTACCAGCACCATTACCACCGATAATGGAGATAAAGTCACCTTCTTTTACTTCTAAACTTAATCCACGAAGCACATGATTTTCATTCACAGTTCCCACTTCAAAAGTTTTGTGAATCTTTTGGATTGATAAAATTGTACTCATTATGTCCTCCTAAGCATTTCCATTTTGTACTGGACGGCGAATATTGAGTTTCTTCTGTAACTCTGGTACATACAAAACTGTTGCCAATAAAATCGCGGAGAAGAGTTTTACTAAATCGGCATCCATACCAGGAATTTGCAAGATAGCAAGGATGATTAATCGATAAATCACTGCACCCAGTACAACAGACAACAAACGTAAACCAAGACGTAAATTACGCAACATCACTTCTGCTATAATAACAGATGCCAAACCTATAACAATGGTACCTGTGCCAGAATTCAAGTCTGCATAACCATTGTTTTGTGTCAGTAAAGCTCCACAAAGAGCAATTAGACCATTTGAAATCATGTAACCATATATTTTCATATTATCTACATTGATACCATTGGCTTCACTCATAGGAATATTATCCCCTGTTGATCGGATTGCAAGACCAATTTGAGTATTCATCAACAGTGTTAATAAAGCAATAACAATGAGTACAAACACAACGCCAATCAATAAGACTGCATTTGTTTTTGTCAGACCAAATGCTTGTAATTGTGTTACTAACGTCTCTTGTTTGAGCAAAGCGACATTTGCTTTACCTAATATTTTTAAATTGATCGAATAAAGACCTGTTAGAGTAACAATCCCTGTCAGAAGAGCTGGAATTTTTAATTTTGTATGTAGAAGTCCAGAAATCAATCCTGCGCCCATACCAGCCAGAAAAGCCAAAAGAGTTGCCAATAACGGATTGACCCCATTTACAATACCTGTCGCACAAACTGCTGCACCAAGGGGGTATGCACCTTCTGCTGTCAAATCAGCAATATCTAAAATACGAAATGTCAAGTAAACACCAATTGCCATAACTGACCAAAGTAAGCCTTGCGAGACACTTGATAAAATAATATCCACAATTTTCTCCTTTTAACATCATTTAGTAGTGAGTTATCTATTACTATTATTCTGATACAGATAGCTTAGAAACATCAATTCCTAATTGTTTTGCCATTTCTTCATTCACATGCAGACTAACTGTCTCTGGATACTCCACTGCAATATCTTGAATCTTAGCACCTTCAATAATTTTAATAGCCATTTTCGCTGTTTGGCGTCCAAGTGCTTCATAATTTGTACCATAGGTTAATAGACCACCCTCATCTACCATATCGGTTGATCCACCAATCACTGGAACCTTATACTGAATAGACAATTCTCCAATCATACTCATCGTTGATGCAACTGTATTATCCGTTGGAACAAAGACAGCATCAACACCTTTCATTAAACTAGTCGCTGCATCTTGTGCTTCATTTGTCGAAGTGATACCCTTGACAACGACTTTGTATCCAGCTTTTTCTAGTAAATCTTTTGCTTGATCTACTTGTACTTCTGAGTTACGTTCACTCGTCGTATACAAAATTCCAACTGTTTTAGCATTTGGCACTGCTTGTCCCAATAACTCAACTTGTTTATCAATTGGAGCTTGATCAGATGTACCTGTTAATAGTCCTCCGGGCTTTTCAATTGTTTCTACTAAGTCAGCAGATAATGGATCTGTTACTGCTGTAAACAAAATTGGAGTCTTTGTTGATACAGTCGCTAAACTTTGTGCAGATGGAGTAGCAATTGCTAGTACAATATCATCGTTTTTAATCAATTGTTCTGAAATCGTTTGAAGATTAGCTTGGTCACCTTGTGCATTTTGATAATCAAGAACTAATTTTTCTCCTTCTTTGTAACCATTTGCTTCCAATTCTGCGACAAATCCCTTACGCGCTGCAGTCAACGACTCGTGTTCCATATATTGTAGAACACCTACTTTTACCGTTTCAGATGAAGTTTTTTCAGACGTTCCTGATGAACAAGCTGCAAGAGTTGCCATACTCAGTGCCATCAATGACATCATACCCAATTTTTTTATTTTACTATAATACATATCATTCTCCTTTGTGTTACTTATTTCTCTAAGTCTTTAATAACTTGTGGATCAATTCCTAAAACTTTGGCCATTTCTTCATTTACCACAATAGCAGCTGAATTAGGTTTTTGAACAGACAACTTAGCTGTTTTTTCTCCATTTAGGATCTTTACAGCAAGTTCACCAGCTTGCACACCGATTGCTTTATAATCTACACCATAAGTAAATAGAGCAGCATCAATTACAGCGGCATCACTTCCCATCGATGGAACCTTTGCTTGCTTCAATACATCACCAATAGTAGAAGCTGTTGAAGCAACTGTATTATCAGTTGGAAGGTAGATAGCATCTACTTTTCCTGCTAAAGAAGTCATTGTCTGCTGTACATCATTCGTTGAAGTTACTGTAGCCACTTCCACTTTCACTCCTTTTGCTTCTAAAGCTTTCTGAGCTTGTTTGGCTTGAACTGCTGAATTGACTTCACTAGAATTATAAAATATACCAATAACTTTTGCTGTAGGTACAACCTTGACGAGCATATCAATTTGTCCGTCAACATCTGTTGCATCAATTGATCCTGTCATCGTTCCACCCGGTACTTCTAAAATCTCAACTAAACCAGCTTCTACAGGATCTGTTACTGCTGTAAAAACAGATGGCGTATCACTATCAGCATTCAACATAGCCTGTGCAGCAGGAGTGGCAATCGCAAAGTTCAGATCATTTTTACCAGCTAATTTTTCAACCATTGTTTGCAAGTTCGCTTGATCTCCTTGTGCATTTTGCAAATCAATCGTTAGATTATCTCCCTCTTTGAAGCCACCTTCTTCAAGTGCCTCAACAAATCCCTCACGTGCTGAAGTCAAGGCTTCGTGTTCTGCATATTGGATAATTCCAACTTTGACCGAAGTTGAACTAGACTTCTCTGAATTGCATGCTACAAGCGTTATTGCTGATAACAAAGCAACTGAGCTTAAAATAATTTTTTTAAATCCCATGATTTTCTCCTTTTTATTACATCATTATTAACAAATGGAAAAGGACCGCCTAGACTATACACTAAACGGTCCCTATATTCCAACTGTATTATAAAAACAGATTGAATACTTCGTGCCATTTAGATGTATCATCTATGAGGCACATGTCAAAATAACTACAGCCACATAGATACAAACTTTACGTTCCCGTGTTTGCATCCATGTTCTACCATGTCTACAAACACTATCTAAAATAGCTGTAAAAATAAGTATGAGTGGCTACTTGCTTTTGACACTTTTGTAACATATCCGTTTTCCTTTCGTTTCTAATTTTTATCTATGATAACTGTTTTTACTCAATTTGTCAATAGAAAAGTTGAATAAATTTTCAGATTTTTTAATTATTTTATTCTATTTACTATAAAATTTCACAGCATGGTAAAAAAATAAACTGAAATACAATTTCAGTTTATTTTAATGTCATTAATAATGAAACTACTTCACTTCTACTTTTTCTGTCCAAGGGCGTGCAGTTTCAGCTAATACAGCATTTAATTCTTCCATATTTTGTCGACCTTGATCAGCCAACCAAGCCTTAGCAGCCTCTTCACCTTGACTTGCAAAAATAGCTACTGCATCTTTCCAAGTTGCACGACCGCAAAGAACTCCATTAAAGTCAGAACCAGCTTCTTTAGCAAAAACCAAAGTTTCTTGGAAAAGTTTTGCAGAAACACCAGCACTCAAATAGATATAAGGTAAGTGAGTACTTTCTGATTGTTGCTTAAAGAAAGCTTTAGCTTCCTCAACTGTATAAACAGGCTCTTCATTCGTGTAGCCTTCAACGAAATTCATGTTAACTGGCACTTCTACCTTAAGAACATCTGCATTGTAACGTGGTTTGCTAAATTCACGCATCGCTCCATTTACCTTATGAGGTTTAAGAGCAGCATACTCACGAGAAGTAACATCCATGTCACTTGCATCATATGTCAAAATTTCGACAAAATATGGAATCTCTTCAGCTAGACACTCGCTACCAATACGTTCTACCCATGCATGCTTGATATCATTGATTTCTGGCTTATCATCTACATCATAATAGAGCAAAATTTTAACTGCATCTGCACCTAATTCCTTGATTCGTTTGGCAGACCAATTTGGCAGAAGATCTGGCAAACGTCCCGGTGTAGAGGCATCATAGCCTGTTTTCTCATAAGCTGCAATAAATCCACAATCAACATGACGAAGTTCCGATGCAGGAACACCATATTCAGCATCCAACAGAATCGAACTCGCATAAGGTGTTAAATCGCTTGAAACCACTTTTTTGAAGTCAATGAGAATATCATCTCCAAACTCACCACCACCTGCTGCTGCAGCTAGTAAGCGTTTCAACGCACCACGTTGGTCAATTGCTAAAGCTGCAATCACCTTATCACCATTTGACAAGCGTGTCATATGTTCGAACTTAGCTTGAGAAAGCTGTAATTTTGTCATTAGAATCCTCCTAATAAAATCTAGAATAGTATTTGCAAGTTTTTAACTATCTACAGTTTAGTAAATAAAACCATGCTTTCTAATAGCGTAACATTAACCAAATCGTTTTATACCATCAAGGTAAGTTGCTTGCAATTTCCCTTGATCATCCACTACAATAAAATCTGCTGCACGCCCCTCCGCAATTTTCCCGCATACATGGTCAATCTTCACAGAACGAGCTGGCGCCAATGAGGCCATTCTAAGAGCATCTGGCAAACTCACTAAACCCCATTTCACAACATTTTGAACTGCCTCAATTAATTTCAAAATAGAACCGGCTAAACTGCCATTATCTTTCAATCGAGCAGCTCCATCTTTTACAAGAACTTCAAATTCACCAAGACGTGATTCTCCGTCTCCTAATCCTCCTGCACGCATACAGTCAGTAATAAGAACTGTTTCCTTAGCTCCGCGTGCCCTAACTACAATCTCTGCTGCTGCAGGATGGACATGGTGGCCATCACAAATCATTTCAGCATAAACATCTTGCAAATTTAATGCGGCACCGACCATACCCGGTTCACGATGATGCAAACCACTCATTCCATTGTACACATGAACAAAAATAGTTGCACCTGCCTCTACTGCAGTAGTAGCTTGGTCATAGGTTGCATCGCTATGAGCGAGTGCTGTCCGAATATCTTTACTATTAGCAAACTCTATAAATTCTCGAACACCTTCTCTTTCCGGAGCAATCGCAATCTTGTTTACCAAACCTTTCGATAAACTATGCCACTTCTCCAATTTTTCAATAGACGGATCACTCATATACTTAGGATTCTGAGCACCCTTGTATTTTTCGGTAAAAAATGGACCCTCTAAAAAAATTCCTTGAATCTTAGCACCAGTTTCTTGTCCTGCATGTTGACCAAGAGTTTCACAAACAGCATCCAAGTTCTCTGTAGAATCTGTCAGTGTCGTAGGCAACCATGAAGTAACACCACAAGAGAGAAGTTCCTCTGAAATAACTTTTATGCCTTCAAAATCATTGTCCATTACATCATGAGAAGCATAGCCATGAATATGAGTATCAACTAATCCCGGAGCTATATGAAAATCGGAATAATCAACAATATCTCCATCTGGTTTTTCAGTCAAGATACGACCAAATTTACCACTATCTGTAATCTCTAAATAAGCTGCCTCTACTTCGTTATCAGGTAAAACGATAGACTTTGCTTTAATAAATAATGTCATAACATCTCCTTAATTGATATAAGAACTGCAAACTGGTTATAACCATATACCAACTATATTGTAGACCTAATAAAATAAATTGTCAAGCAAGGACCGTAACAAATAGGACCATTCGTCATCTCTACAAAATATGAGCAACTTATTAAATCTACCGTGATAAAACAAGTATTCAGCTATTTTTACAATAGATCATTTAGGGGTTTGAAAATAATGCGTTCCAAATCAGCTATATACACACTCAACTGTTGCTGTTTGTTAAAATATTCCGATAAGAGTGAATGCGTTTGAATTTTCTTATTAAGGTCCATTAAACGTGTTTGATCATCTTCTGTTGGAACTTCGCCAGTCTGTAATTTACTTTGAATACTCTTTTGGAAAGAAGCATAGTCCTCTAAAATTTTCTTAGCTTCTAAATCATTATCAACTGAAACCTTCGCAGCCTCTACAGCTTTATACTCCGGTAAGTTTCGAATAGCTCGTTCCAACTCATTTGCGATATCATAAATATTGGTTGACATAAGTTTTCCTCCTAATCCAAGTAAATTTGGTAGCTTGTTTGTTTCTTCAAACGGTTTGCAGCTTCATCCAAATTTTCCTTATTTTTAAACGTAATTTGTAGTATCCCATGTATATCCTCACGGTTTTCTTCATTGATGCGAATATTTACGATAGAAATGCCACGTAATATTTCCAATACGTTTAAAACCGTGTCTTCTTCATCGGGAACATTGATAAATAAATCATAAAACGAATCTACACCAGCTCTCTTATGAATTTCCATCACCTTTCGAATTTGTCGACCTTGATCAAAAAATTGCCAGATTTCCTCTTCTTTTCTTGCTTTCAATAAAGCTACTATATTCGTTAAACGAGTTTGAAAATCATCTATTCGTTCAATAATAGCTTCTGGATTTGTCAGGAGAATGCTCGTCCACATATCCGGTTCACTTTCTGCAATTCTTGTCATATCCCTGAAGCCACCAGCTGCAAAATTATTTGTAAAAGGGTAGTCTGCAGCGTATTCTCCAGCTTGATGCATCAAACTAGATGCTAAAACATGAGGAAAATGAGAAACTTGACTAGTAATATAGTCATGTTCTTGAGGATTAACTTGGATAAAACGAGCATCTGTTCCTGATAATATATCCATCAATTTTGTTGCCGTATCTGACTTCGTTAAAGAGCAAGGCGTTAAAATAAAATAGGCATTTTCAAACAAATGGACATTTGCTGCTCCAATACCAGACTTGTGACTACCAGCCATAGGATGTCCGCCAATAAAATCAAGTTTTTTAGGTGCCAGATATGTTTCAGCAGTAGCTACGATAGCTGTCTTAGTAGAACCCGTATCTGTAACTAAAACATGCTCCTTTAACTCCATCTGACTCAACTCTTTGAGTAACAAAATGGATGTCTTAATAGGGACACAAAGAATAATAACATCAGCCATAACAGCGACATCTTCAAGTTCAGAAGATACTTGATGTACTAAGTTTTGTTCTAGCGCAATCTGACAGGAAACAGCATTCGTGTCAAATCCCAAAAGATGATAACCTGGATGCTGTTTTCGAATACATAAAGCCAAGGAAGCACCTATCAATCCCAAGCCGACAATCAAAATGTTTTTCGTCATTTTTCACCTAGAAATTTCTCACGTAGTCGCAATGACTAGTAAAGGCAAGTTTCAATTCTTCCATATTGTCAGAAGAAAATTTCTCTAGTAGTTCTGTTGCAATAACTGTTGCAACGACTGACTCCATCACGACACCTGCTGCTGGCAATGCCGTAGGGTCTGAACGTTCAACTGTAGCCTTATACGGTTCATGAGTGTCTATATCTACAGACATTAGTGGCTTATAAAGCGTAGGAATAGGCTTCATGACACCACGAATTACCAACGGTTGTCCATTGGTCATGCCACCTTCAAAACCACCTAAATTGTTTGTTCTTCGAGTATAACC
Source organism: Streptococcus suis (assembly GCA_029593505.1). Taxonomy (GTDB): domain Bacteria; phylum Bacillota; class Bacilli; order Lactobacillales; family Streptococcaceae; genus Streptococcus; species Streptococcus suis_AG. The sequence goes on from JAKTNI010000002.1 coordinate 28,586, forward strand.
TTCTTCTTGTGACCAGAGAATTTCGTCCATTACCTGACTACCCTTTAGATAGCCTGCTTGGAAACCAACACCAAATTCAACTCCTTTAAAAGCATTGATAGATACTACTGCTTGAGCTAATTTAGCATCTAACTTTCTATCCCATTGCACATAGGAACCTAGACCAGCAGGAACACCACCAACGATCGTTTCAACTACGCCACCAATCGTATCACCATCACGCTTAATTTGATCAATATAAGCCTTAATTTCTTCTTCACACTCTCGATTGACAATGGACACATCTGACGTTGCAGCTAACTCACGAATTTCAGCAACTGTCAAACCATCTGGCACCTCTATTTCGCGACCTCCAAAAACAACTACATGGTTAGCAATGTCAATACCTAACTCTGATAAAATACGCTTAGCAACCGCACCGACTGCTACTCGCATTGTCGTTTCTCGAGCGCTAGATCGTTCTAATGAATTACGTAAATCGCTGAAACGATATTTCATACCGCCCACTAAATCTGCATGTCCTGGACGAGGATGTCTAATTCGACGTTTGCTTTTTAGTTTATCTTCAATATCTTCAACAGACATAATATCCAACCATTTTTGATGGTCTTTATTTGTCACATTAAGCGTAATAGGAGCACCAGTTGTTTGACCATGCCGAACTCCTGCTGTAATCTCTACACAATCTGTTTCAATTTGCATCCGACTACCACGACCATAGCCACCTTGACGCCGTTTCAACTCTACATTAATATCCTCAGCTGTCAACGGTAGGCCAGCAGGAACACCTTCAATGATAGCCGTTAAACGTGGACCATGAGATTCTCCTGATGTTAAATAACGCATATTTACTTCTCCAATATTTCCAAAAACTTACGAGTATGTTGAAGGGATATTTGACCCGGTGCAGAGGCTTCATCAAAACTAGCAAATGTCCAACAAGAACCGGTAATCCGACCTGCAATTCGTGTTAATTTTCCAAGTTCCCCCATTGCAATCGTTGCAAATTTCTGCTCTGTATTCAAAGTCTTAAAGCCACGGGTATAATTCATTACATCCAAAACATCTTGTTCCGAACGAGGCATGACCGCCATTTTGACAACTGCAGGAGATAAACTTGTTAATTCAGACATAATTTCCAAATAATTGGCTGGAGTTTCCTTGAAATTATGGTAACTCAAGACTAGATTAGGAAATTCAAGCATTTGTTCAAAAACAGATTGATAGGAGTAATACTCAAAATCAATATAATCTGGTTGATAGAAGGCAGCAACCTCCTTAATCAAGTCAACATATTCTTGAGCATCTAAGTCCAAGTAGCCACCTTCTTTGGTGGTACGAATAGTGAAGATCACTTCCTTACCATGACATTTTTCAAATATAGCTGGTGCTACTTTGAGAATCTCCTCTTTCGGAAGATAGTCCGCTCTCCATTCAATCAAATCCGCTTCGGATAAACTGCCAACATCAATTGTCTCTATCTCTTCAAGACTTCTGGGCATGATAGGAACAACTATTTTCATTTATCTACCTGTATCGTAAAGACCTTAAGGTAATTACTACTTTCATCATTTTTATTAACTGTAAAATCAGTTGGTAAGCGATAACTTGCTATATAACGGTATTTTCTACCCTTAAATCCTTTTTCGATTTGTCTTTTAAATTTATCAACGGAGACATTGGCAGCATTAGTAGATGCGATAATGATTCCGCCAGCATTTAAAATCTCCAAGGATGCTGAAATTAATTTATGATAATCTTTAGCTACTGAAAATGTCTGCTTTTTATTTCTAGCAAAACTTGGTGGGTCTAGGACAATCACATCATAGAATAAAGATTTACGTTTCGCATATTTGAAGTAATCAAAGACATCCATCACAATAAATTGATGAGCATCCAATGTCAGACCATTTGCTATAAAGTGTGCTTGTGACAGTTCCCGCGAACGCTTAGCTAAATCAACGGAAGTTGTCTGAATAGCTCCACCTAAAGCTGCCGCGACGGAAAAAGCAGCTGTATAAGAAAACATATTTAACACCGACTGTCCTAGTGCTAGACCGTCAACAAGTGAGCCACGAACATCATGCTGATCTAAAAAAATCCCCGTCATTAGACCATCATTCATAAATACTTGGTAACGAACACCATTTTCCAAAATCGTAAAGTATTCCGGAGCCTCCTGACCATAGAGAAAAGCCGATTCAACATCCAATCCCTTAAAGCGAATTTTCTCATAAGCTCCCTTGATTTCTGGAAATACTGTCTGAAAAGCAGAAACAATGATTTCCTTGATAGAATATACAAAGGTATTATACCATGAAAACACTGCATACTGATCATACAAATCAATTGTCAAACCACCAAAATCATCACCATCTTGATTAAATAATCGAAAAGCATTGGTCAGATTAGATTGGTAAAAAGAGGTTCGTCTTTGTTTAGCTTGTTTAAATAAAGTGATAAAAAACTCTTCTGTTAACTCACTACTCTCTCTACTAAATACCCAACCTATTCCCTTGTTTTGTTTGGATAAGTAAGCCTCACCAATATAGTAACCATTATCTGAACAGAGACTGATTACAGTATCAGTAGGAAGTAAACAATCTGTGAAATCGCTACTCTCTAAAATTTGGATACCTTTGTTTATCTTTTTCTCTACCGTTCTGTTTACTTTTATAATCATAAAGTTATTATAACATGTTTCTACATATATGCAAAAAAACCTAACTATAAAGCTTGTTTTAAAATTATGATATAATAGATTAAAACTCTGGAAAGGACTGTATGGTTGTATTCGTGAAAAAACTAGTTGACTATATCAAGAAACACTATCAAACTCGACTATCTTTTGTATTGATACTGTTAATCATGTATTGGCTTAAAACATTATGGGCTTATTATGTTGATTTTAATTTGGACACAAAGGGAATCTTTCAAAATATTATTGCTATCATCAATCCCTTACCTGTTGCCTTATTACTGTTCGGTTTAGCATTGTATATCAAAAATACGAAATCATTTTATATACTTGCAATCAGCATCTATTGTTTACTCTTTTCTTGGTTATTTGCTAACGCTGTCTATTATAGGGAATTTTCAGATTTTATCTCTATTTCTACTATAAAAGCAACTTCTAGCGTATCAGCCGGTCTTGGAGAAGCTGCTTTAAAACTTTTTCGGCAGTGGGATCTAATCTACTTCCTCGATTTTATTGTATTTGGTATTTTGCTACATAAAAAAGCTATCCGCTGGGATACAAAATCTTTCCATAAAAAATCCAGTATTGCCTTGACAGCTTTTTCTATTTTATGTTTTTCTATTAACTTATTCTTAGCCGAAATTGATCGACCAGAGTTACTGACTCGAGGCTTTTCAAATACTTATATCGTCAGAGCCTTAGGTTTACCTGCCTTTTTAGGATATAATGCCACTCAAACCTACAATGCTCAAAAAGATCGCTCTGGCGCAACTGCTCAAGATTTGGAACCCATTAAACAATATGTTTCCGAGCATTATGCTCAACCAAATGAAACGTACTTTGGAATCGCAAAAGGTAGAAATGTCATCTATCTTCATCTTGAGAGTTTACAACAATTCGTTATTGATTATAAACTGAACGTAGACGGTGTAGAACACGAAGTAACACCATTTCTAAACAGCCTGTATCACTCCAATTCGACATTGGCTTTTTCAAACTTCTTTCATCAAGTAAAAGCTGGAAAAACCTCCGATGCTGAGACCATGATAGAAACATCCCTATTCGGTCTTAATCAAGGTTCTTTCATGGTTCAATATGGTGGAACCAATACTCAGCAGGCCGCACCCTATATCCTATCTCATACTGCTGGCTATACCTCTGCTGTTTTTCATGGTAATGCAGGTAGTTTTTGGAATCGGAATAATACATATAAACAATGGGGATATAATTACTTCTTTGATAAAACTTACTTTTCAGAAACTACCGAAGATAATTCTTTCCAGTACGGCTTGAACGACAAGATTATGTTTGCTGATTCCATTCAATATTTAGAACGCCTCCAACAACCATTCTATGCAAAATTCATTACTGTTTCCAACCATTATCCTTATACGACTAGCTTAATTGGAGACGAAATTGGATTCCCTCTAGCCGATACAAAAGATGAGACAATCAATGGTTATTTTGCTACAGCTAATTATCTTGATGCGTCAATAAAAGCATTCTTTGATTACTTAAAAGCAAGTGGACTATACGATAATTCTATCATCATTCTCTATGGAGACCATTACGGCATTTCTAATTCTAGAAACCCTAGTTTAGCCCCGTTAATTGGTAAAGATTCGCAGACATGGTCAGACTTTGATAATGCAATGTTGCAGCGTGTTCCATATATGATTGTCGTTCCAGGCATGACAAATGGCGGTATTTTTAACACATATGGAGGAGAAATTGATGCACTCCCTACTCTCGAACATCTTTTAGGTATTCGAGCTAACAATTACTTGCAGGTCGGACAAGATTTATTATCACCAGATCACAAACAAATTGTTGCTCTACGGACAAGTGGAAACTTTATTACACCAAAATATACTAGCTATGGAGGTAAGCTCTATTATACTGAAACTGGATTGGAAATCACTAACCCTGATGACAATACCCAAAAAGAAATTGAGGCAATCAAAAATGCTGCAACAGCCCAACTAAAAACCAGTGATCGTATTCAAACTGGCGATCTTATCCGTTTCCTAGATAATGGATTACCCGCTTTAGATTCTAGCCAATACAATTATATAGATTCTCTTGCTGCTCAAATTGCTGTTGAGAACAAACTTGGAAGCAAATCGACCAGTTTATACAGTAAGAATGGAAATAGATCCACTGTTGACTTGTTTAAAGCGCCAAGTTATCTAGAACTATATGGTCTACCATCAGCTAACAATACCGAAAGTAATCCAACAACAGATGCCTCATCTGAATAATAACTACATGAAAGACTTTAAATGATTGTTCAAAAAAGCATAGTTTAAAGTCTTTTTAAGGGCTCAATAACAAACTTAAAAAAATAAAAAGGAACTGATTAACCAGTTCCTTTTTGATATATAGCTTAAAACTAAAATAGCATTACACTATTATTACTTACCTAACTTTGCTTTAGCAGCATCTGCAAGAGCTGTAAATGCTGCTGCATCATTAACTGCCAAATCAGCAAGCATTTTACGGTTTACTTCAATTTCTGCTAACTTCAAACCATGCATCAATTGTGAGTATGACAAACCGTTCATACGAGCTGCTGCATTAATACGTGTAATCCATAATTTACGGAAATCACGTTTTTTCTGACGACGGTCACGATATGCATAATAGTAAGAGTTCATTACTTGCTCTTTTGCAGTACGGAACAAGAGATGTTTAGCTCCGTAGTAACCTTTAGCTAATTTTAAAATACGTTTACGGCGTTTACGAGAAACAACGCCACCTTTAACACGTGCCATTTATTTTTCCTCCAATAATCTAAATTCTAGTAATCGGCTTATTTCAAACCTGTAAGCATCGATTTGATACGTTTAAAGTCACCAGCATGCACCATACCTGCTTTACGAAGGTGACGACGTTGTTTTTTAGTTTTACCATGGAAACGGTGTGAAGTATAAGCGCGGAAACGTTTCAATCCACCAGAACCTGTACGTTTGAAACGTTTAGCTGATGCGCGATGAGTTTTTTGTTTTGGCATGTTAATTCTCCTTTTGCTTAAAAAACTTATTTTTTATCTGAAGCTGGGGCCAACTGCATAAACATTTGACGTCCGTCCATCTTAGCACGTTGTTCGATGATTGCAATATCTTGTGTTGCTTCAGCGAACTCAGCTAACACTTTAGCTCCAACTTCCTTGTGGGTAATCATGCGCCCCTTGAAACGGATTGAAACTTTTAGTTTATTTCCTTTTTCAAGAAATTTACGGGCATTACGAAGTTTGGTCTCAAAATCTCCCTTGTCAATCGTTGGACTTAGACGCACTTCTTTAACAGTGACAACACTCTGCTTTTTGCGTTGTTCCTTCTGTTTTTTCTGATATTCAAATTTGAACTTACCGTAGTCCATAATTTTCGCAACTGGTGGTTTAGCTTGTGGTTGAATCAACACTAAATCAACATTTGCATTATCAGCAATGGCCTGAGCCTCTTGGAGTGGTTTTATTCCCAATTGTTCTCCCTCAAGACCGACAAGACGAACTTCACGCACTCGAATTTCATCATTGATGAACAAATCTTGCTTTGCTATGGCTTTTCACCTCATTTTATATTTTTCGAGAAAAACGAAACGGACCTGTTAAACAAGTCCGCACTACACCATTATTCTTTCCTAAGAAATCTTAATTCGTAGAGCCAGACAACGTTAGTCGTAAGGCGAGAAGCTCTCACTTCTGCTTTTCCCAATGAGAACATTCTACCATTCTTCTATCTACTTGTCAAGAATTTCTTTTGTTTTTTCTAAAATAAATGCAACAACACCTTCTATCTCTACTCCTGTTGTATCAAATACAATAGCATCGTCTGCAGCTTTTAAAGGTGATACCAAACGATTTGAATCTTTGAAATCTCGTTCAGCAATTTCTTTTTTTAACTTATCCAAGTCTGCTTCGATACCTTTTTCAAGGTTTTCTTTATAACGACGAAGAGCCCGTTCCTCCACAGAAGCTACTAGAAATATTTTCAACTCAGCTTTTGGTAATACTACAGTTCCAATATCTCGACCGTCCATCACAATTCCACCAGATTGAGCAATTTCCTGTTGCAAAGCTACCATTTTTTCACGCACTGGTGCTAAAGCTGCTACCCAAGAAACATTATTGGTAACATCATTGTCACGAATAGCATGACTAATATCACGATCATCTAAAAACACCAACTGCTGTCCATCTGAGGAACGCTCAAATGAAATAGAATGCTGATTGAGTAATTGTAACAATTCTTCTACCATATCCTGTTGAATATGATTCTCCAAAGCCAAAAGTGTTGTTGTTCGGTACATCGCACCAGTATCTAAATACGTGTATCCTAACTTCTTAGCAATAATTTTCGCAACTGTTGATTTTCCACTTGAAGCTGGACCATCAATCGCAATTTGAATGGTTTTCATAATTCCTCTTATCTAATACGTACTACATCACCAGGGTGAGCCAACCATGATCCTGTTGTCATTTTTTCTGGATTCAAACGCTCTAATTCTGAAATGGATATACCACCACGCGCAGCTAACTGACCAACTCCCTCTCCTGCTTGAACAGTGAGAGTAGCTCCATCTGTAGCTTCTGAAACACTTGAACTTGCTTCAGTTGTCTCTGTCTGAGTCGAGCTAGATGTTTGACTTGTCTCTGAAGCAACACTGCTCTCGGCAACAACTGTTGATGAATTAGAATTATAAAACTCTTTTGTGGAATCAGTCTTGCTACCATTTACCGATAAATAAACTGCTATCAGTCCGATAATGAGTACCATCACAAAAAAAATAGAAGCTAAAATTGTAAAGACCTTTGTACTCGCTACTCCTCTACTCAAGCGTTCTTTACGGCTAGTAGACTCTGTGTTATACACTTCTTCATTCCATGGCTCTTGTGACATTATCGTAAAAACTCCTTGTATTTTTTTCTAAATCTGATTACAATAGATAATATGAAAGTAAAATTAATTCCCGAACGGTGCATAGCCTGTGGATTATGCCAGACCTATTCGTCTATTTTTGATTATAATGATGATGGTATTGTTGTTTTTTCAGATCATATAAATCTAGAGAAAACACTTGAACCCACTTCAGAGATTCTCACCGCCATCAAATCATGTCCCACAAAAGCCATTTCATCGGATTGATTTGGCTTTTTTTGTATAGTATTCTTCAAAATAGTCTTGCTTAACCAAATGATCAATCAACTCAACTTCACCTTGAAATCTTGAATGAAGTGCCAAGTGATTGACAAAAAATTTCTTAGGCCATTTACGCATGTGATAAAGCTGACCGTTCGGCAATTCTTTAGAAAATATTCGAATGGCTAAATACGAAACTTCTACTCTTGTTATCCTTGCAATATCAATCTTTTGAGTCGCAAATGGATTTGCTGACACAATTCGTAAATGCTCATCTTTTAATTCAAAATAGCGATGAAATCCCAATACCAGCAAAATCAAAAATAACAAAATGAGTAACAGGAATAACTTAGATAAACGTAATTTTTCTAATAAAAGAATGAGACTAATAAAAAGCGGGATAAAGGTGATAGACCAGTAAAAAATAGCATCAGCTAATTCAGGTTGCCAATGGTAACGAATTTTACCAAAAATTTTGATCATACCAAACCTCCACTTATTATTCTAGCATAAAAAAAGAGATTTTCCTATGAAAATCTCTAATAATATGGAAATAATTTAGCACATTTTACACACTCAATGTATAAATATTGGTAGTAAATTCCGAACTGAATACAGTTTATATAGCTAAACCTACAAAGTCATAATATTGACCTACAAGCGAGTGTTAAAATATATACTGTAAACAAGCAGTTTGACTATTTTTATACCATACATAACATATAGTCCCCAAAAAAACAGAATCTTTCGATTCTGTTTTTTCTCAACTTATCTTTCTTTTCTACGTCCAACTACAAGAGCTAGACCTGCAAGACCTAAACCAAATAAAACAAATGGTACACCTGCTTGTTCTCCTGTACTTGGTAAAGTAGCTGCTTGTACAGTTTTAACTGCACTAGTACTAACTACCATTGACGGTGAATCTGATGATAGCTTATTACCTTTAGGTACCTTGACTGGATCCTTATCCTCTTTAGGAGTCATTACAGTATCTGGATTAGAGGCAGGATCTGTCGGATCTGTATCAAATAAAATCTCCACAAAATCTGGGTATCCATCTTGATCTGTATCAAGGGTAGAATTTACCGGTACCAAACGTGAGTAAGGATTAACAACCTCATAAGCTGACAAATCCGCTGTTTTCAAGTATTCTGCAAAAACACTATCCAAAGACGGACCTTCCTCACGCGCTCCACCGAGCATCGTATAGCCATCTCCACCTGCAGCTAAGAAATCATTTGTTGCCAAGTAGTACGTTTTTTCAAGTTCCAAATCATCATATTCTCCAGTTTCTGGATTAAAGATGCCAACAATAAGCACACGATCTTCAATAGGAAGAGTTGGATCATAAAATACCGTTGCACCTGAAATATGCAAGAAGCCACCGTTTGCTTCAAAAAGTGGCATGCCACTTTCATCCAAAACTAAAGAACCAGTATCTTTGTCCACTTGCAGCGTGGCAGAAAGTGATTTGGTGAACATATCTAAAATCTGCTGACCTGTTACAGTAATTTGAGAAATACTGTTACCAAATGGTAAAACTGCAATAATATCACCTTTTGTAATCGGCTGATCTTTTGCAATAGTTGCACGAAGACCGCCACCATTTGTTACAGCAAGGCTAGTCTTATTCGCAAATCCTGTTTGACCATAAGTATACAACGCATCTGCCACAGCGTTTCCTAGATTTGTTTCGCGAACACGCACATTAGAACGATCGCCATTTAACTCAACTGTATTGTTAGCAACAAGGACTTGAGAGTTTTCAGCTTCGTATTTTACTTTGATCTCTTCAACCAATTTTGAAATTGTTGCATTGGGAGTAATGTTTTTTGCATCCGTAGCTGAAATCAAGCTCGTTTCTCCCAATAATTGATTTGATTTCAACGTTACCTTACCTATGTTATTCAAATAAGAACCTGTCTGTGCATAGGTAACATTTTGACCATAAGTAGTTGAAGCTACTGTATGTGAATGTCCATCAATAACAACCACACGTTTTCCTGCCAATTTGCTATTTTCAGAAAGAGCTTGTGCTAGAGTTGAACCTCTCCACTCAACAGGAGTTGTTGCATCTACACCTAAATGAGCTAATATAATGTAGTTATTATAGACACGGTTATCTGCTAAAGCACGCGCCTCCACCTCATCAATTACCTTATTAACTTCAGTAACTGGATCGGCAAACGTAACTCCTTCAATATTTTTGGGATGAGTTTTTGTATAGGTTTCAGGAGTTGTTACACCAATAACAACAAATTCATCACCTACAACAGTCGGAGTCTTATCTACAATAGTTGATGCTTCAAATAAACGAACACCATCGACATAGGTATTGGCACTCAAAAGTGGAAAATTCAATGTCTCTTTATATTTAATAGCTTGGTCCATACCAAAATCAAACTCATGGTTACCAACTGCCATCGCATCATAACCAACTTCATTCATAATTTTAGCACGATCTTCACCTTTTGTAGAGTTTGAGATTGGAAGACCTTGGAAAGCATCTCCTGCATCCACCACAATCGTATTTTCAACGTTTTGACGTTCTTCTTCAATAACTGTAGCAGCTTTAGCATCACCAATCACTCCACGATCTTCAAGGATACGTCCATGAACATCATTAGTATGGATAATAACTGCTTCTACTGTTGAATCACTCGTATTCGCAGTATCTGTTTCGGCAGCCTCTACTCGTTGAGCCAATGCCAATGGCGATAATAGAAGCGTTGAGAGAACGGGTAGGAACAAATGTTTCTTTTTCATCTTTTTAACCTTTCTGTAGCATTATGTACGAGATTATTATACATTTTTTTAACAAAAAAAGAAACATTAAAACCGAAATCATCTAAAAAACGTTCGTAAAAAGACGAACTAGCTCCCTAGCTCGCCTTTTTATTATTTCGCAAATACAATCTCTCCATCTGCTATTGTATAACAAATTTCACCCTTTAATCGATCGCCAATAAACGGAGAATTAGCAGATTTAGATGCAAAGTTAGAAGAGACTGTCCTTTCTACATCGGCATCAAAGATCACAAGATCTGCTGGACCATTTTCTGCAAGGTAACCCGCATCCAATCCATACAAATTCGCAGGATTGACAGTCATTTTTTCTAGTAATTGTTTCAATGACAGATGATTCTCCCCAACCAAATAAGTTAGCCCCAATGATAGAGACGTTTCTAATCCAGTCATTCCTGATGGAGCTTGAGTTACGTCTGTTACATTTTTTTCATCTGCATGATGAGGAGCATGGTCTGTTGCAATCACAGAAATCACACCCGTTTTTAATCCTTCAATCACAGCCAATCGATCGCTCTCTAGCCGAAGTGGAGGATTCATTTTAGCACTAGCTCCCTTAGTCAATAACAATTCTTCAGTTCTTGAAAAATGTTGTGGAGCAACTTCTGCTGTTACTTGAGCTCCCATATTTTGTGCAAATTCTACAACTTTTACAGACTCAGCTTTAGAAAGATGTTGGATATGAACACGCGCACCTATTTCATAAGCAATCATCACATCACGAGCAATCATACTGTATTCAGCAACACCTGTTGCACCACACACATGAAAATGACGAGCTGCCACTTGCTCATTCAATCCCAAAATACCATTCAAATCAGGATCCTCTTCATGTAAACTAATCAGACACTTATTTTCCTTCGCTAATTGCATTGCCTTTCTAACAACACCTGCATTTGTTAACGGAATACCATCATCGGAAAAAGCAATAGCTCCTGCCTCCAACAAAGCTGCAAAATCCGTTATCTTCTGCCCATCAAATTGTTCCGTAATAGTGGCTACACTATAAATATGAATGGCCTCCTTACGAGCAGATTCGAGAACTTCTTTCAACGTACCAACTGTTGAAATAGTAGGAGTTGTATTAGCCATCATAACCACAGAGGTAAAACCACCAGCAGCTGCTGATAGAGCACCTGTATGAATGTCTTCTTTATGGGTCTGTCCAGGTTCTCTAAAATGTACATGAGCATCAACTAAGCCCGGCGCTACAACTAGACCAGTCGCATCTATAATTTTAGAAAAGTCACCTTCGATCTGTTTATCTATTCTAACAATCTTTGAACCTTCAATTAAGATATCACAAATTTGATCTAACTCAGACTGAGGATCAATTACTCGACCGTTTTTGATGAGTAGCATATCTATTCTCCTTCATACTTATAAAAAAGGGCTTAGAGTATCAACTATTGTAGCCAGTCGACGCCTACTAATCCCTGTGATGTCAAAAAATCATTGGCTCGCGAAAAAGGTTTGCTACCAAAAAAACCACGATAAGCTGACAAAGGACTTGGATGAGCAGATTCGATAATGCAGTGTTTGGGATTGGTTATCAAACTCTTCTTTTTACGAGCGTAGGATCCCCACAGTATAAAAACGACTGGTTGTTCTACAGCATTCACAACTTTAATAATCGCATCCGTAAACGGCTCCCAAATCTGACCAGCATGCCCATTAGCTTGACCAGCTGGAACTGTCAAACACGCATTGAGCAAAAGAACTCCTTGTCTAGCCCAAGCTGTCAAATCGTGTTCTTTTTTCACTCCAATATCATCAGCAAGTTCTTTCAAAATATTTTGAAGAGAGGGCGGAGCAGGTATAAAATGTGGCACAGAAAACGAGAGCCCTTGAGCTTGTTCTGGTCCATGATAAGGATCTTGACCTAAAATCACAACCTTAACCTCTTCTAAAGCTGTCGTTTGAATAGCAGCAAACACTTTTTCTCGAGGAGGATATACGATACCACTAGTATAAACACGATCTAAAAATTGATTGATTCTCGCAAAATAATGCTCTGGCAATTGAGCTTTAATCAAATCGTGCCAAGATGAATGTTCCATACTCCACTCCTAATCCATGCTTTTTTCTTTAACAATATAAAGAGGACGCTTTTTCGTTTCCAAAAAAACTTTTGCCAAATATTTCCCCAAAATACCAATTGTCATGAGTTGCAAACCACCCAAAAACAGTATGATGCAAATAGTTGATGGCCAACCAATCGTCGGATCACCAAATACCAATGTTTTTATAACAATTAGAGCCATTAAAATAACAGACAGCATAAAGGTAAAAAAACCTGTATAGGAAGCAATGTTAAGCGGTGTATCCGAGAAATTGATAATTCCCTCAATTGAATATGAAAACAACTTCCAGAAAGACCAACTAGTTTCCCCAGCAACACGCTCAACATTTTTATATGGTAAATATTCTGTCTCAAAACCAACCCATGTAAAAATACCTTTTGAAAAACGATTGTATTCCGAAACGGACAAAATCGCTTCCACCATTTGCCGACGCATCAAACGAAAATCTCGTGCTCCATCTACAACTTCTACCTGACTAATTTTGTTCATCAATTTGTAAAATAATTTAGCAAACAAACTTCGTATTGCTGGCTCACCCTCGCGACTAATGCGTCGCGTTCCAATACAGTCTAAATTAGGATTGGTATCAAGCATTTTTTTCATTTCCATTAACATTTCCGGAGGGTCTTGAAGGTCTACATCCATAACGGTTACCAAGTCTCCTTGAGCAGTTTCTAATCCCGCATATAACGCTGCTTCTTTACCAAAATTTCTCGAAAAAGAAAGATAACGTACATGCTTATCTTGCTGAACTAATTGACGTAAAACCCCTAAAGTACCATCTTTTGACCCATCGTTTACGAAAATATATTCAAAGCACTCATTCATCTCCAATCGGACCTGCTCCATAGCTTGATAAAAATGTGGTATTGATTCTTCTTCATTAAAACAAGGTATGATCACTGAAATCATGTTTTTCTCCCCATACAGTCAAAATTCTATTTTGTAATATACTAATCAATCATTATTATACCATTTTACAAAATAAGTTCCCAGTAATCATACAGCTCAAGCATTTACTCTCTAGTCTTCCTGCCAATTTTCTGGGTTTTGACGGAACTTTTTAAGTAGAGTTAGTCCATCAGCATTGATATAACCCTGTACTTTTGCAACCTTGATTAACTCTGAATAATTGCTGAGTGTCACCAACCTCACACCAGCATTGTCAAAATTCCAATCAGCCTTAGGAAGTTGATAAGTAAAGATAGCTACCACTCCCAACACCTCAGCTCCTTCACGTTCTGCAGCAGCAACAGCATCAAGGACAGAACCGCCTGTAGAAATCAAATCTTCAATAAGCACCATTTTTTGTCCCTTGACAATACGTCCCTCTAATTGATTACCTGCGCCATGATTTTTTGGCTTGCTACGGATATAAGCAAATGGCAAGTTCATACGATCTGCAATGATGGCTCCATGCGGAATACCTGCTGTTGCAGTACCAGCAATCACTTCCACTTCTGGAAACTCCTCTTTAATACACTGAACAAAACCAGCTTCAATCAGATTCCGCGTTTCTGGATATGACAATGTAATACGATTATCTGTATAGATTGGTGATTTGATACCTGATGCCCATGTGAATGGCTTTTCTGGACGCAGATGAACTGCCTTAATATCCAATAAGTGTGATGCGATTTCTGTTGCTAGTGTCATATAGACCTCCTTATTTATATACTATCTCTTAGAAAACTATCCCAGTCCCCTATCCGTTCATTCTCACAGTATTCCACTCCTCCTTAATAGCCAAATAGGATTGATAAGGAGATTCGGCTCTTGTAATTGGCCGTCCGACTACAATGTAGTCACTACCAATTCGAGCCGCATCTGCTGGTGTCATAACTCGTTTTTGATCACCAACATCTGCATCTGCTGGTCGAATTCCCGGTGTTAGACATACAAAGTCAGAACTTGTAGCACCTTTAATCAAAGTCACCTCGTGAGCTGAACAAACTACCCCATCAAGACCTGCTTCTTTGGCTCTTTGAGCATAATGCACAACTGCTTCCTGCAAACTAGTCTGTATATTCTGGTCCTTATGCATTTGTTCTTCAGAAGTAGAAGTTAGCTGTGTCACAGCAATCAAAATAGCCTTATCTCCCAGCCCTCGTCTAGCTGCTCTCATCATTTCTACACCACCAGCAGCATGAACATTGGTCATATCTACACCTAGTTTTGCAAGAACATGCATAGCTGACTCCACTGTATTTGGAATATCATGTAATTTCAAATCTAAGAAAATCCTATGACCGCAATTCTTCAAGTAGGAAATAATACTCGGACCAACAGCATAATACAGTTCCATACCTACTTTCAGATACAATTGTTCATCACAGGGAAATTTCATCAAGAAGCTCTCAACTTCATCGTAAGATCTGAAATCTAAAGCAATAATTGGACGTTGTTCTCTCATAATATCCTTTCATTGTATAAAAAATCCTGCCCCTCTGGACAGGATTACACGAAAACATCTTGAAAATCAGGTTTCCAAGTTTTTGCATGATACCTTTCCAGCCTCTCTGGACTTAGTTAAAGGAATTCTTTAGCATCATTCTACTCCGTTATGCTACTTTTGTCAATATTAATTAATAGAAGCTTCTTTTCACTTCTTCCCTCAATTCTTCCAAACTTTCCACTTTCAAAACAGACATTCTCTCCGGCAAATCTCGAATAATCTTAGGACACGAAAAAGGATCTGTAAAATTTGCTGTACCAACACCAACTGCAGCAGCTCCAGCCACCATCATCTCAAGTGCTTTATCTGCTGAATCTACACCGCCCATACCGATAATAGGAAGACGTGTTGATTGAGCCACTTGATGAATCAACCGAAGTGCTACTGGAAAGATTGCTGGACCAGAAAGACCACCTGTACCATTTGCTAGGATAGGTTTTCTTGTTTTCAGATCAAAACGCATTCCCATAAGAGTATTAATCATCGTCAATCCACTAGCGCCTGCATCTTCTGCTGCCTTTGCTACCTCAGTAATAGTTGCTACACTTGGTGTCAGTTTGACATAAACAGGTACAGAAGATGCCGCAACAGCTGCTTTAACTGCTTGATACGCTAGTTCAGGGACCTGACCAATGAGCAAGCCATTATTGCCATGATCCACATTAGGACAGGAAATATTTAATTCAATTGCTTTGACATTTTTAGCTTGAGAAATTTCACCTGCAACATAAGCATATTCTTCATTTGAAAAGCCAGCTACATTAGCAATGATAGGAAGTTCGGGAAAATGCTTGGCCAACCAAGGTAATTTTTCAGACAAGACTGCATCTATCCCGGGATTTTGCAAACCTATAGCATTTAACATCCCCGCTGGAGTTTCAGCAACTCGAGGTGTCGCATTGCCGTAACGAGGATAGCGAGTAGTCGCCTTTATCATAATAGCTCCCAATTGATTTAAATCATAATACTCTGCATATTCTTGACCAAAACCAAAGCAACCTGAAGCAGGAATAATAGGATTTTTCAATTCTAATCCCGGTAAAGTAACTGCTAATCGTTTCATCATAGCTCCCTCCTATAACAACAAGCTACCTGTTTCAAAAACCGGTCCCTCTTTACAAATTCGCTGATTTTCATGGCTCTGCCCCTTTCTAGATTGTACAACACAAGCATAACAAGCGCCCATACCGCAAGCCATACGTGCTTCCAATGAAAGATAGGCATGAGGATGGTTATGAAATGTTTGATCCACATACTTCATCATAGCCGGAGATCCACAGGCATAAATAGCAGCAAATTTTTCTGACAAGTGATTGACTATGGTTGCCACATTTCCTTTTGTTCCATACGAACCATCATCTGTCGTTATAGAAATAGATCCATATTTCCTAAATTCTTCCTCTAAAATAACAGCTTCTTTGTTTGCAAAACCTAGAATAACTCTTACTTTTATACCCATTCGGTGAGCTTGTTTTGCAATTTCCATCAAAGGTGGAACTCCGATCCCCCCACCAAGCAAAAGGATAGAGTCGTTTTGGTTAAGAAAATCAATTGAAAATCCTGTACCGAGCGGCCCCATGACATCTAGGTATTGTCCTGATTTCATTTGTGAGAACACTTCCGTTCCTTGTCCATCAACACGGTAAACAATGCGACAGCGAAAAACTTGTTGATCAATCTCTGAAATAGAAATAGGTCTGCGCAAGAGCATAGCTTGATCAGGAACACGAATATGGATAAATTGTCCCATCTTCATCTGCTGCACCATCTCCCCCTCTAGCCACATAGCATAAATTCTCGGTGCTACTCGTACATGTTCTACAATGCGCATTTTTTCAACTAACATTATCTTTTCTCCAATTCTAGTGTAACACGGAGAACAAAAAGTCAAGATAGAGAAAAAACCTTGCCGGCTAGCAAGGTTACACGAAAAGAAGGCAGTCTCTGCCTGTTGATTCCCGTTCCCTTCTTCGCCTCTCTGGACTCAATTAAAGGATATATTTTCAGCATTATACATTTTTTCGATTATTTTGTCAAATCATGATACAATAGAAGTATGAGAATTCAACAATTATATTATATTATTAAAATCGCAGAAACAGGTAGCATGAATGAAGCCGCCAAACAACTCTTTATCACACAACCAAGCTTATCGAATGCCGTCCGTGATTTAGAAAAGGAAATGAATATTAAAATTTTCTTTCGTAACTCTAAGGGTATTACCTTAACCAAAGATGGTATGGAATTTTTATCCTATGCACGTCAAATTGTAGAACAAACAGAACTACTTGAAAATCGTTACAAAAATCCTACTACCAAACGACAACTTTTTAGTGTGTCCTCCCAACACTATGCCTTTGTTGTCAACGCTTTTGTTTCTTTACTAAAAGAAACAGAAATGGAAGATTATGAACTGTTCTTGCGTGAAACTCGTACTTGGGAAATTATTGACGATGTCAAAAATTTTCGCTCTGAAATTGGTGTACTATTTTTAAACCATTACAATCGAGATGTCTTATTAAAACTTTTAGATGATAATCGACTCTCTTATACGCATCTTTTTACAGCTAAACCTCATGTTTTTATCAGCAAAGACAATCCACTTGCAACGAAAAAATCCTTGAAATTAGAGGATTTAGCCGAATTTCCGTATCTGAGTTACGAACAAGGAATCCACAATTCTTTCTACTTCGCTGAAGAAATTCTTTCTCAAGAATATCACAAAAAATCCATAGTAGTATCAGATAGGGCCACACTCTTTAATCTATTGATTGGTTTAAATGGATACACCATTGCTACTGGTATTCTAAACTCTAATCTAAATGGTAATAATATCGTATCTATTCCTTTAGAAATTGACGATGAAATTGAATTAGTTTACATTCAACATGAAAAATCCCTTCTTTCAAATATGGGAGAAAAATTTATCAACTACCTATTAGAAGAAGTAAAATTTTGATAAAACCTCCTTAGCGAAGCATCGTATCTATTGAATAAAAAACATTCCTCGTGAAAGCGTTTCTGTAGAAAATGAAAATACTTCATTTTTATACGGAAACGCTTTCATTTTTTTTGTTTTTATGCTATAATACATGTATCATATATACTAAGGAGTGGTTAGATGGCTCAAAACAAAATGTTAGCTATGATCCTAGCTGGTGGACGTGGAACACGTTTAGAAGGGTTGACAAAAAAGGTGGCGAAACCAGCCGTAGCCTTTGGTGGAAAATACCGTATTATTGATTTCCCTCTCAGTAACTGCGCCAACTCGGGAATTGACATCGTTGGAGTATTGACTCAATACGAGCCAGTTCTATTAAACTCATATGTTGCCCAATCACAACGCTGGGGACTAGACGTTCAAGGTTCTGGTGTATTTGTATTACCTCCAAGTGAAAAAATTGAAGGTTTCGGACTCTACAAAGGTACAGCGGATGCCATTACCCAAAACATTGATTTTATAGACCTGCATAGTCCAGAATATGTCTTAATTTTATCAGGAGATCATATCTACAAGATGAACTATGACAAACTCCTTGATACACACATTAAGAAAAAAGCTGACGCTACTATTGCAGTTATAGAAGTTCCTATCAAAGAAGCTTATCGCTTTGGAATCATGAATACAGATGAAGAATATCGCATCCAAGAATTTGAAGAAAAACCAGAGAATCCAAAAAGTAATCTTGCGTCAATGGGGATTTATATCTTTACATGGAAAACATTGAAAAAATATCTACTAGAAGATGATCAATTGGATACTTCTTCTCATGATTTTGGACACGATATCATTCCAAAATATTTGGAAGATGGTCGTACTCTGGTCGCTCATCCATTCCGTGGCTACTGGAAAGACGTTGGTACCGTAAATAGCCTGTGGGAATCAAATATGGACTTAATTGACCATGCTAGTGATTTGGATCTTTCCGATCGGTCATGGCGAATTTACTCAGAAGATAAAGGATCTCCTGCCCAAGTTATTGGAGCCCATTCATCAGTTAAATCAGCCTATATTGATAAAGGTGCAATTATTGACGGTACAGTGGAACATTCTGTTATTTCAACTGATGTACAGGTAAGTCAGCATGCGATTGTTAAAAACTCTGTCATTTTACCTGGTGCGATTATTGGAGAAGGGGTCGAATTAGACTATGTCATCGTTGCTGAAAATATCAAAATTGCTGATGGTATCACCTTATCAGGCGCCCCTGACCATATCCTCTTGATTGATAAGAATGTAAGCAAATAAGAAAGGATTGCTATGTTAAGAAATACCCTCGGAATTGTAAATATTGAAGGAAACAACGTTCACTTTGGTGATGTGATGGGACACCGCGGTATTCAGGCTTTTGGTTTCTTAGGTCGTTACCGTCTCATAGACTTCCCTTTATCCAATATGTCAAACTCTGGTATAACTGAATTTCAAGTTTATATGCCAGCCGAAATGCGTTCAACTATTCAGCATGTTGGAACTGGAAAACACTATAATATCAACAGTAAGCGTGGTTCACTTCGCTTGCTAAATAGTACAACCGATGCAAATAGTATCTATCGACATGATATCAATGCTTTTTCAGAAAACATTCACTACATTGAGCGTTCTACAAAAGAATATGTATTGATTGCTCCTTCTTACTTCATCTACAGTCAAGACTTTTCAAAAGTAATGGATGAACATCTAACAACTGGTGCTGATATTACGGTACTATATAAAAATGTTTCTGATGCAAAAGAGAATTTTATCGGTTGTCAAACCCTCAAATTTGGTGAAGATCGTCGTGTTGTTGCTTTTGAAGATAATCACGGAAAATATAAAAATCGTCCCGTTTCTCTAGAAGCATACATCATGAAACGAACAGTCTTTATTGATTTGATCAAACGTGCTAATAAGGTTTCTTCACTCTATTGGCTAAAAGATATTCTTCGTGATACAGTTGATCAATATAAGATTATGGGTTACGCACATCGTGACTACGTAGCTTGTATCAATACGACAGCTTCTTATTTTAAAACTCAAATTGAACTAATTGATCAAGATACTAGGAAATTACTCTTCAAACACGACTGGCCAATCCATACTCAAACCACTGATAGTTCTCCATGTTTATATGGTCCTCTAGCAGAAGTCAAACGCAGTCTAATTTCAAATGGTGCTAGTATCAACGGTCAAGTTGAAAACTCTGTCATCGACCGTGATGTCGTCATTGAAGAAGGTGTCGTTATCAAAAACTCAATCATTCTCAATGGTGTGACGATAAAAAGCGGTGCTAATATAGAGAATGCTATTATTGATAAGGCAACAAAAATTGTTAATCCTGTTGATATTAAAGGAACTGAGTCAGCTCCCGCTTATATTAAACCTTACCAAATTATTTAGGAGGTACCATGACCAAACAATCTGTTCTTTTTGTCGCATCTGAAGGCTTACCATTTATTAAAACAGGAGGCTTGGCCGATGTGATAGGCTCTCTTCCAAAAGAATTGGCTAAACAAGGACTAGATGTCCGAGTAGTGCTTCCACTTTATAAAAAAATGGCCATTGAACATCACTCTCATTTTGATTATGTATCAAGTTTCGATGTCCGAGCAGGTGATATTCAGTCTATGGCAAATATCTATAGCCAAGTCGTTGAGGGAGTAACCTTCTATTTCATCGAGCACCGTGATTTCTTTGAACGAGAAACATTATATGGATATGACGATGATGCTATGCGATTCGGCTTCTTTCAACATGCCACTTGTCGTTTACTAGAAGCATTAGACTTTTTCCCAAATGTTATCCACACTCATGATTGGCATACTGCTGCTATTCCATTTCTTTGCCGAACGTTTTATAGCTACCGTGAAGAATTTCGCAATATAAAACATATTTTTACGATACACAATTTAGCTTTTCAGGGGATTTTTCATAAACAAGCTCTGTGGTCTGCACTTGGAATGGACTATAGCTATTATCTTGATGGAATTGCTCGTTTTCATGATGAATGCATCAGTTTCATGAAATTAGGAATTTTGTATGCTGATAAAGTCACAACCGTTTCAGAAAGCTACGCTCGTGAAATTCTAACAGAAGAATTTGGTGAAAATATGCAACACGTTCTAGAACTTCGCAGACATGATTTAGTTGGGATTGTTAATGGAATTGATTACGATAGCTGGGATAGTCAAACAGACCCGCATTTGTTCAAAAATTATAACCTACAAACAATTGCCGATAAAAAAGCAAATAAACTAGCTCTGCAAGCTCAATTTGGATTACCACAAGACGAACATGTTTTATTAATCGGTATCGTATCACGTTTAACATGGCAAAAAGGATTCTATCTCTTAACCGAAGTACTCGGGCATCTCCTACAAGCTCACGTTCAATTTATCATTTTGGGAAATGGTGAGACGGATATTGAAAATGCCTTTCATCACTTTACAAACACTTATCCAGATAAATTTGCTTTCTATCGTGGCTACAATGAACCATTAGCTCATCAAATTTATGCTGCTAGTGACCTCTTCCTCATGCCTTCCATGTTTGAACCATGTGGTATCAGCCAGCTTATTTCAATGCACTATGGAACTCTACCATTAGTTCGTGAAACAGGAGGACTACTCGATACTGTAACTCCTTACCATATTGAGACCAAAGAAGGAACTGGTTTTAGTTTCGGTGGTCGAGACGCTTATAGTATGAGACACGTTTATGATTTAGCTCTAGAAACTTACTATGAACGTCCTGAAGATTGGTTAGCAATGATGAAACAGGCAATGAAGCGTGACTTTAGTTGGAGTACTTCGGCTGAAAAATATATCCAGCTTTATCATGATATTACCAACTAACTGGCAACATACTCAACTGGAGTGAGACTACGGTCCACTCCTTTTCAACAAAGGAGAGTACCATGACCGAATTTACTGACTTAGATTTATACTATTTAAATACAGGTGAACATGCTACCTTGTATGAAAAAATGGGAGCCCACATTGTAAAAGAAGGAAATAAAATTCTCGGAACACAATTCCGTGTCTATGCTCCCAATGCAAAAGAAATTTTTTTAGTCGGTGACTTCAACCATTGGCAAAAAAGTCATCCGATGCAATTGGAAATCGAGGGGGTTTTTCAACTCTATGTTGCAGATTTGAAATCATTGGAAAACTACAAATATTTAATCATTACGCAAGATGGACACGAAATCTACAAGGCAGATCCTTACGCATTTTTCAGTCAGATTCGTCCTGAAACTGCATCTACAACCTACAATACACGCTACAAATTTAAAGATGACAGTTGGATGTATAACCGAGTGCAGTATGATTTTAAAACGCAACCTGTTTCTATCTATGAAGTGCACTTAGGATCATGGAAACAAAAAATCATTAATAAAAATGAAAATGGCGCATCAGTTGATTCCTTTTATTCTTACAAAGAAATTGCTCCACTACTCATTGAATACGTTAAAGAACACGGATACACTCATATTGAACTACTTCCCATTATGGAACATCCTCTGGATGCCTCTTGGGGATATCAAGTTACTGGATACTATAGTCCAACCAGTCGTTACGGTAAACCCGATGAACTCAAATGCTTCATTGATCAATGTCATCAAGCGGGAATAGGCGTTATTTTAGACTGGGTTCCCCTCCACTTCTGCAAAGATGCACATGGACTTTATCAATTTGACGGTAGTTGGCTCTACGAATATTCTCATGAAAATGATCGTGAAAATCAACAATGGGGAACTGTTAATTTTGATCTGAGTAAAGGAAGCACACGCTCTTTCTTACTATCCAATCTCAAATATTGGCTAGAACATTTTCACTTTGATGGGATTCGTGTAGATGCCTTATCTTACCTACTTTACTGGCGTGGTGAAACAGATGAAGATAAAATCAATTCAGCAGCTATCGAATTTATCAAACGTGTCAATGCTATGGTTCATACGGATTATCAGGGAGTCCTCATGATTGCAGAAGATTCTTCCAGCTTTCCTAAAGTGACACATCCTTTAGAGAAAGGTGGGATTGGTTTTGATATGAAATGGGATTTAGGTTGGATGAATGATACGCTAAAATTTGTCGAACGTCCTGCTATCTATCGAAAATACCATTCAAATGAAATCACTTTTGGGATGTATTACAATCAAAATGAGCACTTTGTTCTACCATTGTCACATGATGAAGTGGTTCACGGAAAACTATCTATTATTGAAAAAATGAATGGTAGTTATGAAGATAAATTTCATTTAGCCAGAGTTTATTATAGCTTTTACTTTGCTCATCCCGGTAAAAAATTACTATTTATGGGAAATGAATGGGGGCACATTCGTGAATGGCATGAATATACGGAAATGGATTGGAATCTAAAAAGCTTTCCTATTCATGATTCGTTCTCTAAAATGATGCAACATCTCTCTACTTTTTACAGAGAGCATGATGCTTTTTGGAAATATGATTATCAAGCATATGAAAAAGGCTTTAAATGGATTAAAATTGATACAGAAGCAAGCTGTTACGCATTTTCTCGAATGAGTGATGATCAAGAAATTTTGACCATTCATAATTTCAACGATCAAGAACTCTTTGAAGTATCCTTAGACTTAGAAGCAGGAACGGAATACAAACTCGTATTCTCTTCCAACGCTATTCCAATGGAAACATTTAGCCTCTATCCAGATGAAAATGGAGCTAGTATCACAATTCCGCGATTGACCAGTTTCTACTTGAAACGCATCCGATAAAAATTGCTAAAAGCTCAAATCAATGTTATTTTAAAACATTGATTTGAGCTTTTTTAGGTAGATGATAACTTGTCCAAACTACTTGATTTATTCAGAAATCGTATAGTTGGAAGCTTCTTCTAAGAATGTATCGTACTCTTTGTTTTCAACAACTTTGTTCACAACAGCATCAATAGCTTCTTTTAGCTCTTTGCTATCCTTAGGCATGACGATGGCTTTTGCATTATTTTTTTCCGTTGGAAAACTGATTGTTGCAAGCGCCAAATCATCATTTTGTTTAGCATAACCAAGAGCCACAGGAGTATCCATTAATACCGCTTCAACATGACCAGACTTTAATTCATTGATTGCTTCCCCCATCAATCCAAGTGATACTAAACTAGAATCTGACATATTTTCTTTTGCATACGTTTCTTGAGTAGAACCTTTTTGAACTGCTACTTTTTTCCCATTTAAATCAGACAATTCTTTATAAGCATCTAAATTTGATTTCTTTATCAACAATACATCCGCAACCTGATAATAGGTTTCAGAAAAATCAAATACTTTAGCACGCTCATCTGAGTAAGATAAACCTGCAATTGCAATATCTACCTTACCAGATTGCACACTATTCAACACATTGTCAAAATTCATAGATGAAATTTCAAGTTTTACGCCTAACTCATCTGCAATTTTTTGAGCCAAAAGAATGTCAGATCCTACGATTTGATTTTTTCCATCGACTAATGTTTGAAATTCAAATGGTGCATAGTCAGGGCTTGTCGCGACAACCAAAGTACCTTTTTCCTTAATCTTATCAAGCGAAGATGGAGCTGACTGATTAGAAGAACAAGCTGCTAAAGTCAACCCTGCCATGAATGTTACCGCCATTGTTACTATTTTTTTAATTTTCATTTCGATATCCTTTTATTCTATTTTCCTTATAATGTATTCCTACCGCCAACTAATCATTCATATTGAACGATCGGACGTTAAAAGTGATTTTTTCCATATTTTCACCTCTTTATTTAAAAGATAGACCCATTATAAGTTTATTTTATGCAATTGTCAATCATTTTTTGTATTTTTATTCATTTTTTTCAAAAAAATAGAAGCTATTCCTAGCTTCTACCTAAAATGTTTGCTCCATCCTGTCTCTTCATCATGCTTTTTATAGAAAAATTCTGAAAGGTGAGGATCATCCATAACTTTCAAAATTTCTAATAAATCATAAGCCAAATCCATTTGAGATAACTCTGTTTTTTTGACCCAAGAAACTTCACCTTCTTCTGTTGAACGAAGTTCCCCTGAAAACTCTGTAGCTTTGTATAGAAAAACAATGTAGCGATGTCCGTCCTTATCTGGCCAATGTTTAATTCCAACCAGACGGGCATTCTTTATTGTTAACCCTGTTTCTTCATAAGCTTCTCGAACAACTGAATCATGAAAATTCTCGTTCTCTTCTATATGACCTCCCGGAAATGCTACGCCCGACCAACGATACCGTTTTGGATCACGGATTTGTACAACAACATTTTCTTCATGGTCTTCAATCAAACACATATTGGTTAGAGTAACAGTTTGTTTACGGGACATAAGGTTCTCCTTCTATATTTCTAGCTGAAACCATGTCAGCAAGTCAACTGGTCGTCCTTGATCGTGCCAATCATGATAGGAATAGAAAACATCTTCTACTGTTCCGAAACTTTCGACAAGAAGGTCGATTGCTAGGAAACTACGCCAGTACTCGTAAAAAATGGAAGCATAATCTCTATCGTAGGTTGCTTGACCGAACTGAGATAAGTGATGGTAACCGTTCTTAGATTGAAAAAGTTGAACTAGCTGCTGATTAATCTGTTTTTCTCTTATGTATTCTTCATCAGTAAGAAAATAGCGTCGACTAATATATTCTACCATACCTTCTTCAAACCACATGGTTTCTACGTCGTAGTCCAAAAAACATTCACTTTGATGAGCCAATTCATGCCCGATAATCTGTAAAAGAAAATTTGTTGATAAGGAATGATAATGTTCCACAATCTCTTGTGAGTCTTCAACGGAATAACTCTCCACCTGCTTGAGATAGATATTCTTCCAGACATGTAAATCTGGCGTCATCACCATTCGAACATCATTTGTACAGGCTGGGATAGGGCATTCTCGGATGTAGCGTGTTGCTGCTTCCTCATCAGTCCAAATGATTGCCTGAGGAAGTTCCTCAACCTGAAAATATAGCTGTAAATATTCTAGATAGTCTTGCAACAAGGGCCAATTACTCTCTAGAAAATCTTTATAGTCTGTCAATTGCTGCTCATCACTAACTAAAAATAAATTTCTCACGCTTCTCTCCTCAAAACCATACGATACTCGGTGCGATCTGCTCCTAGATTGACTGTCTTGCTCACGCCGTCAAAGCGGAAGTCCACCTTTTCATAGAAAGAAATGGCACGCACATTTCCCTCCAGCACCCAGAGAGAAATCCGTTCGTAGATCTGCATTTTTTTCAAAGCCCCCTGAATGAGCTGGTATCCAATTCCTTGATCATAATAATCCACCAAAACATAGAGAGTATAGAGCTCACCGGTCTCCTGCCAAGCTTTCCAATGGACATAAGCCTTACCCCTAATCTCCTCCTCTGTTTCCATAGATTTGATAATCATATCCCTACCTCCGTCAATGGATTTCTACATATTCTTCAACTCAATGACCATGTCACGAATTTGCGCTGCCAATTCAAAGTCAAGAACTTCCGCGGCTTCTTGCATTTGTCCTTCCAGTTTCTTGATCATAGCCTTGCGTTCGTCTTTGCTGAGAGCATTAAAGTCAACAATTTCTTCCTTGTCCTGAGTGACAGCCTTTGTCACGCTAATTAGGTCACGGATTTCTTTCTTAATGGTCTGTGGAATGATACCATGCTCTTCATTGTAAGCCATCTGGATTTGACGGCGACGAGCTGTTTCCTCCATAGCCTTGCGCATGGACTCAGTCACCTTATCAGCATACATGATAACATGACCGTCTGCATTACGAGCAGCACGACCAATCGTCTGAATCAGACCACGCTCATTCCTAAGAAATCCTTCCTTATCCGCATCTAAAATAGCTACTAGACTAACTTCTGGCACATCAATACCCTCACGCAGCAGGTTGATTCCTATCAAAACGTCAAAAACACCCAAACGTAAATCACGGATAATCTCCGTTCGTTGTAAGGTTTTAATGTCCGAATGCATATACTTAACTTTTATTCCCATTTCTTTTAGATAATCTGTTAAGTCTTCAGCCATTTTTTTGGTTAGGGTAGTGATAAATGTTCGCTCTCCTTTTGCAACACGAAGATGGATTTCACCCAACAAATCATCCATTTGCCCCATCGTCGGACGTACTTCTACTTCTGGATCTAAAAGACCGGTCGGACGAATAATTTGCTCGACAATCGTTTCTGTTTGCTCCATCTCATAGTCTCCCGGTGTTGCAGACACATAGACAATTTGATGTACATGATCTTCAAATTCTTCCCTGCGTAATGGACGATTATCCAATGCACTCGGCAACCGAAAACCATAATTAACCAACATCTCCTTACGAGCACGGTCGCCATTGTACATTCCCTTAATCTGTCCCATGGTCATGTGACTTTCATCAATCATGATAAGAAAATCCTCTGGGAAGAAATCTAGTAGGGTATACGGCGGCTCTCCTTCACGTCGCCCGTCCATATGTCGCGAATAGTTCTCTACACCATTCGTGTAACCCATTTCCCGTAGCATTTCAATATCATATTCTGTTCGCTGTTTCAAACGCTGAGCTTCTAACAGTTTTCCTTCTGCTTCAAAAATCTTAAGCTGTTCCTCAAGTTCTGCTTCAATTTTAGCAATAGCTGTTTCCAAATGTTCATCATTGGTCACGAAGTGAGTGGCAGGGAAAATCGCTAAATGATCTACTTCTCCCAAGACCATACCCGTCAAACTCTCTATTTCACGGATACGATCTATTTCATCACCAAAAAACTCAACTCTAAAAGCATGTTCATCCCGAGAGGCAGGAAAAATTTCGACGACATCTCCTCGAACACGAAAACGCCCCCGCTGAAAATCAATATCATTGCGCTCAAACTGAATATCCACCAAGTCATTAAGCAATTGGTCTCGGGAAAGTTCTTGTCCGGGACGAAGACTGACTACACTATCCGAATATTCTTTTGGAGATCCTAAGCCATAAATACACGAGACAGAAGCTACGACAATGACATCATTACGCTCCAGTAAAGCCGAAGTTGCAGAATGACGTAATTTATCAATCTCATCATTAACTGAACTATCTTTTTCAATATAAGTATCACTAGAGGGCACATATGCTTCAGGTTGATAATAATCATAGTAAGAAACAAAATACTCCACAGCATTTTCAGGAAAAAATTCCTTAAACTCACTATACAACTGACCAGCCAAAGTCTTGTTATGAGCAATAACCAATGTCGGTTTATTTACACGCGCAATCACCTGACTCATTGTATAGGTCTTTCCTGTACCAGTCGCTCCCATAAGAATCTGCGCTTTTTCTCCACCCTCAATATTCTCCACAAGTGTTTCGATTGCTTGTGGCTGATCTCCAGAAGGAGAATAGTTTGATACTAATTTAAATTGATTATTTATCTGTTTATTTATCATATGTCTATTCTATCATAACTATCCTTATCTTAGAACTTTTCAATTTCTTTCTTCTATGATAACATTAAAAAAATGAAATTTTCTAACAATTCAATAACTTTTTATGTCACATCTTGTAACATGTCTTCTTTGCAAAGATCTACTATCTATGATATACTAGAGCAGTTATTTATATTTAGAAAAGGAGTATAAAAATGAAGAAAAAATTACTCATGTTATTGACAACTATGTTGCCAATACTCTTTGTTTTTACTAGCGTACAAGCTGAAGATGCAATTGATATTGTAT
The DNA here is from genome assembly GCA_029593505.1 of Streptococcus suis. Classification (GTDB taxonomy): domain Bacteria; phylum Bacillota; class Bacilli; order Lactobacillales; family Streptococcaceae; genus Streptococcus; species Streptococcus suis_AG. The sequence goes on from JAKTNI010000002.1 coordinate 57,441, forward strand.
TTGACAATTCTTACGCTCCATTCGAGTTTAAAGACTCAGATCAAGTTTATAAAGGATTAGACGTTGATATTATCAATGAAGTAGCCAAACGTTCTGGCTGGAATATGAAACAAAGTTTTCCAGGATTTGATGCAGCCGTCAATGCTGTTCAATCTGGTTCGGCTGACGCTTTAATGGCTGGTACAACTATCACAGAAGCACGTAAAAAAGTGTTTACTTTTTCGGATCCTTACTTTGACACAAAGATCGTCATTGCTACTACTAAATCAAATGCCATTACCTCTTACAATGACTTAAACGGTAAAACAGTGGGAGTTAAGAACGGAACTGCTGCTCAAGCTTTCCTTGATGAAAATAAGGAAAAGTATGGATATTCTGTTAAAACGTTTGACACTGGCGATTTAATGTACAATAGCTTATCTGCTGGTGCAGTTGATGCTGTTATGGATGATGAAGCAGTTATTCAATACGCCATTCAACAAGGACAAGATTTAAGCATTGATATAGCTGGTGAAGCTATCGGTTCATTCGGTTTCTCTGTAAAAAAAGGCAGTCAATATGAATATCTTGTAACAGATTTCAATAAAGCTCTAGCCGAAATGAAGAAAGATGGTACATACCAAAACATTATGAATAAATGGTTTGGTTCAGCATCTTCTACAAAAAAAACGGATTATGCTTCTCGTCTTACTTTGACAGGAAATGCAATTGCAAAAGCTACTGCTATCAAAACAAATTATACTATCGTATCAGATTCATCCTTCGCTCCTTTTGAGTATCAAGATGAAACAGGAAAATATGTTGGTATTGATATGGAATTGATCAAAGCTATCGCTGAACAACAAGGTTTTACAATCACCATTCAAAACCCAGGATTCGACGCTGCATTAAACGCCGTTCAAGCTGGACAAGCCGATGCCGTTATTGCTGGTATGTCTATTACAGATGCTCGTAAAGAAATTTTTGATTTTTCAAATGCTTACTACTCTTCTAACATTCTATTAGCTGTGAAAAATGGTAGTACAATTTCCTCTTACGAAGACCTAAAAGGCAAAACTGTTGGGGCTAAAAATGGTACTGCATCTTATACCTTCCTTGATGAAAATAAAGCAAAATATGGTTATACTCTAAAACCATTTGATGAAGCTTCTGGTATGTATGATAGCTTAAATTCTGGTTCTATTGACGCCCTAATGGACGATGAAGCAGTTCTCCTCTATGCGATCAAACAAGGTCGTAACTTTGCTACTCCAATTCCGGGTGAGAAGTCTGGTGAATACGGATTTGCAGTTAAAAAAGGTAGCAATCCAGAACTCATTGAGATGTTTAACAACGGTTTAGCTGCTCTTGTTGAATCTGGTCAATATGATGAAATCTTTAACAAGTATTTTAATTCGACAGAAGAAACCAGTTCAGCGACAGCTTCCACAGTTGATGAAACAACTATTCTTGGTTTGTTAAAAAACAACTATGGACAATTGATAGCTGGCTTAGGCAATACTATTGGTTTGGCACTATTGTCATTTGCCATCGCCATTGTTATTGGTGTAATCTTTGGTATGTTTGCAGTTAGTCCTATCAAAGCATTGCGTGTAACTGCCTCTGTATTCGTTGATGTAGTTCGTGGTATTCCACTTATGATTGTAGCAGCCTTTATCTTCTGGGGAATTCCAAACTTACTTGAATCTCTAACAGGTCAACAATCTCCAATCAATGACTTTGTAGCTGGTACCATTGCTCTTTCTCTAAACTCTGGTGCCTACATTGCAGAAATTGTTCGTGGCGGTATTCAAGCTGTTCCTCCAGGACAAATGGAAGCTTCGCGTAGCTTAGGAATTTCATACGGAACAACCATGCGAAAAATCATCTTACCACAAGCAGGAAGAATCATGTTACCAAACTTTATCAACCAGTTTGTTATTACATTGAAAGATACAACTATTATCTCTGCTATTGGTCTGGTAGAACTCTTCCAAGCAGGAAAAATCATTATCGCTCGTAACTATCAGTCATTCCGTATGTACGCTATTCTTGCAATTATTTACCTAGTAGTTATTACGCTCTTGACTCGTCTAGCTCGCAAACTTGAAAAAGGAGGCAAATAATGACTCAATTAAAGATTGATGTCCATGACTTACATAAGTACTATGGCAACAATGAAGTTCTAAAAGGAATTACCGCAAAATTCTACGAAGGCGATGTCGTTTGTATCATTGGTCCTTCTGGTTCTGGTAAATCAACTTTCCTACGTACATTGAACCTACTGGAAACCGTTACAAGTGGTCAAGTTACCGTCGATGGATATGATTTGACAGATCCTAAAACCGATGTTGATGCATGTCGTGCTAATATCGGTATGGTATTCCAACATTTCAACTTATTCCCACACATGTCTGTTCTTGACAATATCACTTTTGCTCCTATCGAACACAAATTGTTAGATAAGACTGAAGCTGAAAAAGTCGGTATGGAATTGTTGGAAAAGGTTGGTTTGGCAGACAAACGCGATGCAATGCCTGATAGCTTATCTGGAGGTCAAAAACAGCGTGTAGCCATTGCTCGTGCTCTTGCAATGAATCCAGATATCATGCTATTTGATGAACCGACATCTGCGCTTGACCCAGAAATGGTTGGAGATGTACTAAATGTTATGAAAGATTTGGCAGAACAAGGAATGACCATGTTGATTGTAACTCATGAAATGGGCTTTGCTCGTAAGGTAGCCAATCGTGTTATCTTTACAGATGGTGGTGAGTTCCTTGAAGATGGTACACCTGAACAAATCTTTGATAATCCACAACACCCACGTTTAAAAGATTTCCTTGATAAAGTTTTAAATGTTTAAACGATATATAAAAACTTGCCCCATAGGCAAGTTTTTTATGTTTATTTCCTTGTATTTGTATCCTTTAGAATAAACCAAGTGCTGAACCATCTGCTGCTACATCCATATTTAATGCAGCTGGAAGCTTAGGCAAACCGGGCATCGTCATTACATCTCCCGTCAGAGCAACAATGAAGCCTGCCCCCAATTTTGGTACAAATTCACGAATGGTAATTTCAAAATCTTCTGGAGCTCCCAAAGCCATCGGATCGTCAGAAAAACTATATTGTGTCTTAGCCATACATACAGGTAGCTTATCCCAACCATTCTTGGCAAACTCCTTCAATTGATTTTTAGCTTTCTTTTCTAACACAACCCCTTTTCCGCCATATATACTCGTTACAATTTTAGTTATCTTCGTCTCCAAATCATCATCTATCTCATACACGCGTTTGTATTCAGCAGATTGTTGTTCAATCGTTTCAACAACCGTTTGAGCTAACTCAACACCTCCTGCAGCACCATTTGCCCATACACTTGCTAACTCTACAGGAACACCAATCTCCGCGCATAGTTCTTTAAGAACTGCAATTTCAGCATCAGTATCTGCCACAAATTCATTGATAGCAACAACAACTGGAATACCAAATTTCTGTATATTCTCAACATGGCGTTTCAGATTGGAAAAACCAGATCGTACTGCTTCTACATTTTCAAAAGCTAAATCTGTCTTGGCTACTCCACCATGCATTTTAAGAGCTCGTAAGGTCGCTACAATAACAACTACATCTGGAGATTTTGGTAGGTTGGGTACCTTAATATCAAGGAATTTTTCTGCACCAAGATCTGCACCAAACCCTGCTTCTGTTACCGTATAGTCTGCCATTCGTAAGGCTGTAGTCGTCGCCAACACTGAATTACAACCATGAGCAATATTAGCAAAAGGACCTCCATGAACAAAAGCTGGTGTTCCGTAAATTGTTTGTACTAAGTTCGGTTTGATTGCTTCTTTTAACAGCAAGGTTAAAGCTCCCTCAACCGCTAAATCACGAACATAAACAGGACTACGATCAAAACGATAACCGATTACAATATTAGCAAGACGTTCTTTGAGATCCTTGATGTCAGTTGCTAGGCACAAAATCGCCATAATTTCCGAAGCCACTGTAATATCAAAACCGTCTTCACGTGGCACACCATTTAAAGGACCACCTAAACCAACTGTTACCTTACGAAGAGAACGATCATTTAAATCAACGACACGCTTCCAAATAATTCGACGTTGATCAATACCGATAGCATTCCCTTGATGAATATGATTATCAATCAATGCAGAAAGAGCATTGTTAGCTGCTGTGATAGCATGCATATCTCCTGTAAAATGAAGGTTAATATCCTCCATAGGTAAAACTTGTGCAAAACCTCCACCAGCTGCTCCACCTTTGATCCCCATAACAGGACCTAGAGATGGTTCACGCAAAGCAATCATTGTTTTCTTACCAATTTTAGAAAGAGCGTCTGCTAAACCAATGGTAATCGTAGACTTTCCTTCGCCAGCAGGAGTCGGGTTGATAGCCGTTACTAAAATCAATTTCCCTAGATCGTTCTCCTGCACAGCATTTATTTTATCAAAGGATAATTTTGCCTTATACTTACCGTATAATTCTACATCATCTACACTAACACCTACTTTTTCAACAATTTCAGTAATCGGCTTCAATTCCACGCTTTGTGCTATTTCAATATCGGTTTTCATGGTAACTCCTAATTCCAAATTATTTTAAGAATAGTATAGCACATTAAAACAATATACGCGTACTATTATAACGTTTTAATCATAAACGTACGGAAAATATAAAATTAGCCTTTCTCTCATGATGGATGTGCTCTAAACTTTACGAAAGCTAGAAAATCTAGTACAATATGTACATGAAAATTTTGATAACTTCTGGTGGTACTAGTGAAGCCATTGATCAAGTACGTTCTATTACCAACCATGCCTCCGGACGCTTGGGTAAAATTATCGCAGAATTAGCATTGGATCGAGGTCATGAAGTCACCCTTGTTACAACAAAACAAGCGGTAAAACCTAGTAAGCATGCTAATTTACATATCATCACGATCACCAATGTGGACAGTTTACAAGTAACACTTGAGCCACTCGTTAGAGCACACCATGTCCTTATCCATAGCATGGCCGTATCTGATTATACACCTGTCTACATGACTGATTTAGTCGAATTGGAACAAACTAAAGACATTACTGAGTTACTTCAAAAACGCAATACAGAAAATAAAATTTCATCTAAAGAGGAATATCAAGTTTTATTTTTGAAAAAAACACCTAAAGTCATTTCCTCCATAAAAAAATGGAATCCAGATATTCTGTTAGTCGGTTTTAAACTTTTAGTAAATGTCTCAAAAGATGAATTATTTGCTGTAGCTCACGAAAGTCTTCAGCGCAATAATGCTGATTACATCGTGGCCAATGATTTGACAGATATTAGCGATAAGGAACATGTAGCATACTTAATCAGTTCGACAGACACTATCCAAGCTAGAAATAAGACAGAAATTGCTCAATTGATTTTAAATACAGTAGAAAAAGGAGAATAATATGGCTCACATTACACTTGCTGTAACTGGTTCTATATCAGCTTACAAAGCTGCTGATTTAACCAGTGACCTTATCAAACTCGGTCATACTGTTACTGTTTTAATGAGCAAATCAGCTATGGACTTCATTACTCCCCTAACCTTCCAAGCTCTATCTAAAAACAGCGTCCATACAGACATCATGCTGGAAGAAAATCCAAGTCTGATTAAACACATTGATATTGCTAAACAAACGGATCTATTTTTAGTTGCCCCTGCTTCTGCCAATACAATCGCAAAATTATCAAATGGCATAGCAGACAATATCATTACTGCAACAGCTCTTGCGCTACCTACATCAACTAAAAAACTATTTGCGCCAGCTATGAATACAAATATGTATCTTCATCCTGCTACTCAGAAAAATATACAAACCTTAAAAGAGTATGGATTTGAAGAGATTGAACCACGCGAAGCCCTCCTTGCCTGTGGGGATGTTGGGGTAGGGGCTTTAGCTGAATTAGACAACATATTGCAGAAAGTGAGTAGAATTTTCAATGAACACTAAACAATCCAATCAAGTTGTAATCATGGCTATTTTTATCGCCATCATGATTACTATTGAAGGTCTAAGCCAAGCTATCTTTGCCAGCTTTGTTCTTCCTGTCAAACCGACAATTACTCATATTCCAGTTATTATTGCTAGTATCCTATACGGACCAAAATTGGGAGCTAAACTAGGTGGTTTTATGGGAGTTATGAGCCTCATTCGCAATTCCATTATCATTTCACCACTAAGCTATGTCTTTACACCTTTTGTAGAAAACGGAAACATGTATTCGGTTTTGATTGCTATCGTTCCACGCATCCTGATTGGAGTTACACCATACTTTGTATACAAATTCCTAAAAAACAAAATGGGGTTAGTTCTAGCAGGTCTAGTCGGCACGCTAACAAATACTGTGTTTGTACTAAGTGGCATTTTTATCTTCTTTGCTAATGTCTATAGCGGAGATATCAAGTCCCTCTTAGCAAGCATCATCTCTTTCAACTCAGTAACCGAATTAACCATCTCAGGATTACTAACTCTTGCTCTCGTTCCTGTTTTACAAAAAGTACAAAATAAATTATAGAGAATCACGTGAAAACGTGATTTTTATTTTCAAAAATGGTATAATGAAAGCGTTTAATAATAACAATTCAAGGAGACATGCCATGACTTATCAAGAAAAGTATCAACAGTGGATGGACTTTACAAATCTTCCAGATTACCTACGTAACGAACTCGTTGCAATGGATGAAAAAACTAAAGAAGATGCCTTTTATACCAATCTCGAATTTGGCACAGCAGGGATGCGGGGATACATCGGTGCAGGTACAAACCGCATTAACATATTTGTTGTTCGTCAAGCTACCGAAGGATTAGCAAAATTAGTCGCATCAAAAGGCGAAGAAGCTAAAAAACGAGGTGTTGCGATTGCCTACGACTCACGCCACTTCTCACCTGAGTTTGCTTTTGAATCTGCTCAAGTTTTAGCTGCACATGGTATCAAATCGTATGTATTTGAAAGCCTTCGTCCAACTCCTGAATTATCTTTTGCAGTACGTCATTATAACACTGTTGCCGGTATCATGGTTACTGCCAGTCATAATCCAAAAGAGTTTAATGGTTACAAAGTTTATGGAGAAGACGGTGGACAAATGCCACCTGCCGATGCAGATGCATTGACACACTTTATTCGCTCAATTGATAATCCATTTACTATTGAATTGGCTGACTTAGAAGAAAGTAAAGAAAATGGTCTCATTACCGTTCTGGGTGAAGAAACAGACCTCAAGTACTTAGAAGAATTAAAAGATCTCAATATTAACCCTGACTTGATTTCCGAATATGGTAAAGATATGAAGATTGTCTACACTCCTCTTCATGGTACAGGTGAAATGTTGACACGCCGTGCGCTCGCTCAAGCTGGTTTTGAATCTGTTCAAGTCGTTGAAGCTCAAGTAACACCAGATCCAGATTTCCCCACTATTGACTCTCCAAATCCAGAAAGTCAAGCTGCCTTTGCACTTGCAGAAGAACTAGGACGTCAAGTAGGTGCTGATGTCCTGCTAGCAACTGATCCTGACGCAGACCGTGTCGGTGTTGAAGTTCGTCAAGCAGACGGTTCTTACTGGAACCTTTCTGGTAACCAAATTGGTGCTATTATCGCTAAATACATCCTTGAAGCTCATAAACAAGCTGGAACTCTCCCAGAAAATGCAGCTCTTGCTAAGTCAATCGTATCAACTGAATTAGTAACTAAGATTGCCGAAAGCTACGGAGCAACCATGTTCAACGTTTTGACTGGTTTCAAATTCATTGCTGAGAAAATTCAAGAATTTGAAGAAAAACATAACCACACCTATATGTTTGGATTTGAAGAAAGTTTTGGTTACTTGGTGAAACCATTCGTACGCGATAAGGATGCAATTCAAGCCGTATTGATAGTCGCTGAAATCGCTGCTTACTATCGCTCACGCGGTATGACTTTGGCTGATGGTATTGATGAAATTTTCAAAGAATACGGCTACTTTGCTGAAAAAACAATCTCTGTTACGCTTTCTGGTAAAGACGGGGCAGAACAAATCAAGGCGATTATGACTAAATTCCGTGACAACTCGCCAAAACAATTCAATGCTACCGATATCGCAGTCTTTGAGGACTTTGCTCTTCAAACGAAAACTGATATAGACGGGAATGTAACTACCCTTACAACTCCTCCGTCAGATGTTTTAAAATACACGTTAGCTGATGATTCATGGTTTGCTGTTCGCCCTTCTGGTACCGAACCAAAAATCAAATTCTATATTGCAACAGTTGGCAACAGCTTAGCAGAAGCAGAAGAAAAAATTAACAATATAGAAAATGAAATCAATGAATTTGTGCGTTAATGACATTGTAAAAGATTAAACACCTCTAAAAGATAACAGGGTTTAGTGTGACGTTATAAAAACGTTAGAGCTAAACCTTGTTGTCTTTTTTTTACAATCTAACACACTCTTTCTAAGAGTATCTAACGGATCTTTATTTTATCTCAACATGCTCTCTCAATTGTATTTCTCCACCTTTTCATATATACTATTATCAACATCTGTAAGGGGACAGTTTGATATGGAAAAATATAAAGTCATTATTCAAGATATTTTAGAGGGAATCGAAAAACATACATTCAAACGTGGTCAAAAACTTCCTTCGATTCGTCAATTAAGCCAATTATACAATTGTAGCAAAGATACCGTTCAAAAAGCGATGCTAGAACTCAAGTATCAAAATAAGATTTATTCTGTCCAAAAAAGTGGCTACTATATTCTAGAAGATCAAGATTTTCACGATAAAACGATTGAATTAAATCCAGCTGATTTTCAAGAACTTCCCTACGAAGATTTTAGAATTTGCTTGAATGAAAGTTTAATCGGTCGAGAAAATTACTTATTCAACTACTATCATCAGCAAGAAGGTCTCGCTGAACTGATCACCTCTATTCAAACATTACTGATGGACTATTATGTGTATACTCAAAAAGAACAATTGGTTATTACAGCCGGTAGCCAACAAGCTTTATACGTCTTAACACAAATAAAGTTCCATTCTGAAAAAACAGATATTCTATTAGAAAATCCTACCTATTCAAGGATGATGGAATTAATACAAGAACAACAGATTCCTTATCAAACGATTGAGCGAGATTTTGATGGAATTGACTTAATCCAATTAGAAAAAATATTTCAAACTGGGAAAATTAAATTTTTCTACACCATTCCTCGCCTGCATAATCCCTTAGGAAGCACGTATGATATAGAAACAAAAACAGCAATCATACAATTAGCCGAGCAATACGATGTCTATATCATTGAAGATGATTACTTAGCTGATTTTGATTCAAGTAAGAGTTTACCTCTTCACTACTTTGATACAAATGATCGGGTCATTTATATTAAGTCTTTTACTCCCACTCTTTTTCCTGCTCTTAGAATTGGTGCGATTTCTCTTCCTCCAAAATTATGCTCACCATTTATCAAGCATAAAAGTCTGATTGATTATGATACAAATTTAATCATGCAAAAGGCCTTGTCTCTATACATTGACAACGGTATGTTTGCTCGTAACACTCAACACTTGCACCATATTCATCATAAACAGTGGCAAGAAATGAGAGACCATTTAGAAAAATATATCAACACTATCCCCTATAACATATCTAAGGGAAGTGTAACCTTTCAATTAAAAAAAGGGACGCTCGGTCCTGGTATCAAACACCGCATCCCCCATGCACACTTCTTTTCAGGAAAATCTCATGACTTTCTACAATTACACTATCATCAAAATTTTCCAAAGAGCATACAACGTTTATTAAAACTCCTAGAAGAGAATTAAATCGCTAGAAATATAAATATATTATTATTTATCATTCATGGAGAGAAACACCTTGTAGAAATATTAATTTACTTCATATCCCATCAATAAGCCACCTTCCTCTACATAAAAGCTACAAAGTCCCGAAGCTTCTATTCCTTCGATGACTGCTTCTGGGAAACTTTCCTTCACTAATCCAGAGAACTGTTGGAGAAATTTCGAATTATTACGATGTGCTAAGATAATACGCCCCCCCTGATAACCTGCTTTTTTCATCTCCTCAAAAGCAGCTGTTATAGATTTTTTATGCCCACGAGCTTTTTGAAGTAGCTCTAATTTTCCTTCATTGCTTGCCTCACCAACCATACGAATATTAAAGAAACCAACAACCGTTCCAAGTAATTTACTAAGACGACCATTCTTTACAAGATTATCGACTTTCGCTAAAACAAACAATAATTTAGTGTGTTTTTGATAGTTCGTGATAGCCTCAACTGCCTGTGAAAAATCCAATCCACTTGCTATTAAACGATTGAGTTCGTTGACCAACAAGTCCATCTCCCCACCGGCAGAAAGACTATCAATCAAGTGAATATTACTATTTGGATGATCCTCAAGATAACTCTCACGTGCTATACGTGCAGCATTAAAGCTTCCTGATAAGCTACCTGTCAATGTCACAACAATAATATTATCAGCACCTGTAAAAGCATTTTCATAAGCTTTAGGGCTCGGACAAGCAGAACTAGCTACAGACTTTGAAGCTTCCATAACTTCCATCATATGATCGATATCCAATGACGAATCATCAATAAACTCTCTATCTCCAACCTGAATCGTTAGTGGCACACTAACAAATTCTGTATCAGGAGCAAGATTAGTTAATTGACGATAATCACAACCTGAATCTGCAACAATTTTCCATTTTGCCATAGTCATCTCATTTCTACTTTTTTATTTGACAAGTTTTCTTTCTTTCTTTACAATTATATCATTAAAGCATGTCATCTGAAAGCATTTTCTTTCAGATGTAACACTGGAAAAGAGGAGAATCATGGCAGATCGTAATATTTCACCCAAATCTCTAAAAAATCTATATCAATCAAATAAGGAAGTTAATCAACTCACCAAAGAATCCATTGAAACAGCGCTGCTATTTCTTCTTGAAAAAAAAGACCTAAAACAAATTTCTATTTCGGAGCTAGTTCGTAAAGCAGGAGTTTCTCGCAACGCTTTCTACCGTAACTACAAATCAAAAGAAGATATTTTAGAAGCATACTACGAACGTACCTTAATCTCCCTTAAGAAAAAATGGCAAAACTTGCAAACCAAGGTACAAAGAAATGGTGTTCAACAAAGTTTTTCAGAATTTTTCCAACAAGGTAAACACACTATTGGAACGAATAAAACACTTTCCAATGTTAGTAAATGGATAAAAGAAAAAACAAACCGAGACTAATGATCTCGGTTTTTCTTATAATCCTCTATTTTTTGCCAAGTTTCTTAGTTTTTTCGAGTGCTTGTTCAACTGCTTCGATAACAGCAGCACGAAAACCATTTTTTTCAAGAGCTACAACACCTGCAATCGTTGAACCTCCCGGTGAGGTTACCTCTTGACGAAGTTGAGCTGGATGTTTATCCGATGATAGAATCAATTGGGCTGATCCAAGTACCGTTTGAGCAGCTAATAGTTTAGAATCTTGAGCTGATAAACCATTTTCTATACCGGCGTCTATTAAGGATTCGATAAATTGATAAACAAAAGCTGGACCACATCCTGCTATAGCAGTTGCTGCATCTATTAAATTTTCAGGAACTCGCTGCAATTGACCTGACTTTTCTAGTAAATGTTCTAACAAGGGAATCAGTGTTGGGTTGGTTAGACTATACGTGGTCATACCTTTCCCGATAGCAACTGGGGTATTCGGCATAATCCGAATAATTCTATCTTCAGAGACAAACGTTGCTAACGTTTCAAGAGTGATTCCTGCTGCCATAGAAATCAAAATTACTGAGCTATTCTGCTGAAGAGCTGCTTGTATATCTGATACTACTTGATGAATAAGGTGCGGTTTAACACCAAGAAAAATAACATCCGCCTGTTTTGCTATATCAAGATTAGATAGCAACTGTCCTCCTATTTCCGTTTGCAATATCGTAGCTCTATCCAGATTATGTTTGCTAAGCAATAACTCACTGTCTGATTGTTGATGAACTGCTTTAGCAAGAGCAGTTCCCATATTACCTAGTCCAATAAATCCTATTTTCATCTTATTCTCCTAACGTATATGACCGTCACCTGTGATGATATACTTGTAGGTGGTCATCTCACGCAATCCCATAGGACCTCGTGCATGCATCTTTTGAGTGGATATTCCAAGCTCACATCCAAGACCAAACTCTCCACCATCTGTAAATCGTGTAGAAGCATTAACATAAACAGCTGCTGAATCTATAAATTTAGTGAATAATGCTGCAACATGCTGATTTTCTGTGACGATAGCTTCACTGTGACCTGTTGAATGTTGACGGATGTGTGCAATCGCTTCTTCAACATCTGGTACCACCTTGACAGCCAAAATATAATCCAAAAATTCGGTATCAAAATCCTGAGGACTAGCTAATTGAGACTGTTCAAAAATACTTTGAGCTTGATTATCTGCTCGGAACTCTACTTGTCCCGCTAACTCTTTCTCCAAAAGAAGCAAAAACTCAACCGCTACAGACTCATGAACAAGAAGAACTTCTGCTGCATTACAAGCTGACGGACGATTGATTTTAGCATTGCTGACAATTTTCAAAGCTTTATTCAAATCTGCATCTTTATCCACATAAATGTGGCAAATACCAGTACCTGTTTCAATTACTGGCACTGTTGCATTCTCAACGACTGCCTGAATTAAACTAGCACCACCACGTGGTACTAATAAATCAATTTTCCCTTTTGCTTTCATCATTTCTGTAGCAGAGGCTCGACTTGTATCCTGCACCAATTCAACAATTTCAGAAGGTAAGCCTACTTCTTCCAACCCTTTTTTAAGAGCTATTACAATAGCCTGTGACGAATGAAAGGCTTCTTTTCCTCCACGAAGAATAACTGCATTTCCGCTCTTAATAGCTAAAGCTGCCGCATCAGAAGTCACATTTGGTCGACTTTCATAAATCATTCCTACTACACCCAATGGAGTAGATGTCTTACGAATAAGTAGTCCATCCTCTCGAACTTTCTCTTCTAAGACAAGCCCAACAGGATCTGTTAAGGAAACTAACGCACGAATTCCGTCTGCCATTGCCTCAATTCTCTCTTCTGTCAAGAGTAATCTATCCTGCATAACTGGACTAATGGTACCTTGAGCATGTTTCATATCAATAGCATTTCCTGCTAAAATAGCTTCTTTCTGGCAAACAAGTTGCTCTGCCATTGCTAAAAGAGCCTTGTTTTTCTGCTCAGTACTAGCTAAATTGATAGCAGTTTTATGCGCTACTAAACTATCTAATAATTCTTGTGTCGTCTTCATATCTATCTCCTATAAACTGACCCAATCGTTGCGGTGAATAAGTACTCCCTCAGCCTTATCACTTGCTAATCTATCTTTCAATTCCTGAGAAGATAGTTTCACTCGCCCTTTTCCGATGACACGTTTTTCGGTCTGACTATAGACTTCCACAATGTGCCCTGTCTCAAATTCACCCTCAATCACTTTCACACCTGCTACCAGTAGACTTCTACCTTGATGCAACATTGCTTCTACTGCTCCTTCATCAACCTCCACAGCGGCATCTGTTCTAGCATAAAATGCCATCCATTGTTTTCGTTGATTCATAGCATGAGGATCTGCTAAAAAAAGAGTGCCTCGATTGGTTTGATGTACTGCCTGCAATAACGCTGTATCTTCTTTGGAAGAACAGATAAACACAGGAACTCCTGACTTGGTAGCAATCTGTGCAGCTTGAAGCTTTGTGGTCATCCCTCCAGTACCATTTGAAGAACCAGCTCCTGCCGCCATCTCAAATAAATCTTCTGTGATTGCTTCAATTTGTGCCAAATGAGTAGCATTGGGATCATGATTTGGATTTGCCGTATAAAGTCCATCCACATCTGTTAGAAGAACCAATAAATCAGCCTTTAAAAGAGAGGCTACCTGTGCTGATAAAGTATCATTATCTCCCACTTTTATTTCTTCAATAGCAATTGTATCATTTTCATTGATAATTGGAATAGCTCGTTGTCTCAATAAAACTTGCAATGCCTGAGATGCATTTTGATACCGTCTAGCATCAGCAAAGTCATCTTGTGTTAAGAGGATTTGTGCAGATACAATCCCGTCTTTCATAAGATTTTGAGTATATTCTTCAATTAACAAACCTTGACCAACGGCAGCAGAAGCTTGTTTTTCTGCTATTCTAGTTGGACGTTTGTCAAATCCCAACCGACGAAAACCTGCTGCAATCGAACCAGATGTAACAAGGACAATTTGATATCCCTGCTGGTGCAATTGAGCTAGTTGATTCGTAATACGAGCAATCTTTATTCGATCTAAACTCCCGTTTTCCTGTGTCAGAGAACTAGTCCCCACTTTAAATACAATTGTTTTTTCTGTCATATCTTTCTCTTCTTTAAAATAAGGATTATACTGATCAAGTAAGATCAGTTCATTATCTACATAAAGTCATATTGTTTGAAAAATTATACCATAGATTACCTGAATTGACTATAGGAAGATATCTTTCTGAAAAAGGATCGTCCAACTTTTATAAAATAGGATTTAGTCCTATACATCAACTCGACAAATAATTGAAAATTTAGAAGAATAATGGTAGAATAAGCCTACTTTTGATTCATTTAAAGAAAGGACTTCTCCATGAAAAAAATCATTTTTCTTACCGTGGCATCCAGTATACTATTAACAGCTTGTTCAAGTCATCCCTCAACTAGCTCATCCTCTACAGCTTCCAATTCTAGCTCCACAACTTTAGCTACGACAACAGATACAAGTGCTTCTAGTCAATATGCCAAAGATTTAGCTTATGCTATCAATAATCCTTCCGCTACTTTCCCACAATTAACAAGTGACGTAGCCGAAAACGAAGCCCTTGTCACTATCAAAACAACTGAAGGAGATATTACCATCAAACTCTTTCCTGAGCAAGCCCCACTCACTGTCGAAAATTTCCTAACCCATGCCAAAGAAGGCTACTACAACGGAACGATTTTTCACCGAGTAATTCAAAACTTTATGATTCAAGGTGGTGATCCACTCGGAAACGGTACAGGAGGCGAATCCATTTGGGCTGGGAAAAATACTACAATTGATGCTGGAAATGGCTTTAAAGATGAAATCTCCGCTTTTTTATACAATATTCGCGGTTCAATCTCTATGGCAAATGCTGGTCCAGGTACTAATGGTAGTCAATTTTTCATCAATCAAAATACAACCGATATGTCCGAACAATTATCTACTTCCAAATATCCTAATAAAATCATTGAAGCCTACAAGAACGGAGGCAATCCAAACTTAGACGGTCGTCATACAGTGTTTGGTCAAGTCATTACAGGAATGGAGATTGTTGATAAAATAGCAAGTGCCGAAACAGAGGCTAACGACAAACCTAAACAAGACATCCGTATTGAGAAGATTGATATACTAAAAGATTATTCTTTCTAATTCTTGATATTTTCATACAGTCATAAAACCCTATACTTTTTAAGATATAGGGTTTTATGATTCACTTTTCTTTTTTTTATGTATAAACACTAACGATCTAAAATCTCGATTAACTTATAAAGATTTTTTTCATTAATACGATAAGGAGCACTCTCTTGTACAACGGGCTTAGCACAAAAAGCTACACCAATTCCAGCAGTTTGAATCATTGGCAAATCATTGGCACCATCCCCCATAGCAATCGTAGATGACATATCCAAATGATTTTCAGCAGCCCAAGCTTCCAAACAAGCTTTTTTAGTATCTTTTGTGACAATCTCTCCGAGTACTTTTCCTGTCAAAATACCATCTACACTCTCTAAACGATTTGCTCGAACATAATCTAGATTCAATTCATTAGCCAAACGATCAACCGTTTCATGAAAACCACCTGATACGACTGCAATCTTAAAACCACGAGACTTTAATTCCTGCACCAACTCTATCGCTCCCGGTGTAAAGTGAATCTTTTCCATAATACGATCAAAAACAGTTACAGGAAGTCCCTTTAGTAAGGCAACTCGTTCTCTCAGAGCTTCTTCAAAATCTAATTCTCCACGCATAGCTCTTTCAGTGATTGCTGCGACTTGGGGTCCTAGATCTGCTTCTTCACCCAACAGGTCAATTCCTTCCTCCATAATTAGAGTGGAGTCCACATCCATAACCAATAACCCTTTTGTCATCTAAACTTCCTTTCTACTATAAAAATAAAAAGCCATTTGGCTTTTTATTAATAACGAATAACTTCACGTGTCTTCTCATACGAACGAACAAAACGTTCTGTTACACCCGGCTCAACGGTCTCCAAAGCAAATGAAATTTCTTCGAAAGCTGCTTGATAATCAAACTCTTTTTCAAAAATAGAGAGGGAGCGATTAAAAGCTTTCTGAACACTTTCATCAAAGGAACGATAACGATTTGAATACTGCAAAAGCTGTTCTGTCAAAGTAGCATTTTGTACAATGAAGTAAGCTAATTCCTCTAACTGATTGATATCATAAGTTGCATTTTCCAAGAGACGATTAACAACTTCGATATTTATTCGTTTGTATTCCAATTCAGCTATCAAAGCTTCTACATGATCACTTGTTTTGAAAAATTTTGCCAAGAACTCATTTGGAATACCTGGAAGGTTCCTTTTTTCCATATATCGTTTCAATGTATGTAACTGATTGATATACAATGTTGCCTTCTTACGTGCTGTATTTTCTGATACTTCCTGCGACTTCAAGTAATCAGCCAGTACAAGCTGTTCTTCTTCTATTTCCTTCAAATTAGCAAAAGCATGCTCTAAACGTTCTTCCAAAATAGAATAAGCTACTTGTGGACTTTCAATATCTTCTATGCTTTCTTTGACAAGCATTCCAATCGTTTCTAAACGATTTTTCAATTGATTGATACGAGATAATTTACTATCTGCCAATAGATAAGTCATGTTTAATCGTTGACTTTCTTCATCTAAAAGTTGTGTATTATGTGTTACATGTTCTAAAAATTTAGGCAAGTTGCGACTAACTTTAATAGCAGCTTTATTGGCCTCAATTTCTCGATCAAATACCGCATATAGATGATCAATTTTCTTCTGAATAGATGTATTTTCTTCTTCTGCCGCATCCAAATCAAAAGATACAATCAAAGCTGTATTCTCTCGGATAGAGACACGAATCGTTTGAAACTGTGCTTCAATATTAGGTTCTGTAAACAAATAATTCTGTTCTACTAGTTTACGGTAACCAGCTTCTAAATCTTCCAATTGCTCCGGAAAATCTTTTGTTACTTTTTCAATCAAACTTGGAATACGATCCATAATTTGATTTAAAGCAATCATATGTTCTTCGGTCTTATCTAAAATTTCAGATGCCTCAATCGGATCACCAGAAGAATTGAGCATCACAAATTCTGAAAATTCAACCTCAATATTTTTCAATTGTTTTTCAATTTCTGAAAGTGTCTCACCAAAACGATCTGCATGTTCACGAACAGTATCCTGTAAATTGTCAAATAGATTTAAAGCATGTTTCACACGCCCAGAGTTTTTTTCCTCTTGCTCTTTCAACTCAAGTAAACCTTGACGAATAGATGAAATATCTTCTTCAACTAAATCCAGTTGACTCTCAATACTATCAATAGCATGTTTAGCGCTGACGAAACGAAAACTATTATTAAAGCTTTCTGCCTCAAAAATGTGGTTTTCAATATCTGCAAACGAATTTAAAGATAAATCAACCCATTTTTGATTCCATTCACGGAATGACACTTGACTTTGACCAATCAAGTGCAGAGCTTTCACTGCTTCCACTTCTTCATTAACTGGGATATTAAATAACTCATCTTTACGTTCTTCCAACGCAACCAGTAGGTTATCATTACGCTTTCGTACAATCAGACAAGCTACATAGGCAATAATTAAAATAACAACAATCGAGACGATTAAGATGATTGTTCCTGTAGACATGTAAATCTCCTTGATTCATAATTAGACTAGAAAATATCGCTTTATTATACCATACATTTCTAGTAGATGCACTTATTTTTAGACATCAAGTGTTGAATAAACAGCATTTTCTTCAATAAATTCACGACGAGGTTCTACCTTATCTCCCATCAACATATCAAAAACCTTATCTGCTTCTGCTGCATCCTCCACTGAAACACGCGCCATGAGACGATTTTCTGGATTCATCGTTGTTTCCCAGAGTTGATGATCATCCATTTCTCCCAAACCTTTATAACGTTGAATGGTTGGCTTAGAACGTCCTGAACTATGTCTTTCTAAAGCTGCTTGTAATTCCTGCTCTTGATTAGCGCCCGGTTGAATATATTCTTTAATCTCACTGCCAACTTTAACACCATAAATAGGTGGTTGAGCAATATAAACGTAACCAGCTTCCACAATCGGTCGCATATAGCGGTAAAAAAGAGTTAGAAGAAGAGTTCTAATATGAGCACCATCCACATCTGCATCTGTCATAATCACTAGCTTTTGATACCGTGCCTTGCTAACGTCAAAGTCAGCTCCAAAACCAGTTCCCATCGCTGTAAACAAACTGCGAATTTCCTCATTTGCTAGAATCTTGTCCATGCTTGCTTTTTCAACGTTTAAAATCTTACCACGAATTGGAAGGATAGCTTGAAATTCACGATCACGTCCAGATTTAGCAGATCCACCAGCTGAATCTCCCTCAACGATAAATAATTCTGTTTTAGTAGCATCATTTGATGAACAATCTGCCAATTTACCCGGAAGATTTGAAATCTCAAGCCCTGATTTTTTACGAGTTACTTCACGAGCACGTTTAGCAGCAATACGAGCCTTGCTGGCTAGTATTCCTTTCTCCACTATACGACGAGCAATCTGCGGATTTTCTAATAAAAATTCAGAAAAAGCATCAGAGAAGAGACGATTGGTTATTTTTACGACTTCGCTATTTCCCAATTTAGTCTTGGTTTGTCCTTCAAACTGCGGACCCGGATGTTTAACAGAAATAACAGCTGTCAATCCTTCACGAACATCTTCTCCTGTCAGATTATCTTCATTCTCTTTTAAAATCTTATTTTTCTTAGCATAATCATTGATAACACGTGTCAAAGCAGTACGGAAACCTTGTTCATGAGTTCCTCCCTCATGCGTATGAATATTATTAGCAAAACTAATAACATTTTCATGATAACTGGTGGTGTACTGCATAGCAACTTCTACAGTGATGTCATCCATCTCACCATCTGTATAGATCGGCTTTTCAAAGATTACGTCTTTATTTTCATTCAGATATTCAACATATGAGGCAATACCACCTTCATAGTGGTATTCCTTAGTTTGTTCAAGGCCTTCGCGTTTATCGGTGATAGAAAGATGCAATCCACGATTTAAGAACGCCAGCTCTTGAATTCGCTTGTTTAATTTAGTAAAATCAAATTCTGTCGTTTCAGTAAAAATTTCTGGATCTGGTGTAAAATGAACTGTCGTACCTGATTTCGTTGTTTCTCCTACAACCTGTAAATCTGCTACAACTTCTCCACGACGATACTCTTGAAAATAGACCTGACCATTTTTATAAACATGCACATCTAATTGAGTAGAAAGGGCATTTACAACAGATGACCCCACACCATGTAGGCCTCCAGAAACCTTATACCCTCCTCCGCCAAATTTTCCTCCTGCATGAAGCACGGTAAAGACAGTTTCTACTGCTGGTCGGCCTGTTTTTTCTTGAATATCTACTGGAATTCCACGACCATTATCCACTACTGTAATCGAATTATCCGGTTCAATATAAACTTCAATCTTACTGGCAAATCCAGCCAATGCTTCATCGATAGAATTATCAACAATTTCCCAAACGAGATGATGCAAGCCTTCTTTTGCAGTCGAGCCGATATACATTCCCGGACGCATTCGAACAGCTTCTAGTCCCTCTAATACTTGAATTTGACTAGCATCATATTCTTGAGCTTTTTCTTGTAAATCTTTGATTTCTTCTGTCATGTCTTTTCCTTATTTTTTATTTAAAACATTCTAACGAATACCCTCAATTATACCACATTTTCTAATAAATTAATAGAAAAAAGGAAGTTGAAACTTCCCGTCTCAACTTCTTCTTTATTGTTCAATTGCATAAACCATTGTTTCTGCTAATTTATAGCCATCTCCACCTAGCAAATTCACCAATTGATAAGCAAATATCAAGCTAGTTCCTGCACCACGACTGGTAACTATCGGTCCATCAATGACAACATCTTCTACTACATGAATACCTGACAAAATTTCCTTTTCCTTACCCGGAAAACATGTATAGCGTCGTTCATTCAATAAACCTGCTTTATCTAATACCAAAGGAGCAGCACAAATTGCGGCCACGGTTTTATCCTGAGAAACAACATTTTGTAGTGCCATACCTAATGTTTCACTATTTAATAAATGGATGGTACCGGGCATACCTCCTGGCAACACAATTAAATCAAAGTTAGACAAATCACCTTCAAATACACTATCTACCTGAACACGAATACCATGAGAACCTTCGATAACTGGACCACCCAAACCAATCATCTGACAATCAAAACCTGCTCGACGAAAAATATCGATCGGTGCAATAGCTTCTATTTCCTCAAAACCATCTGCTAAAACAACTGCTACTCTTACCATACCTAATCAACTTCCTAACGTTTTACTACAATTTTTTTATATTTACGTGACCCTATATATTCTTTATCGTGCGCTAAATAAGACTGATATCCCATGGAAAGTACCAAACCAACTCCAATTAAATTGGATACCATAGAAGAACCTCCTTGAGAAATAAATGGCAATGGAATACCTGTCAAAGGAAGAATTCCTGTTGCTGCACCAATATTTTCAAAAACATGAAATAACAGCATCATGATGTAGCCAGTAGAAATATAAGTATAATAACGATTATTGGATCGCAGCGTTACTTTTAGCATACGATAAATCAATAACAAGTACAAACCTATCAGAGCCGTTCCACCTATAAAACCAAAATCTTCACCAATAACTGTAAAAATCATATCACTCTCACGTACAGGAATCAATAAGTTAGTCTTATTAAATCCTAATCCTTTGAGACCACCACTACCAATCGCAATTAAACTCTGTGCTTGTTGGTATGTAGTAGATTGTGCATTTTTAAAAGGATCTAGCCACGCTGAAATACGGTTAATTTTATACGTATCCAGTCCTAAATTATGTAAAAAAGTCGTCCCTCCGGGAGAGATAAAAATCAGCATAAAACCAGCTACCAATGTCAAAACAGTCAAAGCAGTTGGTAATAAAATCTTCCAAGAAACACCTGATAAAAGCAACATCCCGCTGAAAATAGCAATAAATACCAACGAAGTTCCTAAATCACTCTGCAAAGCCAATAAAAATAAGACTGGTAAAGTACATAAGCCCATATATCCAATCAACATAAAATCCTCACGAATCCTTCTATTTGGATAATACTTATGAAACGTCACAATAACTCGTGCCAACATAATAATATAAGCTATCTTCATAAACTCAGATGGCTGAAATAGAGTCATTCCTCCTATCGTTACCCAGTTTTTAGCTCCTGTCGACGCTACCAAATCTGGACTATAAAAGAATAAAGGAAGCACCATCAACCCAAGACCAAACACATATAAAAAAGGAGTAAGTGTCCATAAGAATTTTGTGGAAAAAAACATTACTAAAAATGCTAAAAGTGTTCCAAAACCAATCCACGCAACTTGTTGCCCTACCATTTGTAAAACGTTCTCAGGATAATCTTGACTCACTGCTATATAAAGTGCCACAATTCCAAATACTAACAAAAAAAAGACTGGTAAAATGAGAGAATAATCTATTCGACTATCCATTGTTCCCTTATATTTCATTCAAAACCTCACTCTTTCACTTGCTCTTATCATTCGTTCTATTATAGCAAAAATCACTACTTATTGGAACTAAAAACAGAACACCTCATCATTATTAATCAAAGCTTCTGGAACATTATCATTATCATTATCAACTCAAAACAGAAGCCCTCTTGGACTTCTGCTTTGAGTTATTCTACCGGACGAGACTTACGCTGAATGTCAGAAAGTATGGTATCAACAAACTCTGTCAACAGCTGAGTTTGAGTTGATTTGCTACCATAGCGACGAACATTAACCGCATTTTCTTCCATTTCCTTATCACCAACGATCAATTGGTATGGGATCTTACTTGTTTGACTTTGGCGAATCTTGTACTGCATTTTTTCGTTACGCTCATCCACATGCACACGAACACCTCTATCCTGTAACTCTTTGGCAACCTTCCATGCATAATCTAGATGAGCATCGACAGAAATTGGAATGAGTGTTACCTGAGTTGGAGCCAACCAAGTTGGAAAAGCACCTTTATATGTTTCAATCAGGATAGCTGTAAAGCGTTCCATTGTTGAAATAATACCGCGGTGAATCATAACTGGACGATGCTCTTCACCATCAGCACCTGTATAAGTCAAACCAAAGCGTTCTGGCAAGAGAAAATCCAGCTGAATGGTTGAAAGAGTTTCTTCATTACCAAGTGCTGTCTTCACTTGAATATCCAATTTAGGACCATAGAATGCAGCTTCACCTTCAGCTTCAAAGTACTCCACTTGCATATCATCCATCGCAGCTTTCAACATACGTTGAGCATTTTCCCACATCTCATCGTTATCATAGTATTTTTCTTTATCCTCTGGGTCACGATAAGAAAGACGGAAACGATAATCAGTCAAATTAAAATCAGCATAGACATCAATAATCAACTGAAGAGCTTTTTTAAACTCTTCCTGAATTTGCTCAGGTGTTACAAAAATATGACCATCATTTAGCGTCATTTCACGAACACGTTGTAAGCCTGTCAAAGCTCCTGATTTTTCATAACGGTGCATCATTCCCAGTTCCGCTATGCGCACGGGCAATTCACGATAAGAACGAACATGGTTTTTATAAACTTGAATATGGTGAGGGCAGTTCATCGGACGAAGAACAAATTCTTCTCCATCTCCCATATCCATAGTCGGAAACATATCCTCAGAATAGTGTTCCCAATGTCCAGAAGTTTTATATAGCTCAACAGATGCCAATGGCGGTGTGTAAACATGCTGGTAGCCAGATGCCAACTCTTTGTCTGTGATATAACGCTCCAAAGTACGACGAATGGTTGCACCATTTGGTAGCCAGAATGGTAAACCTTGTCCTACTTCTTGACTAATCATAAACAAATCAAGTTCTTTGCCCAGTTTACGATGGTCACGCTCTTTGGCTTCTTCACGCATTTGAAGATAAGCTTTAAGATCTTTTTTATCGAACCAAGCCGTACCATAAACACGTTGCATCATAGGATTTTCACTCTTACCACGCCAGTAAGCACCTGCTACATTAAGTAATTCAAAAACTTGAATGCGGCCTGTTGACGGTACATGAGGTCCTCGACAGAGATCAACATATTCTCCTTGAGTATAGATAGTTAGACCACCTTCGTCATCTGAATGTTCATGAATCAATTCCAATTTATACGGATCATCTTTAAAAATTTCCAAAGCTTCTTCTTTTGTCACTTCACGACGTTCAGATGGGAAGTTTTCTTTGACAATTTTTACCATTTCTTCTTGAATACGTGGTAGATCTTCATTAGAAATCTGACCTGCAGTATGATCTGTATCATAATAGAAGCCATCTTGAATAGCTGGTCCTACTCCCAATTTAATATCAGGGAAAAGACGACGAGCTGCTTGAGCAAAAAGATGTGCTGCAGAATGACGTAGGATAGCTAATGCATCCTCATGGTCTGGAGTTACAATCTCAAGTGTTCCATCTTCTTCGATAGCACGAGTTGTATCAATCAGACGACCATTCAACTTACCTGCCAAAGCCTTTTTCGCCAATGAGTTGCTAATTGATTGAGCAATCTCAAGAGTTGTAATACCAGACTGATACTCACGAACAGCACCATCTGGAAAAGTAATATGAATCATAGTTAAGATACCAAGTCCGACTAAAAACGATTGAATAATAAGCAACTATAAAACTACAAGACTAATTATTCTAAATTTTAAGACGGATTCAATTCCTTTCTCTTTAATTGTTTATTGACACTAGTAAGACTTTATCGTTTTTTTATCACAGTCATAAAAATAATACGACGTCCTCACAAAAGGACGTCGTAACGTGGTTCCACCTTCATTCGTAGTCAACAAAAAATAACTACCTCAGTTTGGCGATAAGGGAACCACCCTTCTATGTTTGCATAAAATACGATCGAGTAGTGTTCATCCTATCCTCTATGTACTTTCCAGCCACCGTACACTCTCTCAAAGATTTCCTAGAATGAATAAGTCTCTAGAGGTTATTATACCAATCAACTACATAAATTTCAAGTATTTTTCAATGGAGTAAGAAATATTTTCAAAAGATGAGTAGAAACAAGGGATACAAATAACAACTCATTGAGTTCTATCAGAAAATGAAACCAACTTTCCCCAGCTCACTCAAAAAAATTACGAATGGACTTAACTTGTTCGGCTGATTTTTTCAGTATTCGTACAGTAGTAGTTGATGAAGCAACAACTGCTTTTTTAGGAAGGTATATCGCTTCTTTTATCAAAGCTTCTGCCACACTATCCTGACTCGTATGCTCTTTATTAAAATCATAGGAAATTTTTAAATCAAGATAATATTCAAATACCTTTCTACCAAAGTTAGTAGATGAAATATCATATAATTTTTTATCTAAAACATGTGGATTCATCGGAGGGGTCACAACAATCGCCTCAACTACCGCATCTGCTAATTCTTGCTCTCTGACAAAAAGAGTTCCAAACATCTTATTGGTGATAAGATTTTCCAAATATGGATTAGCATGGGCTAAAATTGGTGTTCCAGAAGCCAAACTTTCTAAAAACGTAAGTCCTTGTGTCTCACTCGTTGATGCCGAAATAAAGAAATCAGCAGCTTTATAATAAAGGGCTGTATCACTTGGTGCAACCATTCCAGTCAATTGGACCTGATCTTCCAAATGCAATTCTGCAATCATCTTTCTCAACTCATCTACATAGGGACCGCCACCGACAATCACCAGCTTCACCTTAGGATTTTCAGATAAAATTTTCGGCATCGCTTGAACAATTGCTTGAATATTTTTTTCACTTGAAATACGTGATAGGCTAAGCAACATTGTTTCATCTGGTGCAATTCCCAACTGTGAGCGCAATTCTTCTGTTTCTGTTTTTCCAATTTCTGGTCTATCAAATTTCGCTAAGTCAATTCCTGTTGGAATAACCCTCTTAGAAATCGGAACAGAGTATCCAATCAATAGCTCTTCCACAATTTCACTCGGACAGATAACACCGTCTAAATCGCGCAAAAATGCTCGAACAAAGTACTTAATCATACCAGGACGAATAATCTTTCCTTTGGCAATATAATGGACATAATCCTCATACTGAGTATGATAAGTGTGCACTACTGGAATCTCTAATTCTTTTGCAATCATTTTCCCTAGAATTCCTAAGGAAAATTCCGTATGAGTATGGATGATATCTAACTTATAACGACTAGCAATTTTCAAAACATCCCTAAAACCAGCATAGGCCACTCGACGATCCTTAAAAGCAAAAAATGGCACACTAGGAATACGAATAATATCCCAGTCTTCGTAACGATTCACATCCTGATCGGTTGTTGTAAAAATAAATACTGTATGTCCCAATTTTTCCAACTCTATTTTTAGAGTACGAATCGAAGTCGCTACTCCTGACACTTGCGGAAAATAGGTATCTGTAAATAATCCAATTCGCATTACATCTCCAATACTTGACGATAAGCATCTACCAATTGATGACTTACATTATCAATGGAACGACTAACAGCCACCTGATAACCTGCCTCTCGCTTATCCACTTTTTTATCCAAAATATTTTGAATAGAAACGACAAAATCGTCAACTGTCTTTCCAAATTCAACAGCTTGTTCATCAATCCAACCATCATACACTGGAATATCACGCAAAACGACATGTTGGTGACTAGCCAGTGCTTCCAAAACAACAATGCCTTCTGTCTCTTCGTAAGAAGGAAAGAAAAAGGCGTCTGCTCCACTCATTGCACCTTGAAAAACAGCTCCCTTAAAATAACCCGGAAACTCAACATTTGGTGGATGTTCCCCTTCAATAATCTTACGTATATAAGACGGAATGAGCCATTTGTTAATACTACCCAGCCAAATAAAACGTACATGGGGCATTTTTTCAGCAACCTTTACAAAATCCTCAATTCCCTTACGACGGAAATATAATCCCGCACAAACAACAACAGCCTGTCCTTCTTCAATATTAAAATACTCTCTAAAAACAGCCTCCTTTTGAGGATCCTTCTTATATTTTTCCAAATCAATACCATTTGAAACAGCAATAATCGGAGTGGTTACTCCGTAAGATTGGATCAATGTTTTAGAGTATTCAGATGGCGTAATCACAACATCTGCTTGTTGATACATGCTTGCTAGGTATTTTCCGACAAAGGGGGCCAATAAATTTGAACCAATAAATGAATTTTGAAAATCTTCCTTTGTCGAATGACCGTGCATAATCACTTTTTTTCCACCGCGTTTGGCAGCATGGAGAAGCAACCACGAGCGTGGTCCATAGGTATTGATGTGAACAACATCGTAGTTCCCTAATAAATCTGTTGTGTAGGGAATCCCAGCCATGTCCAATGCTTCCATTTGATGTTGGAGTGCTCTTCCAATTCCTGATTTTTCTAAAACAGTTTTTCCCTCTAAATATAACAGTACTTTCATATTTTCTATTATAGCCGATTTTTACTATTTTTGATAGCCAAAACTATCCTCCTATTCCGAAATCATCTATCACAAAAAGCAACGAATACTAATCGCTGCTTTTTATGTATTTAGTAAGATCACTAGGCTGTTGCTTTACGTTTTTTGAACAAGCAAAGCACCATGTAAAAGACTACTAACAATCCTGTTCCTAAAATGGGATTTTGCAACAAGAAGCTGACTGCGACTGCATCTGTACAGTCATGTCCTATTCCTTTTATGCCATATTGGCTAAGATTAACAAAGTGAGTAAACATACCTGAGAAGAAGATGAGAATAAAGCCATACACTGCTCCAGCGACAGATGCTCCACGCACTCCACCTCTGCTATTTCCAAAAATACCAGCTGTTCCACCTGTAAAGAATGAACCAATAATAGAAATCAATGGTACAACTCCAAATACAAGACTAGAAACAATCATACCAATTAACATACCAATGATGCCTGTTAAAAATCCAATCATCAACGAATTTGGGGCAAAACCAAAGAGAACAGGGACATCCAGTGCTGGAATCGCTCCTGGAACAACTTTGTCAGAAATTCCTTTGAAACTTGGCACCAACTCTCCCAAGAAAAGTCGAATCCCTTGCAAAAGAATCAAAATACCGGCTGTAAATCCAAGTGCTTTTAAGATGGCAAAAATAATATAATTTTGTCCTGCTGTCAATTCTGCAACTTTCGTAGGACCAGCAATTAGGAAAAGTCCTAAGTAGAATAGTCCCATGACAATTGATACCGAAATTGCAGTGTCTTTAAAGAAGTTGAGATAAGCAGGTAACTTCAAACTTTCAGCATCTTTTTCCTTATTTCCAACCAAACCACCTACATAACCTGCAGCAACTGTGCCGATATTGGTTAAGTGACCTAAAGCAAAATTTGAATTTTTGGTTACTTTCTCGACAGATGTTTGGGCGATAGCTGGTAAAATAATCGAAACAAGTCCTTGAATAGCTGAACCCCAAATAATCGTTTCAATCTCAGAATAACCTGCAAATACCAAACCACTTGCAACAACAACTGACAATATCCACAGCATATGACCAGTTAAAAATATATATTTTAATGGTGTAAAACGCGCTAATACAATATTAACTAAGAAACCCAATCCCATAATTGCAGCAGAAGTCGCTGAAATAGCTGGAACAGCTGACTGTAAAGCACCTGATACTGCTTCAGAACCTGTAGCAAATCCTTGAAGATTGAAAACCTGTGTAAAGACAACTGAGAACGGTATAATCTCATTTACAATCATACCTGCACCAGCACTAACAATCAACATTCCAATAGCTGTTTTTATCGTCCCAGAAAACACATCACCAAATGATTTTTTCTGTAATATCAGACCAATCATGGCAACCAAACCTAAAATAACAGCTGGTACCTTAAATAATTCGATAATGAAAGCGAGCATATCTACACTCCTTTTTCTTCAAAATAAACAGATAATTTTGTTTGTACTTCGTTTGCGTCCATAATATTATGAACAAAGACTACATTGTCTTGATCAGCAAAATTGCTACGGAATTCTTCTGATGTCACAATCAAATCACATTCTTTTCCTTTAACAGTTCCCATGTCCCAATGCTCAACAGAAGCTTGACGCCCTAATGTATTCATTACGGACTCTACTGTCATTTTTAACATCAAACTAGTTCCGACACCCATACCACATACTGTTATAATTTTCATCATCTTTCTCCTTTATACGCTGTACTCACTATAAGCAACTGATTTGATGGCTATATTGTTTGATTAAACGATCGTTAATCGCATCACCCTCATCCAGATTTGAACTAACATATACTGGAGGTTTTACTCCTGCTTGAACGAGCAATTCAACTGTATCTGCCATCATACTTTGCATTACAAGCATTCCCAATACAGTAGATGTTCCACAGAAACGCTCAGGCATCCCTTCCATCTCCAGCACGGCATCTCCCTTAATACATGGAATATCAATAATAACATCTGCCAAATCTTTCAATAATTTTCCTGAAGAATGACGGCTCGTAACACCTTCTGAAAATGCAAGTGACGTTACTGCTACAACTGTTATACCCATCTCTTTTGCTTTTAAAGCCATATCCACTGCAGAAGGATTTCGACCTGAAATAGATACAATAATTAACGAATCTTTCTCAGAAGCATTTTCTAATCCCAAATACTGATTGCTAAAACCTTCTACTCGCTCCTGTAAGGTACTCAATTTTGCTTTTGGAAAGAGAGCGTAGTGTGGAATTAGTAAAGCATTAACGGGTACCAATCCACCAGCACGATAGAAAATCTCCATCGCAAACATTTGTGAGTGTCCTGTGCCAAACACATGAACGACACCACTATCTTTTACCGACTGGGCAAAAGCTTTAGCTGCGGCTGCAATACTACTATCATTTTTCTCCATAAGAGTCGTCATTTGATCTTGGATAGTTGTGAAATATTCTTGGTGTTTCATTTTAGTTGTCTCCTTTATGAATGATCTGTAAAATAGTTTCCTTATTATTCTCTTTTAAAGCTTGTAAAAAATCTTCTTGCCCCAACAATCGAACCAACTCAGATAGGGCTGTCAAATGGCTATCATGATCTGTCGTCGCGAGTGTAAATACCGCATGAACAGGATCATTTAATTTGCTACCAAACGGCACAGGTTCTGCTAATGTCAACAAACTCATAGAAATCTGATGAACTCCTTCTTTTGAGCTTGCATGAGCTAACGCAATTCCAGGAGCTATGACGATGTAGGGTCCAAAATCATGAACAGCCTGAATCATATTTTCTACATAGAGAGATTCTACAGTTTTGTTTTTCATTAACAAATCACCTGCTTTAGAAATTGCTTCTTCCCAATTATCAGCGTGCCCATTTGTAGCAACAAAAGATTCGGTTAGTAAATCTTCTAACATGATGATACCTCCTTTCAACGAATGTTGGTAATTTTTATATAATGTTTCCACTATCAATCGATCTACTGCTTCTTGAATACGAGCTATATCTTGACCAGTCAGATAAGGTGAAACTTGTAGACAATCTGTATTTTCAAATGGAATTTGTGCAGTGGTTAAAACCATATCATATTTATCAAGTTGATTGGAATCTTCTAATGTTCCAATCGTAACCATAAATTCGAATTGTTTTTGTAGATTACTCTTTAAAAAGAAGGAACTACCAATTCCGATATGGCATAATACTAAGACATCTAGTTGTCTTTCTACTTGCTTTTTCAGGTGATTTAAACCTGTAATAATATGTATCGTAATAAGACTGATTCCCGTATCGTCACATAAACCGTATTGTTGAAATAACGGCAACTTCTTCATAGCACGCCCAATGCGTTCAAAATCATCTGAGTAATCAGATTTGATAGCACGTAAGATATCAAAAGATACCGCTTCTAAATCCTGTGAACCAGTCTTTCCTAACATCGTTTGTAAATGAAGAGAAAGATTTTGTTTTAATGAATCCGAAGAAAGCAAATCAATTTGATAATCATGGGATAGTTCTTCTAATAAATCCGTCACCATTGCTTGCGTTTCAACTTTATACCCCTCCTCTAAAAAACTATCTTGAATCGTAGGTTGGTGTAACATAAAATCCAGCATAGTCCTCCATTCAGATAGAGAGATAGAGCAATCAAACACTTTCTCTAAAGCTAATTTTTCCTCCAAACACGATTCTTGTTGAATCTCTAACTGTTGTTCAATCATATAGCCTTTATCCATCCGATACAAACTCACACAGATAAAATGGAAAATCGTTTGAAATGCTGTTAAGAGAAAACGACAACGGTATTGTTTTTCAATCCTGCGAACAATATCTAATGTAAGGGGGTAATACTGTTCAAATGATTGAAAAAAATCTTTTTCAAATTCAGAATTACGGATTTGTTCCACAAAACAAGAACGAATACGGTACTCATCACCTCGAATACGTAGTCCATGTTTTTGATCGAAATCAATCCAGATATTTTTAGACTGCAAGGTCTCTCTTAGCTTTCGCATATCCCCATGAATCGTACTCTTGCTAACTTGTAAATAATCCTCAAAAAATGCATTCGTTAGCCGTTCAGGTTCTAAAACCAGTAACAAGAAGAGACTACTTAATCGAGAGGGACTATCTCGGTAACTTCCCCACTCATCCTTAAAGAGTAAGCTCTTATCAAATGAATTTGGATCTCCCTCTATCGAAATCATGGGAACAGAACGTTTAACCAAAGAAAGATTGGTATGACTGGATAAAAAGTATTGTATTTCATCAAGTGAAAGACGAATGGATCGTTCACTTACATTAAAAGCTCGGCTTAATTCGGAATAAGTGCTAGCTTCCTTATTCAGTAGCCATTCTAAAATACGATAATCTCTACTTTTCATCTCAACCACCTCCTTACATACTCATTATAACAAAATAGAAAGCGTTACCAAAGTGTAACTTTTTTCAAAATATTGACACAAAATTACACAGATAATATGTACAATGTTTAAAAAAACATTCATTAACAGAATCTCATCTTTATCACCATAGATATTCCGCTATTGCTTGAGCAAAACTCTGTCATTTTACACCAACTCAAAAAATAAATAACAAATACTCATAAAATTCTTAGCTAACCATACTTGTTATTAAACTAATAATTACTCTCACTACATATTAAAAACACTTGCTCTGTTCATATTTACAAAAGAAAAAACTGAAAATTACAAAAAAAAGCCAGATTAGTATCCAGCTCTTTTTCATCATTCTCAAATCATTCCAAATAAAATTTCCATAACTGTATACATTGTGAAAATGACTAGTTACGTGTTCTAGCACATGCTTTATAAGTCTGCTCCATTAACATTGTAATGGTCATAGGCCCCACTCCTCCGGGAACAGGAGTAATATAACTTGCAACCTCTGCAACCTCATCATAGGCAACATCTCCAATTAGTTTTCCGTGTTCATCGCGGTTCATGCCGACATCAATCACAACAGCTCCCGGTTTAACAAAGTCTTTTGTTACAAAATGACCACGACCAATCGCTACAACTAAAATATCCGCCTGTAGAGCCAATTGGGGCAAGTTTTTAGTCCTAGAATGTGCAATTGTTACCGTTGCATGAGCATCCAGAAGCAATTGAGCCATCGGCTTACCAACAATATTAGAACGACCAATCACTAGAGCAGATTTTCCTTCGAGGTCAATATTATACTCTTTAAACATTTCCATGATACCAGCAGGGGTTGAAGGAATCATGACAGGGTGACCAGACCACAGTTTTCCCATATTTGTTGGATGAAAACCATCTACATCCTTGGTTGGATCAATTGCTAAAAGAATTTTTTCTTCATCAATATGAGCTGGTAAAGGAAGTTGAACCAAGATACCATGCCATGATTTATCTTGATTATATCGGGCAATTAACTCCAACAATTCTACTTCTGAAATCGTTTCTGGAACACGTACCACCTCGCTCTTAAATCCTGCAGCTAGTGCTGAACGCTCCTTATTCCGTACATAGACTTGGCTTGCTGCATCTTCACCAACCAGTATCACTACTAATCCCGGAGTCAATCCTGTCTCCTCTTTCAATTGAGCTGTTTTTTCTGCCAATGTAGCCTGCATTTTTACTGCAAGAGCTTTTCCATCAATCACTGTCATTAAATATCCCCCTTATATGATTTCTTATTTATTATAACCTAAATGATACTTCAAAACCATTGGGCTGTTTGGGGCATTCCTAAAACAATCAAAACTCCGAACAATAGGTAGTTATGAAAACAATCAGAATAGTTCACTAGGTATGTTCGCTCTATTTGCACTATCGTATGAATTATTATTATTTTTATGGAACAAAAAAATGTCAACCATCCCTTTTAAAGTAATCATGGAGACAGAATGAGAAAAATGGGAAATCAAAAAGTTCATAACCATTCGTAATATGTTGGTTATGAACTTTTTCTATTGCTCCATTATACATTTGTTACAGATCACGTAGAATGTCATTACAATACTTTTGAAAGAAAGTCTTTTGTTCGTTCTTCCTGTGTCTGTTCAAAAATCTGTTCAGGTGTTCCATCTTCCACAATAACACCACCATCCATGAAAATGACACGATCAGCTACTTCTCGTGCAAACCCCATTTCATGTGTTACAATCACCATTGTCATACCAGATTTTGCCAATTGTTGCATAACAGCTAGTACCTCTCCAACCATTTCAGGATCTAAAGCTGAAGTTGGTTCATCAAACAGAAGAACATCTGGATCCATTGCCAAACCACGCGCAATCGCAATCCGCTGTTGTTGACCACCTGAGAGACTTTGTGGATAAGCCTGAGCCTTATCCGGTAATCCCACTTTATCCAGCAATTCTAAAGCCTTGCTCTCTGCTTCAGTCTTGCTAATACCTTTGGTTTTAATGGGTGAAAGAGTAATATTCTCCAAAACAGTCATATTGGGAAATAAATTAAACTGCTGGAACACCATTCCCATTTTGGCACGCATTTTAAAGATATCATTCGATTTATCTGTAATATCTACACCTTCAAAGGTAACTGTTCCTTTAGTAGGAACTTCTAACAAATTCATTGTTCGTAAAAAAGTTGATTTTCCAGATCCAGATGGTCCAATAATAACCACGACCTGTCCTTGTTGAATGTCAAGATCAATACCTTTTAAGACTTGATTTTTTCCAAAATACTTGTGTAAATTTTTAATTGAAATAATTGCGTTATCCATGTCCATTTCCTCCCTTATTCAACTTTTTCTCGAAAGACTGAATAACCAATGTCAGAAGCGTTGTCATTAGTAAATAATAACCAGCAGCAAATAGTAACGGAGTCAACGGAATGTAAGAAGTCGATTGTACTGTTTGAGCGCCATTCCACAACTCCATAACACCAATAGTAGATAAAAGGGAGCTGTCTTTAACAATCGTGACAAATTCATTTCCCAAAGCCGGTAAAATATTCTTTATCGCTTGAGGCATAATAACATAACGCATCGCTTGTCTAGGACGAATACCTAGTGAATAGGCTGCTTCTAGTTGTCCTTTCGGAACAGCATTGATCCCCGCACGGACTGTTTCCGACACATAAGCTCCGGAGTTCATAGAAATCACAATAATACCGGGAATCAGTCTCGTCAAATCAACATCCAATATTCCCACTTGAAGACTTGGTAACGATAAATGTGTCATAGTAAAAACAATCATAATTTGAACAATCATGGGGGTACCACGGAAAATCCATACATATGTATTGGCTAGCCATACGAGTACAGCATACTTACTACGTTGAGCAAAAGCCAGTAGAACGCCTATGATGCTACCAAAAAAGACTGAAGAAGCTGCTATAATTAACGTTACAATAGCCCCATAATTAAAATAAGCCCAGTAATCAGGCAAAAAAGAAAAGTTCATTAACCTACTCCCATTCTAATAGTTGCACTCTATTATACCACTTTTGAATATTTATGCAATAATTAAGTGTATAATATTCATTTTTCTTCAAATAAAAGACACCCATCGGTGCCTCTATCATTAACCAATTAGTAAAGTAATTCGTAAATTTCCATAGCAATCAAGTCAATGCTATCAAAAGTATATGTCTCACGAGCAGCTACATCACGCAAAGTAAATACTGAACCATTTTCTTCATCATAGCTATACGACACTTCTGCGACCACAACACCGTCACGTTCAAAATTACGTTTCAACGTCCCACCATCACTAGCCATCGTTTCAAGACGATTGATAATTCTCACCAAATGTGATTCCATATTCATTCTCCTAATCATTTTTATAAAGATAGTTTATCACATATTACCAAAAAAGTCTTGATTTTTCAATCTTTTCCTACTGTAGATATTATTTTTATACAAAATAACCATCAACGTAGTACTTTCTTGATTTTTCCTTGAAACTTGTTATAATTAAATCATAACTGACCTTTTTTGACTATCTAACAATAGGTCACACTGTTTCATAGAATGAGGTAATAGTATGCTCTGCAAAAATTGCAATATTAACGACGCAACCATCCATCTTTATACCAATCTAAATGGTAAGCAACAACAGGTAGACCTCTGCCACAATTGCTATCAAATCATGAAAACTGATCCCAATAACGCTATTTTGCGCAGTTTAGGAGATTTAACCAATCCAAATAATATGGATCCTTTTAGCGAATTTTTCAACCATTTAGGAGGCTACCCTGGAAACACTCCTGCTGGAAAAAAACGGGATGAAACACCACCAACACAAGCAGGCGGAAGTAATGGAGGTGGGCGTCATCATCAAAACGGAGGTGGTAGTCAACAACCTCCTCAACAACCCAATGGACTTTTAGAAGAATTCGGTATCAATATAACAGAGATTGCACGTCGTGGAGATATTGATCCAGTCATCGGACGTGATTCAGAAATCACTCGTGTCATTGAAATTCTGAACCGTCGTACCAAAAATAATCCTGTTCTCATCGGAGAACCCGGTGTCGGTAAAACCGCAGTCGTTGAAGGCTTGGCTCAAAAAATAGTAGACGGAGATGTTCCACAAAAACTCAGAGACAAAGAAGTAATTCGTCTTGATGTAGTAAGTTTGGTACAAGGAACAGGCATTCGTGGACAATTTGAAGAACGTATGCAAAAACTTATGGAAGAAATCCGTAACCGTCGAGAAGTCATTCTTTTTATTGACGAAATTCATGAAATCGTAGGTGCTGGTGCTGCTGGAGATGGCAGTATGGATGCTGGCAATATTTTAAAACCAGCCTTAGCACGTGGCGAAATGCAATTAGTTGGCGCCACCACTTTAAATGAGTACCGTATCATTGAAAAAGATGCCGCTCTTGAACGCCGCATGCAACCCGTAAAAGTTGAAGAACCTAGCGTAGAAGAAACAATTACTATTCTCAAGGGAATTCAAAATAAATACCAGGATTACCACCATGTCAAGTATTCCGATGCCGCTATTGAGGCCGCTGCGATTCTTTCCAATCGCTATATACAAGACCGCTTTTTACCAGATAAAGCAATTGATCTACTAGACGAAGCTGGCTCGAAGATGAACTTGACCCTTAATTTTGTTGATCCTAAAGAAATTGATCAGCGATTGATTGATGCTGAAAACCGTAAAGCACAAGCTACACGAGATGAAGACTATGAAAAGGCGGCCTATTTCCGAGATCAAATCGCTAAGTATAAAGAAATACAAAAAACAACCATCAGCGAGGAAGATATCCCTCTCATCACTGAAAAAGAAATAGAAGCAATCATTGAACAAAAAACCAATATACCTGTTGGTGATTTGAAAGAAAAAGAACAGTCACAGCTCATCAATCTGGCAAATGATCTAAAAGCTCATGTTATTGGTCAGGATGAAGCGGTTGATAAAATTGCTAAAGCAATCCGTCGGAATAGAGTTGGATTAAGCGCACCTAATCGCCCAATTGGTTCTTTCCTTTTCGTTGGTCCTACTGGTGTCGGAAAAACAGAATTATCTAAGCAATTGGCTATTGAACTCTTTGGATCAGCAGATAGTATGATTCGTTTCGATATGTCTGAGTATATGGAAAAGCATGCTGTAGCCAAGCTCGTAGGAGCCCCTCCGGGATATGTTGGATATGAAGAAGCTGGACAACTAACTGAAAAAGTTCGTCGCAATCCTTATTCACTTATTCTTTTAGATGAGATTGAAAAAGCGCATCCTGATGTGATGCACATGTTTCTTCAAGTTTTGGATGATGGTCGTTTAACAGACGGTCAAGGGCGAACAGTCAGCTTTAAAGATACGATCATCATCATGACATCCAATGCTGGGACTAACAAAGTTGAGGCTAGTGTTGGCTTCGGTGCAGCTGTAGAGGGACGAACTCAATCTGTTCTTGGTCAACTTAGCAACTTCTTTAGTCCTGAATTTATGAACAGATTTGATGGAATCATTGAATTCCAACCTCTCAGCAAAGAAAATCTTTTGAAAATTGTCAGTCTTATGTTGGATGATGTTAATCAAAGACTCTCAGCTAACGGCATCCATCTTCATGTAACAGACAAGGTCAAAGAGAAACTAGTTGATTTGGGTTACGACCCAAAAATGGGAGCGCGTCCTCTTCGTCGTACTATTCAAGATCAAATTGAAGACGCCATTACTGATTTCTATTTAGAACACCCTACTGAGCGTGACCTACGTGCAGTCATGACAAGTAAGGGAACAATACAAATCAAAGGACAGAAAAATAAAGACTAACCATATGTAAATGTCATCCTTGAATATAGTATATTGTAATATCATTCAATATTTTAGATTGAGCTTGTTTGATAGATGTAAAACCTACATCATTCAGCAAGCTCAATTTTGATATTATTTCACAAATTCTATTAGATGATATACTTAAAATATATGCCAACTAAAAACTTTATTAATCATCAGAATAACTAGAGCTTTTTACATTCTCTCTGAGAAATAACCTGACTGGAATACAAAATCATAACCCCCCGTCAAACGAGTGGCTTGTACACCGTCTATAAGCCGTTAGTCTCCAGCGGCGTCTAAATGACGCTGGCTTTCACTTTGTTCAAGCCTCACTGCTTTTGTTGACTCGTCACTAGCCTCTTAAAGAGACATTCGTACTACTTACCATTATCCCTAAAGGGATCTTCATACTCTTTTACACTCAATTTATCAAGTGCTATATCATGTTTTTCCTGTTCTTGTATATATTTCTTAATTCTGGCTTCATTTAGTCCAACTGTACTTACATAATATCCCTCTGCCCAGAAATGACGATTACCAAATTTATATTTGAGATTGGCATGTTTATCAAACATCATAAGAGCACTCTTACCTTTTAAATATCCCATAAAGCTTGATACACTTAATCTAGGAGGAATACTGACTAACATATGTACTTGGTCTAGCATTAGATGACCTTCGATAATTTCAACACCTTTATAACTACACAAGCGTCGGAATAGTTCTTCCAAACTACTTCGATATTGATTATAGATGATTTTTCGTCTATACTTAGGTGTGAAAACAATGTGGTACTTACACAACCACTTTGTATGTGATAAACTATGTGCCTTTTGTGCCATATTTTTCTCCTCTCGCTTTACAATAGGCTTGAAAACCTTTATTGTATCGCGTTTGGAGTTTTTTTGTATAACCTTCGTCGCGCACCTTACGGAGCGTGACGGACTAAAAGTCACATAATAAAAAGCACTCTTTCGAGTGCCTACCGCCTAAAGTATTAAATAATATAAATCCTATTACACATACTACTTGCTAGAGTATGAGAACTTCTTACATTAAATCTTAACGACGGATTTCTTTAATACGTGCAGCTTTACCTTGTAATGCACGTAGGTAATACAATTTAGCACGACGTACTTTACCATAACGTACAACTTCAATTTTATCAACACGTGGTGTGTGGATTGGGAATGTACGTTCAACACCTACACCGCCAGAAATTTTACGTACAGTGTACATCTCTGAGATACCTTGACCTTTACGAGAGATAACAACTCCCTCAAAGATCTGAATACGCTCACGATTTCCTTCGACAACCTTAGCGTGAACACGTACAGTGTCACCCGGACGGAATGAAGGGATATCAGTGCGAAGTTGACCTTCAGTCAAACTTTGAATTAATGGATTCATTTTTTCTACTCCTATCTTGTTAATCTTGAGAGCTTTATGTCCCAGCGGATTAACCGTTTTTTTGTGTGTCCATTACACACAGTACTTATTATACAATAAATGAACTTGTGTGTAAAGTAATTTTTCTCTTGGGTATGTGTCTGAAATTTTGGGAGAAAATAAATACTCCCTCTATCTAGATCAATACATAAAAACTCTTCCAGTTTATAGGAAGAGTTTCATCATTATTTAGCTGCTTTATACAGCTCGTCGACCTTATTCCAATTGATAATCTCAAAGAATGCTTTGATATAGTTAGGGCGAACATTACGATAATTAAGGTAGTAAGCGTGCTCCCACACATCTAAAGCCAATATGGGTTTCAAACCTTGCATGATCGGTGTATCTTGGTTGGCTGTTGAAATAACTTCTAGCTTGCCTTCTTTATTCACTACTAAGAAAGCCCAACCAGAACCAAAACGAGTGGTTGCAGCAGCTATAAATGCTTCTTTAAAGGCAGCAAATGAGCCAAATGTCGCATCAATATCTGCAGCTAACTCTGCTGATATTTCTGTTTTTTCTGGTGAAAGTAATTCCCAGAAAAGAGCATGATTTAAATGACCACCACCATTATTGATAAGCGCTTGACGAACATCAGCTGGAAGAGCCTCTACATCAGACAAAAGAGCTTCTAAATCATCTCCAAGTTCCGGATGTTTTTCAAGAGCCGCATTTGCATTTGCGATATAGGTTGCATGATGTTTTCCATGGTGCAAGCTCATTGTCTCTGCATCAATGTGTGGCTCAAGAGCATCGTATGCGTAAGGTAGGTCTGGTAAAATAATTGCCATAATCAGTTCTCCTCTAAAACTATTGATATATCCATTGTACTCGAATGTGAGAGCCTTTTCAATTTTTTTGTCTGAATCTCCCCTCATTTCGACACAGTTTTTTTAGGAATTAGCTATTTTTAGCAAGACCAAATCAAATAGATAATCCTTATCAAAGCGTCCCGTCTTAATCTGATAATCTGTCTCAATCAGTAGACGAATAACTTTTTTCAGAAATCCTATAGACAGGTGTCTGGAATCTCGCAAGGCATACTTGATTTGAAAGGGATTTATTTTACGACCAGCAATCTCTGAAAGCTCCGCTACAATCTGCTGTTCTCCTTTTCCCTCTTCTTTCAACATGTTCACTCGTAGGTATGTTCTGAATTGATTCAGCATAATGGCAATCAATTTGATTTCTTCTTCGCCCTGCAAACGTAAGTCTCCTACTAATATTCTAGCTTCATCCATTTTGGATTGAAGAACTAATTGCGTCAAATCAAAAATATTATCCTGAAGAGTTTTAGGGATAAGTGCTTCAATATCTCCCTGTGAAATGCATTTCGTCCCCTTATAAGACTGAAGAAAAGTAAGATTTTTTTTCACCTCTGCAAAATCAGCATTTGATTTCACCAACAAATGATGCAAAACCGAATCTTCCATTTGCAAACCAAGACGCCGGATTTCTTTTTGAAAATACGTTTTTAACTCAATTTCTTTCAAAGGATTCGCTTCCAGTATCAGTCCATCTCGTTTTAATAGCTTAACAAGACGACGCTTGCTATCTAGCTTACCTGGCACCAATACTATCAATCGTGTCGTTTGAGCTGGATGTTCCAAATAAGCTTCAAATTTTTTGAGCTCATCATCCGTTAAATAGCGTTTTTTATCTGTCGTCAAATCCGCAAAATAATCTAGAATAACCACCTTTTCATCTGAAAAAAATGGCAGCGAAACCAAGTCTAAATCAACCTGACTATAGTTTACTTCTGACATATCAAAGTAGGCAAAAGATAAATCTGCTGCATCAAACTGAATCTGTCGCAACAACTGTTCCTTTGCTATCTGATATTGACCACTATCCTCTCCACTTAAGACTGTCAACATCCCCAAATGTTCCCTTTGTAACTGTTCAATCTGTTCAATAACTACCATAAATTCCTCATTTTCTATCGTATATTATACCATGTATTCAAGTATTATGTTCCACAAAATTAAAAATAGATGGTTTATAGTGCAAATCACTACAAACCATCTTAATAGATTAGAATTGCAATCTCTTTTTAACCTTCAACTCATGGTCTACTAGAGATTAATGATAATACTATCCACATTTTTCTTAGTCAGATTATTCACTAAGTTTGTCGTACTAAAGCTGGATTGAACAAGAAGATTAGATATATAGGCCGAAGACAATTGATTTGTTAATGCCGCTTTCAAATTCTTCAGAGCATGCCCATCACCATCAATACGACCATAGAAAATAGCATTCGTGTATGAACTGTTCTTAGCTACAGAAATAGTTGAAAAGTCAATATCAGCGGTCAATTGAATATCTGCGTATGGATTAGTTTTCATCGCATTAATTAATTCTTGAGCTGTGGACACTTTCACAGCAGCAACATTTCCATAAATATCCGAACGGAAATCGTCGGTTATTCTCTTGATATTGTAATACAGTGTTTTTCTCAAACGATACGTTTGCGAAAGTTTTTGGAAGTCTCTATTTTCAAGATCTTTCTTCATCGCCTCAACAAATAATTGAATGATTTTTTCTTCATTTAAAGTCGTTTGATTAGCTAAACTCTGCTTCACTTCATCGTATTTTTGAATCTTATATGTCTCATAAGTTAGATCCGGATTTCCTGTTACTTTTCTGAGCACTTCCAAGTCATTTAGAGAACCAGAAGCTGCTGTCAGTAAACCATCTACATACCCTTTTTCAGCTGCCATACGATAGACAATATACTGTGTAGCCAACGAATCTGCAGTTTTAGCATCATCATGTGCCATATACCAGTTTGTATCAAAGATACTTGGCTCTGTGTAATCGTTTCGCTTGAACGAAAGATCTATCCTTCCAGGATACATACCAAATTTATTCCTAATTAAATCTTCCAAAGTTATCATATTAGAATATTCTCTATTAAATTTATTAGGCATCAATCGTTCCAGAGTGCGATTAGCTGTCGGATCTGCTGGATTAGAATCTGGTGTGTTGCCATAAGCATTTATCTTCAAAACAATCGATTGTTGCATTGGCTCCAATTGTAAAACCGCCTTACCTTGCAGATAGTCGAGTAAATCGATTGTCTGGAATAATTTTTTATAAAAATCAGCAAATTTTTCGGGAGAATTAATACGATCCCGTGTCCAGTTAGCGGCTATAAAGTCCGTTTTATCTCTATCATACACAAAATTCATATTGATATTTGCTTCATTGATTTTTTGCTCAAACATCCCTACAGCATAAGTTTCTATACCAACATTTGCTCTTCTTCCTAAACCATTTAAGAGAACGTTTCTATCAATATTATGCACCATCTCATGAGTAAATAAGAAGAATAAATCCAATAACTTACCACGTAAAATATAGAACTCACTTCCATTAGCAAATGCAGTTTCGGATAATTCACCTCCCATATTCAAATTAGCCAAATTATATAGATTTCGAATCGTTTTATCTTCTGTTGCAGATGGAGCTTGATAAGTAGAATTAAACGTTCTAGCTGCATCTACACTTAATAATTTCACTTTAGGCATCAATTCTGTTGAGCTAGGATTCACCTTAGTTAAAGTATCAAAATATCGATAGAGTAAATCTGAAAATGCCTTAGCCTTTTCTTTCACAGTGTTTCTTAACTCTTCTGTGATGGTATTAGTTCCAGAAGGAGCGTATACTCCCATAGAGCCGACGATTAGTTGCATTGGTGAACCAATCAGATACGTTCCTTCATTATTTTTAGACAATACTGGTAATACCAAATTCGCTTTCTTCAATTCTTTCAAAAGAGTCCAGGCATTATAATTCATCGGAACATTAGCAATAGGAGCAACATCTTCCACAATGCCGTCAAAGGCTTGTCTGAACCACTCACTATATTTTCCTTTGAAGGCTGGTTGATAGATATCAACTAACGATTCAACTGTTTTGGCAATTGCATCATCACTTTCCACTGGTGTCACATACAATATAGGATTCACATACTGTTTGTAGAATTCACCTGTTCTACCACCTGATAGCATGGACTTTGTATTAGCTTGTTTAAAAGCAGCTACAATCGTTTCAAATGTCGCTTGTTCTTTTCCAAAAATATTGCGATAAGTCAATATGAAATCAGATAATGTAGCTGATCCAATGTCAAAATTATAAAAGCGGTTCGTATAGAGACTTACAAATAATAAATCCTTCAACATTGCATCATCAATCTTATTAGCGAGATAGTTTTGACTAATTGACGAATCATCCAACCAGTAACTATTTGCTAGTAAGCGATTGACCAACTGCTTCTTCGTCTCAACAGCCATACCTTGCCATTCATCCGATAAAACATACCATGTCCTATCATCCAATGGGTACACTGCCTTCAAATCTTCTAATGTTACCGATTCTATCTTTGATCCTAGATCCAATCGCGTTACATAATCTGTATCTTGGGTTGGACGACTGATGACAATACCATTTGATAAGAGTGACTTTTGTACAGAAGACTCTGTTACAGTGTTGCTAATATCATAATGTTGAACCTGTCCATTTTCAAAAATGACTTGAACAGATGTAGCATTTGAAGTGAAAAATCTAGTCGGTTTATTGGTTCCATCTAAAAATACAAACGATTGAATACGAGATTCAGAAAGATTTGGAGCTAATTTACTCACATCAAAGGTTTCATAATCCGTATTTGAAGTATACCAGCTAAGTTTTCTTAAGTTTTCAAGCAAAATAGACTGTTCAGCTACTTTAAAAGGATTATTTTGCAAATCTTTTTTCAAAATATCTTCAACAAAAACATCATAATTTACTAATTTTGCTTTTCCGTCAACTAGTTTAACAGAACTAATTAGAGTTGGATGATCTGCAAACTGAATTTGAACTAATGCTTGAGTATAATCTTTAGGTTGCTCAACCATTTGATACTGACCTGACTGATCTTTTTCCAAATAGGAAATGCCAGTCGCATCAAATAGATAGTTTTCCAATGTAATAGCTTTTTTTGTACCACGTCTGACAACGCGACGTTCCATTGGGACTGTAATTTCCTCGCTGACAACACCGTCGCCAGTGCGAACTCCACGAACTGTACGGTAAGTGGTTGTAACAACCTTCTCTCCCTCTTTACCTTGGGAAACTTCTACTTCGTCACCGACATATAAACTGTCATCGTCTATATAGGTCGTTTCAATGGGGAGGGGAACAGGAGTACGATCTACATCAATTCCTTCTGTCGGCTCCGCAACTCGTTTAGTGCCTACCTGTACTATTTCGTTGACTGCTGGTTTGGTAATCTGCTCACCAGAAAGAATACCATTCGTATAGGTTAATTCCTTAACTCCAGATACACCTAATTGAAGAATCTTGCGTTCACCCTCTAGTAACTCTGAGGTCTCCTGAATCTCTGT
Source organism: Streptococcus suis (assembly GCA_029593505.1). Lineage (GTDB taxonomy): Bacteria > Bacillota > Bacilli > Lactobacillales > Streptococcaceae > Streptococcus > Streptococcus suis_AG. The sequence goes on from JAKTNI010000002.1 coordinate 101,375, forward strand.
CTCATACGGTATAATTTCGGTAACAACTTTAACTTCATCGACAGGTTGACTAACATTTTTCGTGCCACGAGCAATAACTTGGGTAACAGGAGCTACAACTTCGGTAGAAATGAGTTCGCCTTTGACATATGTAAGTGTCTGAGTGCCTGAAACACCAGCTACTCGAAGTTCTTCCCTACCTTCCAACAGTTCTGGATCTTCCACATAAGTAGTTTCAAACGGTAAAGTCTGAACTTCTACACGTTTTATACCTACCTGTACTATTTCATTGACTGCTGGTTTGGTAATCTGCTCACCAGAAAGAATACCATTCGTATAGGTTAATTCCTTAACTCCAGATACACCTGATTGAAGAATCTTGCGTTCACCCTCTAGTAACTCTGAGGTCTCCTGAATCTCTGTCTCATACGGTATAATTTCGGTAACGACTTTAACTTCATCGACAGGTTGAATGACTTTCTTTGTACCACGAGCAATAACCTGATGAACAGGATCAACGACTTCGGTAGAAATGAGTTCGCCTTTGATATATGTAAGTGTCTGAGTGCCTGAAACACCAGCTACTCGAAGTTCTTCCCTACCTTCCAACAGTTCTGGATCTTCTACATAAATAGTTTCAAACGGTATAGACTCAGTGACCGTATTCGGAACTGCCACATCCGACACTGTACTATCAGTATCTAGTACTGCATTCGCTGAACTTCCCTCATTTACTACTGAAGGAGAGGGCACATCAGTTGAAACTTCATCTGCTGGAATATAACCTACAAATGAGTATCCTTCAATCGTAATATTTCCGTCAGGAACGGCATCACCAACACGTAATGTCATTGTTTGATTATATTGCGAAAGAACTTCAATAGCAAGTGTATCTAATGAAAAAGTTCCTAGAGTAGTCAACAATGCAATGCTTGTAATAACCTTCTTGCGCTTCCCTTTCAACACTCCAATTCCAATGAGCAACAAAGAACCTCCACCTACCATTGCAGTAAGAGAAGATAGGTCTTCATTTGTTTTGGGTAAAACAGTACTTCTAGCTTCATAAACTGCGTAATAAGTATGATATTTACCAACTTTCTCATCTTTTAGATTGGTAATCATAGAGGCTAACTGTTGTTCTGATAACTCCGAACGTTCCACATATTTCCACTGGATTTGAAAGTTCGTATCTTGCGCTTCTACAGTCTGAATAGTTTGTAAAGCAATACTCAATCCAACTACAATGGAGGCGATACCTACGTTCAGTTTTCTGATTGAAAATGTTTGGTGTTTCGGCTTAAATAACAATTTTTCCACTCCCTATCTTGTGTTTATGATAAAGACATACCCAGTACATATTATATACATATTTACTGAATAAATAAACAATTTAACAACTATATTTTATCATAAATTGATAGCATTTTAAATATTTATGCTTGATTTTGACTTTAAAATTTTAAAAGTCATCTATGCTGATTTCAGATAATATATATTTTTCTGAATACTATCAACATAAATGACTTATATATTTAGTAAAAATCTTAAAAGTCTTCCATACAAACTCACATGGAACTAGGTTAGCTCATCACACTAAATGACTTTCGCGTTTTTCAAACATTTCTTTGGCAAGATTAACCAACTCTGCAATCAAATCAGAGTAAGATAGACCCATATTTTCCCACAGCAAGGGATACATAGACCATTGAGTAAAACCAGGCATTGTATTTAGCTCATTTAAAAAGATATTGCCATCCGCTGTTAAAAAGAAATCACAACGAGATAAACCGCATCCTCCAATTGCTTGAAAAGCTTTTTTAGCATCTTCTCGCATCTGACACACAACAGTTTCGTCAAGTTTAGCTGGAATTTCCATCGTAATTTGATTGTCAATATACTTGGCATCGTAGTCGTAAAACTCAACATCTTTTACTACTTCACCAGGAAGTGTTGTTTTCACATCCATATTTCCTAAAAGTCCAACTTCAATCTCACGAGCAGTGACGCCTTGTTCAACTAAAAGACGACTATCATACTTGAAAGCTATGTTCAATGCCACACGCAATTCTCCCACACTCTCTGCCTTTGAGATACCGACACTAGAGCCCATATTAGCAGGTTTCACAAATACAGGATACAATAGTCTCTCTTCGATTTCTTCAATTTTTTCCTCGATATTCTCACCCTCAATAACCGTAACATACGGGACTTGAGGTATACCTGCTGATTCCAAAACACGTTTTGTTGTAATCTTATCCATAGCAACACTTGAAGCGAGTAAACTCGTCCCTACATACGGCATGCGTAATACTTCAAGAAAACCTTGGATGGACCCATCCTCTCCCATTGGTCCATGAAGTACAGGAAAAACAACTGCATTTTTCTCATAAATATCACTTGGTTGAATACGCTGACCATTCTCTTTTGTTTCGTTTGTCATCAATTTTTCATTGACTGACGGAGTTTCATCGAATTCTTGAGTCTTGATAAAGTCACCAGTTTGTGTGATGAAATAGGTTTTAACAAAAAATCGCTCATAATCAACCGCTCGCATAACACTTTCAGCTGACAAAACAGATACTTCTCGTTCAGCAGAACGACCGCCGTATAGTAAAATTAGGGTTTCTTTTGTCATATACATTCCTTTTCTGATTCAAATTTTGATAGCGTACCACATAAAACAATCATGCAACAGATTATCATAACTCTGTACGATTTTCAATTGCTCTGAGCAGAGTGACCTCATCAGCATATTCAATATCACTACCGACTGCTAATCCTCGCGCCAAGCGTGTTACCTTAATTCCTGCTGGCTTTAGGACACGGGAAATATACATAGATGTTGCCTCTCCATCAGCTGTCGCATTCGTAGCTACAATGACTTCTGTCACTTCATTGTCCATCAATCGTGTCAAAAGAGACTTCAAATTGATGTCATCTGGACCAATACCATTCATAGGTGAAATCAAACCATGCAACACATGGTACAATCCGTGATACTCTTGAATGTTCTCCAAAGCAGTTACATCACGACTATCTTCTACAATCAAGATAGTTGTCTGATCTCTAGTAACGTCTTGACAAATCAAACAAGGATCTTGATCTGTTAGATTACCACAGATAGCACAATAAGATAGATCGCGTTTGGCAGCTAACAAATTTTTAGCAAATTCATTCACAACATCATCTTCCATACCAATCGTATAGAAAGCCAAGCGTGTTGCAGTCTTAATACCAATACCAGGTAATTTTGAATAGCTCTCAATTAACTTAGCAATAGGGGTAGGGTAAAGCATAAGTCTCCTTAGTTCATTGGGTAAAGGGATTGATATAAATTAATAATTTCTTGGGTTATTTTTTTAGTTGTCGTAGATGTCTGATTCGTCAAGTTTGGAAGAACGACAGCAACGGCAATTTGGGGATTATCGCTGGGAGCATAAGCTACAACATTTGTATTGACCGCTGTAATAACATCTCCTGAAGGCGTAGTGGTATAGGTTTCAGCTGTACCAGTTTTCGCACTAACCGTGACAGATGCCCCATTACCAATCGCACTACCAGTATTGAAACGTCCTCCACCATTCACTACTTGATAGAATCCTTGACGTAAAATACCCATATCCTCAGCAGAAATAGCTACCTGATTCATTTCTTTTCTTGATACAGTTTCCAGCACTTCTCCAAGACCTCCTTGAGGATTATTTCCATAAATTCCTTCAACAAGGTGTGGAGCAACTCGTGTTCCTTTATTAGCAATGGTTGCTACGTACTGCGCCATTTGCAGAGGAGTATAGTTATCAAACTGACCAAAAGCATTCGTAATAAAATTAGCGGTTGTATATTCTTTTGGTAAGAATCCTGTAGATTCCAATGGTAAGTCAATACCGGTAGAGGCTCCAAGACCATATTCAGCAAATGTAGAGCGAAGTTTTGTCATGGCATTGGTCAATGTTTCTCCATCATTGATGTACATATTAGCAGCATAACTTTGTCCAAGCAATCCCAAAGCAATTTTTACCATGTAAACGTTAGAAGAGTATTCTAAAGCCTGTGTAGCATCTATGTTAAAACTTCCATAAGCACCATACCAAGACGTGATCGGTGCGGAACCTGCAAAATAAATTGGCTCGTCTAATTGTACTTGATTTCCAGAAATAACACCATTTTCCCAACCAGAACTAATGGTGGCCCCTTTTACAATAGAACCCGGAGTAAAGACACTTGTAATCGTACCAAGAGCATCTTCTGTCACAGTGGATGTTCCTTTTTCATGCCGGTAACCAGACATAGCTAATACTGCTCCAGTTTCAGGCTCTAAAGCTACTGCGTATACTCCTTCAGAATATAACGCACTTCCGGTTGCCAATTCATTTTCAAAATGACGTTTGAGAATCGCATTCACTCCATCTTGGAATGCCAAATCAATAGTTAGCTTGATATTATTTCCTTGTTGTCCTTCTTGTATTGTTTTAATACTCTCAACATTGCCGTTTTTATCTAAGTTGATCTCTTTCTTCTCACGTTGTCCCTGTAATACTTCCTCATATTGTTTCTCTAGATAAGCTGTTCCCACTCTATCATTTGGTGAATAGCCTTTCGATAGATAGTACTCCGCATCTTCTGCTGGTAAACCTGCTTGCTCGCTTGTTACCGTGCCAATAATTGAACTCAAGGAAGTAGGCAATATTTGTCGCTGCCAGTTATTAGTAGTTGAAATGCCCGGTAGCTGAGACTCATTGGCAACAATGTAAGCAATCTGCTCCACAGATAAAGGATCCGTTACTAAATTTACAGTTGAAAAGTAAGCGGCACCATTCATCTGCTTAAATAATTCAATAGCCTTGTTTTCTTCGTCAGAATACTGCAACACTTCATCTGGAATGCTATCAGCTGCATTAGCATAGATTTTAGCTTCACTAAGGAAATTTCCATCTGAATCATAGCGCTTGTCTTTGGGTAATTTGTCAACTACCCGCCTATAAACCTCTTGATCAGCAAGGTAATAATCAGCTTTATCTCGACGAGTAAGCGTTATATTGGATACACCCACCCACTGTAGTAATTTGTTTGCAACAGTTTTCATCTCTTCAGCAGACATCTTATTGGAACGAGTAAAAGATACAACCTGTTGAATTTGATTTTCTACCAAAGGAGTTCCTTTAGCATCATAAATTTGCCCACGAATAGAACCATTGCTAATGACTTTTTGACTCGCTTTAGATAGTTTATTACTATAAAAATCATGGTTGATAATTTGCATATCAGCCAGTCTTACAACCAATATAATAAATAAAAAAATGACGATGGAAAACAAAATATTGAGACGAATAGCAATAAAATTGCTATCATTCTCCAATGACTGCCTCTGTCTTTTTTTCAATTTTCAGACCTCATTCTAGAAAGTTTCTTCTTATTATACCACAGGAAAAAAATATTTCTTAACCTAAACACTCTATTTTCACTAATATTTCCTCACTTCATTTCTCATAACTGACTTCTCTATTATCCATTTGTAATCTGTTACTTGATTGACAAAAACTGCATCATGCGAAATAAGCAATAAACTTCCTGGATAATGCGCTAAAAACGTTTCTAAAGCTTCTAAAGTAGTGATATCAAGAAAATTTGTCGGCTCATCTAATATCAATAAATTCGCATCGCTCAATAAAACTTTTGCCAACGATAAGCGCACTTTCTCACCACCTGAAAGCGTACCAACTTTTTGAAAAGCTTTATAGTAAGGAATACCAAGCATGGCTAAAAGATTTAAGATAGTCACTCGATCTTGCACAGACGTTGAATAGACTACATCAAAAGCTGTTGTTTCTTCATTTATATGATGTAGATCTTGAGCAAAATAAGCAATGCGTAATTTAGGATTGTAATACCCTAATAATTCCTGATATAGTAATTGCTTTACAAAGCTGGTCTTACCACTACCATTATCTCCAACAATAGCGACCTTATCACCAAACTTCATTCCAATTTCAGGAAAAGAAACGATTGATTTTTCTTCAATGACAACTTGTCCTGCTTTCAAACGAAACAATCTATGAAGCTCCGTATCAATAGTTCCTCTTACCTCCATTTTAACCCATGTTTCTTTTCTCGGTTGTTCAACCTTCTCCAAACGCTCTATTCTTTTTTCTAACTGTTTAGCTGATTTTGCCATAGATTTCACTTGACTATCGTAAGAGCCCATCATAGCATTGACTTTCCAATCTGATTGAGATATTCCTTTCTTTTTCTTGGTCATTTTCATTGCTTTCTGCTGGCGCTGTTTTTGTGCTTTACGCAATTTTTTGATTTGTTCTTGACAAGATTGGTACTCTTGATAGTGACGTTCTCTCTTCTCCTTGCGTTCATGAACAAAATCATCATAGTTTCCTTGATAAATCGTCACCTTCTGTTGTTCTAAATGCCAGATTTTCTCAACTACTTGATTCAGAAAGTGGCGATCATGACTAACAATAATCACCGTTCCACGATAGTGTTTCAATTGCTTGACAAGAGTAGTTTGGTGCTTAGTATCTAAATTCGCAGTCGGCTCATCTAAAATAAGTAAGCACGCTCTTTTTGAAAAGGCTTTTGTCAACTCTTTCCAAACTTGCTCACCACCTGATAGATAGCTATCTTCTTTAAGTTGAGGCACATAAGCCCAATCTGTTTGAAGTAAAATCTTTCCCTGATATTCCGTATCTTCACCAATTAATAGTTTTAAAAAAGTAGATTTCCCCGTGCCATTATCTCCCACTAATCCAATTTTTTGTCCAAACATGGCATTTAGTTGATCAATTTGAAATAATTCACGACCTGCAACCTCTTTGATAACCGATGTACATTTTAAAATTTCCATATAGTTCCTCTTTCATTTGTAAAAGTGGGGGTTAGGAAGACAGCAAAAAAGCCATGTAAAACACGACTTTTCCACTATTTATGATAATCATCGGTATCAGCTTATTGGATAAAACAAGGCTATGAAAGACAATGCTCTATCAACATCTGAACGAAAGATTATAAATGGAAAAAGCCACTTAACTCCTAACCCAAAGACAGAGTTCACCCTTGTTAAAAACAAACATGAAACTCATACACAGTGGTTAGTTGTTATTCATAGCTCTTTCTACCTCTTTTTTTATTGATGCTTTTATTCTACTACAAGTGATCATACATTGTCAAATTTTTGTTAAAGTAGTTGCGGTATCTGGAGATGTATCATAAACTTGAAAATCTGTTCCAACTCCTAAGTCAGCTTGCGCTAACTGATGGACCATCGTCATGTGAGCTAGTTCTTTGATATTGTTTTCCTTTGATAAATGTCCTAGATAAATTTTTTTCGTCCGATTTCCTAAAGAGCGAATCATAGCATCGGCACCATCTTCATTACAGAGATGTCCTTTATCAGAGAGGATACGCTGTTTCAAACTCCAAGAATAATTACCCGAACGTAGAATTTCGATATCATGGTTGGCTTCAATTAAATAAGCATCGGCATTTGACACAATCCCTACCATCCGATCACTAACATAACCTGTATCGGTCAACATAACAAATGATTTTCCGTCTTTCATAAAACGATAAAATTGTGGACAAATCGCATCGTGACTCACTCCGAATGACTCTATATCCAAATCCCCTAAAGTTTTCATTGCTCCTAGTTCAAAAATATGTTTTTGACTGGTATCAATTTCCCCTAGCTTTCCTTCCATTGCTTGCCAAGTTAATTGATTAGCATAAATATCCATTCCATATTTTCTAGCCAAAACACCAATTCCATGAATATGATCCCTATGTTCATGTGTGACTAAAATCGCATCAATATCTTCTGGTCTTCGATCAATTTCTGATAAGAGACTAATAATTTTCTTACCAGACAAACCTGCATCAACCAAAATTTTTTTCTGATCCGTTTCCAAATAAAAACAATTCCCACTCGATCCCGAAGCTAAAATACTGTAATTAAATCCAGTTCCGATCATATTCTCCTATTCTTCCTCAATAATGTCTTCCCACTCATCCATTGTTACTTCTTTGCTATAAGGTAGCACAATCGTAAATGTTGAGCCATGCCCATACTCACTCTTAGCCCATATAAATCCATTATGCTGTTTAACAATTTCTTTTGCGATAGCCAAGCCCAGACCTGTTCCACCTTGGGCACGAGAACGTGCTTTATCCACTCGATAAAACCGATCAAAAATCTTAGGCAAATCACTCTTAGGAATACCTAGTCCTTCATCTGAAATTGATACAATTAATTGGCTCTCTGTGGTTTTCATACTAAACGTAATCGTACCACCATCTGGTGAATACTTAATCGCATTATTTAAAATATTGTCTAAAACCTGAGTCATCTTATCCGTGTCAATCTCAACCCAAATAGGACTAATTTTATAATCACGTACAATCGTATAGACCTTGTTTGATTCTGCATTTTTCATCTGGTCAAAACGATTTAAGATAAATGTAACAAAAGCTGTAAAATTGATGAGTTCTACATCAACTTGCCCCACTTGATTGTCTATCCGAGATAAACTCAGCAAATCTGTAATCATTCGCATCATACGATTGGTCTCTTCCAAAGAAACCTTCACAAAACTAGGCGCAACCGACTCTGTCAAAGCTCCTTCATCTAATGCTTCCAGATAGGACTTTACTGATGTAAGAGGTGTTCGCAGTTCATGGCTAACATTAGACACAAATAACCTACGTTCCCGTTCCTCTTTAGCCTGCTCTGTCATATCATGTAAGACCACGACTAAACCAGAAATCAAGCCACTCTCACTACGAATGGTGGCAAAATTAGCGCGTAGGGTTAAAAATTCTTCATTTTCATTGGTATGCTCGATGACAATCTCTGGAGTTTGGGCTAACAACTCTCTAAAACTATAACGATCTGACAATTCCAATACTTCTATCAAATTTTGTTGTTCTTGCCCTTTATCAGATAGTCCCAACTGCTTCTGTGCCATATCATTAACCATCATAATACGTCCAGTACGATCGGTGGCAATAACCCCATCACTCATATAAGATAGAATAGAAGACAACCGTGTCTTTTCTTGCTCTAAATGATCATGCGTTAATCGAATCACTTCGGATAAGTCATTGAGAGAGTTCGCCATTTCAGTAATTTCAGGACTTCCTCTCATATCCAGTATATCAGCATAATTTCCATCAATTAGAGCATTTACTTTTTGGTGAAGTTGCTTGATTTGCTTATTATCACGATAATTCTCAATCAATAGAACAGCTAGAGCAATCAAAAAGCCTACCAGAATAACTACGAACCAAAATTCTGCTGTCGTTATCAAATAACGTAATTGATTAATCATTTCCTTTTATAAAATACCCCACACCACGACGAGTTAGGATATACTCTGGTCTACTCGGCGTATCTTCAATTTTTTCACGCAAACGACGAATCGTCACATCAACCGTCCGAACATCTCCAAAATAATCATATCCCCACACAGTTTCCAACAAATGTTCACGCGTCATAACTTGACCTAAATGCTTGGCCAAATGATGAAGCAATTCAAACTCACGATGGGTTAATTCCAATTCTTTTCCGTGTTTCTTCGCCACAAAAGCATCTGGTAAAATGGTTAATTCGCCAATAACCAGTTCTGGCGTACCAGTAGTTTCACTAATAGATTGTGTTTCTGATAATTCACTCCGGCGTAAAAGAGCTTTGACACGCGCTTGTAATTCACGATTAGAAAATGGCTTTGTCACATAATCATCCGCACCAATTTCAAGACCAATGACCTTATCAAATTCACTATCCTTAGCAGATAACATTAAAATGGGAACATTACTAGTCTTACGAATCGTTCGAGCCACTTCCAATCCATCCAATTCTGGCAACATCAAATCCAAAATAACAATGTCTGGGAACTCTGCTTCAAATACTTCTAGTGCCTCACGACCATCAAAAGCTGTAACGACCTCATAACCCTCACGAGTCATATTGAACTTGATAATATCCGAAATCGGTTTCTCATCATCTACAATTAATATTTTTTTCATGGTATGTCACCTTATTATTTATTTCTTACATTATAACAGACTTACCTTAAAAATTCATATTCTAAAATTAGAAGGATAGTAAGCAATCAATACAGCTAATATTTTACTCGTTTAACTAACAAACTTTGTGATTCTTAAATATTTTCAAACATGTATAAAAGAGAAAAATAATTAAATAACTTACAAATCCAATCGTATCTGGTAAATACCATGCAACCAATATGAAAAGAACTACCATTATCGCTTCTAGCAAAATATCAGATAATACTGGAATAGAGAGTTTTCTGGACAATAGACATTCTGCTAACAGTGAGCGAAAGAATAATAAAATTGTTATAGATACCGCAGCAAAAATTAAATTCGAAAATATAACTGTAGATATAAAAGTTAATATCAAACTGAATAACATACTTATAATATTTGCAAATAATATTGTTTTTTCCATACGATAAGTCTTTAAATATGTATTAATCAAGAGCGCCATTTTCCCTTCAAATACCGAAATAGGAAAAACAAGAATCATATATAATAAACTCTCCACATATTTAGGTAGCCAAAATAATAATAAAAATCGAATAGGAAAAAATAATAATAAAAATCCTAACAATACAGGCATTAGAATATTTCTAATTTTTATATATAAAAATGGCAATTTTGACTCGTCTGTTCTTCGTAACAGTGGAAAAACTACTATCCCCACAGCATTAATGAAGGTCATAATTAAATTTGAAATACTAAGTGTTAGAGAAATCTTTCCGAATGTTGATATATCCCAACGTTTCTCTATCCCTAATCGAACAATTCCAATGATTAACATGCTGGCAATATTGGAAAGCATCAAATTGCTACCTACTTTTATATTATCAATAATTTCAGTGATATCTAATCTGAAAACTGTCAACTTTTGTATTATAATATCTCTACATACATAAATACCATAGAATAAGGAAAGAAAACGTCCCATTACATCAACTACTATCATTAATTTATAGCTATAAATACTAAATAAAATCAATGTTAGTAAAAACACAACATACAACATCCTATCAAGAATCATTATTCTTGCACTTTGCTTAATCAGGTTAGTCGTCTGTAATAAATAAATGATAAAAAATCGAATATTTGTGGCTAATAAGGTCAATGAAAGCATATTGAAGATAAACTCTTTATTACTCCCAAAACCTATGCTATTTCCTATAATAAAAATAAGAATAGAAATAATTGTTTGAAAAATAGAATATGAGACAAACTGTGAAAAAAACTGTTGTTTGTCAAGTTTACTATAATCCTCACCACCATACTTTAGATAAATACCATCAATCCAGCCCAAATGAGCAAATCCAACATAACTTGTGTAAAACAAATATAATTGCCAGTAACCATATTCCTCTACTCCTATAATTTTAGGCAAAATGAGAATAATTAGAGTCGAAACAAGTAACGATAAGAGATTTGATATAATAGCATAACTTGCATTAAATAAAATTTCAAAAAACTTTTTGTTCACTACTAGTTTCCCCACAATAAATTTTCATTTAAAATAGGAATTGTTGTATTTGCCATATCACTCCAGACAAAAATCCTATAAGATAGAAATATCCATATGCATATCAATATTATTAGTAGTATTCTTTCTTTAGTAAAAGGTGCTTTAAATCTAAAAAATATAGCAATTGTAGCGAGATAAATAAATACAGGAATAATTAACAATCGTTCGAAACTAATATCTACCAACATGAGTGATATAAATAAACTATTAATTAATGTAGACTTCAGTGCAAGTTCCGATAATTTCTTATGCTTCTCTTGATAATATTTTGAATTTTTACAAAAATATTTGTATAATAAACCAAATAAAACAAGACTAACCACTAGAAAAACTACTTTAGCCAAAAATGAAATAATAGATGCATCCATTACGTTAGTATAAATTGCAAACTTTGCTCCTAATATTTTTGTAAGAACTGGTAAAATAGCTGACTGCATAAAATAGCTACTAATAATACCGACTAACGCTCCATAATACAATGTTCTCAATTTAAATTTATAAGAAAAAAAATATAAAAAACTTAAGAAAGCACTAATGTGAATCGATATTGCACAAATCAATAAAACTAAACACAATAAATTTTGATACCACTTCTTTTCTTCTTTTACAAATATAAAAGCCAAAGCAATAAGCACACTAGATAGAAATTGTCTTAAAATTACAACCTCTATAAAAAAGAAGCTAAATAAAAAGCAAACAAAAAAATAAAAATAATCTGCACCATAATGTTTGCATATATAAATTAGAGAAAAAAAAGCTAAAGTTCCCGATATAATAAGAAAAGTTTGATAATCCAGATTTAATTTGTGAATAAAAAACATATAATAATTAAATCCAATATCAATAAAATTTCCAAAATATCTAGGCCCAAGTTTTAAGACATTATTATATCGGATAATATAATTGGTCATATCGGCATTAGCAGTATTAAATGAAAATAAGATATATTGTATTATTATTAATGGAATTGCTAAAAGTGTCGATAAGTTTATTCTAAACTTCATTATTATATTCTCCTAAATAAAATAAGCACTTTGATAAGCCATCTCCATTTTTTAGTCATCCCTTGAAAATATTGACTCGATGACAAAATAAAGCAACCAGACTTCAGAAGAGATTCTTGAGATTTGAGAAATACACTAATATAATCACTATCACCATCTGGAATTTTATTCAAATACAGCAATAATAGTTGAGCAAGTTGAGTTCTTTGATATTTTCTATTATTATAAATAATGCTTAATTTCTTCAAAATATAATGGATTCTCCCTATTAGTCCAATATAACTCCCTGCTGTATTATGAGTGGAAACACGATAACCCATAGTTCTAGAGTTATCAATATAAACATCACCTAAAGCATATGCGAGCATGGTTATCCAAGTATCATGAGCAGGTATGAACTCAGCTGGATTCATCATTTTATAAGAAACTTTTAAATGCTCGTGCAATTTATTGTTCCATATCATGACACAACCACGTTGATTCAATGCAAATAATGAAGATTCTTTAGTGATACTATAAATTTTATCCTTCTCGTTACGAACAACTAAACCTTGCTCATCAATAATCTGCTGATTAGAGCAATATAAAACTGGATTGTTTGTAGCATGAGATTCTATAAACTGAATTCCCTGAATTAATTTATTTTCATACCAAATATCATCCTGGTCACAAAATGCATAAAAATCAAAATGTTTATTTTCGGTTTTTAGAACTGCATTTCTAAAAGAACGTTCAAATCCTATATTACTCTCTTTAAAAAGAAATATATTCATATGTTCTAAATAACTTTGAATAATTTCTACCGTTTTATCAGTTGAACCATCATCTCTTACAAATAATGTAATATCAACATTTTTTTGATAAAGCAACGAATCCATCTGCTCTTTCAAATATTTCTCGCCATTATATGTTGATAAAATAACTGCAATTTTTTTCATCTCATCTCCTGAACTATTAAATAAGAATATTCCTAAAGGTATCACAAACCCCTTCTGATAGTTCAAATAGCTCTTGCCAACCTAACGATTTTAATTTTTGATTTGAAAGTAATGAATTGTGAACTGGGGAACCAGAACTGGTACTTTGAATATCAAAAATTAATTTCACACCAACAGTTTCTGCTAATGTTCGCGCAAATTCAACCAGTTGAACATTTCCAGAATCAGAGGAAATATTATATGCTTCTCCCAATTTGCCATTTAGCGAAACAATTAACATAGCAGAAATACAATCTAAGACATAACAATACGATCGTAACTGAGTTCCCTCTGATTTTAAAACTATATCTTTTTTAGAAAGACATCTTTTTATAAAATCGACATCAGCACGAGTATTTTTCTCTGAAAATCTTGCTCCATATATATAAGATGGTCTTACAATATTTGCATGTATATTATGTTCTTTAACATATGAAACTACCAATGTTTCTGCAAGACGCTTGCTTTCAGAATAACAAGAACGTGGAGATAAGATATCAACATTACCATAATTATCTTCCATATGATTCTCCAATCCCTTTGGTAATTCGCCATACACTTCCGAACTAGATACAAAAAGTAATTTTGCATTTTTCTCTTTCGCCAGTTCCAATGCATTTCTAGTTCCAAGCACTGTAGTCAAAATTGTTTCTACAGGATATAAATCATATGCTCTAGGATGAGCATTACTTGCTACATGAAAAATATAGTCCAATCCATACTCGCAAAAAATGGGATCAGCAACTGATTGAATAATTTCATTGATTTTTTGATCATTAAAAAAATTATGTATTTCTAAGTGCTGTCTAACTAGAACTGTCAAAGAAATATTAGCTTGATATTGTGAATTCAAAAATAGAAAAAAATCTAACAATGTACCACCAATTAAACCATTTGCACCAGTAATTAAAATTGAAGTATTGAAAAATTTTTTGTAATCCACTCTCATCAATTTATTTAACGAAGAGAAGTAATTCTCCTTATTGAATGTTCTCAATGGATAAAGTCATCCTTTCTAGTAGACAATAATGCTTTGAAAATTAGTAAATCTTCAACTGTAGTTATTTTTATGTTTGTTTCGGATCCTTTTGAAAAAAATACCTTCTTACCTAATTCATGCATTAGTACACAAGTCGCTGCTGTATTTATTATCCCCTTATTTTTAGCTGTTTCATGTGCTTCTAAGACTTCGAAAACTGGATAAATATGTGGCGTTTGTGTTCTATATAACAATTCTCTAGGTAATGACCTATCACTAACTAATCCATCGTGGCTAGTGAATACCGCCTCTACAGTTGGAATTGCAGCAACAGCAGAACCGTACTTATTAAAAGTTGCAATTGCATTTGAAATAATTTCAGAGGAAACTAATGGTCTGTTTCCATCGTGAATCAGAACAGTTGATTCTTTTCCAGCAAAATTAGTAATAGAGCATAGACCATTTGCAATTGACTCTTGCCCAGTTTTTCCACCAACAACAATATCCTTCAATTTTGTAATATTAAACTGTTTTGCATAAGCTTTAACAACTTCAACCCAAGCTTCCAATGTGACAACTACAATCCCATCAATATTAGGATCATTTTCAAACACTTCCATTGTATAAATTATTATAGGCTTGTTGTTTACATGAAGAAATTGCTTAGGAATATCTTGTCCCATTCTTGTGCCAGTACCGGCAGCTGTTAGCAACGCTGTAATCATTTGATAACTTCCTTCCCATCTATTTCCAAGTAAATGATGCCATGATTTGTTTGATGTTCAATACTCGGTGGTATCATATAATCCGCACCATAACGATTAAGTAGATAAGTATGAGAATCTGCTGGTGCTAATATATATGTATCACAAAAATTGATTTCTTCCCCCTTTCCAAAAATTGATTTCAGTAAAATTTCTCCAAAATAATGTTTGGCACCACCAGGCAATGTCACTAATTTAGTATTCTTCTCAGAATATTTTCCAAATATCTCAAATGCTTTTGCATTCCAAAAACTATAGGATTTATAACCAAATATTTTACCAATTATTTTGATAATGATTTGCATAACCTTTGTTTTTTTATTTAATAAATATTTTCCATCTGTTGTAAAAAAGACATAAGCACCGACCAATGAAAAAAAATCTGATTGAATTCCATGAATAAATCTTAAAAGTATATTGTCTGGTACGCTTTCAATTGTAAAGATATCAATAAAAAGGCGTTGCTCGAAAAGAACATCATCATTAGTTTGTTTTAGAATTGTATTTTTTTTAAAAATTTTCGGAAATCTAACATTGTTTCCAGTTAAATCTTTTTTAGGTATGTGCAAATCATATTTGTCGGACTTTTCTAATAACCTTTCAAGTTTTTTTAAATCATTCCTTCTTATTGCAAAATCAAAATCATCATCCCATGGAATAAAACCTTTATACCTAACAGCCCCCAATAAAGTTCCACCAACTGCAAAAATTTGTATTCCTTCCGAGCTACAAAGAGCTAATATATCCTCCACCATCTCTAGTAGGTAATTCTGCAAAATATTAATTTTATTTGCTTCCATTTTCCTCCCTCTTAATTGCAATAATGCTTGTATTATATAATAATATTTCCATATGAAACTAAAATTATTCATACGTAGAATAAAATTGTTTATAATACAGAATAAATTGTAGTCATCTTTACACGGATTTTCTCTTCTGAGAACCTTTTTGATAACTCCAAACTGCGTAAACCATACTCATTAAGTCTATTTGGAGAATTAAAAAGTTCTATAATTGCATCACTCCACTGAATTGAAGTATTATCCTTTATGACAATGCCATTATCTTTTAACAAATCACGATTTCCTCTACAATTTGAAACTATCAATGGTAATCCTGTTCCCATTGCTTCCATTAAATTTACTGGCAATCCCTCTTGTTTAGAACTTGAAATAGCAATATCAGCAATTTGCATGAGTTGAGGAATATCATCTCTAAAACCTAGTAAATAAACACTTTTTGAAAGATTATTTTCAAATATAAATTTTTCATACTCTTCTTTCAAATTACCTTTACCAACTAATAATAATTTAATCTGTTGATTTTTCTCCTGCATATTTAACATTGCCTCAAGAAGAACTTGTTGATTTTTTCTATGACTAAGTTCACCCACATAAATAAGAATTTGTGAATCTCTATCCAATTTAAATTTATCTCGTAGTTTCATTTTAATCTCTGGTGTTTCTGGATGAAATTTTTTATAATTAATTCCAATTCCGTCAACTAATTCCAAATTCCTCATAAAGAAATTTTTATTCGCGATTTCAAAATCTTCTTTATTTATGGTTATTAGAGTATCCGTTAATCTAGACAACAGCTTTTCAAGTGGATAAAATAACATCCAATTAAATATCGGTGCTCCTTTATAGAAATGAAAGCCATGCGCAGTATAGAACACTTTAGGAACTCCACTTAACTTTGCAGCAATTCTTCCATAAACACCACCAACCGGTGAATGCGCATGGATTAATTCAAAATTATTTTCTCTCAGTAATGATAATAATTTTACAAAAGCTTTAATGTTAGAAAAAGAGAAAGGATTTCTAGAGAAACAAAGTTCATGTTCAATAATATCAATTTCTTTCAATCTTTCACTTCTATCAGCAAAATTTGCTGCACCATGAACTTCATAGCCAAGTTTTCTTAATACATCTATATTAACTTTTTCAAATAAATAGAACTGCCGACTTACTGTGGAAATAATCAAAGCTTTTTTCATTTAATCTCTCCATAATATCGATATTCGTTCATTTCTCTTCCTTCAGGAGTTACATAGGTACTATATAATTTAAAATCATTTTTCTTATAAAATGCATTTGCTAAATCATTATCAACGGCATCTGTAGTTAATCTTATATATTGGATATCTTCAGAATATTCTTCTTCAATAATTTTTTTAAGCAACAAACTTCCAAAACCTTTATTCTTATAATCTGGATGAATGCCAATTGATAATATCTCAATATATTTATCATCATTTTTATTCTTACTTGGATAAGCTAAAGCTCTAATAAGCCTAATACTTGATTTAGGATTTCTGATACTCGCTATAGAACTAAACCAAATAAAATGTAGTAATTTATTCCTTAATAGCCATTTATAAAATTCACCCACTTTATGAGAATATGCAATGAAACCTACAACTGTATTTTCCTTCTTTAGTAACAAGATATTTGAATCTGCATGTTCAGAAAAACCCTCGTACAGCGTCTTTAAAAAACCCTTGCCTAAAAATGTTAGAAAAAAACCTTTGAAAGTTAACATATGTATATCAACAACTTGGTTGATTTCATCATCACTTAGATTAAATAATATTTGATAATCGCTTTTCAAAATCATTTCACTTTCTAATTTTAGAAACTATAAAAATAATTGTCTCAACTATATACTCTACTTCTTCATCACTTAAATTTGTATGAAGTGGTAAGGTAAGCTCATTTTCAAAATACTTATAAGAATTTGGAAAATTTTGTATATTAAATCCAATATTCTTATAAGCAGTAAGGAGTGGTAAAGGTTTATAATGAACATTACACGCAATGCCTGCCTCTGCCATTTTCTGGATTACTTTGTTTCTTTGTTCTAAAGAAAAACCTTTTAAATGAACAATATACAGATGCATCGATGACTGTAATTTGTCTGTTGAATGTATTAGTGGCTTAATAACTGAATTTTTAAAACATTTGTTGTATTTTTCAACAATTTCCTTACGACGTTTCAAAAGTGATGGATAACGCTCTAGCTGAACTAGACCAATACTTGCCATGATATCCGTCATATTACACTTATAACCTGGAATGACAATATCGTATTCCCACGATCCCAATTGTGTCTTTGCTAAAGCATCTTTCGTCTGACCATGCAAGGAATAAATCTGAAATTCTTTGTACATCTCTTCGTCATCTAAATCATGACGTGGTTTCCAGGTTACACTTCCGCCTTCAGCAGTGGTAAGGTTCTTAACTGCGTGAAAAGAGAACGAGGTAAAATCAGCAAGTTTCCCAGCTGGTTTCCCCTTATAGCTAGCTCCAAGAGAATGTGCACTATCAGATAAAACAACAATACGCCCAAATAGTCTTTGCCATCTATTATCGCTTGCTACATATAAATTTTGTTTATCCTTTACAATGGAATAAATTCTATCATAATCACAAGGTATACCCGCTATATCCACCGGCATAATAACTTTTGTCCTTGGAGTAATAGCTTTTTCTAAAGCCTTATAATCCATTTCAAAACCATCTTCTTGTATGTCGATCATTACGGGAGTAGCACCAACATGAGTAATGACACTACATGATGCTGTATAAGTCATTGCTGGAACTATAACTTCATCCCCCTCCCCAACACCAAGGATTCGTAATACTAACTCTAATCCAGCAGTAGCTGAGTTTAAACAAACTGTTTTATTGGTTCCAGTAAATACCGATAACCGTCGTTCTAATTCTTTTGTCTTAGGTCCAGTTGTAATCCACCCAGATTTTAATGTATCAATTACCTCTTTAATTTCTTTTTGTGTTATATCTGGTGGTGAAAATAGTATGTTTTTTCTTTCTGTCATTTATATCTCCTACTTCATGACTTTCATCACTGTATTAACCATTATTTTTAAATCATATAACAATCCAAAATTTTTTATATATTCTAAATTATACTTCATTTTTTCAGGCAAAACTTTCTTGATATAGGCTTCGTCGGGAGCATATCCTATCGAACAATATTCCTCCAAAACAAAATACTCATCTTTATATGCAATGCTGGCTGGAGAAGTAATTCCAGCAGGCAAAATTAACGTTGCTAGCATCTCATCTGTATAATGTTCCACGTATTTTGGTACTTCTGGACGAACTCCTACAAAACTCATATCTCCGTTCAAGACATTGAGTAGTTGAGGAACTTCATCTAGTCTATACTTCCTCAAGAAATAGCCAATCTTTGTTATTCGACTATCCTTTCCAACTGTAACAAGAGTTCCAACTTTATCTGCTCCTGTAATCATTGTCCTAAATTTAAATATTTTAAATATTCGCCCATATTGAGTGACTCTCTCTTGGCGATAAAAAACTGGTCCCTTGCTATCTAATTTTATCCATATAGCCAATACAATTATTAGTGGCAATAAAAATAGCAACAAAGTAAACGCGAATAGTTTATCAATAAAATATTTGAAAAATAAGTCAATTTTTCGTGTTTCTACATCACTGAAGTATTGATTGGTCGTAGCATTTGTTTTCAAAAAATCTTTAGTAATTATCCGTAACTCCTGCATTCTTCCTCCTTTTCAAATATCATAAAGTTTGTTATACTCCTGATCCAAGCTCAAAATAGTTCAAATACCTTTTAAATTTTTCAACAATTAACCACGCCTCTTTTTCAAATATTTTCCTCTCTCATTCTGAAGAAACTCTATAATAGTTACACCTCATACCATCACCGATAATCATGAAGCATACTATTTTTACAGCATAGTCAACTACTTGAGTTAATGATTAGCATGTTGTAAAAGATGGGTACAGTCATACTTAAAAACTTACACTGTAAAATAATTAATATTTTTAAAACTAACCCTATCAATTTTGAAACTATAGCTCAGCTACTCGTTGGAAAATTTAAATCTGTATATACTTTTCTATAAAGTCTGAATTATCTGGCAACTTATTTTCCTTCTAATCAAACATTAATTTCGTCTCTCAACTAATAAAAGTATTTCAACCCTCCTAGTATTTAAACTAAATTCTGTTTAAACGCTAGAAAAGTAAAAATATCTTTTTACTTTTCTTATTCTTGTTTTGCAAATTCAATTAGTGCATCTTTTAGTTCTTTTTTATTTTTCAATAGCAAACCACTAATAAATGTACTGACAACATCGGTAGGCTTATTTGTCACACGACCCACAAATATTTTTTCATAAATCTGTGCACTAACACGTTCTTTTGTTGAGAGTAGCTCTTCGTATAATTTCTCACCTGGACGAATACCAGATTCAATAATACCAATCTCCTTCTCCGTATGGCCACTTAATAAAATAACCTTTCTTGCCAGCTCTAAGATCTGTACTGGTTCTCCCATATCCAGAACAAAAATTTCTCCACCTTTAGCTAAATGCCCCGCTTGAATAACCAAACGACTTGCTTCAGGAATCGTCATAAAATAACGTGTCATACGAAAGTCTGTAACTGTAACTGGTCCTCCTTTTTTTATCTGGTCTTTAAATAAAGGAATAACACTGCCACGACTACCTAAAACATTCCCGAATCGAACTGCAGCAAATTGAGTTTGTCCCGGCTCATTTAAACCAGTAATAATCATCTCTGCTACACGTTTAGTAGCTCCCATTACATTTGGAGGATTAACCGCTTTGTCTGTTGAAACCATGACAAATTTTTCAACTTTAGCTGCTTTAGCAGCTTCAGCAACATTCTTGGTTCCAAAAATGTTATTTTTTACTGATTCATGCGGGTTGTATTCCATTAAAGGAACATGCTTATGAGCAGCCGCATGATAGACAAAATCCGGCTTATATTCAGCCATAATCTTAAACATCAAATCACGATCTTGAATATCTGCAATAAGTGGAACCAAATCAATAACATCATTGTATTTTCCAAAGAGCTCACGATGAATAAGATAGATCGAATGTTCACCATGTCCAAGCAATAACAACCGTTCAGGTGTAAACTTAGCAATTTGACGACATATTTCTGAACCAATTGAACCACCTGCTCCTGTAACAAGAATTGTTTTTCCGTGAAAGTATCGGTTCAGTTCTCCCTGATTTAAAATAACCTCTGGTCTGCCTAGAAGATCTGCAACATCAATTTCCTGAAAAGATGCTACCGACATATTTCCTGCCAATATATCTTCAATACTCGGCATATTATTAACTACAACACCAGCTCCATTGCAAATCTCAACCAATTTCTCACGTTCTCTACCACTCAGTGATGGAATCGCGATGGTTACTTGGTCAACGTTCAATTCGTTAACAAGACGAGGAATATCATTTCTATTTCCTAATACCCTAATATTTCTAATATACGTACCTATTTTATTATAGTCTTCATCAACAATACCAACTATTTCATAATTTAGTTTTCTTTCTTTAATAGTATTAATAAAAACATTGCCTCCATCACCAGCTCCAACAACTAATATTCTCAGTGTTTTATCTTTCTTGTGAATAGATTTCTTTTTAGTCTCATGCATGGCTTTCCAAATAAGACGAGGAATGATAATTGATAAAAAAGATAAAAATAATGAAACAAGTATAAAACGATAACTGAAAACTTGCCACAAAATAATTGAGAGAGTCAAAAATAAAGAGTGAGCCATTAAAAGACTTAAGCCAATTTTTATTATGCTCTGATATCCAGTATATCGCGTAATCAATGAAAAGACTTTTAGCCTAATAGCAATAAGTAAATATACACTAATAATAAACAAAGCCGCTATAAGAAATTTTTCATTCGAAATATCTATAATGATGTCTAAAAACAATCTACTTAAGACCATGGAAGTCAAAATTAAACAAGTATCCATAAGAACAAGTATCAATCTTTTATTACTACGTTCTAACAATTTATTAGTGATTATTTCTAAACCCATTTCATTCTCCAAAATTACATTTTATATAATCATATCTTTTACTATCGCTAGAGGATTATTCCTAAATAGCTTTTTAGCTTTATTCAATCCAAATTGCTCAACTATAAATTGATAAGCTTCTAACATAAAAATAGGACGAGTGGTCATATTATGCATATCACTCGCAACACAGTGAACTAAATCATGCTCTAAAAAATACTGTACTCGTTTATTAAATGTTTTAGTACGATTATTTACGCTCTCTATTGATAAGACATGGGCACTATTTACCTGTGTATAGCAACCTTTTTCAATCAATACTTCCACACGTTTTGCTTGAAAAGCAAGAGCATCATACCGCTCAATATGTGCGATAACAGGGGTTAATCCAAGCAAGATAACTTCATTTACAGCTTTTTGAATCTCTTTCCAGGTTGTATTCATGCTAAACTCCAAAAGAACATAGCGTGAACCATTGATAGTAGGGACTTTTTTATTTTCTAATTTTTCCATCACGTCTCTACTATAATATAGCTCTCCTCCATAACACAATTTAACTTCAGGATAAATAGATTGTGCTACACTTTTCAAGTGGTTAAAGTTTGCCAAAATAACTTTCTCAGGAGTCTCGAACATCCCTTTTCGTCTATGGGAGGTGGCAACAATAATACGAACTCCTTGTCTGTTCGCTTCTTCAATCAATTCCAAACTTTCTTCAATTGTTTTAGGACCGTCATCTACACCAAAAATGATATGCGAATGAATATCAATCATATCAACACCTACTTGCTAACCTCTAGTTACGAATAAGAAAATCATTTTCTTAGCTTCCATAATTTCCATATTGCCCATAAACACCATATTTTTCTGTTGAAATATCATATTTATTTAATATCACCCCTAAAAAGAGAGTACCTGTATGATCCAATTGTTCTTTTACCTTTCTTACCGAAGAACGTTTGACACTTCCAGCTTCTGCTACCAGAACCATCGCATCACATTTTTGTGCAATAATGGCTGCATCAATGACCATACCAAGAGGAGGACAATCAACGATTACATAGTCATAATAGCGACGTAAAGTCATCACTAAATTTTCAAAATGTTTACTTTGTAAAAGAGCAGTAGGATTTGGAGAAACTTTTCCTGATTCAATAACTGTTAGGTTAGGAACATCTGTATCACAAAGACCCTTTGATAAATCTGTCGTACCAGCTAAATAATCTGTTAATCCCGTTATTTTAGTAGTCGGTTTAAAAAAACCAGACATCACTGAATTACGAATATCTGCATCAACCAATACTGTCTTATAGCCAGAGCGTGCATAAGCTATAGCAAGACTAGCTGCAGTTGTACTTTTTCCTTCATTGGGTTGTACGGATGTAATCCCAACAACTTTTATATCTGAACCACTAAGTTGAATATTGGTGCGAATAGCATTAAAATATTCCTCAGTTTTACTAACTAACTCTTTTTTAGTACGTGCAATTTCTAATGTTGCCATCTTACTCTCCTATTTTAATTTTTTAGAATCTGGAACCACACCCAACAAAGTGAAGCCCATGATCTCTTCAATATCTTGCGGACGCTTAACACGATCGTCAAGTATTTCTAATAGCAAAATAACAGCAATTGATAAGAAAACTCCTGCCAAAATACCTAACAAAACATTACGTTTTGTGCGTGGTGACGTTGGTTCCTTAGCAGGAATAGCTTCCTCAAGTGTTGTTACATCACTAACTTTGGTAACCTCAATGATTTTCTGAGCTGCAAATGTCCGCAAACTGTTAGCGATGTGAGCCGCCTGATTTGGATCTGCATCTCGCACAGTAATAGATAATATACGAGTGTCCACTGGAATACTGACAGATACTTTATCTTTTAATTTTCCTTCTATGTCCAATTCTGTAGCTACTTGAGACATGACATCTTGGGACAAGATAATCTCTTTGTAGTCTTTTACGAGATATGAACCTGCTTGTAATTCTTGGTTTGTTAAGCCAGAGCCCGCTTCAGCATTCTGACTAACAACATATATGCGAGTTGTTGCCTCATATTGTGGCGTAATTAAAAATGCACTATAAATAAAAGTCAGACCTGCGGTTAAAAGAGCTGTCAAAAGTACAATGAATTTCTTTCGCCAAATAAGGTTGAGCAAGAATAAAACATCAATTTCAATAGTGCGTATTTCCTGATTTTTCATGATTACTCCTATATTATAAATTATTGTTCATTTAAGATTGATTGAATGGTAGATTTCATTTGTTCTAAACTGTCTTTATGGATTTCCATCATATAAAGCTGTGAGCCTGGCATAGCATATGATGGTAAATCAGAACGCCCAGTACCTGTCAATGCTTGAGATTCAACTGTGAATTGATTTCCAGATTCTAATTGAGCATTAACAAGCTCAATTATCGTTTTTAAGTTTAAATCTGTCTGTATGGAACCTTCCAAACTTGATAAAATTGACTGATAGTTTGTTAAATTTTCTGGTGAGCTTAACTTTCTAATAAGAGCTGTAATCACTTTTATTTGGTTGCCTCCCCTATCATTATCTCCATTTGTCAACGAATAGCGTTCACGAACAAAAATCAAGGCTTGCGTAGCATTCACATGAACAGTTCCAAGAGGAAAATCATATCCACCACTTGTAAATGCTTGAGTATTTTCTACATCTATTCCCCCAACCAGATCAATCAATTGTAAAAAAGATGTGAAATTCAATCTGATGTAGTTACTGATTTCGATACCATACAAATTTTCTAACGTATGTACTGATGCAGTAACACCATAGATACCTGCATGTGTTAATTTATCATACTGATTCTGACCTCCACCTGCTATCGCTACATACGAATCTCTAGGAGTTGTTGTTAATAAAATTTTATGTGTCGCACGGTTTACTGTCATAATGATATTAACATCTGAACGTGAAACAGAAGAAATTGGTCCATAAGTATCAATACCACTAATATAGATATTAAAGCTAACTCCGCTGGCTTGTTTGACCGGAGTTTCTGCTTGTTTAGTCACTTTAAAACTATAAATTTTCTTAACTTTAGAAGAAAATTCAGGATCTTCTGCTTCCAAAATATTGGTGAACACTCCATTCAAAACCATCGCTTGACTTTCACCATTCATCATCGTTTGATAAGCAGTCAAGTAAGAACTTGTTGGAATAGCTGTTACCTGAGTTGACTCCCTTGTCGCAATATCATTAAATAGCGCTGTAATATTTTCTTGATCATACTCTCCCGGAGCTACGATGCTGCTGATCTGATGAATATCTGTAATTTCACTTGTAGCCGGTACTAAAACACTCATTTCATATTCTGAAAATGCGGAATTTGATTGTATCCTAGTTGAGAAATTCACTACTTCTTTCATTCCGTAAGCACCGACAGAGGTTGTAAAAATAGCTACCAATAACAACAAAGCTGTCAGTAATTGTGCTTTCTTTACCCAAATTAACCATCCTGCTACAATTGCTATTCCTACCATCACAAGTGCTACAATGTGATTCAAATAACGAAAAGCCAGTATGTTGTGTCGATACATTGTCACTAAAAAGAGAATTAGGACAGCAAAGTATATACCCAAAAAAATCCGATTGATTAACCCAATTATAGAAACTTTGTGCCTAGCTCTGTTATTTTTCATACACAACCTCCATATATATCCAAACTATTATATCATACAAACATATCATTATCCATAATAAAACGTTTTCTTACTTATTACCAGGCTTCTCTTACAAAAACTAAATGATCTGTAGTTGATTTTTCTGGACTATAATTGAAATCATCCAAATTAAATTCCTTTATATCAGACCATTTTTGAATCTGATATTTTGCTAACCACGAGATCATTCGACCTCTGCCCTTTTTTGAAATCGTTGAATGTGTCCGCAATTTTCCTTCTTTTTCTTCCATAAATTTTATTTTGAGTAATCTACTCTGAATAGAGGGAGAAAATACTTGCTCAAATTCCGATGAAGCCAACGAAAGGATAACCTTTTCTGTCTCCATTTCTTTATCGTAATAAGGACGCCAGTACTGTTTTAAAGATTGAGAACCAATTTTTAAAGAAGCTTGAAAATCTAATCTATGAGGTGCTATCATCTCAAATGGCTGAATAAGACCATATAAACTCGTAGCAATACGGACATTTTCATAAAGGTATATTTCTTCTTGATGAGTCAAGTCCCTGCGATTCATATATCGGTACATTAAGCCATCATATAATTGCCAAGCCGGATACGATTTCGCCTGACCTGATTGAATTCGTTGCCAACGTTCCCACTCTACCTGCGTTTTTTCTAAAGACAACTTATAGGACATTGATA
Source organism: Streptococcus suis (assembly GCA_029593505.1). GTDB lineage: Bacteria > Bacillota > Bacilli > Lactobacillales > Streptococcaceae > Streptococcus > Streptococcus suis_AG. The sequence goes on from JAKTNI010000002.1 coordinate 127,871, forward strand.
AATCTTCCTGATTTAACTTACTAATGGCATTTAAAATAGGGAGACTAAGCTTAGATAACGGTTGAAACGGAGCATTGTCTAAATTCGTATTCAATTCTTTAGCATTTGGAATAATTATTTTCATCTCTATATTATACCATAGAAAATCATTTAAATTAGGGCATTTTCTACATTTATGCCATATTATAAAAAACTTTTCTTAACTTTTTAACAGAATACAAAAAAAGACGGACAAGCCCGTCCATCTTATTTTATCAATTCATAAATAGCTTCTGCATAAATAGCAGCAGCACGGTAAAGACCTTCTACTTCAATAAATTCGTTTGCTTGATGCATCGTATTCACATCACCGGGGAACATAGCTCCATAAGCCACTCCACGTTTCAATAGACGACCAAAAGTACCTCCACCGATCACTTGTTCATGACCTTTCAGTCCAGTATGTTTTTCATAAACGGATAAAAGAGTCGTGACCATTGGATCATCCATCGGACAATAATGTGGTGTATGTCCTTGATCAGATAGACTAACACTCTCAACAGGAAGTGTTTCTAAGCCGATTTTAATGCTCTCTGGACTAGTATTTTTAGGATAACGAAAGTTAAGAGCAATAGTATTATCTGAAGAAGTCTCGTCAAACTGGAAAACACCAGCATTCATCGATAAAGAACCCATTTGCTCATCTTCTATAGCCACTCCAAGTTTTTCCGCCTCATGGTCTTCCCAGATAACATCTCCAGCCAAAGTAAGATAATCTTTAGCTGCTCCTTCAAAATCAAATATTTGAAGAAACTTAGCTAAATAAGTTGCACCATTTATTCCCTCTTCTGGAGTTGAACCATGAGCTGACTTACCAATCATCGTTACTTGCAATTTGCCATTTTCCAATGCTTCTGTACTAGCAACCAAATCATACTTGGAAGTGAAACTAGCCAGCTTGTCATCAAAATCAGATAATTCTCCAGAGATGACTGCTGTTGCAGATTCAGGAACCATATTTTCTCGCAAACCACCTGTGAAACTATGTAATCTAGCTGATCCAGCATTCGCTCCTGAGAAATGAAGATAAGCCGTAATATTACCTTTCTCACCATTGATAATTGGAAATTCAGCATCTGGTGAAAAACCAAAATCTGGTAATGGTAAGCCAACATGTTCAAAGTAATAATCCATATCTGCCCAACCTGATTCTTCATCAGTTCCCACAATAAAACGAACTTTTTTAGAAATTGGAAGTCCTAACTCTTTGATGATTTTGAGACCATAGTAGCAAGCCATTGTAGGACCTTTATCATCAGATGATCCTCGAGCAAAGAGCTTACCATCTATAATTTGTGGCTCATACGGATTTGTATCCCAACCACTACCTGCTGGTACTACATCTAAATGTCCAAAAATACCAAGAACTTCATCCCCTTTACCAAATTCAAAATGACCCGCATAGTTATCTACATTCTGAGTAGAATAACCGTCGCGCTCTGCCATCTTAAGAAAAGCATGCAAAGCATGAACAGGACCCGGGCCAAATGGATGGTTGGCATCTGCTAGACTATCATCACGTTCAGAATTAATACGTAAGATATCAAACAAATCTGCCATAAATTCATCTTTTCTCTTATCAACTTCTGCTCTAAAGTTTACTGTCATCATATCTCCTTTTCATGTTCATTTGATAACACTATTCTAACATAAAATAATAAAAATATAGCCAAAAAACAAATGATACTATTGATAGTGAATAGTAAGATAGTTATTAGTCAAACTGCAATTGAGCACGCTCAGTGAAATAAGTACGATAAGCAAAATAAACTGCTATAAATGATGCTAAACTAGTAGCTGACAATAGCATAAACATCACCATGATTTGATAACGAATAGCATGAACAGGATCAACTCCTGCAAAGATAAGACCAGACATCATTCCAGGTAAACTAACAATTCCCACAGTTTTTGCAGAATCAATGGTTGGCTGAACTCCTGTTCGAATACTTTCCCTTATGATCGATTGAGAAGCTAATTTGATAGTGGCTCCTAAGCTTAATTTTTCTAATACTTGTTGACGGTTATCTGTAAAAAGTCTGTGCATCGTCCGATAAGAAAGACCAATAGCTGTCATTGCATTGCTCGCTAACATACCCGATATAGGAATAAGCTGGGATGGTACAAATTTGATTGCACCAGACAATACAAGAATAGACAACGTCAAACCTGTTGACAACAGTAAAGCTAAAAATGGATGGTATAATTTTTTTGTTTTATTAGGATTTCGTTTATTAGCTTGAACACTAGCATTGTACAAAATAATCATCATCATACTCAAGCTTAAAAAGATATTAGAAACTTGGAAAATAAACTTCAGAAGATAGCCTACTAAAATTAGCTGTATGACTGTGCGTAAGACAGCTATGACAATATCTTTCGTTAATCTTAATTGTTCTGTCTGACTAATTCCTATGGCAACTAAGACCAAGCCAAATACCAAGCCAAGTGATAGATTATCAACTGCTACATTTGTCATGACAAATCCTTCCTCCTTCTATATATAACAAACGTTGAGCATATTCTATCTCAGATTGATCATGCGTAATCTCTATTACTGTATGACCTGTTTGATGGTAGTGGTGAATCAGTTCATTGACCAGTGTTTTTGTTGTATTATCCAAACCAGCAGTTACTTCATCAAGTAACAGTACCTCAGGTTGAAACAAAAGATTCCTTATCAGTGCTACCCGTTGTTTTTCACCACCAGATAGATCTTGAACTTTCTTTGTTAGAAAGGATTCATCTAATTGTACATCTATCAAAGCCTGAATCGCTCTTTTTCGATCAAACGTTTCTTGATGCACAATAAATGGAAATCGTAAGTTATCCTCTACAGTCTGTCCAAACAAGACTGGCTGTTGAAAACAATAAGAAATTTCTTGACGGTATAAAGGCATATCCAACAATGCAATATCTTGATTTTTATATAAAATCTGACCATGACTAGGAGACTTTAATCCTGCTAATAGTTTTAAAATACTACTCTTTCCACTACCAGAAGGACCAATCAGTGTTAATCGCTCTCCTTTAGTAATTGAAAAAGTAACATCAGTCAAAATCGACTTATCTTTATCAGATAAGCCGACAGCTTGTAAATCAAAAATAGTCATCTTAGTGTCCATGTTCTTCTGCCTCTTCGGCTGCAATAGCAATTTCCTGCGTCTCATGTACCGTTCCGTGTGCATGATGAGCCGGACCATAGATAGAATAAATTTTCAAATCTTCTTGTCCAATATTGATTACATTGTGATAAGTATTTTTGGGAATCAAAATCGCAAACTCTGGACCAACTTCTGTATCTAGTGTGATATTGTCAGCAGATTCTCCCATAATTACACGACCACGTCCCTGCTCTACACGTAAGAATTGATCGTTTTCATGATGCACTTCTGCACCAATATCACCACCCACCGGAATTGACATTAAGGTTACTTGTAATAGTTCTCCAGTCCATAATGCCGTACGATAGTTGGTATTTTCTAACGTTGATTCCTCTATATTTGTTACAAATGGTACTTTACCAAAATCTTTTGTTGTCATGTTTATGCCTCTTATTAGTTTATTCACTCTAATGTTTATTTAGAACTAATATAATTATATTCTTATCTTTTCATTTTGTCAATCTTATTTAGAAACATTATAATTGTCAGACTATTATTTAACTATTAACTTTTTTCAAGATCCGATATAATTCACTCTAAATATTACTTAAATCTTCTATGAAAAAGGATAAAAATAATATCAAATCAAAGAAGCCACCTCTCTAGGTAGCTTCAAATAATTGTATTCATTCTTTTTATAGTTACACTCCTATGTTAGCTGATTGAAGTCCCAGATATCATCTACCCAACCCTCATAAAAATCAGGTTCGTGACACACCATCAAAATAGATCCTTTGTAGGCTTTCAAAGCTCGCTTCAATTCATCCTTAGCATCTACATCTAAGTGATTCGTTGGCTCATCCAAAACTAAGACGTTATTTTCTCTATTCATCAGTAAACAAAAACGCACCTTTGCTTGTTCACCACCGGACAAAACCTGAATCTGACTTTCAATATGTTTGGAGGTCAAACCACAACGCGCGAGCGCAGCTCGAACTTCAGCTTGATTAAGAGCTGGAAAAGCATCCCAAACAGCCTCTAGTGGTGTTTGTCGATTGCCTCCTGCGACCTCTTGTTCAAAATACCCTAGTTCAAGATACTCACCGCGTTCAACACTTCCTCCTAAAGGTGGAATGAGACCCAATAAGCTCTTTAATAAGGTAGATTTACCGATACCATTTGCACCAACAATAGCAATCTTCTGATTACGCTCAAATGTCAAATTGAGTGGTTTACGAGTCAAGACACGATCATAGCCAATTTCCAAATCTGCTGTCTGAAAGATAAAGCGACTAGGAGTCCGTGCCATCTTAAAATCAAATGTTGGCTTCGGCTTTTCCGACTGTAATTCGATGATATCCATCTTATCTAGCTTCTTCTGACGAGACATGGCCATATTCCGAGTAGCAACTCGAGCTTTATTACGGTTTACAAAATCTTGCAATTCTGCAATTTCTTTTTGTTGGCGTTCATAGGCTGCCTCCAACTGAGCTCGCTTCATAGCATATACTTCTTGGAATTGATAATAATCACCTGTATAACGTGTCAATAGTTGATTTTCCACATGATAGACAATGTTAATCACATCGTTCAAGAATGGAATGTCATGAGAAATTAACACAAAGGCATTTTCATAGTTTTGCAAATAACGTTTCAACCAGTCAATGTGCTCAGCATCAAGATAGTTGGTCGGTTCATCAAGAAGTAGAATATCAGGCTTTTCTAAGAGCAATTTTGCCAACAGAACTTTTGTTCGTTGACCACCAGATAACTCTGTTACATCCTTGTCCATTCCATAATCCATTACACCTAGAGCTCGTGCAACTTCATCAATTTTAGCATCTAGAGTATAGAAATCACGACTTTCCAAACGATCCTGAAGTTCTCCTACTTCATCCATAAGAGTATCGATATCTGCACCATCTTCTGCCATTGACATATAAATATCATTGATCCGCGCCTCTGTCTTAAATAACTCATCAAAAGCTGTCCGTAACACATCACGCACTGACTGACCTTTTTCCAATTTAGCATGCTGATCTAGGTACCCAGCCGTCACATAACGTGACCATTCAACTTTTCCCTCATCTGGCTGCAATTGGCCTGTTACGATAGACATAAAAGTTGATTTCCCTTCACCATTAGCACCTACAAGACCAATGTGTTCTCCTTTCAAAAGTCGGAAGGATACATTTTCAAAAATCGCCCTATCTCCAAAACCATGACTGAGATTTTTTACTTCTAAAATACTCATTTTCTCTCCTCTAATACATGAAAGAACTGGGACCGTAGCCCCAGTTTTTTAACTGTTAGTCAATTCCAATTTCCTGACGCACCACATTAGCAATTGTATCAACATAATAATCCACTTCTGCATCTGTTGGAGCTTCTGCCATCACACGCAAGAGTGGCTCAGTACCACTTGGACGAACAAGAATACGGCCATTGCCTGCCATTTCTTCCTCCATCTTATCTATAACTGCTGCAATGGCTGGCACGTCCATTGCCTTATCTTTCATAGCATTTTCAACACGAATATTAACCAATTTTTGTGGGTAAATGGTTACCTCTGCTGCTAATTCAGATAGTTTTTTACCAGTCTCTTTCATGACTTTCGTCAACTGAACAGCTGTCAATTGACCGTCTCCTGTGGTGTTGTAGTCCATTAGGATAACATGTCCGGACTGCTCACCACCAACGTTATAGCCTTCCTTACGCATTTCCTCTACCACATAACGATCACCTACTGCAGTAACAGCTTTTTCAATTCCATGATGCTCTAAAGCCTTATGGAAACCAAGATTTGACATGACTGTTGTAACAATTGTATTTTTAGCCAATAAGCCTCTATCAGCCAAATACTTTCCAATGATGTACATGATGCGATCACCATCAACCAATTCACCATTTTCATCTACTGCTATCAAGCGATCTGCATCTCCATCAAAAGCAAGACCGATTTGACTTCCAGTTGATCGAACCAATTCTTGTAATTGTTCAGGATGAGTGGAACCAACACCTTTGTTGATATTGAGACCGTCTGGTTTTTCGGCCATTACAGCTAGATCTGCACCTAAATCTGCAAAAATCTGACGTGCAGATGTTGCAGCAGCACCATTTGCTGTATCAAGTGCCACTTTCATTCCTTCCAATTCCAAACCTGTTGATACAAGAAATTGTTGGTACTTACGAAGCCCTTCTGGATATTCAACAACATCACCTAAACCAGCTGCTGACGGACGAGGAAGCGTGTCTTCTGTGGCATCCAAGAGTGCTTCAATCTCAGCTTCCAATGCATCATCTAATTTAAAACCATCGCCGGCAAAAAATTTGATTCCATTGTCCTGTGCTGGATTGTGACTAGCGGAAATCATAACCCCTGCACTAGCCTTTTCTGTTTTGACTAGATGAGCAACTCCCGGCGTTGCCATGACACCAAGTTTATAAACATGAATACCAGCAGACAATAAACCTGCAATAAGTGCGGATTCTAGTAATTGACCCGAAATCCTTGTATCACGTGCTACAAATACACGTGGAACATTTATTTCATGTTGGCTAAGTACATAACCACCGAAACGACCAAGTTTAAATGCCAATTCTGGCGTTAATTCTACATTTGCTTCTCCACGAACACCGTCCGTACCAAAATATTTACCCACTTTATTTAACCTCTTATTTTATTTTTGTTACTGTAACTTGTATATTTGCCTCAGTCTGCGAAAGAACAACTGGTAGGATGTTACCATCTTCATCCACAGCTTGTAACTTTGCAGTACCACTGTAATTCTCTGAAAGATTGCTAATATCCACAATCACTGCTTCAATTCGACTAATCTTTGCCATAGTATCTTCATCTGTTGTCACTTTAACAGTATCCATATTCACAGTAGATTTCGATACACTGTACCCCTCTGCTAACTGATTCGTATACACTTGAGCTTGAACTGGAAGAAATTTACTCATTTTTTTACCTATTTTTATATTTAGAGCATCTGGTGCCATAGTAGCACTCACTCCTGCCGGTAAATTTGCTAATTGAAGCTTTATTGTATGCATTCCTTCTGTTAAATTTCGTAAATCAGCAGTCACATGAAACGTACGAGTTACCTCATCAGATTCTCTTTGTAATAACACACGATTAGAACCTCGTAATTCAACAGAAATAGTTGAAGAAAAGCCAGATATAAAATATTTATCCATATCATATTTGACATCAATCGGTACATTGTTTAATGTATGAATATAGGTTTCTGACTCTGTATTTTGTGCCGATAATTCTGAATTCTTATAATTTGTTGAAGTTGCATAGAAAAAGAGCAACAAGGCTAAAAAAACAGATAAGGTTATGTGACCTACAGCTTTGAATTTATCGTACATGTCTGCCACCTCCAAATCTTTTCCAAATAGATGGTTTCTCTTGACTTTTATCAATAAAGACTAGACGGAGTTCTGCCTCAAATTCTTCCAAATCAAGATTATGTTTAAACCTTCCATTATGAGCTATGGATATACCTCCTGTTTCTTCAGAAACCACAAAAACAAAGGCATCCGATACTTCTGATAAACCGATCGCTGCACGATGACGCGTTCCAAATTCTTTTGAGATACCTGCACTTTCAGATAAAGGAAGATAAGCACAAGCCACTGCTACTTTATCTTCTTTCACAATGACTGCTCCATCATGAAGAGGTGTATTTGGAATAAAAATGTTGATGAGTAACTCTTGCGATACTTCTGCATTTAGAGAAATCCCTGTCGCACGATACTCTTGAAGAGTTCGTGCTTGTTCAACTGCTACAAGCGCACCAATCTTTCTAGGAGACATATACGCTACCGAGTTTAGAAAAGCTCCAATTAACTTTTCTTCCGCACTGAGTGTATGAGCATGAAACATTTGCGTCGTACGACCAAGTTTCTCTAGCATCGCACGCAACTCTGGCGCAAAAATAACTACAGCTGCAATAACTCCATAGGTTATCACTTGATTAATCAACCAAGCGATCGTTTGTAGTCCGAATAAACTAGCTATAATTTGAACAACAATAAATAGAAAAACCCCACGAATTAGGGTCATAATTTTAGTACCTGCAATTGCCTTACTAAAATTATAAATTAGGTAAGCAACAATGCTGATATCCATCAAGTGAAGAATAGCTGCCCAAGGACTCACTATCAAACTAGACCAGTAACCAGCATCCAATAATTGATTAAGGTTTAACATACGCTTGTCATACTTTCTAAATTACACACAGTATTTTTATCATTATACCATATTTCTCTATTTTATTCAGAAAATCACAGGTTGATTATTAAAAATTCTAAAGACTGTTGAATGGATTCTGCATACTCTACTATAGAAAATAAAAGAGCTTTGTGTTAAAATAGTTCCATGAAAATAAATACATTATTAGGAATAATGGCCGGAAAAACCAGCCAATTTATACTGAACAAACTAGGACGAGGAACAACTCTACCAGGAAAAATCGCCTTGACATTTGACCCACAAATACTAAGTCATCTAGCAAAAGAGTACGAAGTCGTTGTCATTACTGGTACTAACGGTAAAACTCTAACAACAGCACTGACTGTTGGCATCCTTAAAGAAGCTTTTGGTGAAATCACAACCAATACCAGTGGTGCCAATATGATTACTGGGATTACAGCAACTTTCTTGTCTAACAAAAACAACAAAACTGGTAAAAAGATTGCTGTTTTAGAGATTGATGAAGCTAGCTTGGCACGGATAACAGATTTTATTAAACCAAAACTAATTGTTTTTACCAACATCTTTCGTGATCAAATGGATCGTTATGGAGAAATCTATACAACCTACCAAATGATTTTAGATGGAGTTGCAAAAGCACCACAAGCCACTATTTTAGCAAATGGCGATAGTCCTTTGTTCAATTCAACTAAACTTACCAATCCTGTTCAATACTATGGCTTTGCAACCAAAGAACAGGAACCTCAATTAGCTCACTATAATACGGAAGGTGTTCTTTGTCCACATTGTCATCAGATTATTCGCTATAAAGTCAACACTTATGCTAATTTAGGAAACTACATCTGTGTTCACTGTGGTTTTAGCCGACCTACACTAACCTACCAATTGACCGAATTAAAAGAAATTACAAATACCTCTTCGACTTTTGTGATAGACCAACAAACCTATACAATCAATATAGGCGGATTGTATAATATCTACAATGCTTTAGCAGCTGTTAGTGTCGCAGAGTTCTTCGGAGTTAGTCCAGAAAAAATAAAGGCTGGTTTTGATAAAAGCAAAGCTGTCTTTGGTCGTCAAGAACGCTTTCAAATAGGAAATAAAGATTGTACATTGGTTTTGATAAAGAATCCCGTTGGAGCAACTCAGGCAATTGAAATGATGAAACTCGCTCCCTATGAATTTAGTTTATCTGTTCTGTTAAATGCTAACTATGCTGACGGAATTGATACGAGCTGGATCTGGGATGCTGACTTTGAACAAATTCATCACATGAATATTCCTCATATCTTTGCCGGTGGGGTTCGCTCTTCTGAAATCGCACGTCGTCTACGTGTTACCGGCTATCCCGAAGAGCAAATTTCAGAAACCAAAAAGCTAGAAGACATTCTCACCTTGATAGAAAATTCAAGTAGCTCACATGCTTATATTTTGGCTACTTATACCGCTATGTTAGAATTTCGTGATTTACTTGCTCAACGACAAGCTGTTAGAAAGGAGATGAGATAATGGTCTATACATCACTGAGAAGTCCAGAAAAAGACTATTCTTACACACTCCACATCGCGCATCTCTACGGAGATTTGATGAATACCTATGGAGATAACGGGAATATCCTTATGTTAAAATATGTAGCAGAAAAATTAGGAGCTCGTGTTCAAGTAGATATCGTTTCTCTAACAGATGATTTTGATAAAGACTTTTACGATATAGCCTTTTTTGGTGGAGGACAAGACTATGAACAATCTATTCTAGCGAGTGACCTTCCAAACAAAAAAGCTAGCTTGTCCACCTTCATTGAAAATGAAGGTGTCATGCTAGCTATATGCGGTGGCTTTCAATTACTAGGACAATATTATATTGAATCTGGTGGTCGTAAAATTGATGGACTTGGAATACTAGGACACTATACTCTGAACCAAGTCAATAACCGCTATATCGGGGATATTAAGATTCACAATGAAGAATTTAATGAAACCTATTACGGATTTGAAAATCATCAAGGACGGACATTTCTAGCTGACAATCAAAAACCCTTAGGTAAAGTCATTTATGGCAACGGGAACAACCAAGAAGATGGTAGCGAAGGAATGCACTATAAAAATACATTCGGTAGCTATTTCCACGGTCCTATCTTATCTCGCAACCCTAATCTTGCTTACCGCTTAGTGACAACTGCTCTGTATAAAAAGTACGGACAAGATATTTCATTAGCCAACTACACAGATATTTTAAGTAAAGAAGTGGCAGAAGAGTATGTAGATATTAAATCTAAGGCTGAATTTCAATAGTAATATCTATTTTGGAAATCTACTAAAAATACTGCTCAAAATAACTTTATAAACCTATTTCTAAATTATCTGTATCAATAATCCTTGTTTTTACAATAATATAATACCAAAAAATATCCACATCAACTCTATGGGTCAGAAAATCTCAAATAAATTATGTTAGTATAACATATATTTTGAAAAATACTCAAAACAAATGTTCTTAGAACAAGCGTTTTGAGTATTTTTTATTTTCTTTCAGTAACCAAATACATTTTTATCTTTTTTATTCCACTCAAATCTTCGTTTATAGTTACAAGTTTTAGCTTTACATTACAAGATAGCCAATATAATAAAATTCAGTATAAAAAGACCTGTAGCTCCCCAAAGAATTGGGTGAATTTCTCTTGCTTTACCCGTTGAAACTTTTACCAAACAGTAAAAGATAAAAGCTGCTGCGATACCATAAGAAATAGAGAAACAAAGAGCCATAAAGAAAGCTGCAAAGAAAGCTGGGAGAGCATCTTCAAACTGACTCCAGTCCACATCTAAGAAGGAAGAAACCATCATTACACCTACAATAATAAGAGCTGGAGCAGTCGCTGCGGCTGGTACAATACCAACAAATGGTAAGATAAGAATAGATAGTACAAACAAAATAGCAGTTGTTACAGCTGTCAAACCTGTACGACCACCAGCAGAAATACCGGCAGCTGACTCCACATAAGTCGTTGTATTTGATGTACCAAAAATAGCACCGATAGAAGTACCAATTGCATCTGCAAAAAGTGCTTTATCCATCTTGGAATCAAAACCTGTACCATTTTCTAGTGCTTTCTCATCCTCAGCTGAAAAAATCCCCGTTTTACGTCCTGTACCAATAAATGTACCCAGAGTATCAAAAGTATCGGACAAACTAAATGCAAAAATTGTCATAAAAACAAGTGGTAGACGACTAGAATCTTCAAAAAGTGACGAAAGCCCACCAAAAGCAGCAAGGAACGTTGTACCTAATTCAGAAACAGCTGTACCGATGTTATTATTTGCAAAATCAATCGTAGATAAATCTACTACTCCTATTGGAACTCCTGCTATCGTTGTGGCAACAATACCAATCAAAATAGCACCACGAACATTTTTGATCACTAAAACAGCTGTTAAAATTAATCCAAAAATCGTCAATAATACACTTGGATCCGTAAACGTTGAAACAGATGGAACAACTCCACCACCTGCAAAAACTGAGAAAACACCATTTGAGAATGTTTCGGCAGTCGCCTCAGTTGGTGCAATACCATTTACTGTGATAATATCTGATCCCGATGTCAAAAAAGTAATCAAATTTGAATTCTTAAAACCCAAGTAAGCAACAAACACTCCAATACCTCCACCAATAGCGTGTTGTAAGCTAACCGGAATTGCTTTAATAATACTTTTACGAACTTTTGTAACAGTAATGAAGACATTAAAGAGACCGCATAGAAAGACCATCGCAAGAGCTTCCTGCCAAGTAAAACCTAACCCTATAACAACTGTATATGTAAAGAAAGCGTTTAGCCCCATTCCCGGTGCTAATGCATAAGGTACATTTGCAAACAGTCCCATCACTAATGTTGAAACTGCACTAGCAATAATAGTTGCTAAAAATACTGCTTGGGTCGGCATACCAGCTACACTCAATATGCTTGGGTTTACAAATAAGATATAAGACATCGCAAAAAATGTCGTCAAACCTGCTATAATTTCCGTAGAAACTGTTGTTCCATGTTCTTTTAACTTGAAAAAGTCTTCCATTTTGTCATTTCTCCTTTTATTTACGAACGATAGAGATATTATAATTCAAAAATATTCACATTTCAACAATTTTAATATTAAAACCGTTATTTTTTTAAAAAAATACATTTATGGTTCGTATTTAACGAACGTTGTTCGAGGTTGTACTTGAAATTTTAAGTTATTTTGCTTTTCACACTCTATTTTGTTATACTGTAAAGAACAAATCTACTGAGAAAGAATAAAGCATCAACTATGAAGAAAAAAATAATTGCCTTAGATTTAGATGGAACCTTGTTGAACAATGAAAGCCAGCTATCCGACTATACCATTTCTACTATACAACAAGTTAGAAAAGCAGGGCATACTGTTATCATTGCAACCGGTCGTCCTTATCGAATGGCCAAAACTTTCTACTATCAATTACAATTAGATACACCTATGATCAACTTTAATGGTTCTTTAATTCATATTCCAGAAAAAAAATGGAAATGGGAAAAAAATATCCGAATTGATAAAAAATACCTACTAGAATTTTTAAAACAAGAAAAAAACTTTGAAGCAGACTTCATTGCGAGTGAATACAAACATAAATTTTTTATCACTCAAACTCATCTAGATAAAATTGATCCTAATTTGGTAGGTGTTGAACAGATTACTCCCGATACCTTGATCAAGTCCGAATTGGTAACCAGTGATCCTCATTCCATTTTGATGCAAACGAGTGCTACAGATAAATACCAACTTGCTAAAGATCTCAATAGTTATTTTAATGATGAATTAGAAATTAATACTTGGGGAGGACCTCTCAATATTCTTGAAACTTGTGCAAAAGGTGTCAATAAAGCGGCTGCACTCTCCTATCTTCTCTCTCTTTATCAAGCAGACCCTAAAGATTTGATTGCTTTTGGCGATGAACACAATGATGTTGAAATGCTCAATTTAGCAGGTACTGCTTACGCCATGAAAAATGCTAGTGAAACCCTTATCCCACACGCAGATCAATTAACTGAATCTTCTAATATAGAAGACGGCGTGGCTAAAGAACTAGAAAAGTTATTTTTGTAACTTTTCTATTATAAAATAATCAGTCACAATACTCTTTTTCCGAAAATTACATTTGAATTTTCAGGCTTTTTTCTCTTCTGAAAAATAAATTCACTTGACAAAATCTATGAAAACGTTTTATAATATTACAGTTCACTCAAAACAGCTTTATTTATAAACTGTTATTATGAACAAGAAAAATTTAGGAGGAAAAATAATGAGTATTGGAATCATTATTGCAAGTCATGGCGAATTTGCTGCTGGTATTCATCAGTCAGGTTCTATGATCTTTGGCGAACAAGAAAAAGTACAAGTTGTTACTTTTATGCCAAGTGAAGGCCCTGATGATTTATATGCAAAAATCAATGCCGCTGTTGACACATTCGATGCCAATGATGAAATTTTGGTATTGGCTGACCTTTGGAGTGGGTCGCCATTTAACCAAGCAAGTCGTGTAGCTGGCGAAAACCCAGATCGCAAATTTGCAATCATTACTGGTCTAAACTTGCCAATGCTTATCCAAGCCTACACAGAGCGCATGATAAATGCAGCTGCTGGCGTGGAAGAAGTCGCGGCAAATATTATTAAGGAAGCAAAAGAAGGGGTTAAGGTTCTCCCAGAAGAGCTACAGCCAGCAGAAACTGTGCCTGTAAGCACTGCCCCTGTTGCAGCTCAAGGAACAATCCCTCCAGGAACTGTTATTGGCGATGGCAAATTAAAAATTAACCTAGCCCGTATTGATACTCGTCTCTTACACGGTCAAGTAGCAACAGCTTGGACTCCTGCTTCTAAAGCAGATCGCATTATCGTTGCTTCAGATACCGTATCACAAGACGAACTACGTAAGCAGCTCATCAAACAAGCTGCTCCAGGTAACGTGAAAGCTAACGTTGTACCAATTCAAAAACTAATTGAGGTTTCAAAAGACCCTCGTTTTGGTAACACACATGCTTTGATTCTCTTTGAAACACCTCAGGATGCTCTTAGAGCAGTTGAAGGTGGCGTTGAAATCAAAGAGTTGAACGTCGGATCGATGGCCCACTCTACTGGTAAAACCATGGTCAACAATGTATTATCAATGAACAAAGAAGATGTCGCTACTTTTGAAAAATTGCGTGATCTTGGTGTTCAGTTTGATGTGCGTAAAGTACCAAACGATTCTAAAAAAGATTTGTTTGAGCTAATCAACAAAGCTAACGTTCAATAATCGAACTTATTAAAAGAAAGGATTTCAACATGGATATTACACTTATTTCCGCAATTCTTGTTGTCATCGTTGCCTTCTTCGCTGGTCTTGAAGGTATCCTTGACGAATTCCAATTCCATCAACCACTTGTAGCTTGTACGCTTATTGGTCTTGTGACTGGTAACTTAGCTGCAGGTGTAGCCCTTGGTGGTTCACTACAAATGCTTGCTCTTGGTTGGGCAAATATCGGAGCTGCTGTTGCTCCAGATGCTGCTCTTGCTTCTGTTGCTGCGGCTATCATCCTTATTAAAGGTGGAGACTTCACGAATGTTGGTATCGGGGTAGCAACAACAACTGCTATTCCACTTGCAGTAGCAGGTCTATTCCTCACTATGATTGTCCGCACTATTTCAGTTGGTCTTGTTCATGGAGCAGACAAAGCCGCTAAAAATGCGAACTTTGCTGCAGTAGAAGGATACCACTTATTCGCTCTACTCCTTCAAGGTTTACGTATTGCTATCCCAGCAGCTCTCCTTCTTGCTATCCCAGCAGAAGCTGTTAAAGCTGTTCTCGAATCTATGCCTGCTTGGTTATCAGGTGGTATGGCCGTTGGTGGTGGTATGGTGGTTGCCGTAGGTTACGCTATGGTTATCAACATGATGGCTACACGTGAGGTTTGGCCATTCTTCGCACTTGGTTTTGCTTTTGCTGCTATTGGTCAATTAACTTTGATTGCCCTTGGTGTTATCGGCGTAGCTATTGCTCTTATCTACCTTCATCTTACAAAACAAGGTGGCTCAGGTAACGGTGGTACTACTTCACATGACCCAATCGGCGATATCCTTGAAGACTACTAAGAGAAGGGAGATTTCATCATGTCAGAAAAAATTCAGCTTTCAGTAAGCGATCGTAGAAAAGTTTGGTGGCGTTCAACCTTCCTTCAAGGTTCTTGGAACTATGAACGTATGCAAAACTTAGGTTGGGCTTATGCAATGATCCCAGCTATCAAAAAGTTGTACACTAAAAAAGAAGACCAAGTCGCAGCTCTTGAGCGTCACTTAGAATTCTTTAATACTCACCCATACGTTGCATCACCAATTCTTGGTGTTACTCTTGCTCTTGAAGAAGAGCGTGCAAATGGTGCCGAAATTGATGACACAGCTATCCAAGGTGTAAAAATCGGTATGATGGGACCTCTTGCAGGTATCGGTGACCCAGTATTCTGGTTTACAGTACGTCCAATTCTTGGTGCACTTGGTGCCACTATTGCCATGACAGGAAATGTTATGGGACCACTTATCTTCTTCCTAGGTTGGAACGCTATTCGTATGGCTTTCTTATGGTACACTCAGGAATTTGGATATAAGGCTGGTAGCGAGATTACTAAAGATATGTCTGGCGGTATCCTCCAAGACATCACAAAAGGTGCCTCTATCTTAGGTATGTTTATCCTAGCTGTTTTGGTACAACGTTGGGTATCTATCAGTTTCACAGTAAATTTACCTGCTAAACAACTAGCAGAAGGTGCTTATGTTGTATTCCCAGAAGGTAGTGTGACTGGTGCAGAATTAAAAGGCATCATCGGTCAAGCAATCAGTGGACTTCCACTAGATGCAACAGAAGTACCAACTCTACAAGGACAATTAGATAGCTTAATCCCAGGTTTAATGGGACTTCTCCTTACTTTCCTTTGCATGCACTTGTTGAAGAAGAAAGTAACACCTATCACTATGATTCTTGGTCTATTTGTTGTTGGTATTCTTGCCCGCTTCTTTGGTATCATGTAAAAACAACCCCACCTCGTGTGGGGTTTTATGATATAATACATACTAGAAAGAGGTAAACATGGCACAATCACAAAATACAACTATTGAACTACAAACAACTGGCGTTTCTTATATGGGATTCGGAGGAAAAGTTGGTAAATTTCTAGTTGGAGATAAGGCAATTGAATTTTATCCTGACAGCAATGTAGAACGCTATATTCAAATTCCATGGCATTCAATCCAGTCACTAGGAGCCAATGTACACAAAAATAAAGTGAGTCGGCATTTTGAAATTTATACTGATAAAAGTCGTTTCTTATTTGCATCAAAAGATTCTGGTAAAATTCTCAAGGTTGCTCGTCAATATGTAGGCAATGAAAAAGTTGTAAAATTGCCTACACTACTACAAATCATCCGACAAAAAATATCAAGTTTATTTGCCAAAAAATAAAAAATCAAGTATAATAAATGAGACGGATAAGTAATAAGTCTAACCTTTCAGAAAGTCTGCGGTTGCTGTAAGCAGATAGGGGAAACTGATGAAATTCTACCGTTTCTTACAATCAAATACTAAAAGTGCACGCAAGTGAAGTTGGATGGAACCGCGGTTACAATCGCTCCAACAATTCATTCTGCGTGCTTTTGTTTAAATAAGGAGAAAATATTATGTTGGATATAAAACGCATCCGTTCTAATTTTGAACAAGTTGCTCAAAAACTATCTACACGAGGAGTTTCATCTGATATACTTGAAGAAATTAAAATATTAGATGCTAAACGTCGCATTGTCTTGGTAACTGTTGAAGAATTAAAAGCAGAGCGCAATACTGTATCAGCTGAAATTGCTCAAGCCAAACGAAACAAAGAAAATGTAGATGAAAAAATTGCTGCTATGCAACAATTATCTGCTGATGTAAAAAAACTTGATGCTGAACTTTTGGAAATCGATGAACAGTTGAATAGTATCATAGCAGTACTTCCAAATACTCCTCATGATTCCGTTCCAGTAGGTAACGATGAAGAAGAAAATGTAGAAATTCGTCGTTGGGGCACACCACGTCAGTTTGATTTTGAACCAAAAGCTCACTGGGATTTAGGTGAAGATTTACAAATTTTGGACTGGGAACGTGGTGCAAAAGTTACCGGAGCTCGTTTCCTCTTCTACAAAAATTTAGGAGCTCGTTTAGAACGCGCCCTCTATAATTTCATGTTAGATGAGCATATTGCTGCAGGGTACCAAGAAATGATTACACCATATATTGTCAATCATGATTCAATGTTTGGTACTGGTCAATATCCAAAATTTAAAGAGGACACCTTTGAATTAGCAGATACTAACTTTGTTCTTATTCCAACTGCTGAAGTTCCTCTAACAAACTACTACCGAAATGAAATTTTAGAAGAAAAAGATCTCCCTATCTACTTCACCGCTATGAGCCCATCCTTCCGTTCGGAAGCCGGTTCTGCTGGTCGCGATACACGTGGTTTAATTCGTCTCCACCAATTCCATAAAGTTGAAATGGTTAAATTTGCAACACCTGAACAATCATATGATGAGTTAGAAAAAATGACAGCCAATGCAGAACATATCCTTCAAAAACTAGGTTTGCCTTACCGCGTTTTAGCACTCTGTACAGGTGATATGGGCTTTTCTGCCGCTAAAACTTATGATTTAGAAGTATGGATTCCTGCTCAAAATACCTACCGTGAGATTTCTAGCTGTTCTAATACAGAAGATTTCCAAGCGCGCCGTGCTCAGATTCGCTATCGTGATGCAGCAGATGGAAAAGTAAAATTACTCCATACCCTTAACGGTTCTGGTCTAGCTATCGGTCGTACTGTCGCAGCTATCCTTGAAAATTATCAAAACGAAGATGGTTCTGTTACTATTCCAGAAGTGCTCCGTCCATATATGGGAGGCATTGATGTAATTAAGGCGTAGGAAAATTTATTTCACCCCATATCATATAATCCTACTTTAACCTCGTTAATAGCAAAATAAGAAAAGCTTGGCCAACGAATCATTGTTGTCTAAGCTTATTTATATTTTTATCATAAAAACTTCTATTCAAATTTATAATTCTTAACGTTCAATTTGAAAATACAATACATTATAAAATGAGATTAGATATCCTATCTAATCTCATTTATCTGTATTTTATTATCTCATGTCACAGTAGATAAAAGCAATAATAATATTTTTGCAAATCTTAAATAAAATATTTTATCAAGTAACAAATATTTTAATTTATTATTTTTTCAAGAAAGTCAATTGTTGCTCATTATCTATTACCAAAGTATTACCATTTCTAGTATATTTGCTAAAATCTCCAGACTCTATCCCCATTCCTAAAAATTGACTAGCTTTTTCATTTATAGAAGTAACTTTTATTGAATTAAAAACAGGATCTACTGTTCCCTCCAAAATCTTTACAGTAAGAGCTCCAGTCTTACTATCATACTCTCCACCCATTTCTTGAGCCGACATTGTAAAACTATCAGTAATTTGTTGTTCAATTATACTATCTGATTTACTAGCATCAATTCGTTGTTTATCTTCAATAGATAAATCATCATAAAGTAATCCTTCTTTTTCGAGCTCGCTCTTTAATGTATCATCAATAAGTTTTATCAACGAAGTCTTAAACACTTCAACATCCACATGGCAACTAATATTTACTTTTGCATTTCCTTCAGACACATCTAAAGTCATATACATATCTTTTATGAGTTGATCCGGAGTTAGACCTAATTCACCAATTCCAGCAATATCTTCTTTAGATAAACTAGTAATCATTTCATTTTTAACATCCTTTGTTTGCCATACACCATCTATGGAACGGCTCTCTATGAACACACCAAAACCCACTACAGCAATCCCTATAAAAAGAATTGCACCCAAAATAGCCAGAACAATTTTTTTCATATTATCTCCTTTTTTATGTGTTTTTAAAAATTCTAACATATTATTTTATAAATAGCAATGAGATACTTTGTTGCACCCAATTCCCAATTGATTACCTAAGCTCATATGACATTTGTCACAAATATTACTGCTTCCCTATTAAGACTACGCCTTCTATTGTTATTTCTCTCAAACTCGCTAAATCAAGTTTTTCTTGATTCACTTGGAAAAAAAGCGGGGTCATATCTGCTAAAATTTGAGCATCTATTCTATCAATGAGTACTGTCTGGCTAACCGTTATTTGCTCTACCTCTCTCATATAGGATTTGAAATGATCTACAATTGATTGATTGGTATAAGAATCTTTCCGTAACTGATCTTTTGCCAAGTAGCGAAGCTCCTTAAGATGATTCGGTCCTGGAATTACTTTTATAACAATGCCACCAGATTTCAAAACTCTTGAAAACTCATGGTAGTGAGCTGGTGAAAAAATGTCTAAAATTCCATCTATCACCCTATCTTGTATCGGTAAACGAGTGACATCTCCCACAAACCACTTAACAGATTTTGTAGCTTCTGTTCGAGCAGCTAAGAGAACAGACTCCTTTGAAATATCAAAAGATAGGATGTTCAAGTCAGATAGATGAGCCAATTTTCTTGAATAAAAGCCCTCTCCACAACCAATATCAAGAAGTGAATGTACATTAAATTCTAAAATCTTATCCTCAATTGCTCGGTAGATGTGATCATAATAACCTCTCTCAAGGAAAGCTTGACGATTTTCAAAGCTAAATTTATGATAATTCATAGATTGCTTGACCTGTGGTGCAAGATTGACATAACCCTGCTTTGCAATATCAAAAGTATGGTTCTTAGAACAACACAAACTATTGTCCACAAGACCAAGAGGTTGGCTACAGTGAGGACAAGAAAAATATTGATGAGCGTCTGTAAATCGTTTGTGTTTTATCATCTCACTTCTCCATTTGCTCCGCTAATTGTTCCCATTCTGCCATCAATTGATGATATTCACTCGTCACATGATCCATCTCTTTTTGATATTCCGTCAATTTCTCAATGTCATTTGTTTCAAGCATCATCCCATTAAGCTCGTCTAATCTAGCTTCCAAAGATACAATATTACTCTCAATTTCTTCTACACGTCGTGCCAATCTGCGTTGTTCTTTTTGACTTTCTTTCTGAGCTTGATAGTCTATAGCTCCAATAGTTGCACTGACTGAAAGGGATTTTTCTGAAGATAATTCTGCTTCACGCTCTGCCTTTTTAGCTACATAATAGTCATAGTCTCCTAAATAAAGCGTAGAACCTGTCTCAGAGATTTCAAGAACTTTAGTTGCAATTCGATTGATAAAATAGCGATCATGACTGACAAATAGCAAGGTGCCATCAAAAGCAATCAAAGCATTTTCCAACACTTCTTTACTCTCAATATCCAAATGGTTGGTTGGCTCATCTAAAACAAGAAAATTACTGTTTTCCATTGAAAGTTTGGCTAACAGTAAACGAGCCTTTTCTCCACCAGAAAGCATCGAAACAGACTTCTTAACATCATCTCCCGAAAAGAGAAAACTACCTAATCGATTACGGATAGCTACTTCTGGAGTTGTGGGGAAAGCAGACCAAAGTTCTTCTAAAATAGAATTTGTAGGTGTCAACGTGGACTGAGTTTGATCATAATAGCCCATCTCCACATTCGCTCCAAATTGAATCTGACCTTTGATAAAAGGTATCTCTCCGACAATAGATTTGAGCAAGGTTGTTTTTCCAATACCGTTAGGACCGACAACCGCAATAGCATCTAATTTGCGCAAATCCATCTCAATTGGATATGACAGGATAGTATCCTCGTAGCCCACTGCTGCCCCTGCAAGCGATAACACTCTATTCCCTGATACTTTATCTGGTTGAAACATCATATTAGCAAGTTTATTGTTGGCAGTTGGCTTATCCAATCGTTCTATTTTTTCGAGCTGCTTTCGTCTTGCTTGAGCTCTCTTTGTAGTCGAAGCTCGAACAATATTTTTCTGAACAAAATCTTCTAACTTTGCAATCTCTTTTTGTTGTTTTTCGTAGTTTTGTAATTCAGATTGCAATTTTTGTTCTTTTAATTCAACAAATTGTGAATAATTACCAACATATCGATCCAAAGAATGCTTCGTCAGATCTAGTGTAATCGTTGCTACCTTGTCTAAAAAATACCGATCATGGCTCACAATAATCAGAGCACCTTTGTAATTGATCAGATAATTTTCCAACCAAGCAATTGTATCAATATCCAAATGGTTGGTTGGTTCATCCAACACTAACAACTCTGGATTCTCAAGCAACATTTTAGCAAGTGCCAAACGGGTATTTTCTCCACCTGATAATTCAGAGATTTTCATACTCCACATAGATTGGTCAAACTTAAATCCATTTAGAATAGAGCGAATATCAGATTCATAGGTAAAACCACCAGCTTGTCGAAATTCTTCTGATAAGCGATCATAGGTGTGCATCAACTGTTCGAGTTCGCTGCCGGATGCTTTTCCCATCTGCATTTCCATCACTCTCAGACGACCTTCTTTTTCTTGTAAATCTGAAAAGACTGAAAGCATCTCATCATAGATTGTATTTTCTGATGAAAAACGACTATCTTGTGAGAGATAAGACAAGGTCAAATCTTTCTTAGTATTGATTGTTCCACTCGTCGGTGTTTCTTCACCTACTAAAATTTTTAGTAGCGTTGACTTTCCTGCTCCATTTTTACCAACTAGTGCAATACGATCTCGCTCATCTACTTGAATATTAATTTGATCAAATAACACTTCGCCTGCAAAGGCGCGTTCAATCTTGTTTCCACTTAGAATAATCATATAGATATTGTATCATAAATTTAGTTAATACGGTGTTGCAAAAAAGAGGCTGATACATGACAAGCAACCTCTTTCTTTATCTACTTCCACACCAAATAATGTATCATTTCTCTTGATTCATCAACTAAAAATACAACTATTATGCTAATAAACCTGATAAAATTTCCTTATTTTGCCAGAGTAAATACAGACCTCCAAAGACAATCAGTAACATAATGATACATTTAATCAATCCTTTCACAAAGCGAATGACTAAAAGTAATAACATGGATACAATCAACCAGCCCCAAGCTGAAGAGTTTAAAAGAGTTTCCAGCCCTGTAAGGCTACTACCTGCTAAATCTCGAATAGGAGCCGGAATCTTATCAATCCAATCAGCAGATAGACCAATCTTGCTCATGATAGATTGACTAGAAGTTTTTAGCCATGCAAAAATTCCCACATTATATAAAAAGAGGAAGGCTTGTAAAGGGTATTGTTTTAACATATCTAATAGCATATCTTCTTTCCTATCTATTTACTACACTTCTACGAAAGGCGTTCTTCCAATTGAAAATCAATTGGTAACCAGCATAAAATCTTTTCGAGTTGCTGATTCCAATAGTACCACTCATGTTTCCTAGGTCCTATACTCACTTCCAAATCCAACCCTGTCTCTGCTAAAGCGTTTACTACTTTTTGATGACCTTCAAATAAAAAATCATCCGTTCCACACCAAGCATAAAATGTTGTTTTCTTATCCGATAAAGCAATCATTTCTAGTAAGTTATTTGGATTTGTAGCATCTTCAATATCACCAAAAATACCTGTCCAATAAGCTTTTGAGCCTAGTTCCTCTGCTCCAGGATGGTTAAAATTAAAGTACAAGACTCCTGATAGGGAGGCAGCGTAAGAAAAACGATTGGTCGACAATGCCAACTTAAAAGCTCCATATCCTCCCATTGATAAACCTACTATAAAAGTTTTTTCACGTTTATCCGACATATTTGGAAAAAAACGCTTTAAAATTTGAGGCAATTCTATCGCTATAGCATCATAATAGTTCATACCATATGTCGTATTAGTATACCAACCCTTATCTGTATTAACCATCACAACAATCAGATTCGTATTGCGTACCAACCTCTCAATAATAGATCGATTTAACCAAGAATCTTGATTTCCCCCCATTCCATGCAGGAGATATAAAACTGGAATATCCGTATCATCCGGATTAGAAACACGGTTTCTATCTGGATACAAAATATTTACTTGCCTAGACATATCCAAAACTTCAGAATAATAATCAATTTTCATAATAGCCATACCTATTCTCCCTCGTTTTTAATAAGAAACAAAGACTAGACTCTTGCCTAGTCTCTATATGCTTACTTAATTTCCATAATAACTGGTAAAATAGCCGGACGACATTTTGTTTGGGAAAAAAGAAACTTGGCAAGGTCATCACGAACAGCACCTTTTAATTCTGCCCAATCAAAGTTATCTTTTGTAAAGTAATTTTCAACAGTAGCATTGACCAAATCAGAAGCTTCGCGTAGGATATCCTTGCTTTTTTTCACATACACAAAGCCGCGTGTATTTACTTTCGCTTTGGAAACAATCCGTTTCTCACGACGATTAACAGTGAGTGCTACGATGAAGATGCCGTCTTCTGATAGAACTTTACGGTCACGTAAGACAATATTTCCCACATCCCCCATAGCATTACCATCAATCATCACATCACCAGCAACTACCGATCCACTATGTACAAAATGACCTTCTTCATAAGCCATAATATCGCCACGTTTGACAATCACAATATTCTCTGGAAGCATACCAATTTCCAAAGCTGCTTTAGCATGTGCATCCAATTGTCGATACTCCCCTTGAATTGGAAAAAGATAGTTAGGTCGCAAGATATTCAACATCAGTTGTAAATCACGCGCATGACCATGTCCAGATACACACAGATTCTTGGCAATCGATTTGACAGTACCACCTGCTTTATAAATGAGGTTTTCAACACGTGCCACAACTGCTTCTTTAGAAACACTTGGAGTCGTAACAATATAAACTAAATCGCCTTCTTTTATCTCTACATAACGATGGCGACCAATCGCCATCTTACGCAAACCATTCAGAGGCTCTCCCATACGACCTGTCTCAAGAATGATAAGTTCATGATCTTCATATTTGTTAATATCCTTTGGTTTTAACAACAAGCGCTCATTGACCAAACGAAGTTTTTTCAACTGCATTGCTGTACGAATGATATTTTCAACATCATGTCCCGTCAAAACAACACGACGTCCTGTTGCTTCAGCAGCATCAAAGATTTGCTGGATACGAACAATGTTACTCGCTACAGCTGCTACAATCACTCGTCCCTCACAGTCAGCAATCGTGTTCAGAATTTCTTCTCCTGCTTCATGCATGCTAGCTGTTTGCAGATTGCTATCAGCATTAGCCGAATCAGATAGGAGAGCAAGAACTCCTTCATTACCAATTTCTGCTAGACGACCAAAATCCGTTCTATAAAACTTATCTGCTGCTTGATCAAACTTAAAATCACCAGTATAGACAATATTACCTTGATCTGTTTTGACAACAATACCTAAACTCTCGGGAATAGAATGGGTCGTTTTAAAGAATGAAATAATGGCATCTCCAAAATCAATCTCGGTTTCTGCATTGATAACATGGAAGTCATTAAATTTTTTGGTTGCGTTGTTACTTTTCACGAGTAACTTCGCTAACTCAATCGTAAGATGAGAACCAAAAACAGGAACTTTTAGCTTTTCTAACAGATAAGGCAAAGCACCAATGGCATCTGCATGACCATGTGTTAGAAACACACCAGCTACACGGTGTTTATTTTCTTCTAAATAATCAAAATTTGGTACGATAACATCTACGCCTAATTGCTCATTTTCTGGATATTTGGCTCCAGCATCCAAGACAAAAATATGCTCATTTATTTCAGCGATATAAAGATTTTTTCCACTTTCTCGTACGCCACCAAGAGCCATAATTTTAATTGTACTCATTGTTTCTCCTTTTATTGTAAGGCATAGACATGCCTATAATGATTCGTAAGTAAAATAGAAAAAGTCAATCCCCCATCTATTCACACTCACACTCTATATCTGATTTTATAGAATAGTTTTTATACTAACGGTCCTCGGATATATCCAAGTCGAATTACAGCTTGCTACAATTGTAGCTATCTTAATCATTATACTATTTTTCGGAAAAAATTACAAAAACTCTGCCAATTAGGCAGAGTCAACGGTCATCTACATAGTTGTTCATACTCATTTTACTCAAACAATTGATAGTAATCTTCTAGTTTCATCTGAGCTTTTTCTTGAGCAGTTTGATCTTGGATAATTCGACCATTTTTCATGACGATCAAACGATTTCCATAAGTTAAGGCATCTTCCATTTGATGAGTTACCATAAGAGCTGTCATGTCCTTTGTCGTGATCAATTCATCTGTCAATTGCATGAGAGACTGACTTGTCTTAGGATCTAAAGCAGCTGTATGTTCATCCAAAAGAAGTAAATCTGGCTGCTTCAAACTAGCCATCAACAAACTAAGTGCTTGGCGTTGTCCACCAGATAAAAGACCAACAGGAGTTTCTACATGCTTTTCTAAGCAATTTCCTACACGAACCAATAATTCTTCAAATTCTGTTACATGCTGAACCAAATGACGTGGCACCAAGCCGCGACGCTCCCCACGATATTTAGCTATCAATAAATTTTCGGCTACTGTCATGCGTGGAGCTGTTCCCATCTTCGGATCTTGGAAAACACGTGCTAAATACTTAGCTCGTTTTTCTGCTGACCAATCTGTCACATCTTGTCCTAAAATACGTACCGTGCCACTCGTTAAGGGAAGTGTACCTGCGATAACATTAAAAAGAGTTGATTTTCCAGCACCATTTCCACCTAAAATCGTAATAAAATCCCCTTGATAGATTGTTAAATTTACATTGTCTAAAATCAAACGTTCCTCACCAAAACTATTGGCAATCTTTTTAGTCGCATTTTTTAATTCTACTATTGCTGTCATTTTGATAAACTGGCTCCTTTCATGATTTTCTTCTTCAATTCTGGAACCATGAGACAAACCGCCAAAATCATAGCTGAAACAATTCGTAAATAGCTAGTATTCACACCTAGCGAAATAACCAGTAAAATCAAAAACTGATAAAAAATAGCTCCAACGATGATTGCCAAAAAACGTTCCAATAGAGTAAGATTGCCATAAATAACCTCACCAATAATCAAACTAGCCATTCCGACAACAATCACCCCAATTCCTCTAGAAACATCTGCATAGCCTTCTTGCTGTGCAATTAAAGCACCTGCAAAGGCAATAATACCATTTGAAACCACAAGTCCCATCAACTCCATCAAACTGGTATTAATTCCAAAACTACGTGCCATGTCTGGATTGTCACCAGTAGCGATAAATGCTTGACCAAGACGTGTATAGAGAAAAAATAGTAGCGCAGCAATCACCAAACCTAAACTCCCTACTCCCAAAACTAATCCATTAATTTGATTAGAAAAAGGCAGAAAGTCTTGTAAACGATTTGTGTTAAGCAAACCTAAATTGGCTCGTCCCATTATCATCAGCATAATAGAATGACAAGATGACATCACCAATATTCCTGCCAATAGGGTTGGAATTTTTCCTTTCGTATACAATAATCCTGTCGCTAAACCAGCCAAACAACCTGCACCAATTGCAGCTAAAGTGGCTAACAGTGGATGTACTCCCTGCGTTAACAAGGTCACTACTACTGCTCCACCTAAAGGAAAGGAACCCTCTGTTGTCATATCAGGAAAGTTCAAAATACGAAACGTGATAAAAATTCCTAAACTCAGTATAGCCCATAAAAGAGCCTGCGAGACTGTTGATACTACCATATACTACTTCCTACTCTTATTTCTCAATGACGCGACTTGCAGTCTTTATCAGTTCATCAGACAAGGTAATTCCTAAAGCATCTGCCACTTTTTTATTCACTACGATACTACCTTCATTAAAGATTTTCACAGATGTATCCGCTGGATTGGCTCCGTCTAAAACCTTAGCTGCCATTTTCCCAGTTGCCACTCCTAAATCATACTGGCTAAGTGTAACAGAAGCGATACCGCCACCTTCCACCATATCCTCTACACTCGTATAAACCGGAGTTTTAGATTTATTAGCAACTGATACAGCTGTCGAAAAAGCTGAAGCAATCGTATTATCTACTGGTGTAAACAAAACATCTGATTTGCTACTTGCAACTTCAACTGTTGCCGCAATTTCATTACTTGATGCAACTGCATATTCTGCTACTGTGTAACCAGCTTGTTCAGCTGCCGCTTTAAATTCTGCAACTTGAATCTTAGAATTATCCTCATTTGATGAATAGATAACTCCTATTGTTTTGGCATCTGGTGTAATCGTTTTAATAAGCGAAACGGCATCTGCTACGGGTGTCTGATCAGAGACACCTGTAATATTACCTCCAGGTTGTTTTAAATCAGAGACCAAGTTAGCTCCTACAGGATCTGTAACTGCTCCCATAATAATTGGTACATCTGTTGTCGCATTTGCCAGTCCTTGTGCTGCAGGTGTTGCAATACCAATCAATAATTCATTCCCATTTGCAACTAATTTTTTACTCATGGTCTGAACTTGAGATTGATCGCCTTCAGCATTCATAAAATCAATTTCTAAATTATCTGCTGTTTTATAGCCCCCTTCTGCTAAACCATCTTTAATCCCCTTATAGATTTCATCCAAAGAAGCATGGGTTACAAACTGAAGAACTCCAATTTTTACTTTTTCTGGAGAAGTTGATGGTGCTGTCTTCTCTTTTTGAGTTATAAAGAGTGCCGCAGCTACCATAACTGTTAGAGCAATAATTGTCACAAGTAGGTTTTTATTTTTTATCATATTTTGGTTTCCTTTTTTATATTGAATTCATCATTCTAATACCGTTTTAATCCACCATCGCCATCGTTTCATATCCTATCCTCTTTTCTACTCATGCAAAAAACCTCGCATACAAAAACTGTATGCGAGGGCGTCAATGACACGGTGCCACCTCACTTATGGGGTCTCAAATACTAGCCCATATCTCATCTCCTCTAACAAGGAGGTGCACTGTAAGGTGTGCAAACCGAATTGTCATTGTTTCCAATTCATTTTATTTTTTGTTAAGACTAAGTCTAACAAACTATCAGCCCATTTCATAAGCTTCCGCCACCTATTCACAATAACCACAGGCTCCCTGAAGACTTCTTACTTACTACTTCTTCTGATTACAGTCCATTATAGTTGCTACTGAATCATTTGTCAAGTGATTTTTAAAAATTTTCTGAAAATAACTCCTATCACATTCGTTCCCCCCTCTTTCGAAAAGAATAAAATATGATATACTAGAACAGAGCATAATTCAATGAAAAGAAAGAGGCATACTATGTCCTTTGACGGATTTTTTTTACACCACATCACAGAAGAATTGAAAAGAGATTTAGAAGGAGGACGAATTCAGAAAATCAACCAACCTTTTGAGCAAGAAATTGTTCTTCATATTCGTAGCAATCGTAAAAGTCATAAATTGTTACTCTCTGCACATTCCGTATTTGGACGTGTGCAACTAACACAGACTGATTTTTCCAATCCAAAAGTTCCTAATACGTTTACCATGATTCTACGTAAATATCTACAAGGTGCTATCATTGAATCCATTCAACAACTAGAGAATGACCGTATTTTAGAAATTGCTGTCTCTAATAAAGATGAGATTGGGGACCACATTCAAGCTACCTTGATGATTGAAATCATGGGAAAACATAGCAACATTATCTTGGTAGATAAAACAGAACAACGCATTATTGAAGCTATCAAACATGTAGGGTTTTCTCAAAATTCTTATCGTACAATCTTACCCGGCTCAACCTACATTCGCCCACCTAAGACGCAGTCCTCAAATCCGTTTACAATAGGAGATGAAGAATTATTTGAAATTCTTTCTACTCAAGAACTTACTCCGAAGAGACTTCAACAACTATTTCAAGGACTTGGACGTGATACTGCTGAAGAACTAGCTAGTCGGCTTCAGAGCGATCGTTTGAAAAATTTTCGTACTTTCTTTCATCTCCCTACCCAACCCAGTTTCACACAAAAATCGTACAGTGCTGTTCCATTCTCATCCAGCATAGCATCTACTAGAGTATGTGATAACTTAGGGCAGTTACTTGATAGTTACTATCAAGACAAAGCTGAGCGAGATCGCGTTGCTCAACAAGCCAATGAACTCATTAAACGTGTTGCAAGTGAATTAGAAAAAAATCGAAAAAAACTCGTAAAACAGCAACAAGAATTAGAAGATACAGAAATGGCTGAACTAGTGCGACAAAAAGGAGAACTTCTGACGACCTATCTCCACCAAGTTCCAAATGACCAAGAAACAGTAAGTTTAGATAACTATTATACAGGAGAACAATTAGTCATTGAACTTGATGTCGCACTAACACCTAGCCAAAATGCGCAACGCTATTTCAAAAAATACCAAAAGTTAAAAGAGGCAGTAAAACACTTGACTCTTTTGATTGAAGAGACAAAATCAACAATTCTATATTTGGAATCGGTAGAAACTCTACTATCACAAGCCAGTTTAGCAGAGATTGATGAAATCCGTGAAGAACTAATCGAAACGGGCTATCTGAAACGCCGACACCGTGAAAAAATTCATAAACGTCAAAAACCAGAACGGTATTTAGCAACCGATGGTAAAACCATCATTTTGGTCGGAAAAAACAATTTACAAAATGATGAGTTGACATTTAAAATGGCCAAAAAAGGAGAGCTGTGGTTTCATGCCAAAGATATTCCGGGCAGTCATGTAATTATCATAGAAAATCTATCCCCAAGCGATGAAGTCAAAACAGATGCAGCAGAATTAGCTGCTTACTTCTCCAAAGCAAGACACTCTAATCTTGTACAAGTGGACATGATTGAAGCTAAAAAACTGCATAAGCCAACGGGTAGCAAACCAGGTTTCGTAACCTATCGTGGTCAAAAAACATTACGTGTCACTCCAATTGAAGAAAAAATAAAATCCATGAAGATGTAATTCATGGATTTTTATGTATACCACTAAATAGATGTGATAGTGGGGACGAGTATAAAAGTGATAGTAGTTCCATCAGTAGACATAATCTTTTAAGTGCATAGTTAGTTCTTTCTTCCAAAGAATGAAAAATCTCGTGTAAAATGAATATAATTTTCAGTGAACAAGAAGTGTTGCCATAATACAAACAAGCTAAGTTAAGTAATTGTTTGAGGTCAGAAATTTGAAGCCTCTACTAAATTAAAATATTGCAAAAGGCAAATATTTTTTGTCTAAAATTATCTATAAAGTGACAGCATGGGTTTCTATACACATGCTTTTCCTTAGATACTTTGTTAATTCTTTCTAATTGGCATAATCTATTCAGCTTGATTAATATCCTCTCTGACATCTTTTGCACTGAATTTTGCAAATAAGTATTGGCGATCTTGTACAGGAAAGCGTTGATCCAATTGGTCAACAGGACCAATCTCAACCATTCCATCACTAATCGCATAATCCATGACATGACCTCCAAAGGTCAAATCATCTGAAATAAAATGCAAATGATAACCAGCTACACTCACTCCATGAAAAATCTCTGGTGTCCAAATACCAACAATCGTTCCAGTAATATCCTCTGCTGTATACTCTGGTTGACGACTTGCTACTTCTGCAAAACGAGTATGGGAAGCAGACTTTGGAATCATTCTTACGTGCATGTGCGAAAAACGTCCCTTGATCTTGATAGAACGAAAAAGATTTTCTCCATCATAATAGGATTCCATTCGCTGTTGAAGTTCGTCACTTGTCATTTCAAACCGCTGTTTAAAAATAACCTCTGCTTCATGAAATATGACAGCAGCATAAGGAACTGTCATATCAGCAGAAACTTCAACTACTTCCGGTACATCACCTGACCCTTTTGCTTGATACGCCTTTCCATCTAGAACGATTAATTCACCGTCAATAGAATCTAGAGTTCCCAACCCCAAATTTCCATGCTCCAGCAACTCTCCTACGGTTAAACTACCACTATACAGTCCTGCCATCAAAGCACCTAACGTGTTGTATTGAAATAAGCGTTTTATTTGCATGTTTTATCCTTGATTTAAAAATTCTTGCATAGTCAAATCATCTGGTACCAATTGCAGATAACGACTAGCTTGCTCTCTTGCTTCTTCTAACCGCCCAAGTTGACGAAGCAGTTCAATATAGTCTAATAAAAATTCTGGATTTTCTTCTAGCTCACCATACAATTCATCATAAAGCAAAAGAGCTTTTGTGTCTTCTTCCAAGGCTTGGTATGCCTTAGCTATATTCCAGCGAGCAACTACATTGTCTAGTTCTTCACTAGCTAATGCTACAACATCCTCAAATCGCTCCTGTTCCAGATAAAGTGTTGATAAGCGTAACACCCATTCATTACTATCATCTGCGATTTCTCTAATCTGCAATAAATAATCTTCTGCTGCAGTTTCGTCATGTAATTCATAAGCGTATTGAGAAGCTTGAAGTAATAGATTAACATCAAATTTATTTTTCGTTAATCCTTTTCTTGTCATCTCTAGTGCTTCTGCTAACTGATGCTCTGCATGGAGAGATTGAGAATAAATATACTCATACCCTTCAAAATTAGGATTGATCGTATGTAATTGTTTGAAGTAAAGATTGGCTTTTTGATACTCTCCTCTTTCAAATAGAAGAGCTGCTAATTCAAAAATTGTATGGTCCTCATACTCCAACTCAATAGCTTTCTCTAAAAATTCTGTTGCAACTTCAAACTTTCCCAAGCTAGCATAAGCAAGACCGATTCTTTGATACGTAGAGATTCCTGTTAAGTCATATATTTCACGATTATCTAGTTGAGCATAGTAAGCAATCGCTTCTTTAAACTGTTCTAACTCCATATCTAGTTCAGCCAACCCAAGTAAAATAATAGGATCATTAGATAATCGACTAGCCTCGAGCAACTTTTCACGTGCAACATCTGCCAATCCTTCCGCTTGATACAAATCTGCTTTTACTAACAAGGATTCAACATAAAGAGAACTCTCTTCAGAAATTTCCTCCAAATAAGCAAAGGCTTCTTCTACAAGACCGTCCTCAAAAGCAATTTGAGCCAAGTTGATAGAAACTTCAGGATAGACTTCCTTAACTCTAACATATAGTTGACTCGCCTGTTGGAAAAAACCAATGCTTTCTAAATAATTCGCTAAAGATAACAAGGTCTCCGTATCATCTTCTTTCAATGCACGTTTGAAATACTTGTCAGCTTTTTTTAAATCTTGTTGTTGCAAACAAGCCAACATCTTTTCACTATTGCTCATCGCTTCCCTCTTTTTGTTCATCTTCGTACAAGTCACTAAAGGTCTTATACCATTCGAAAATAGCTTTAACCAATACTTTTATAGAGGCATAAATTGGAATTCCTAATAGAACTCCTAAAACTCCATACATCTGTCCCGCAGTTAGCAATACAAATAAAATCGTTATCGGATGAATACTTAGTGAACTACCCAAAATCAGCGGAGTTACAAAACGCCCCTCAATTGTCTGTTCCACCATAAAAACAATCAAAACTTTAATCAACATAACTGGTCCAGCTATTAAACCGAGTATCACTGCAGGTATCATGGCTAAAAAGGATCCCAAATACGGAATCAAGTTTAAAAAACCTGCCATTATTCCCAATGTAATAGGATAACTCAAACCAATAAGTGAAAACATCAACGAAAACATCAACGCAACGATAATAGCTACAGTTACTTGCCCACGCACATAGTTAGAAAGTTGGTTATTGACATCCGTTAATACCGTACCGATAGGCTCTCTCCATTTTGTCGGAAGGTATTGTGTAATATGCTTATTCAAATATTGACCGTCTCTCAATAAGTAAAAAAGAATAAACGGCATAATCAAAATAGCCACAATAATCTGTGAAGCAGTAGAAATTAAATTACTGGCCCAGTTTACTGCACTAGAAGAAAACTTCTGAGCGTAAGCTACTACCTGATCGTTCACTTTATTTAATACTTCCAAAGCTGTTGGTCTAAATTGTTCAAATCTCTTATCTTGCAAAAGTCCAGTTACTTGACTTTCAATTTTTCGAATATTGGACGGTAAATTCTGTGCAAAAGCAACAACCTGATCTTGAATACTTGGAATAGCCACTGCCAAGCCCCATATTAACAGCAAGACAATCAATATAAACAGAATCGAAATACCAATAGTACGAGAAATCTTATGTTTTTCCATCCAATCTACCATTGGATTTAACAAGTAGTATAGAAGTCCCGTCAAAATCATTGGCAAAAGAACAATTTCTAAAAAATTAGCTATCGGTTGTAACACAAAACTAATTTTGCTAAATACAAATATGGTCAGAAAAGTTAATAATACAACCAATAGTCCTGTAACAGCTTGGCTATTTAAAAACAAACGGAAAAACCAAGTTAGACTAAATTTTTGATTCTTATCGTCCATTTAACACACTCCCAGTATTTTCTTTCTATTGTAACATGTACACAGCATTTTTGTAAAAATCAACTCAACATTTACATTACTTTATGCTAAAAACATGATATAATTTGAGTAATCATTCCTAAAAGGAGTTTGCTATGACTATCTATTTCGGTACCTATACTAAACGCGAATCACAGGGGATTTATCAAGCAACATTTAATAGTGAAACAGGACAACTCAGTAATCTAAAATTAGTTGCAAAAGAATCAAATCCTACCTATCTTGCTTTTGATAAGGCTGGTCACTTATATTCTGTAGGAGCAGAAAATGGTCTCGGTGGTATTGCCGCTTTCAATGCTGATTTTTCCCCACTCAACCATGTTGTATCAGAAGGCGCTCCACTCTGCTATGTTGCTGTTGACGAAGCAAGGAACTTGGTTTACGGCTCTAATTACCATAAAGGACAATTGCTCGTCTATAAACGTTTGTCAGACGGTTCACTAGTGTTAGCTGACACAGTTCAACACACTGGCTCTGGTCCACACGAAAACCAAGCCTCTGCTCATGTTCACTTTTCTGATTTAACACCAGATAAATTTTTGGTAACTTGTGATTTAGGCTGTGATCAAATCATTACCTATAAAGTGTCCGAGCAAGGAGCTGTAGAAAAATTAACGACCTATCAAGCAACATCAGGTAGTGGTCCACGACACATTATTTTTCACCCTGTTGCCAAAATTGCCTACCTCATCTGTGAACTTAATTCTACGATTGAAGTTCTGATTTATGATGGCTGGGGTCAATTTGAACATATGCAAACCATTTCTACCCTACCTAAAGACCATATCGGTGTTAATAGTACAGCTGCTATTCGTATCTCAAAAGACGGGAAATTTGTGTACAGTTCTAACCGTGGAAACGACTCTATTGCAGTCTATAAAACTCTTGGAGATGCCAGTCTAGAATTAGTTGAAATCGTTCCAACAAATGGGAAAACTCCGCGTGATTTCACTCTCAGTCCTGATGAAAAACATCTAATTGTTGTTCACCAAGATTCTGACAATGCGACTGTCTTTGCACGAGATCAAAAAAATGGTCGGTTGACCGAACTTTCACATGATTTCTATGTTCCCGAAGCAGTTTGCATTACATTTTTATAAGTCGTTTCAGTTGTCAAATCATCTCATTTTTGATTTAATAGTTCCATAGGGGGTGATTTCAACATGAATCCAGTAGATCTTTTCAATAAAGTCAAAGAGTTAATCGAAAATAAAGACTTTGATGGTGCAAAACAATTTATCGAAGAAAACAAGGACCAATTTGGAGAATACTTGGAGCAAGCCAAAGGCTTGTTGTCAGGTTCCGAAGGTGTTAACGGTCTTTTAGACAAAGTCAAAGGCTTGTTCTAAGATATATCAAAACTAGACTGAGAATGTTCAGTCTAGTTTTTGTTTACTCAAAAATATTTGTTATCTCTCGCAATGACCGAATTATCCAATCGCTCTTCATTTTTTCATTTTCACTGGCATGCTTCCCAAAACCTGTCAGTATCCATACAGTCCACATTCCCAAAGATTTAGCAGGTAGAATATCATTATCATATCTATCCCCAACATAGACAACTCTATTTGCCTGGATGTTTGCTTTTTGCAAGGCAAGTTTGAAAATAGTTGTATCTGGTTTAGATAGCCCAACCTCTTCAGAGAGGATGATGAGTTGAAAATAAGACTCAATTCCCCACTCTTTAAGCAGTTCTCTAACACTACTAGATTGATTGGCAATAATCCCCAATCGATAGTTTTGTGATAACTTCTCTAGAGCATCTATTGTTTCAGTATACAAGCTCACACCCTCATTTGTCCACAAAGGACGTGGCTCGGTCGGTGCAAAATATTGCCAGGTCGCACGAATGGGATCCAGCGACTTATGAGCATACTCCACCATTTTCTTTTTATAAGAATCTGATGAAACCTCGATACCAAGTAACTGTAACTTCTTCACACACTTGTCTATATAGAATCCATAAGCAGCCTCTTCATCTAAAAGTGTTGACCCTAAATCAAAAAATATCCACTCTATCATCCCGCTCTCCATCTCTATTCAAAATGCGAATACTTAAGTTGATACCTCTTTTTAGAATATCATTTTATCACTATCAAGGCAAAGAAAACTCCCTAGGAAAACCTAGAGAGTTTTATCAAGCCCTCACTATTCTAGCTCGGAGATAAAACAGTCTCCCAGACTGTTTTATTTTTTCAAGTTGTAGAATGAGTTCAAGCCTTTGTAGACTGCAACTTCACCCAATTGATCTTCGATACGAAGCAATTGGTTGTATTTAGCGATACGGTCTGTACGTGACAATGAACCTGTCTTGATTTGGCCAGCATTAGTTGCAACTGCGATGTCAGCGATTGTTGAATCTTCAGTTTCACCTGAACGGTGTGATACAACGGCAGTGTAACCAGCTTCTTTAGCCATCTCGATAGCTTCAAATGTTTCAGTAAGAGTACCAATTTGGTTTACTTTGATAAGAATTGAGTTAGCTGCACCTTCTTTGATACCACGTGCAAGGTAGTCAGTGTTTGTTACGAAGAAGTCGTCACCAACCAATTGAACGCGTTTACCAAGACGCTCAGTAAGAGCCTTCCAGCCATCCCAATCGTTTTCATCCATACCATCTTCGATAGTGATGATTGGGTATTTGTTAACCAATTCTTCAAGGTAGTCGATTTGTTCTGCAGATGTACGAACAGCAGCGCCTTCGCCTTCGAATTTAGTATAGTCATAAACTTTACGCTCTTTGTCGTAGAATTCAGATGATGCACAGTCGAAACCGATCATAATTCCGTTTTCGCCAGCTTCATAGCCAGCAGCTTCAATAGCTTCGATGATTGTTTCAACACCGTCTTCAGTTCCTTCAAACTTAGGAGCGAAACCACCTTCATCACCAACAGCTGTTACCAAACCACGAGCTTTCAAGATTTTCTTCAAAGCGTGGAATACTTCAGCACCCCAACGAAGACCTTCTTTGAATGAAGGAGCGCCAACTGGCAAGATCATGAATTCTTGGAAAGCGATTGGAGCATCTGAGTGAGAACCACCGTTGATGATGTTCATCATTGGAGTTGGCAACACTTTAGTATTGAATCCACCAAGGTAAGTATACAGTGGTACTTCAAGATAGTCAGCAGCTGCACGCGCAACAGCGATAGAAACACCAAGAATTGCGTTTGCACCCAATTTACCTTTGTTAGGAGTACCGTCAAGAGCGATCATAGTGCGGTCAATAGCTTGTTGGTCACGAACGTCAAAACCGATAATAGCATCAGCGATAACGTTGTTTACATTGTCAACAGCTTTTTGAGTACCAAGACCAAGGTAACGAGACTTATCACCATCGCGAAGTTCTACTGCTTCGTGCTCACCAGTAGAAGCTCCTGAAGGAACCATACCACGTCCAAAAGCACCTGATTCAGTATACACTTCAACTTCAAGTGTAGGGTTACCGCGTGAGTCTAGGACTTCGCGAGCGTAAACATCAGTAATAATTGACATTATATTACTCTCCTTTGAGTTTAAAATAGTTACATTGTTATCATATCGTAAAACAAGGGATTTTTCAAGAAAAAACAAGTATTTTTCCTGTAAGAACCATTGTAAGCCCTTCCTTTTCAAAATCATCATGATATGCTATAATCACATTATGAATGATTTACATACTACTATCTTACAAAAAGCATCTGGAGAAACTCGTATCAATCCTGACGAACAACGTCTCTATATGGGAACTTACCGAGAACGTGTTATCCTAGTGCTCTCATTTGATGAAGCAAATAGCAATCTCCTATCCCAACAATTTGATGCTATCTGTCATCAGCTCTCTACAACTTACACTCCTCTTTTTCTGAAACTATCTCCCTCTCTTTCTGATCATTTGCATATAAAATTTATGAAAAGTGCTCAAATCTATCACATCACCACCACTATTATTGATGAGAAACTGGCACAATCTCTGCATGCACTTGTTTTCCATACAGACCACGCCATTGATAAAGAAACTATTGATTTAGCAAGTGTTTTCCCAAATCTGACTGAAAATACCGAAAAAAAGAATGATAAAAAAATCTCTTTCTGGAAAAAATTATTTGGATAAATTTACTTTTTATCATGACTTAATTACACAATAAAGAAAAAAGGCTTAAAATAGCAATTTTAAGTCTTTTTTCTGTAAAATATTACTCCGTTTATTAACTTCGTTACATTTTTTCTTCTAGCTCTACATCTGGATACTTATCAGCAAACCAACGCAGAGCAAAATCATTTTCAAAAAGGAAAACAGGTTGATCAAACCGATCACGCGCCAAAATATTCCTACTTGAACTCATTCGTTCGTCCAAATCTTCTGGCTTAATCCAACGTACAGTTTTTTTCCCCATAGGCGTCATGATAACCTCTGCATTATACTCACCTTCCATACGGTGTTTGAAAACTTCAAATTGGAGTTGACCGACAGCTCCCAACATATACTCTCCTGTTTGATAATTCTTATACAATTGGATAGCTCCTTCTTGCACCAATTGTTCAATTCCTTTATGAAAAGATTTTTGCTTCATAACATTCTTAGCAGAAACTTTCATAAAAATTTCTGGTGTAAAGGTTGGAAGTGGCTCAAATTCAAATTTATTTTTCCCAACCGTTAAAGTATCTCCCACTTGATATGTTCCAGTATCATACACCCCAATAATATCTCCTGCGACAGCATTTTCTACATTTTCACGTGCTTCAGCCATAAACTGAGTAACATTGGATAATTTAGCTCCTTTACCAGTACGAGGAAGATGAACAGCCATTCCACGTTCAAACTCTCCTGAAACCACACGAACAAAGGCAATACGGTCACGATGACGAGGATCCATATTGGCTTGAATTTTAAAAACAAATCCAGAAAAATCTTTATTTAACGGGTCAATCATTTCTCCATTTGTTGTTTTATGACCATGAGGCTCTGGTGCAAATTGCAAAAATGTATCTAAAAATGTCTGTACACCAAAGTTAGTCAGCGCAGAGCCAAAAAACACAGGTGTCAATTCTCCAGATAAAATCGCTTCCTCTGAAAATTCATTACCAGCTTCAGATAACAACTCAATATCTTCCAATACTTGTGCATAAAATGGATTGTTTCCGAACAGTCTTTCGCCTTCTTCCAAATTAGCAAAACGTTCTTCGCTACGATACAATTCTAAACGTTTATTATGAAGATCATACAATCCTTCAAAAGATTTTCCCATACCAATTGGCCAGTTCATTGGATAGCTAGCAATACCTAATACTTCTTCCAATTCTTCTAATAACTCCAATGGCTCACGACCGTCACGGTCCAATTTATTTATAAAGGTAAAAACTGGAATATTACGGTGCTTGACCACCTCAAATAACTTTTTCGTTTGTGCTTCAATACCTTTTGCAGAATCAACCACCATCACTGCTGCATCCACCGCCATTAAGGTACGATAGGTATCCTCTGAAAAGTCCTCATGTCCCGGTGTATCAAGGATATTAACACGTTTACCAGCATAATCAAACTGCATAACAGATGAAGTAACCGAAATACCGCGTTGTTTCTCAATATCCATCCAGTCAGACTTAGCAAAATTTCCTGTTTTTTTTCCCTTTACAGTACCAGCTTCTCGAATTTCTCCTCCGAAATAAAGCAATTGTTCTGTAATAGTTGTTTTACCAGCGTCAGGGTGAGAGATAATGGCAAAAGTACGACGCTTTTTAATTTCTTCTTTTATCGACATGTTCACTTTCCTTTTTCTATGGTCCATCTTAGAGCAACTAATTCTTGTTTATTTATCTGTTGTTAATAATTTTAAATATAAAAAGAGTTGCTCCTACAACTCTTCTATTATATCTGAAAATAAGGGATATTTCAAACTCATAAAAATAACATATTTGTTTAACATCTATCCCCAAATGATTTTAAAAACATTCTCCTAAAAAATCTAATGCTTAATCACGAATCCATTTCCATTTTCTACTTTTTAAATAAGAAAAAATCACTGATTGAACGAATAAAATGGTAAATGTCAACCCTCCTGTTACTAGTAAAAAATTAAAGGCTATATTCTTTGAATTAAACAGAGGAGTTTGGGATAGAAATCCATAATTTCCTCCAAATATGTAATTCACTACTACCATAAAACCATTCATTGCAACAGTATAAGTCACTACATCCTGTATGTCTAAAATTTTTAATTGTCTATCAGAAATCAAATACACTATACAATTGACTGCCAATGCATAATGACCAATCACAAAAGTGAAAAAAGTGATGTGAGGAAAAGCAAATGGATCAAGAACAGGATAAACAAATGCTGCCAAGGAACCAAATAAACCTAGATAAGCAAAGTAGCGCTTCAATCGACCGGGCTTACCCCATAAAATAAATAGCATGGCTAAGCGACAATGATAAAAAGGAAGGCTTTCAGATAAAGGAAAAGCCATGATGACATACCATGTATATAAACTGGCTACTTGCAGAAATTGTAGCCACCAAAATAAAGACTTATACCATGATTTATGGGATAGACGAAATGAAAAACATACGAGGAGTAATAAAACCAGAAATAAAAATAAGTGTGTTGTCATATCTAATCTCGGTGCTTGAGACATATGATTGGTAAAAAATTCCATCATAATTATTCAACTCCCTTACAAACATACTGCTATCAGTATAGCAAATTCCTAATATCATTACAAGAAATACTGAAAAGAGAAATACTTCCTCACTAACCCTCCAAGTACTCAACCAACTTAGCCAACTGCATCGAATTAGAGCCTTTCAATAAAATCTGATCGTGTTCACCTAGTAATGTTTGAACACATTGAACTAACTCATCAAATTGATTCAGATCTGCATTTTTTTGAAAGAAATAGACCTTACCAATAGGAAATATTTGACTAGCCAACTGAGCCAGCGGCTCGATATCTTGACCATAGAAAACAACGGTATCTAGTAACTCTGGAGACAAACTTGTAATTATCTGTTTATGTAACTCAATAGATTGGTCTCCTAATTCTTTCATATCTGCTAATACTGCTATTTTCTTACCACCATTGTTCGCAGGAATATTTGAAAAAGTCTCTAAAATTAGACGCATAGCTGTTGGATTGGCATTGTAAACATCACTAAGAATATCCGCACCATTGCTAGCTTTTTTCCATTGTGTCCGATTGCGCGTTAAGTTCAGATGAGCCAATGCTTTCTTAATATTATCATCTGATACACCCAATAATTGACCAACATAACTTGCCACCATAGCATTGGTAGCATTGTACTTACCTGTTACAGGTAAAAAAAGCTCCCCTGACATAAAATTAACTGTAAAAGTTAGACTCTCTTTGGATTCAATCAGATTGGTTAACTGCAAATCAGCATCTTCTCCAAACCGGATAATTTCTAAAGAAGAAGGTAAAAATTTCTCTGCAATCTCATCTTTCGGAATAATCAATCGACTACCAACCTTCATACCGTCGGAAATCTGCATTTTTCCTTCGACGATCTTCTCACGAGAACCAAAAAACTCTAAATGAGCTTCACCAAACAAGGTAATCACAGACAAATTAGGCTTGGCAATATTAGATAAAAGATGAATGTCTCCCAAATGATCTTGTCCCATTTCCAAAACTAATTTTTCGGTATCATCAGGCATATGGAGTACGGTATAAGGCAAGCCAATCTCATTATTATAATTCCCTTGAGTTTTATAAGTTTTATAGGTCGTTGCTAGTATGTCATGAATCATGTCTTTTGTGGTCGTTTTCCCATTTGATCCTGTTACTGCAATGACTTCAACCTTCATTTTTTCAATATAATAAGCTGCCAGTTCCTGAAAAGCAGACAAACAATCATCTACGAGAATATGAGGAACTGCTATACTTTGCTCGGACAATGTTACCACACAGCCATTATCAAAAGCTGTGGAAATAAAGTCATGTCCATCACGTTCCCCTTTCAAGGGAACAAACAAATCTCCATTTTGAATTTTTCGGCTATCAAACTCCACCTTATTGATGAAAATATCTGGGTAGGAGCTAGTATCATTTTTTGCCCGCACAACATGGGCTATTTCATGTATTGTTAATTTCATAATAGTTTAATCCTTATCACATAAAAAGAAAGAGCATATAGCTCTTTTTCATTATACCATGTTTTCATAAAATTACCGAACTTGTGTTAAAACCCCATCTCTCATCTCATAAACTTTATCACATTGTTCAGTCATGCGTTGATCATGTGTTACCATGATAAT
Source organism: Streptococcus suis (assembly GCA_029593505.1). Classification (GTDB taxonomy): domain Bacteria; phylum Bacillota; class Bacilli; order Lactobacillales; family Streptococcaceae; genus Streptococcus; species Streptococcus suis_AG. The sequence goes on from JAKTNI010000002.1 coordinate 169,948, forward strand.
TGATTTATTATGGTTTTTACTCTCTTTTGCTAAGAGCTCTGTTACTTCAAAGGCACGATGGCTATCTAAACTAGCTGTTGGTTCATCTGCCAAAATAATCGCTGGATCATTATATAAAGCTCTGGCAATAGCGACACGTTGGCGCTCCCCACCAGATAAATCCTTGGGAAACTTATTCTTCAAATGAGCAATGCCTAATTCAATCAATAACTCTTGACGTCTTACAGGCTCTGATTTCTTATTAACTTTGTCAACTAGCACTAATTGTTTTTCAACCGTTAAAAACGGAATCAAATTAGAAGACTGGAGGATAAAACCAATGTCTTTATAACGAAGTTTGGCACGTTTCTGCTCCGATAAGTCGGAATAATCTGATTGGTTGATGAGAATTCGACCAGTCGTAGGTGTCTGTAATCCACCTGCTAATGTCAAAAAAGTAGATTTACCAGAACCAGATGGTCCTATAATAGCTATAAACTCTCCCGCTTCTATACTAAAATTTGTCGGTTGCAAAGCCGTTATAGTTTGACTACCGTCTTGAAAGGTTTTACTAATATTTTCAAAAATAAGTGTTTTCATAATCCCTCCTAAGATAGATTGTTTAATGGATCTACCTTGAAGATAGAACGTACAGAAAAACTTGCCCCCAAAAGTGCAAATATCACTAGTGATGCTCCGATAACTGAGTAGAAGCTCCAATTATTTTGAAATGGTACTGCGCTTGGTAAGATAAGTGAAGAAAGATAAGTTCCCAAAAGACCAGTAGTAGTTCCAAGTCCAGATAATAAAAACGTTTGTGCCAAAACAGAAGTAGAAATATAGGCGTTAGATAAACCTTGAATTTTCATCAATCCAAAAATAGGGGATTTCTGAGTGGTTAGCACAAAGACAAAGATTCCAATCACAAGGGCTGAAATAACAATTAAAAAACCAATCATAAAACCAAAAGTCATATTTTGTGCCTTATACCCCGGCAAATTCTCAATAAAATCTGCCATTGAAACTTTTTCTAGTGTATTAGGAAAAGAAGTTACACTTCCTCGAACAACAATTGCACTCACTAAATTACTAGCCACTTGTTGTTGGTCTGATTGCATGAGCTCAGAAAACGTTGACAAATTCATATATAACACCGGCGATACACTAAAATAAGCATTATCTGTATAGCCAACTATTGTCACCTTTTGGTCTGTACCAGATAAGAAAATCTGTTCTCCTAAACCAAATCCTTCAACTTCTGCCAAGGAATGATTGATAACAACCTCACCTGTCTTCTCATACAATCTTCCTTCAACAATATTGGGTTCTAAAAAACTATCCTCTTCTACAGCAAAGATTGTAATCTTTTCTTTCTCATCAGATTTTGAGTCTTCTTTCACATAGGCAACTCCTGCTTGTTGGCGCACAAGTGCTGTATTCTCCGCTACCACCTTATCAAGCACTGTAGGATTTATCTTAGAAGCAGTTAGTACTCGATTGGATTCAGAAGATACTAAGACAGAATCTGCCTGCCACTTATCTACTGCCGACCGATTTCCTTGCATTAATCCATACGCTAGACCTGTCAAGAAAAAAACTAAATAAGAAATTAAAATTAACAGTCCTAAAATTAAGCCATAACGCAACTTATTTTGCCGTATTTCTTCAATTGCTAAAAACATATTATTTCACACTTTCTAACGTTGCAAATATCATCTTAAAGGTTAAATCCTCTCGTAATAACGCTTTAACGTTACACTTTTGATCCACATAAGCTAAAATTTTCTCCTGCTTGGTAGCTGAAGTTGTTTCACCTAAATAAATGACTAAGGTAAATTGTCCATTCTCTAGTTGACTATCAACCTGTATCGGTATTTGCTGATTCCCCTCTTGACTAGCATAGTATCCTTGAATGCACATCATCACACAAGAAGCTAGAGCAATATTCACTAAACTAACTGGTGTTTCACCATTTTGAGTATTTCCAAAAGTCATAATCGGCTCCCCATAGCCAAACGATGTAGCTTGAAAAAGCGAATGACCTGTAATTGATGTTTGATACATACACACCTCCAACTATATTCACATTATTCTATTCTTTTACGCAAACCTTTGCAAGAAAAAAGATTAGTATCCAACCATGAAATCATTCATCATATATTTAACTCTAATTCCACAACACTCTTCTTATCTCTCAAGACGAAACAACATAACTATGGTATAATGCTTTTATGACAGATATACTTTTTTACTTATTTTGTACTGGTATTCTTATTTGTCTTACCGGTTATTTTATTCCTAAATCAAAAATAGTAGTTGCCACTTTCTACTTAATTGGTAGTTTACTGATACTACTACCTTTTGCTCTACTAATTTATTTTTACTATACTTTATTTTAATCTGAGGAAAATATATGAATACTGCTGATTTTGACTTTGAATTACCTGAAGAACTCATTGCCCAAGTTCCTTTAGAAAAACGCGATAGTTCTAAACTATTGATCTTAGACCATAAGAAACAAACAATGACAGATAGTCATTTTGATCATATCATTGACCAGTTACATCCAGGAGATGCTCTTGTTATGAATAATACACGTGTCCTCCCAGCTCGTCTATATGGACATAAACCGGAAACAAATGGTCATGTCGAATTTCTACTGTTAAAAAATACCCAAGGAGATCAATGGGAAGTACTTGCCAAACCTGCTAAACGCCTAAAAGCAGGAACTACTGTCATATTCGGAGATGGTCGGTTGACAGCCACTATTGTTGAAGAATTAGAACATGGTGGACGCATTGTTGAATTTTCATATACTGGTATTTTTCTTGAAGTATTAGAGAGTCTAGGGGAAATGCCTCTTCCTCCTTATATCCATGAAAAATTAGAAGATCGCGAACGCTATCAAACTGTTTATGCCAAAGAAAATGGTTCTGCTGCTGCTCCAACAGCTGGTCTTCATTTTACTCAAGAATTACTAGAAAAAATTGAAGCTAAGGGAATTAAATTGGTCTATCTCACACTTCATGTTGGCTTGGGAACTTTCCGACCTGTTTCTGTAGATACAATTGACCAACATGAAATGCATTCTGAGTTTTACACTCTATCTGCTGAAGCTGCTAAAACCCTAAACCAAGTCAAGGAAAACGGAGGACGAATTGTGGCAGTTGGAACAACCTCTATCCGAACACTCGAAACAATTGGTAATAAGTTTAATGGGACACTACAAGCTGATTCTGGCTGGACCAATATTTTTATTAAACCGGGCTATCAATTCTGTATCGTAGATGCTTTTTCCACTAATTTTCATCTTCCAAAATCTACTCTGGTTATGCTCGTATCAGCTTTTGCTGGAAGAGAATTTATCTTAGAAGCATACAAACATGCTGTGGATGAACAATACCGCTTCTTCAGTTTTGGTGATGCTATGTTTATTCACTAAATTATAGAAAATCATTCTTTTTTCTACTTTCATGTCATGAGTAATCGATTTCGATTTTTACCAAATGCTGTGCAATTGGTAAAGGAATAAATGTTATACAATAAGTAATCCCATAAAAAGAGGATATTTTTAAACATCCTCTTTTTATGTTCATTTATTCGACTGATTTAAGTGCTTCCAACATATTAACTTTGCGTAGTTGATGGTTCACATACCATCCCAAGACTGCCAATATCATAACAATTGTAAAAATTGGAATTAAATAGACGTCTAGTCCAACGGTTGGATTAAAACGAATAGTATCCGAACCAATCATATCTAGCAGTAGTTTATGAAGGTAATATCCAGCACCTAATCCCAAGACCATGCCAATAAAGGAAAGAACAATTGTTTCACGGTAGATGTACATGGTAACTTCTTTGTGATGAAAACCAAGTACACGAATCGTTGATAACTCACGAATGCGTTCAGACATGTTGACGATCGTAAGATTATAGAGAATCACCAAACTTAGTAGTACAGATAGAATAACCAATATCGTCATAATCGTTTGAAGAGAGTCTGCAATTGTCATCAACATCATCATCAACGGCATATTTTGTATGAGATGCTTCACAGCGGGCATCGTTAATAACAAACTAGCCGTCTTTTGAATTTTGTCTCTTTGCTCTTGTTTTAGCTGTACTAAATAAGCATTAGCCGTCTTCCTACTTCCACTTACTTGTTCATAATAACGGTCTGTCATATAGATAAAATGTCCAGCATACATATCCGCTATTTCTGCCACTCTAACCTCAACATCCTTATCTTCTAATGTCAAGTGAATCCGATCACCAACTGTTACTCCGTATAACTGAGCTAATTTTTCCGTAAGAATAACACCTCTATCCGTCAACTTGATAGATTGACCAGAAGCTTTTTCCAAACTGACAAGATTGCCTAAATCTTTCCTATCCGAAATAAAAAGACTGATCGATAATGTTTTTCGCTGACCTTTTTCCTGAATAGTTTGATTCAATTGTTCAAAAGCTACTGGAAGAGATTGTCGTACTTGATTGGACTGAAGAAACTCTGTTAAATCATTTAACTGCTTCTCATCAGACTTACTGTTTTCTACCACCAACAAATCATAATGAATTAACTCATTAAACTGTCTCTCAACCACTCCTGATATGGATGAGCGAATTCCAAGTCCACCAAATAAAAGAGCAACTGTACCTGCTACACCAAAAATAGTCATCAACATCCGCAATTTATAACGGAAAATATTACGAGCAACAACTTTGTGAGTGAAACTAAGACGCGACCATACTGCTTGCCACTTCTCTAATAAGATTGTAGAACCCGCGACTGGTGGTTTCGGTAATAAGAGGCGAGCTGGTTCCTCCGTTAACTCTCTCTTGGCTACTAGATAAGCTGGTAATACTGAAGAAATCAGCGACAATGCTAAAGCTAAGATAGTCCAAGTAGGATAGAAACGTAAACTTGTTGGACCAAGAACAGTCGTCTGTGTGACAACTCGTGAAATAATGGGAGAAAGAATCAAATTACCTGCGACAATACCAAGTATCGTTCCCAGCAGACCTGCCCCCAAACCGTATAAGATAAACTTTCTCATGATTTGTCTATCTGTATATCCTAAAGCCTTAAATAACCCTGATTGGCTTCGTTCTTCATCTACAAAACGAGCCATCGTAGTAAAGGTCACTAATGCAGCAACAAGGTATAATACTATAGGGAAAACATTGCCGACTGCAGCAATAGAACGAGTAGCATTATTATATACAGTGTAGCCATCTCCTCCCGGCAGACTCATTCGTGTCACAACTTGATAAGGAGATTTTTCCAATGCGTTGATATCTACTTTCGCTTGCTCAATTTCCTTTTGAGCTTGAATAATATCTTTATCAGCTTCAGCCTTTTTAGTTGCTAATTCTGATTGAGCTTGAGTCAATTCTTTATCAGCTTGATCCAACCGAAGCGCTTCTTGATCAAGTGTTAGCGTAGAGGATTCCAGTTGACCAACCCCCCATTCATAGTCTGCCACACCAGCATGATAAGCAACTATAGCTTGCTCATATTGACTAAGACCTGATTGATACTGCGCTAAACCTGCTTGGTATTCTTCATTCCATTTCTGATATTGGGCTAAACCTGCTTCATATTCTTTGACTTTGGAATGATAATACTCATAGTTTTGTGTATACGATTGATTGGCTTGCTCATATTCTATCTCTAGCTGATCAAGACGAGTTTTTTCTGCATCTAATTCCTCTTGACGTGCTAATAATTCAGGATAATCAGATAGTTTTTGACCAGTTTGCACCTGTGTTGCTATCTGATGCTCTAAATCAACCTGACCCTGATACCAACTGGATCGACCTGTGGAAATAACTGAAGCTAATTGACTTAATTGGGCATTTTGATTTTCCAACTCTTTCTTGGCTTGCTCCAAACGTGAAGCAGATTGCACCAACTCTTCTTCATTACCTTCTAAAAAAAGCTTTGTTTGATCTAACTGAGACTTTCTACTATCTAATTCTGCCTTGCTAGCATCTAACTCTGCTTTACTAGTCAATAAGCGCTCAAATACTGCTCGTAAATCCTCTTCTGGCTCAATAATCTTGGCACGTCCTCTAGAAAACTCACTGCGCCCAGTTTCTAACTGTAATCGACCATTTTGTAGTTTCTGCTCTGCTTCTTGTAACTGAGATTGAGCTTGTGCTATTTCATCTTCACCTTTAACAATATCTGCTTGTGCTGCCGACTTGATAGCATTCAATCGTTGGTCAGCATTATCCTTCAATATCTTTTCTAATTCTTCTTGATGTTCTCCAAGTTTATCCTTATATACTTGACTATAATAAGGTACTTCCAGAAGATCCTCATAACGCAAGCGAGCAATCGTGTACACTTCAGAATCAAATGCCGCTTCATTCAACAAACCATAACCCTCTAGTTGCCCATTTCCACTAGAAGCTAAGCCCATCGTTTGATTATCCCAAATCTCTGATGACGCAACAAATCCAACTACCGTAAAAGAAGTTTGAGTCAACACTTTACCATTTTTATCTGGCTCTTCCACAAGAAACTGTTCGCCTAACTGATAACGATTTTGTAGCGATTCTGAAAGAGCAATCTGATCTTTTGTCTTAGGAAATTCTCCTTGCAACAACCGATACCGCGAAATGGAAGAACTATCTGAAAATAATCTCACAGCTGTCTGACTACTGTCTATCGTAACATCTTTGAAATATCCAGCCTCTACTCTAGCTCCTTTTATCATTTGTAATTCTGTCAAATCATCTTGACTGATACCTAAACCAGACAAAACAGCAAGATCCATGACTTGATACTGATCCACAAAAGATTGAGCAGCTCTTTCCATATTGGGAGCAGTTACTTTTAATCCTGTAAGTGTCAATGATCCCAACATCATCAGACTAAAAATAGATAGGAAACGTCCTTTGGAAGCGGTCAGTGCTTGACCAATATCTTTCCAATAGATTTTCTTTTTCATACATTCTCCTAGTATTCTAAACTGGCAATATCTTGAGGAGCAGTATTGACATCAATCGAATAGACACGAGCATCTCTCATCCGAATAACTCGATCTGCAATAGGAGCTAATGCTGCATTATGCGTTACAATGATAACCGTTGCTCCCTGTTTTCGTGACATATCCTGCAAGATTTGTAAAACCTGCTTACCAGTTTGATAATCTAATGCTCCAGTAGGCTCATCACACAATAATAGTTTTGGTTTTTTTGCCACAGCGCGAGCAATTGCTACTCTTTGCTGCTCACCGCCTGATAGCTGTGCTGGAAAATTATTGATGCGTTCTCCCAAACCAACTTGCTCCAACACTTCTTCTGCATCCAAAGCATCTTTTACAATTTCAGCTGCTAGTTCAACATTTTCTTTAGCCGTTAGATTGGCGACTAAATTGTAAAATTGAAAGACAAATCCTACATCATCTCTACGATAATTGGTCAATTCATAGCTGGATAGTTTAGCAATATCTACACCATCAATGAGTATTTCTCCCTCATCCGTCTGATCCATTCCACCTAAGATATTGAGCAAGGTAGACTTGCCAGCTCCTGACGAACCTAAAATAATGACCAATTCTCCTTTTTCGATTTCAAAAGATACCTCATGGTTTGCAACAATCGTTGCTTCTCCCATCTCATAGTATTTTGAACTTTTTTTAACTTCTATATAAGCCATAGCTCATCCTCTCTTCTATCTACATTATAGCACAAAGAAGACCACTAGTCGCCTAATGGTCTTTCTTTTTTTATTCTATAATATCTTAGAAAAAAACTACTGTTTATCTATCATTTTCTATCAAAAAACTGTTGAATAGTATTACAGATATGTTCCTTTTCTATCTGTAACACAGGATAGTCCTTTTTAAAAAAAGCAAGAATTTGTTTACCATATTGTCGACTATAGATACGATTATCCAATACAACAATGAGAGACTGTTGCTGAATATCGCGATTCGTTCTTCCTATAGCCTGCCTCAACTTCATCATCATAATGGGTAAAGCATAGTCATAAAAAGGATTTTTCCCAGCGTTTCGTAATCGTTGATTCAATTTCTTGATAAATCGATCCTTTGGATTATCAAATGGCAAACGTGTAATAACTTGAAGAACCTGCTTTTGTTTAGCAAAATCAATTCCCTCCCAAAAAGCACCAGTTCCTAGTAACAGTTGACAATCTCCTTTTTCAAATCTACGTTTCAGATTCATCTCCAGTCCGTTCTTGTGCTGAGCAAGATGCGATATTCCTGACTGTTCCAATAAATCTGAAACCTGCAATAACAAAGAAATAGAAGTAAACAATACTATCATCGGCTTACCAAATGCGATCATCTCACATAAATGTTTGACAAGATAGTGAGCGTAATCCTCATTAGAATATAAAGCAATATCTGGAAGATTCGTCGGAAATAGAATACATTGATTCGTTATTTTTCGAAGCGGTAAGCTATCAAAAGTAGCCTCTTTAAAACCTAATAAATCTACCAAACTAAGATGTTTACTAATTGTTAAGGTCGCACTAATACAGAAAATTTTTGTATTTGGCATATACTGAGAAACATCTAACAAATCATCCTTAGTTGCACGCAAATACATACTTCTCTTATTATTATGGATAGTCTTTTCTTCCAACCAAAAATGATCATAGCAATCTAATAACTGCTCCAGCTCTCGTAAATCACTATCTTGTAATTCAATAAGATTTTGTCTTAGTTGACGCAAATCTGATTCATCTACATTCCTAAGTTCTTGATGGCGGAAACGATAGACAAGATCATTGACTTCAAATTGACAAGACTCATATAACCGCTGATCTAACAGATGGTGAGCTTTATCCTTCTTACTCTGTAATAACTGTAGTAATATAGATAATTCCTGCGATCCGGTTGCTAGCTGTTCCGCTACCAACAAAAATTTTTGAGCTTCATCCAATACTATCAACCGATGATCTATTAGATGGCGTTGATCTTTCAAATAACTGAGAAAATAAGCATAGTTTGTAATCAGTATTCGACTAGAATTAGCTGTTTTCTGTAAACAATGCCAAAAATCAACACTCCAAAAAAGACTCTCTTTATCCAGTTTTCCATTGTGACAAATTTCGTCAAAATAAAATGGACAACGATGTTTTTGCTTCAATTCATCCAAGTCACCAGTATTGGTCTCACTAAGCCAGACCAACAAACGCATCTTAAAGTGGTTCACCAATCTATTGTCATCTTGTCTATATAAAGTCTTCCAATACGCATCTAGTTTAATAAAATGTTTCGGTGCTTTAAGAGAGCAGACAGATACATGAAACATCTCTTGCAGTCTCCTACCTTCTTGTTCCATAATTTGCTCCTGTAATAGTTTCGTTGGAACTGCTACTAATAATTGTTCATTTGTTCGAGCAAGCAAAGGCAAGAGATACCCATAGGTTTTGCCTAATCCTGTCTGAGCTTGAATGAAATGAACAGAATGCTGTTCATCTACCAGCTTTTCCTCAACTAACCTAGCAAAAGTCGTTTGATCCTCACGCTCGTGCAATCCTAAATGTGAGAGATTGGTAACAAAATCCGAAGATAACTGACGTTGTTTTCTATTTGGCTCTCTCTTTTTTAAAACTAAGCCATGAACGAGTTCAGTATGAGGCGGTACCATATCCGATAGCTGAGGATACAATTCATCAATCACTAGGCGCGATTCAAAAAGTAAATTATCAGCTAACCTTACCAACTCATCTACCAAACATTTTGGTAGTGATACGATTTTTTCTTGAATTTTTATAAGCAATCTAGCAGTAGCTAACGCATCAGAAACAGCCGTATGAGCTTGTTCTAATCCTAAATCTAAATATTCTGCTAAATTACCCAAGCTATATTTCTCAAAAGTTGGAAAAAATAGTTGAGCCAATTCTACGGTATCAACTCTTGGAGTTACTAGTTCATACCCCTCGAAAAAGAGAGCTTCTGCTAGAAGATTCGCATCGAACGTGACATTATGAGCAACAAAAATTGCATCTCCAATCATATCATAGATGGCAGAAGCTACCTGTCCAAAATCCGGAGCTTGGCTAAGTTGCTGATCTGTTATACCTGTCAACTCTTTAATATGTTCATCCAAAGGCTCATAAGGATTGATATCTGTAGAATAGGTATCTATAATCTCCCCATCCTGCACCATAACAATTCCTATTTGAATAATTTTAGCATCAATACCGGTTCCTGTCGCTTCTAAATCAACAACAGCATACCGATTACTTGCTTTAGTCTCTTTCATATTGTTCATTATAGCACATTTCCCTTTGCTAGAGAAATACCCAAACAAATTTCATGAAGATTAGATTATTTTTTGCTAAACTGGTAAAAGAAACCGATTTATTAGGAAAAATCCTATTATTCGTTACTATACTTTTTCAAGAACTCAAGGAGTCTGTTATGAAACTGCACAAATCTGTCAATCCAATCGCTTTTCAAAATACTTACTATCTAGAAAACGATAGTCACCTTATCATCATTGATCCAGGAAGCGACTGGGAAACAATTCATTCTACAATTGAAACAATCGCTAAGCCCATTTCAGCTATTCTCTTGACCCATACACACTACGATCATATTATGAGTCTGGAAATATTGCGCGAAAGCTACAATTTTCCACCAGTTTATGTAGCAGAAAGTGAAGCTAGCTGGCTATATACCCCCGATATGAATTTATCTGGCTTAGATCGGCACGCTGAGTTAGAAAATATCATCTGTCGCCCTGCTGAACACATTTTTCAATACGATACAGATTACAATATAGATGGTTTTCATTTCAAAGTAGTACCAACACCAGGACATTCCATAGGTGGTGTATCTATCATCTTTCCAGATGATGAACTCGTTCTTACAGGCGATGCTTTATTTCGAGAAACCATTGGTCGAACAGATCTTCCTACCAGTAATTTCGATGACTTGATTGCCGGTATCAAGCTCCATCTTTTCACCTTACCAAATCACTACACCGTTCATCCCGGTCATGGCCAGCATACCACTATTGCCCATGAAAAAAATGCGAATCCATTTTTTAGAGCATGACCGATACATAGATAAAAACTGCTTGAATCTGTATCAAATGATTCAAGCAGTTTTTATTGGATTAGTCACAAAAATGATATTCAGATATAACAATATTTTGATTATTCTTTTCCTTCGTCACAGCAGTTGGAGTAAAACCAACTTTCTTCCAAAAATAGCGAGCCTGAGAATTACTTTCGACATAGGCTAATCTAACCTTTTGAAATCGTGAGTAAAGATAAGCCAGTAACTCGTTTATAATCTGAGTTCCAATTCCTCTACCAGATAAACGACCATCTACCATAAAAAGTCCAATAAAGACAGTAGCTTCATCTGGGTAGCCTTTAATCAGATCCAAAACCGCTACTAATTGATTATTGTCCCAAAAACCGACAAAATACTTATCGTCCTTACTCTTTGTAGGTGGATAAGTCATCCAATCCTTCTCAACACTACTTAAACTTGGCATAGGAGGAAAATGTTCAAAATACAAGGGATTCGTTTGATAAAGAGACAGCACCGTGGGTAAATCTTGGTGATGGACCAAACGGACATCAAAACAGTTAGAAAATTCCGTCGGATTCATCCTCTACACTCTCTTTGACAGGACCAATCGTTTCAAAACTTGCTACTTCTTGACTCACAAGAGCAGATGTTTCATAAGCAGTAATAATTTGAGCAACAACTGGATGACGAACAACATCCTTAGCTGAGAAATACACAAAATCAATCTGCTGAATGGTTTTTAATTTTTCTTTTGCATCCACTAAACCAGATTTAACCTTACGCGGAAGGTCAATCTGGCTGATGTCCCCATTAATAATCATTTTCGAATTAAATCCTAGACGTGTTAAAAACATTTTCATTTGCATGATTGTAGTATTTTGAGCTTCATCTAAGATAACAAAGGCATCCTCCAAGGTACGACCACGCATATAAGCGAGCGGAGCAATCTCAATAATATCACGCTCCATCAAACGAGTTGTTTGTTCCTTGCCCAAAATTTGATAGAAAGCATCATAAACAGGACGAAGATAAGGATCAACCTTTTCCTTCAAGTCACCCGGTAAAAAACCTAAACTTTCACCAGCTTCAACTGCTGGACGTGTCAGAACAATTCTCTTAACTTGACCACGTTTCAACGCAGTAACTGCAAGAGTAACAGCTAAAAATGTTTTACCTGTACCTGCAGGACCGATACCAAAAACAATATCATGATTTTTGACACTATCAACATATATTTTTTGACCTAATGTCTTAATACGAATAGGTTTTCCATAATGATCCTTGATAATTTCTTCTTCATAGAGAGCCACAAACTTATCCATCTCATCATTTTTAGCCATTGAAATAGCTGTCACTACATCTGGTGTATGAATCGTCAACCCTCTATTGACCAGTACCAAAAGAGACTGGATAACTGAGCGAGCTAATTCAACTTGAAACTCTTGTCCGATAATTTGTACTTTCTCTGTACGCGCGTGAATAACAACACCAAACTCTTGTTCCATCAAACGAAGATGGCGTTCATTGGAACCAAACAAACTAAAATTATCATCTGGATGGCTCAATTGAATATCAACAGAATGTTCTTGCAACAATATGCTCCTTTGAGTGCTTTTCTATTATTATACCATATTATGTTCAACTTTATCTTCCTGTATCCTTTTAGTACAATACAGTTCATCCGAATGACTAACGATATCCTAAATATAGTAAAAATCTCTACTAATACCATAGTAGAGATTTATATTAAGACACATCATTGTATAATGCATGAACAATCTACATCATCTCTTTTACGACAGCCAATGCTTTATCATAATCTGGATGACTATTTACATTATCTACATATTCTACATAAGCAATACGGTTATCTCCATCCACTACAAAAACGGCACGTGCCAACAGATTCCACTCTCTCATCAATACACCGTAAGACTTACCAAAAGCATGGTCATAATAATCAGATAAGGTCACCACATTATCCAAACCAGATGCACCACACCAACGTTTTTGCGCAAACGGAAGATCCACCGAAATCGTAATCACCACTATATCCTCACGACCTGATAGCGCCTCATTAAACCGTCTAGTCTGCACATCACAAATTCCTGTATCGACAGATGGAACGACACTAATAATCTTAGTTCTCTTACCATAATCACTAAGGCTCTTCAAATTAAGGTCATTATCCATCAATACAAAGCTAGGAGCTTTATCTCCAACTTGCAACTGAGGACCTACTAAAGCTACCTCTTTTTCTAAAAATGTTGTCATACGCCAACTCCCTTATCTTTTATATCTCTATTGTAAGCGTTTTTTAGAAAAAATACCAACTTTTTGGCTAGTATCTTTCTCATTTTTATCTGCACAATTAAACATACCACACATATTCTACACTACCAATCAGCAATAAATGCCTACTCTACCTTGATCGTTTTCAAACGCAAAGCATTCAGTAAAACAGATATGGAACTCAAACTCATAGCTGCCCCTGCCAACATCGGATTGAGCAACGGACCACCGAATAAATACAATATTCCCATAGCAATAGGAATTCCCAAAATATTATAAGCAAACGCCCAAAAGAGATTCTGCTTAATCGTTTGCATCGTTGCTTCACTCAATTTGATCGCTCTAGGTACATCCATCAAATCGCTTTTCATCAATACAAGGTCAGCAGATTCCATTGCCACATCTGTACCAGATCCGATAGCAATTCCTAAATCTGCTTGCGCCAAAGCCGGAGCATCATTGATCCCATCTCCAACCATTGCTACACGTTTTCCTTGAGATTGAAACCTCTGTATGTGTTTCATCTTGTCTTCTGGTAGCACTTCACTAATGACCTGCTCAATACCCACTTGAGTAGCAATAGCCTGTGCCGTTTGAGTATGATCTCCTGTCAGCATTACGACTTGAATACCCATTTTTTTTAGTTCAGAAATAGCAGGTGTACTTGTTTCTTTGACAGTATCTGTTACTGCCAATACACCTATCAAATCTCCATCTTGAGCCAAGTACATTGGTGTTTTTCCTTGAGCTGCTAAGGCAGACACTTGTTGATGAGATGATTCTATACAAATCCCTTGCTCTTCCATCAGTTTAGCATTCCCCAAGAGAATTACTTTATCTGCAATAATAGTTGATAAACCTCTACCTACAAGAGCTTGAAAATTCTCAGTAGGTAAAAGAGAAAGATTCGCCTGACGTGCTGATTCGATAATAGCTTGACCAAGTGGATGTTCCGATCCTTGCTCACTGCTGGCAGCCAATTGTAACATCTCACTTTCTGAGAGTGACGTCAATGGAATAATATCTGTTACTTCAGGTTTTCCCTGAGTCACAGTACCTGTTTTATCAAACACTACCATATCAATTTTAGGTAACATTTCTAAAGCTTGTCCCGATTTGAACAACATACCTTGCTCAGCACCTTTTCCAGTTCCAACCATAATAGCTGTCGGTGTTGCTAAACCAAGTGCGCATGGACAAGCAATAACCAATACTGCAATGGCAATAGAAAGAGAAAACAGCCACGAATGTTGCCCTATAACAAACCAAGCCAAACTTGAAACAAGTGCAAGAACTATCACAATAGGGACAAAAACAGAGGATACATTATCCGCTAATTTTGCAATAGGAGCTTTGGATTGCTGAGCTTCTTCTACCAATTGGATAATCTGAGACAAGCTGGTTGCCTCACCCACATGTGTTACTCGAAATGTAAATGAACCCGTTTTATTGAGCGAAGCACCCACAACTTTATCACCAATTCTTTTTTGAACAGGAAAACTTTCACCTGTCAACATAGATTCATCAACAGTTGATTTTCCCTCAACAACAACTCCATCTACTGCAACCTTTTCACCCGGACGGACAATGATAAGATCTCCGACAACCACTTCTTCCAAAGGAATCGGAATTTCTTTATCTGCTCGTACAACATTAGCTGTTTTGGGCGCCAACTCCATTAAGCGCTTAATAGCTTCGGATGTTTTGCCTTTTGCAACCGCCTCTAAATACTTCCCTAATGTAATCAAGGTCAAAATAACAGCACCTGACTCAAAATAAAACTCTGGATGATGAGCATGCGATACATTAGATTGACCTTGTAACAACAAAACAAGCATGATCATTCCTTGAACAAGAGCAGAGCCTGTACCAATAGCAATGAGAGAATCCATATTAGGATGACCAGCAACTAAAGTCTGAAACCCTTTTGTAAAAAAACTTCTTCCCAGATACAAAATCGGAAGAAACAGAGCTAACTGAGTAGCACCATAAACGATTGGATGATGAAGCCACTGTGGCAAAGGAAGTTGGACCATTGGTCCCATCGCAATGTACACAATAGGAAGAGTGTAAATCATTGACCAAATAAAACGAGCCCATAATTCCTTTTTATGTTCTTCTTGTGCATTTGTCATGAAGAACGTCTGTTGTCCAGTTGGACGCAACGCCTTATAACCAACTTGTTCGATAGCAGTGATAATCTCTGTTGGAGCAAGTTGATTTCTATCATAAGTGACAGTTGCTTTTTCATTTACTACATTCACACTAGCAGTTTCTACTCCTGCTAATTGGTCAAGGATTTTTTCTACCTTCATCGCACAGGAAGAGCAACTCATACCTACAATTCCATAAGTCTCCGAAACAAGAGATCTATCTACCTTGTAGCCTGCTTTCTCAACAGTAGCAATGATATCATCTCGAGATACCTTATCTGGATCATAAAGAACACTCAATTTTTCTGTCATCAGATTAACACTAGCTTCCTCAACTCCGATCAATTGAGCAATCACTTTTTCTACCTTCATCGCACAGGAAGAACAACTCAGCCCTATAATAGTATACGTTTCTTTTCTCATTTACTTTCCCCTTGATCATATTTGCAACACAATCTTAGCTAAAATACATTTATTTGTAAACAATTTAAACCAAGTTCATTTTATCAGACTAACTTATTCATTCTGGTCACAGTCGTCATACAAACAAAAGTTTACAAATAATTTCATTCCGTTTTCCTAGCCAACATCGTAGCAAATCTCATCTTAAGAAACTCACCATTCTCATCACGTTTGTGCAACTCACCAAAATTTTCATTGTATGTGACCAATTCCCAGCCCTTATAATATTCTTTTAGCTCACCTGCTCCAAATGTAAATGAAAAATTCATTGGACACGGTGCATCATCAGTATCCATTGCTGCCACAATCAAGTTATATCCACCTATTCGCGTCTGTTCTTGCATGTTTCGAATAATAGCTGGAACACGTTCACGATCTAAAAACATAAAAACAACAGTTGAAATGATCCAATCATACTCCTGTTCCAAACTAGCAGAATGGATATCATATATACCAGCCTGTAAATCCAGATCCTCTAATTCCTTAATCTGTAGAAGTGATTGAATACTAGAAATATCTTTATCTACTGCAGTTACATCAAACCCTCTCTGAGCTAAATATAAGCTATTTCGACCATGACCACAACCAAGATCTAACACCTTACAGGGAGAGATTGTCCTCAATGCTTGCAACACTTCCGAATGTGTTCGTGTATATCCATATTTTTTTGCAAAATAATCCTCAGGTTGACAGAAAAATTCCAAGAAAAATTCTGTATCCTCTGTTAGTAAAGTTACACGATGCCAAGCTTGAGGCTCAACAAAAGGGATATCATCAGTCGGTCGATAGGTAGCACTCCATACAATCTCATTGCTATCTGAAATGGACTCAAATAACAATTGACCTGTTAATACTTTTAGTTTAGCCCATGTCCCAACGGCTGTATTATGTTTTGTTAAAAAATGCTGTGGAACGGTATCTCTATTCCAAATTGGCATCCGTTTATAAGGTACTAAAACTGTCATCTTTCACTCCTTTTCGACTATCTATTGGTGCATTCATTACAATGTCCACTATCATATCTTCCTATTTTAGAAAATTTAGAAAGGATTTGCAAGACAAAAAAGATCGGAACCTCCGATCTTATCTATGATTGATGGCTTTTATCGTCCGCTTAATATCACGGTCTTGTTCGCGCCGTTTTATAGACTCTCGTTTGTCATAATCATGTTTTCCTTTTGCAAGTCCAATCAAAAGTTTGGCAAAGCCATCCTTGATATACACTTTAAGTGGAACAAGAGTCATCCCCGTTCCCTTTAGTTCATTCTCTAAGTAAGCAATCTGTTTCTTTCTAAGCAACAACTTACGCGTTCGAGTAGGCTCTTGATTCCAGATATTGCCCTCATCATAAGGAGAAATGTGAACATTGACTAACCAAGCTTCCCCCTTTTTAATTTGTGCAAAGCCATCTTTCAGATTGATTCGACCCGCACGGATAGACTTAATCTCTGTCCCTGTTAAAACAATACCAGCCTCTACCGTATCTATAATTGTATAATCATGGCGAGCTTTTTTATTTTGTGCAATTACATTTCCCTCACCCTTAGCCATGCTTATCTCCTTTTCTTATTCTTTTTTGCCAATTCCTTATAAAATGGTTTCTTTTTCTTTTTGGTTGTAACACTTTGCAGTTTGCTATCTTTAGACGACAAGTGACGTGAAGGAAACTTACTAGGTTTCGCTGACTTTTGTCTACTATTTTTAGACGATTTTGTCAGTTGTCCTGGTTTTTTCAATCTCTTTTCAAGCTGGTCATAATCCGAAGGAACATGAGCAAAATCAATTTCACCTGTCATCTTATCTGCTCGTGTCAATCTGATACGAATTGGCTGACCAACTCGAAAAACTCTACCCGACTTCTCGCCCTGCAAAGTCATTGTACGTTCGTTGAATTGATAGTACTCATCCAGATTGGTAATATGAATCAAACCCTCAACTGTATTTGTCAACTCAACAAATAATCCAAACTTGACAACACTGGATACCACACCATCAAACTCTTGACCAACAAATTCCTGCATAAACTCTGCTTTTTTCATAGCTTCAACTTCTCGTTCTGCTTCAATAGCACGACGTTCTAAACTCGAAGATGACTTGGCCAATTCAGGAATGACTTGAGCAAAATGCTCTGCTTTGTCCGCAGGAGATTGCGCATACTCCCTCACCATTCGATGAACCAACAAATCTGGATAACGGCGAATCGGACTTGTAAAATGTGTATAGAACTTTGCAGCAAGACCGTAATGTCCGTGATTATGTTCAGAATAACGAGCTTGCTGCATAGAACGTAGCAACATCATATTCAGCACATCTGCAAAAGGCTCATTTTTCACACGTTCAATGAGGGTTTGAAGGACATCTTGATGAATAGACTGAGCTGTACCATAGACAGTCAAACCAAAACTAGTCGCATAGTCAATGAATTTCTGCAATTTTTCAGCTTTAGGTTCCTCGTGAATCCGATAGATGAAAGGAAGTTCTAACTTAGCAAAATGCTCTGCGACACATTCATTCGCTGCTAACATAAAGGACTCAATCATCCTCTCAGCAATACCACGATGACGAAGTTGAATATCTACTGGCATACCATCTTTATTAACAATAATTTTAGCTTCTGTCGTATCGAAATTCAAGGCTCCACGTTTATACCGCATTGTTTCAAGTGTTTCATGAAGCTTAACCATCAGCTTTACGCTCGGAACAAGCCGTTTATAGGTCTCTAACTGCTTGCTAGCACCTGAAATTAGTTCATTTACATCCGAATACGTCATCCGAAACACTGTTTTGATAACAGTCTGACCAATCCAGTACTTGACAATCTTTCCTCTACGATCTATTTCCATAATCGCTGATTGTGTTAGGCGATCCACATTTGGATTTAAAGAGCAAATACCATTTGATAAGCGTTCTGGTAACATCGGAACTACTCGGTCTGTTACATACACAGAAGTCCCTCTCTTCACAGCTTCCCGATCCAGTGCCGACCCTTCTCTCACATAGTAGCTCACATCTGCGATATGTACCCCCAGCTCCATATTACCATTCTTTAATTGCTTGATATGAACAGCATCATCCAAATCTTTAGCATCTGCTCCATCAATAGTAAAAATGATTTCGTTTCGTAAATCTAACCGTTCCGCAAAATCTACCTCAGATGGACTATCTGGTATACTATTCGCTTCTGCAATAACATCATCTGGAAACTCTGAAATAATATCTCTTGACTCCAGAATTTCTAAAACATCAATGCCTACATCATCCTTATGACCAATTACATCGCGAATCGTTGCGACAAAGTAGTCTCGTTTTTTACTTGGATAAGCTTCTATATCAACTTTTAAAATTTCCGTTCCTGTTAATGCCAGTGGTGATTTTTTTACATAAATCTTTTGAGAAATTTTTTGATTTTTTGAACGAATATAGCCTACATATTCTGGTTTTTCATCATCAAGGACAATCAAACCTACTGCCGTTTTTAGACTATGCTCTAAAATATCAATTATTTCAGCTTCTGCAGCGCTTCCTTTGAATCGATCTGCAACTTTCTTGATGACTACTTCTACTCGATCACCTTCAATCGCAAAGTGAACATCATCCCTATTGACAAAAAGATCAGCTTCTTCCTCATCAATACTCACAAAGCCAAATCCAGACTTATGAGCATGAAAAGTTCCCTGTAAAGTTACTGGCTTATTCGTATTCTTTGTCTGTGGTAAAGCAATCTTACCTTGATGATCAAATGCTAATTTCCGACTGCTTTCCATAGTAGATACAAGCTTGACTAATTCTGTAAAATCCTTAGCTGAGTGAGCACCTACATGAGTAGCTAG
This sequence comes from Streptococcus suis, assembly GCA_029593505.1. GTDB lineage: Bacteria > Bacillota > Bacilli > Lactobacillales > Streptococcaceae > Streptococcus > Streptococcus suis_AG. Next base: position 189,700 of record JAKTNI010000002.1, read on the forward strand.
CTGGTCCATCGTAACGGGACCAACCTCCTCAATATACTGTATAATTTGTTTTTTCATGATACCTTTTATTCAAAAAAATAGACCAAGAACAAGTCCCAGTCTGATTTCCCTACTTACTTGAAATGATAACGAGTACTAACGCATCCAACATCCACAAGAAAATAAGGATAGCTGTCAAACGTTGCATAACCGCCTCAAAACCACGAGCTTTTGTTCGCTCAAACAAAGCACCACTAGATGAGTCAAAGACATTGCTAGATTGGCTTTTAGCAGGCTGAACAAAAATAATCGCTACAAGAATAACAGATAAAATCAAAAGAATGGTTAATAATACTTGATACATATTTTTTCTCTTTCCTTAATAACTCTCAATATTATACCATACAATTTACTTGGTTTCAAGATGAAGGGTTACTTTTCTCTCTTTAGGGCAGTATTTCAACACCTCAATATTCTGAGGATGGTTCTTAACATTTTTGCTTGTCAAATAATTTTTACTACCGCACTCTGAACACTGTAAATGAATTTTTACTCTCACTAAATATCCCTTACTTTCAAGTAGTTTTTAAAGTTCACAAATGACCAACTAAAATTCAGCAACACTAAACCACTAGCCAAATAGAATACCCATTCATAGCCCAGTCCAGTAGCTACCGCTGATCCCAACATTGGTCCCACAACAGAACCCAAATTATTAAATAATTGATTATAGGAAAAAATCCGTGAAATTCCTTCCTTTGGAGTTAGTTTGGTCAAAAGAGAATTCACTGATGGCAAAAGAGCCCCCGTTCCAAATCCATAGAGAAAACGTAAAATTCCCAGTTGGATTGGGTTCGTTGCAATAGCACAAAGAAAATTAATCAATAAACTATAGGCTAAAGCAAGTAGCAACAAACGATGATTACCAATTTTATCCCCAATTTTTCCCAAATAACCTGAAGTTACTAGAGAAGCTACCCCAGGAAGTGAAACAATGAGCCCTGAAACAAACAATAAATTCTCTTTCTGCCCCAAATGACGAATATACAGTGTCAAGATAGGAATTACTGTCTGAGCAGCAGCAATAATAATCATAGAGGTGATGAACAGTCCAACCATCATCTGCTTATCTTTAACTTGACTTACTAATTCTCTGAAAGTCATCTGCTCATCTTTAGGAACTGGTGTAAAATCTTCTTTTATAAAATAAATCGTTAACAATAATGCTACTAGATAAAACAAGCCAACCAAAAGAAAAACTTGATGAATTCCAAATATCTCTGCTAGTACTCCACCTAAGGTCGGTCCGATTAAGTTTCCAGCCACAAGCCCCGTTGAAAGAGTACCTAAAGCATATCCCGTCTTATCTTTTGGCACTTGACTAGCGATCAATGCCGTAGCATTTGGGATATAACCTGTAAAAATTCCATTGAGTACTCGCAAGACAAGTAACCAAAAAATATTAGGGACAAAAGCCATACCTCCCATAGTAAAAATCATAGCAAAGGCTGCTCGAACCATCATCGGTTTACGACCATATCGATCTGCCAGACTTCCCCAGACAGGTGCCATCAAAGCTGCTGTTAGAGCATTGATAGATACTGCTAAACCCGAATAGTATTCTACCTGACCATCAGGAACCTGCAAGCTTTCAACAAAGACAGCGATAAACGGCATCACTAGAGTAAAGCTGACACCTGTTAAAAAATTCCCTATCCAAGCCACCTTCAAATTCTGTTGCCAATATTGACTACTGTCATCCATTCTCCAACTCCTCTAAATAAGCCTTAACTTGTGCCAATGTGGTATCCAAGTTCCCACTATTATCAATCACTTTATCAGCCAACACTTTCTTTCTCTCTAGAGAAAACTGAGCATCTATACGATTTCTAGCTTCTTGAGATGAGTAGCCATTGCGCTTGATCAAACGTTCCAACTGCTGATATTTATCAACATAGACAAGCCATACTTCATCCACTATTCCACTATAATCCAACTCATAGAGTAAAGGAACATCCATAAAGAATACCCTTTCTGTCTGCTCCAACTGTTCCTTTCGAACTAACAGTTCTTCTCGGATAATGGCGTCTTGTATATCAGATAGCCGCTTACGCCTCTCCTCATTGGAGAAAACCAATCGTCCCAACTTTTCTCTGTCTAGCTGACCATCCGCCAATAGAATTGATGGACCAAATTCCTTGACTAAGACAGCATAAAGACGATTACCTTTAGACTGTAATTCATGTACTACTGCATCAGCATCAATCACCTGATAACCATTTTGTTGTAAAAAAGCGGTGACTGTTGATTTTCCTGAAGCAATGCCACCTGTTAATCCGATAACTTTAGTCATGTTTCACCTGACAACTTGGACAAAAATGCGTGCCGCGACCACCTAGCTGTATTTTTAAAATTTCAGTCTGACAGCGAGAGCAAGCTTCTCCACTTTTTCCATATACTTCTAAATACTCTTGCATCCTACCGTCCATTCCCAGAGCATTCCGATAAGTGCGTATGGTTGAGCCTCCTTTTTCAACACCTAATGCCAATACTGTAATGATAGCCTGATGAAGAGCTACTACTTCTTCCTCTGATAGACTATTACTAGCTTGCGCAGGATGAACTTGAGCACGAAAAAGAACTTCATCCACATAGATATTCCCTAAACCCGCTACTAAAGACTGGTCTAGCAAATGTGATTTTATTGGCTTTTTAGACTTAGCTAACTTCATAGCAAATTCTGTCACATTAAACTCTTCCTCTGTTGGTTCGGGACCAATTTTTTTAATAGAAAAGTAAGCAGACACCTCTTCTTCTCTCAATAACTCCATTGTTCCAAATTTACGAACATCTTGATACACTAAAGTAGTTCCGTCTGTAAACGTAAAAAAGACATGAAAATGCTTATTATCCGGTACCTCATGGGAAAATAAATGATACTTCCCTTCCATACGCAAATGCGAAATCAACACAAAATCTGTCAAATAAAACAAGAGATACTTGCCTCTTCGTTGAACATCACAAACTGTTTGTCCGACTAGGTCTTTGCAAAAGTTGTCTGCACCAGTTTTGATCATAGGAGAGTAATTTACAACAATCCTTTGAAAAACCTTACCTTTTACTAACTTATTCAAACCACAACGAACTGTCTCAACCTCTGGTAATTCTGGCAATGCATTACACCATGAGTGATGAAGAAACGACTGATATCACAAAGAACTCTGCTACAAGCCATCAACTAAACTATCAGTACGTCTACACTCTCCCTTTCTTTTCAAATTTTTCGTTAGACAATCAACAAGCCTCCACGTTCTCCTTACTTTATGGTTAATGTTAAATATCACGAACATAATGAACTGTGCGACACACTTCCCTAAAACCATTTTTAAGATGGAATTGTTGACTAGAAATATTCTCTACATCTGCATTAGAAGCTAGCTGACAAGCTCCCATTAAGCCTGCCCACTCTTCAGCAAAGGCAATCAATTGTGAAGCAATTCCTTTGTGTCTCTCCTGTGAACACACCATAATTCCCTCTATGTAAGCAACTGGACTCGTGTGACACCCCTCTACGTAATCCTTCCTAAGCGAAAGACTAATCCATGCCAGCGGTTTATCCTCAGAATAATACAAAAATTCATATGGAAACTTTCCTAAGATAAATTATTCTCTCAATTGCAGTTCATCTGTGTTCCATACCTGACTAGCAAAAAATGACCATAGATGTATACTGTCTAACGTGACGGATCGAATCATATCCCTCTCCTAAACACAGTAAAAGCCTTGCGGCTTTACTGTTTAATATTCTTTTTCATTGTAACCAAAGTCTGCTAAATCTAATTTTTTATCGCGCCAGTTCTTCTTCACCTTCACCCATGTTTCCAAAAAGACTTTATCTCCCAACATGAGCTCAATATCACGTCGCGCCATTGTTCCTATTTTCTTGAGCATACTTCCTTGCTTACCAATGACAATACCTTTTTGACTATCACGCTCCACCATAATCGTCGCACGAATGTGGACTTTGTCCGTAAACTCATCCCGTTTCATAGACTCAATCACCACTGCAACCGAATGAGGAATTTCCTCTCGTGTCAAATGAAGAACCTTCTCACGAATCATCTCAGACACCAAGAAACGCTCTGGATGGTCAGTAATTTGCTCAGCAGGAAAATACTGGAAACCTTCCTCAAGGTTTTCCTTCAAAATCTCCATTAAACGATTGACATTATTTCCCTGAGTGGCAGAGATAGGTACAATTTCCTTAAATTCCATCTGCTGACGAAAATCATCAATCTGTTCTAATAATTGATCTGGATGAACCTTGTCAATTTTATTCACAACAAGGATGACAGGAACATTGGCTTGCTTGAGACGCTCCATGATCATATCGTCTCCCTTACCTCGCTTCTCATCAGCTGGCACCATAAATAGAACAGTATCCACTTCACGAAGTGTACTATAGGCAGACTCCACCATAAAATCACCCAAAGCTGTCTTAGGCTTATGGATTCCCGGAGTATCAATGAACACGATTTGCTCCTGATCAGTCGTATAAATTCCCATAATCTTATTACGAGTAGTTTGAGCTTTATCACTCATAATGGCAATTTTCTGCCCCATCACATAGTTCAGAAATGTTGACTTCCCAACATTTGGACGTCCTAAAATCGCTACAAAACCTGATTTAAACATAGTATTTATTATTATGGAGGACGAAAAACGATACTAGATTAACTCTAGATACAAAATCTATCTTACCAGCTGGCATTCGCTTTAGTATATCGTTTTCTGACTACATTCCACTAGAAATTTCGTCCTCATTTCCTTTCTACTGTTCAGAAATAGGAGAAAACAATCTCCCCTTTCTTTGTTTTAATTCTAAAAAAATAACTTCCATATTCTAGGTAGAAAAATGATAGCTCCCGTCAAGAAAGCAAAACCTGAAATAAATAGAACTGCCCCTGCAGCCATATCTTTTGCATTCTTAGCTAAAATATGAAAATGATAATCCGAAGCTAAATCTACCACACACTCGATAGCAGAGTTCATGATTTCAAAAGCAATAACTAAACTAATACTCAGCAAAAGAAAAAGCCACTCAGTCAATGTCACTTGAAAAACAAGTCCTGCTAGTACAACTAATATAGCAGAGACTAGGTGCTTCTTCATATTTCGCTCTTCTTTAAAGGCAGTAGATAAACCAGATACTGCAAAATCAAGACTAGCAATCAATTCTCGGTTCTTCCACCGATTTTTTGAATTATTCTCGTGTAAGTCCATAAGCTGTTAAAATCTCTTCTTGTAACTGAAACATTTCCTTCTCTTCTTCTGGCGTATAATGATCATAGCCATTGATATGAAGAAAACCGTGCACTGCTAAAAATCCCATCTCACGCTCATAGCTATGACCGTACTCTTTTGCTTGTTCACGCGCCTTATCAATTGATATATATAATTCTCCGATATAGGCATCAAAGTCTTCCATCAACTCAGCTAGTTCAGGATGTTCTAACAAATCTTCCTCGCCTACTATAATGTCTGACTCTGGTTTGTACTCCAAACTAACAACATCCGTCGGTCGATCAATACCCCTGTATTCCAAATTTACTTCATGAACACGAGCATTATCAACGAAAGTAACCGCCATTTCCTTCTGTTGCTGACCGATTTTGTCGGCTGCAAATTGGAGCAAGGCTTTAATATCTTCCTGCATCTGAGCAGAAACCTGCCCTGTTTCGTCAATCATCTCAATATACATTATTTTACATTCCTTTTACTTTTCTATTATATCATAAATACTGTAAATAAGGGAGTTTTAAAAGAAAAAGGTCCAACACATGAATACCATCTCTTAACCACTACAATATAACTATCTTCCATCCTCATACAAAACAGCGCTAGTTACTTACTGTCTCTACCGCTTGAATAAATCGCTCTGCGATTTCTTTTGGTCGTGTGATTGCTCCACCAATCACTATTCCAGCCGGATGTAAACGAGCCACTCGCTCTGCATCTTGAATAGAATGAATTTTCCCTTCTGCAATAACATCGCACCCAGCACGACATAGCTCCTCAATCAACTCCAAATCTGGACCTTCTTCCTGTCGACTATAGGATGTGTAGCCTGACAATGTAGTTCCTATAAAATCAATCCCACATGCTGCGGCATGAATCCCCTCTTCAACAGTACTAATATCTGCCATAAATAATTGATGAGGGTATTTCTTTATAATTTTTGAGATAAATTCTTCAATGGAGTGGCCATCAAATCGTTCTCGCTTTGTACAATCAAGCGCAATAACATCAATATCCAACGCTACGAGCTCGTCTACTTCTCTCATCGTAGCTGTAATAAATGGCTCATAGGGAGGGTAATCTCGTTTTATAATGCCAATAATGGGAAGACTTGTCACTTCTTTAATTTCTTGAATATCACGTACACTATTGGCTCTGATCGCGACTGCACCTGCCTCTTCTGCAGCCTTTGCAAATAGAGGCATCACACCCCCTCTTTCTGAATAAAGCGGCTCATGTGGTAAGGCTTGACAAGAAACAATAACACCTCCTTTAATTTGTCGCTTCAACCATTCTTTCTTTTCTGTTTTATCCATGATCTACTCCCTTTATTTTCGCTTTTCCTAACACTGTCTATCCACACCAAATATCAGTCACAACAAAATAATGCCCTCCTCCTCTGAATCATCTTTCGCCCGAAAACTTCTTTACTAATATTGTATCATATCGAGAACAGATTGCTCATTTTTGCATAGTAAAAACTTAGGTATGAACCTAAGTTTTACAAATGGATTAGACTATTATACTTTTGACTGAATATCATGCATCTGAGCATAGACACCACCTAATGCCATTAGTTCTTCATGTCTACCACGTTCAATAATTCTTCCTTGATCCAACACCAGAATTTGATCTGCATTTTGTATGGTAGACAGACGGTGGGCAATGATAAAAGTTGTCCGTCCTTCTTTCACTACTTCCATGGCATGTTGGATAATCTCTTCCGTTTCTGTATCAATATGAGAAGTCGCTTCGTCTAAAATTAAGATTTTAGGATCCGAATAAAGAGTGCGAGCAAAAGAAATCAATTGACGCTCTCCACTAGAAAAGGCAGCCCCCTTCTCTACAACAGGCTCGTCTATGCCTTTTTCAAAGCGTTCTATAATAAAACTTGCACCAACTTTATCCAATGCTTGACGAACATTAGATCTATCTATTTCACCTTCATTCATAGAAACATTGCTAGCTATTGTACCTGTAAACAGATAAGGATCTTGCAACACTATTCCCATGTAACTACGTAGACTTTCCCGTGAATATTCACAAATATCTTTTCCATCAATTAAAACCTGACCCTCTTGTGGATCATAGAAACGATAGAGAAGATTCATAATAGATGATTTCCCTGATCCTGTATGACCAACTAAGGCGATCGTTTCTCCTTGATTAGCATGAATCACAATATCGTTTAAAACAGGTTTGTCTTTCTCATAAGCAAAACTGACGTGATTAAAAACAACCTCTCCTCGACTAATAACTAATTCTCTATCATTATCTAATTCCTGTTCTTCCTCTAAGAGAGCTAGCACACGTTTTCCTGTCTCAAAAGACCGTAGCATACTAGGAAACTGTTGCACTAGAGATCCTAAGGCACCGAATATCCCTTCTATATAACTGACATAGACAAACAATCTACCAGCTGTAAGACTAGGATTCCCTCGTAAAAACTGATACCCAATAATTGTCAGCACAATCGTAATCACCAAATTTTGCAAGAAGCCACTCAAATTCCAAGTTGTCAATGATTGCGCCCAATTAATCTGATTATCCGCCTTTCGCATCTTATTCGCACTCATTTCAAATTCTCTCATAACAGTTTCTTCTTGCCCAAATAACTGAATTAAACTAGCACCATTCATTGTTTCATTGACTTGCGTATTCACATCACTTCGAGCATCGTAAAAATCTTTCATGGGCTGATCCGTCAACTTCTTATAAAGAAATTGTATGCCTATGTAGAGTGGTATCAAAAAAAGCAACATCCACCCCAAACTAGCATTCATATAAAAGATGATGCCATAAATAAATAAAAGGCGAACCAAATTATTAAATACATACACTAGAGTTCCATAAAATTGTGTTCGAAGAGTTTCTGTATCATTTACAATTCGTGTAGCAATTTTTCCTGCAGGTTTGTCATCAAAATAAGAAATAGGCAAAGCCTGCATAACATCATAAGCGTGATTCCGTAGATGCTCTGCAATACGATTAGCACAATGCATTAACAATCGAATTGATATATAAAAACTAATAGCTCCTACTACTGTCATGGATAAATAGAGAATAGACTTTCCAAAAAAAGTACTTTCATCAAAAGGCATTCCCTTACTCAAATCCGTCAAAGGACCATCTATTAATTGCTGTATCAGAATAGGAGATAATCGCAACATCACTGACGATAAGAGATAGAGACAGATAGCCGTCACAAAAAACAACCGAACTCGTCCAATTTGCCTCAATAAAAATCTCAATATTTTCACTCTTCTCCTCCTTCCTGTTTTTGCTGACGTTGGTATTGCTCAAAATACCAACCACCTAAAGCAAGTAACTCTTCAGGTCTGCCCTCCTCTATAATACGCCCATCTTCCAAGACCAGCACCCAGTCCGCATGGCTAATAGCAGACAAGCGATGTGTAACAATAATATTGGTTTTTCCCACTCGCTCTTTTTGGATATTTTGGATAATCTGTCTTTCTGTGTGTGCATCAACTGCTGATAAAGAATCATCCAAAATCAATATATCTGGTTTTCTCAAAAAGGCGCGAGCAATCGACAAACGTTGTTTCTGACCACCCGAAATAGACACCCCACGTTCACCAATCATTGTATCAAGACCATGACTCATTCTCTGTAAGTCTTTTTGAAAAGCCGCAGTTACAATAGCTTCTTCTATCTCTTCTAGGCTACTCTCTCGTTTGCCGAATGCAATATTTTCTCGTACGTTTTTAGAAAAGAGGATATGTTCTTGTGGTACATAACCAATTTTTTGCTCCAAAGAAGCGCGTCTGAAGGACAAAATTGATTGATGATTAATGCTAAACTCTCCTTGACCAACAGGATACTGACGAAGCAACTGCCTTACCAGAGTAGTTTTACCAGAACCTGTTTTTCCAACAATTCCAACTGTTTCACCAACTCTGAGTACCCACGTAATATTTTGAAGACTGGCTCTTTCTGATCGAGGGTAAGAAAAACTGTAATCTTTAAAGGCTATACTTGATAGTTGACCGATTTCACAAGTGCCATCTGCTTCTAAATCATCGCCCGTCTCAATCAGTTCTTGTAATTTTTCAAAAGATGTCTTACCAGTATTGTATACCAACATAAAATCTGCCAACATCCAAAAAGGCTCTAAAAGAGAACCAATATAAAGCTGAAGAGCAATAACTTGTCCAATAGTCAACTGCCCCGTTTTAACAGCGTGACTTCCCATAAACAAAACAGAAATAGTGGACAAGCCCAAAAAGAATGCTGCCAACGGACTATACAGAGATTGAAGAGCCGTAATGCGATCTCCTCTCTGAGCTAATTGCTTCGTACGTGCTTGAAAGATCGCTTTTTGTCGATCTTTTTTACTATAAGCCCTAGTTACTCGAATTCCTTCAACAACTTCCAACACTTCGTTATTCAGTTGAGCTACAGCATCACGATTATCATCAGTCGCTTTATCTTGCTTTCCACCAATGAAAAAAATACAAGCCGCCATCAACATCATCGGAATGAGAGCAATAATTGATATACTCCAATCAATAAAAAACATGGTCGGAATAATAAAAACAAACATACCTCCTGCATAGAAAATGATCATCAAACCATAACCTACCATCTCCATCAAACCATCGACGTCTGTCGAAAAGCGAGTCATGATATCACCAGAACGAAATTTTTCATAAAATGGGGTTCGCATGGTAACCAACTTTTTAAACGCTCTCTGCTGCATATCAAACTTAAAGTTAATGGAAGATTGGAAAAGTTTAAGGTGCCAAATATAAGCCATAACATAATTAAGTAACGTAACCAAAAAGAGTACAGTCATCTCTTGAACTAAAATTCTCTCTGTCAAGCCATTTTTAGCTAGGACATCAATCATTCTCTGAATAATCTGAGTAGGAATGACAAGTGTGACATCATAAATAACCAATGTTACAGCAACTACCAAGTAAAGCCACTTGTGTTGCTTCATATAATCCAAAATTAACCGAAACATACCTCTCCTTTGCAAATAAAACCTTTCCAAACGCACAAAAAAGCCCAGATAGATACACTCCATCTAGGCTTATTCAGTCTCAAAAAACCAGCCACAAACAAATGACATAGTACTTAACTAGTCATCCATATATTTTCACGTTCAAAAAGGAGTGTCTTATAAAAATTAACCTGTTTCATCAAAACATTTGTGTTCATTTTTTGTACTCCTTTCTACTTATCTATGCTTTATTCTAACATATTAAAAATGTAAGTCAAGACTTTTTATAAAAAATAAATAAAAAACAGCCACAAAAGCTGTCAATGATGCTAGTTGCCGGGATTGAACCGGCGACCTCATCCTTACCATGGATGCGCTCTACCGACTGAGCTAAACCAGCATTACCAATATAGTGTATCATATCTATCAAAAAAGTCAATATGTTTTTAACATGGATTGCTTGTAAAAATTTCCAGTTCTTATTTATAGATATTTCTATAATATGAATGTTACGACAAGTTCACTAGAATTATCTGAATTTTTTAAGTTAATATGCTATACTATCCTTAGCAATATGAAAAAAGGAACAACTATGAAACTAGAAACTCTACAAATTGGACACGTTTATATCATTAAAGAATGTCTTGTGTCAGAAGATATTCGTAAACATCTAGTCCATCTAGGAATAAAACCTGAACAAGAAATTCGCCTTATCTCAAAAACAAAAGACAATGCTATTTTGCAAATCAAAGCCAGTCGAATAGCTTTAGACAAAGCTTTAATTGAATCAATCGTATTAAGCGCAAAAGAAGAAGAGGAACACATTCTAAACCTAGCTGATGTTCCAATCGGTAGCACCGTAAAGGTTATCAACATCTGTACAACTGGTCTCTTACGAAGACGACTAATGGATATGGGCATCACCAAACACACTCAACTATTTCTTAAAAAAGTTGCTCCGTTAGGTGATCCGCTAGAAATTACCTTACGGGGCTATGAGCTAACCCTAAGAAAATCTGAAGCTCAAATGATACAAGTACAAATGATAGACAAAGGAATGAAAGAATGAAACACATCGCCCTAATAGGAAATCCTAATAGCGGAAAAACGACACTATTTAATCTACTTACTGGTACGAATCAGCGAGTAGGGAACTGGCCCGGAGTAACGGTTGAAAAAAAATCTGGATTACTTAAAAAACAGAAAAATATCGCCATACAAGATCTTCCCGGCATTTATTCCCTCTCTCCCTACACTCCTGAAGAGCAAGTTGCTAGAGATTATCTCATACAAGAACAACCAGAAGCAATTTTAAATATCGTAGATGCTACCAACCTAGAACGAAACCTCTATCTAACTTTACAACTACTAGAAACAGGAATCCCAATCATTATCGGACTCAATATGATCGATGCTCTGAAACATCAAGGGAAAACTATCAATAGCGACCAACTAGCCTATCATCTCGGAATTCCCGTACAACCTATTAGTGCATTAAAAAAGGCAGGAATTCCCCAACTACTTACTGAAGTAAACCATACACTTCATCATTCAGAAAGGCAACTCTTTCCACAATATGACAAACAATTTGAAGCTGCTATCTCGCAAGTATTAGATATCCTTCCAGACAAGATTTCTCCCCAGCAAGCACGATTTTATGCTATAAAATCTCTCGAACAAGATAACGATATTCTAGACCAATTAGAATTAACAGAGCAGCAATTAGCTGACTTAACCGATATCATCTCTATTTTAGAAAAAATCTACTCAGATGATATTGAAACCATTATTGTCAATCAACGTTATCAATATATCGAAAGAATTGCACAATTAGTACAAAAAGAAGATGGAAATACTGTTCATTTATCAGATAAAATAGATCGATTGGTTACTAACCGTTTTCTAGGCTTACCAATATTTGTATTTGTAATGTGGCTAACCTACTTCTTATCTATTCAAACAATTGGTACTATGGGAACTGACTGGGTTAATGAGGTTTTGTTTGCAGATATTGTTCCCAACTTCATCCAGCATTATCTTGATTACTTTCATATCGTCGATTGGCTACAAACTTTAGTTCTTGATGGCATTGTTGCAGGTTGCGGTGCAATTCTTGGCTTTGTTCCACAAATATTTGTCCTATTTTTCTGTTTAGGAATATTAGAAGACATTGGATATATGAGTAGAATTGCCTTTGTCATGGATAGAATGTTTAGACGCTTTGGTCTATCTGGTAAATCTTTCATTCCCATGTTAATTTCTACCGGATGTGGTGTTCCGGGTGTAATGGCTAGCCGAACCATTGAAAATGATCAAGATCGAAAAATCACGATTATGACAGCCACTTTTATGCCTTGCTCAGCTAAACTACCAATCATTTCTTTAGTAGCCGGAGCGTTCTTTCCGGGAAATCCCTGGATAGCTCCAAGTGCCTATTTTATTGGAATGGGAGCCATTGTACTATCTGGCATGGCGCTTAAAAAAACCAAACAGCTAGGTGGTGTAACCAGTCCATTTATTATGGAACTTCCCTCTTATCATCCGCCAAAACTCAGTACAGTTTTACGATATGCTTTTGATAAGGCCTTCAATTTTATCAAACGAGCCGGCACGATTATTTTTGTAACCAATATCGTCATTTGGTTTGCTAGTTCATTCAGTTGGAATTTGCAAATGGTAGATACTGAACAAAGCATTCTTGCTTCTCTCGGACAGTATTTTTCCACCCTATTTATTCCACTAGGATTTGGGAATTGGCGTGCTACCGTTGCTGCCATAACAGGTTTACTTGCTAAAGAAACTGTTATTGCTACTTTTGGAATTCTTTATAAATTGGGTGAAACAACTGAAGAAAACCTTGAACTTTGGCAGCTATTACAACAAGATTACACTGCTTTATCCGCCTATTCTTTCTTGGTATTTAATCTCCTATGCGCTCCTTGTTTTGCAGCTATTGGAGCGATTCATAGAGAAATGGGAAATGCTAGATGGACATGGATAGCTATTGGGTTTCAGACCGGATTGGCTTACGCAATCAGTCTCATTATTTACCAATTTGGAGCAATTGTCCTGTACGGTCAACATCCAAACATCTGGACAGCTCTCGCACTCACTCTAATGATTGCTGGATTGTATAGTTTATTGAAAAAACCAAGCTCGCAACTTCCAATCATTACCTTAAAAAACATAGAAAATGGAGAATACTAATGGCTAATATCATCTTATCTCTCATTATTACCCTCTTATTTTTCCTTGCCATACGTAGTCTGTTGAAAAGCAAGGGAGCTTGTAACGATTGTTCCTGTGATTGCAGTATTAAACAACAAATACAGAAATCCTCTAACCATCAACATTCATAGTAAAATACATCAAATCAACCAAATCAAAAAGGTCTTATAGCTCAACACGAGTCATAAGACCTTTTATTTTTTTTCAATCTGAACAAATTAAATCTTCAAATAACGATTCATAGAAATAACTGATCCAAGAGAGCCAATGATGATTCCAATCACAAAGAGCGAACCAATCATGCCTGGAATAAAAATATTCATATTAATCAAAGATAAATCCTGACTAGCTAAGCTAGTATTGATTGAAGTATAGACCATTTTATAAAGGAAGTAGACTAAGAATGATGGTAAGATGGCACCAAGTAAACCAACCCAAGCACCTTCCCAAAGAAAAGGACCACGAATATAGCTATTTTTAGCACCAACTAAACGCATAATCTGAATCTCACGACTACGAGAAATAATGGTAATACGAATAGTGTTAGAAATCAAGAAAATTGCTGTGAAAAGGAGTAAACCGGTTGCTGCAAGACCCCAAGTACGCACCATACTTGCCAACTTAAAGATACGCTCGGTTTCTACTTCTCCATCACGTACTTCCGTCACACCATCAATCTTCGCAATTTCAGCTGCAACCGTTTTGACATATTGTGGCTCAGTTGTATCAATAATATAAGCATCATACAAAGGATTCGCATCACCTTGAAACAGATTCCATGTTTCACCAAGAGTTTCTGTCAATTTTTTTAGTTGCTCATCTTTACTCGAATAGGTCACGGACTGAACATTCGGCAAGCTCATAATTTGATTGTAAACTCGTTGAAAATCAGGATTGGCTACTGTCTCACCTGCTTCATTGACAATCGTTTCTGCTTGATCAGTTGAGTTTGCACGTAAATAAACATTCACACGTACATTTTGCTCTAGATCTGTAGCTAATTTTGCTGTGTTTAAAATAACAGAAGCAAATAAGCCAACTAAAGCAAGAGTTATCGTAACTGAAGAAATGGCTGCTAGAGTCATCCAACCATTCCGTTTCAGGCTTTTTAGTGACTCAATAAAGTGTCCAAAAAATCGTCTAATCATCGTATCCGTACTCTCCTTGTTCTTCATCCCGTACCACTCGACCGTCTTCGATCGCAATTACACGGTGGCGGAGGGTATTTACAATCTGGCTATTATGAGTTGCCATCAAAACAGTCGTTCCTTGCAAATTGATTCTTTCCAAAAGACTCATGATTTCCCATGAATTTTCTGGATCCAAGTTACCAGTCGGCTCATCTGCAATCAATACTTTAGGATTATTCACAATCGCACGTGCAATGGCAATTCGCTGTTGCTCTCCACCAGATAATTCATTCGGAAACGAACGAATTTTATGCTTCAAGCCAACCAAATCCAATACTTCCATAACTCTCTTTTTGATGTTACGTGGCTTTTCACCAATAACTTCCATTGCATAAGCAATGTTCTCAAAAACTGTCTTCTTCGGTAAGAGTTTATAATCTTGGAAAACAACGCCTACACTACGGCGCAAAAGAGGTACGTCCTTTTTCTTAATTGTTCCTAAGTCAAACCTACCAACCTTAAGAGTTCCCTTATCAAGTTTTTCTTCGCGGTACAAGAGCTTAATAAACGTCGACTTCCCTGCACCAGAAGGTCCTACAATATAGGCAAACTCTCCTGCTTCAACATTTACAGACACGCCACGAAGGGCAGTTGTCCCGTTTCCATATTTCTTGGAAACGTCTTTCATTTCTATAATTCCCATAGGATTTACTGTCTTAGACAGTCCTTTCTTTTTAGTTAATTCGCCATTTCAGATAAGCATCAATAAAACCATCCAAGTCTCCATCCATCACTTTATCCACCTGGCTCACCTCATAGCCTGTTCGGTGATCTTTCACCATTGTATACGGCGTGAACACATAAGAACGAATCTGACTTCCCCAAGTAATCTCTTTCTTGTCACCTTTAAGAGAATTAACCTCAGCAGCCTTTTTTTCTTGCTCCAATTGATACAACTTGGCTTGCAATAACTTCATGGCTCTATCTCTGTTACCATATTGAGTCCGATCAACAGTAGACTGCGTTACAATTCCAGTTGGAATATGTGTCAGCCGAACACCCGTTGACACCTTATTGACATTCTGACCCCCAGCGCCACCTGAGCGGAATGTATCCATCTTTACTTCATCATCTCTGATTTCAATAGCAATGGTATCATCTAATTCAGGCATCACTTCTACAGATGTAAATGATGTATGGCGTCGTTTAGCCGAGTCAAACGGTGAAATACGTACCAGACGGTGAACACCCATTTCTGACTTAAGCAGACCATAAGCATTCGGACCAGTAAAACTAAGAGTTACAGACTTAATCCCAGCTTCATCACCTACTTGGTAATCTAATGTTTCAACCGTAAACCCTTTCGTATTACCATAACGGGTATACATCCGAAGAAGCATTTCTCCCCAATCTTGCGCCTCTGTACCACCAGATCCCGGATGAATTTCCAAGATCGCATTATTATGATCATAGGGTTCAGATAAAAGCAAGGTCATCTCATAGGCTGTCATCAACTTATCCAAGTCAACTAGCTTTTCCACTAACTCCTCTCGAACCGACCCATCTTCTACTAGGAACTCTAAGAGAATCTCCAATTCATCATACAAGTCTAGCATGTGATGAAAATTCCCATAAGTATTTTTTAAATCATTTAACTCCTGAGAAGTCTTCTGCGCAGCCAAGTTATCATTCCAAAAATCTGGCTCTGTCATCTTATTCTCAAGAATAGCAATCTCTTCTTCTAGACCGTCTAAGTCAAAGAGACCCCCTAAAAGAAGTTAATTTTTTACCAAGTTCTTCTAATTTCTGTCGAATTTCTGCTGTATCCATATACACCTCATTTTTATCCATAATCTTTATTATATCATATTTGTTGTTTCTTTACCATATTTAGAAAAGCTGTCTTCTCCTGAAGGACATCCTCATTATCAAAATTGATTTCTGCTATAAAGTCAATTAGATCGTCACTAGGTTTTTTCACCAATTGTCCTAAAGCCCAAATCGCCGTTGCCATGTGGACAGGATTTTGTTTTTTATCAATAATTTCTAATAGCTTAGGAATAGCAGAGCGATCATTACTATTTGCTAAAGCAATAATGGCATTTCTTTGTAAAATATTTTTTCCACGCCAAGCACCAGCTATCATTCCAAATTTTTCCTTAAATTGACCATTGGACAAATCTAAAAAAGGCAGAAGCTCTGGTTCGGCTAGTTCAGGATCAATCGCTACAATCGGAGGATTCGAAATACCTTTGTTATAAGGACAGCAAATTTGACAAATATCACAACCGTAAATGACCGTTTTGATTTTTTTACGAAATTCTAAATCCATCATGCCCTTGTCTTGAGTTTGAAAAGACAGACAACGCCTCGCATTCATGGTCGTATCCCCTAGTAAACACGATGTCGGACAGGCATCTACACAACGGTTACACTCACCACAATCATAGTCTACTGGTTGATCTGGTTCAATCTCAAGGTTTGTAATCAATTCTCCCAAGAACATATAAGAACCAAATTCCTTAGAAATTACCAAACCACTTTTACCAATAAAGCCAATTCCCGCTCGTCTAGCCACTGCTGTGTCTACCAGAGCTCCTGTATCAACCATAGCTGTGTATTCTAATCCAGCGGTTAATTGCTCAATTCCCCGCGCCAAACGCTCCATCCTATCTTGCAAGATATAATGATAATCTACTCCCCAAGAACTAGGAGTAATCTTCCCTCTTTTATACTGGCTTTTCTGAGGTTTTACAGGCAAATGTCTAGGATAAGCCACTGCGATAGAAATAATGGTTTTAGCAGATGCTAAACTCAAGGAAGGACGAATCCTCTCCTCAATATTTTTATGCTCAAACCCTGAAGATCGACCTTCTTCTTGACTAGCTCGTAGGGACTTCTCTAAATAATCAAAATCATCTGCAGTCGTAAAACCAATCTTTGAAATTCCAATTTCTTGAGACAGTTTAATAATTTCTTTTTTTATATTCATTTTCATCTTATTTGATCAACACTTGAAAAAACATAGTGATATTTATAATACTAGATAAGTCAAACAAACAATCAGACAGACCAGTGCTGGACAGATCACGTTCATTCGCTGATACGTTTTTTCACGCCAAAGACTCGTCAAGACATACATAACGATAATGCCAATCGCGCCACCCAACCCATTTGCTAGCACATCCGTAATATCTGCTATTCCAAGCAACAGAACATACTGAAGCAACTCAAATGCCAGACTAGTCAAACCAATGACCATTAAATTTTGAACCCATGTTGCTTTCCGAAATATCATTTCCATATAAATACCGAAAGGAACAAAACTAAAAACATTAAATAAAATCTCAGGGAAGTCTAGTATACCATCATACACAGCAGTCCCAGCAAAAGGAATCACGTTGATACTTCCAACTTCATATCGTCCATAAAGCAGTTCGATGTTCATTTTATAAACAATCATCCAAATAAGAAGGACGAGGTAAATTCCAAATAAAACAACTGTTACTTTCTTTGTCTGCATATAGATGCCTTTCTTCTGATGCGGTTTAATATTATATCATAAAAATTCACATAAAAAATATCAGTTATATGACAAACAAGTTTCCTTACTGTAACATCTGCACAATAAAAGCCCTACCTAATCTAGCAGAGCTACTTATATTCCCTTAACGACCGAATTGTGCAGTCATCAACGCTGTATTTAACTTTTCAAGATTAGCTTTTTTCGTTGCTCCCATAATCAAGAACCAGTCAATGATTACCCAGATTCCAAAAGTCAGCCAAGATAAGAATAGTTTAGCCAAACCAAGACCAATCTGACCAATATAGAAGCGATCTGCTCCAAATGTTCCTAATAAAATAGATAAAACCAGAGCTATTGTAGGACTTTTTAATTCTGTAGCAAGAATAAAAGAAGTTTGTGAATCATTCAATTCATTCAAACGCTGGCGTAGCATAGGAAGGGATTCTGCTGGTAAATTAGCAGCATTTGCTGCAAGGTATAAATCTGTAAACGTTGACATCTTAATCTCCTTTATAAAAAATAACGTAAATTTTAATCTATCCTATTTTCCTTTAATTGCAAAGCAAACAAATTTATTTATCTATTTATATTCACTTGACTCAACAGCAAAAGAACTTGTTCTTTCCTCTTGAAACGAATAAGTATCTGATGTTCTGCTCATAGACTTGAGTTGATGCACCTGTTGCATAAAACGTTCTAAGTTAGCCTTCTTACAAGCATCCATAATTAAAAACCAATCAATAAGGGACCATATACCCACCGCAATTAAAAAGAAGATACCAATAATGAAAAATACCGTCAAAAAACCAAAAATGGTAAGTGATAACTTGGCAATTCCTAGTTCCTTATTCCCAATATAAAAGCGATCAATTCCAAAATTTCCCGCAAAAATTGAGAGAATCAATGCCGTTGTTGGATTTTTAATATCCGTCATCAGCAGAGCATCCATTTTCTGAGCATCCAATTCTTCTAGCTCTTTTTGAATCAAAGGAATACTTTGAGCCGGAAATGACTGAATATTTACCATAAGATATGTTTGTGCGTAATTCATATAATCAATCTCCTATATTGTGAAACAGTATAGCATGTTTTAATAAAAGTTTCAATGGATATATCAATCAGTTCATTAGACCGTTTTTAAAATCAAATCATTTCCTAACCTACTTCTGTCTTATCCTTTGAACTTCTATAATAAGTTTTGCTAAAATGATACTATGGAGGTATCATATAGTGAACATTTCAGTCACATCCCCAAAGAGAGCTTACTACCTCAGTTCCTCAACAACACTTCCTATTCTAGTAGATGGAAAAATTGCTGGAACAGTGATGGTTGGCAAGATGCTAACACTCCCCCTACACCAACCAACAGTAATCTTGAGTGTACGAGGAGATAAAAAATCTGTTCTAACAGTCAAGAACGGATATGAGATAGAAATCCACCCCCAACAAAATATATTTTTCACTTTATTATAACAGCTTGTTAGCGGTCATACTTGTTTCCCTGCTTACATTACCAACCATTTATGAACTAATAATTTTAATTGCAGCTACTGGAACAATATTGTTCGGACACCTGCTATTCCCTCATTTTAACCTCATCAAGCAAAAAAGCTCAGATTAATATCTGAGCTTTTTATCGTTAAATAGCTTTTTTAGCCAATCCCATTTTGCGTTGCACAAATTTTACAATTTCAACAATCACAATCATCATGCATGAGCCAACAATAGCGACCAACCACTGAGTTGGTGTTAGGATTGAAACCTTGAAGAAGGTATTAAATCCTGGAATAACCAAAGTTGACATCAAAAGCAAGAAAGCAGCCACAATAGACCAGTTAAACAGTCTATTTTTGAATGGACCTACCGTAAAGATTGATTGATACACAGACTTCACATTAAAAGCATGTACCAACTGAATCAAACCAAGTGTCAAGTAAGCCATAGTAAGAGCATCTGCATGAATCTCATCATAAGTACTATGCTCTGGATACAATAGTGCAAATCCATAAACACCTAACACTAACATTGTTTGTAAAATTCCCTGATATACAATAGATCCTAGAACACCACCTGAGAAGAAACTTGAATTACGTCCACGAGGTTTGTGTTGCATCACTCCTGGCTCAGCAGGTTCAACACCAAGAGCAATCGCAGGAAGCGTATCTGTTACTAAGTTAATCCAAAGTAGATGAACTGGCTCCAAAACATCCCAACCAAAAAGAGTAGCAAGGAAAATACACAATACCTCTGCTGTATTAGCGGATAAGAGATACTGAATTGTTTTTTGAATATTTGAAAAGACCTTACGACCTTCTTCAACTGCTACGATAATAGTAGCAAAGTTATCATCGGCTAACACCATGTCAGAAGCACCTTTTGATACTTCTGTACCAGTAATTCCCATTCCGATACCGATATCTGCTGTTTTCAAAGATGGCGCATCATTCACTCCATCACCTGTCATGGCTACAACTTTACCAGCATGCTGCCACGCTTTTACAATACGAACTTTATGTTCTGGCGACACACGAGCATACACCGAATATTGCTTGAAGACTTTCTGGAACTCTTCATCGGTCAGTTCATTAAGCTCTGCTCCTGTGAAAACATGATCTTCTGTATCATTTGGATCAATAATACCAAGACGTTTCGCAATTGCTTCTGCTGTATCTTGATGATCTCCTGTAATCATGATTGGACGAATACCTGCTTCTTTAGCCACACGAACAGCTTCAGCAGCTTCGGGACGTTCAGGGTCAATCATCCCAACCAAACCTGAGAAAACAAGATCATTTTCAAGCGTTTCCGTCTCTAATTCCGGAATAACATCCACATACTTATAAGCCATCATCAGTACACGAAGCGCTTGTCTTGCTAATTCTCTATTGGTTGCAAGAATTGTCTCCTTGTCCGCATCGGTAATTGGACGAATCACTCCATTGTCTTCGATTTGCGTAACACGCTTCAACAATTGATCTGGCGCACCTTTTACAGCTACAAAGAAATTGCCATTGGCTTGTTGATGAATAGTAGACATCAATTTACGCGTAGAGTCAAAAGGCAATTCTGCTACACGAGGCTCATCTACTAACACTTTACGAACATCAAATTTTTGATCTAGTCCAAATTGAACAAGTGCTGTCTCAGTTGGATCACCAATTAGTTTACCAGTTGGATCAACCTTTGTATCATTTGCAAAATTCATGACACGAAGTGTTGTATTCTCAACACTCAAGCTATCTTTAGCGTTCACCAATTGACCATTCGTATAAACTTTCTCAACAGTCATCTGGTTCATCGTCAATGTACCAGTCTTATCTGATGCAATAATCTCCGTAGAGCCTAATGTCTCCACTGCTGGTAATTTACGAATAATAGAGTTTCGTTTTGCCAAAACTTGAGTTCCAAGCGATAGGACAACCGTAACAATAGCTGGTAAGCCTTCTGGAATCGCTGCAACAGCTAAAGCAACAGACGTCATCAATGCTGGTAAAATTCCCTGACCACGTACAAAAACAGATACAGCCATCGTAACAGCAGCAATAATAAGAACTGCATAAGTCAAGACTTTAGACAACTGATGTAAATTTTCCTTGAGAGGAGTATCTGTCTCATCAGCATCTGCCAACATACCTGCAATATGACCTACCTCAGTATACATTCCAGTATTTGTAACAACTCCAAGACCACGACCGTAGGTAACATTTGAGTTCTGATAAGCCATATTGACACGATCTCCAATAGAAGCATCCTCTGCCAATTCAACAGATAAGTCTTTGTCAACTGGAACAGATTCCCCTGTTAAAGCCGCCTCCTCAATCTTGAGTGAATTGACATCTAACAAACGCATATCAGCAGGAACGACATCTCCAGCTTCCAATAAAACAATATCACCGGGAACAATATCTTTAGAATCTATTTCTGTAACATGTCCATCACGTAAAACACGTGCGATCGGACTAGACATATTTTTAAGAGCTTCTATCGCAGCTTCAGCTTGTCCTTCTTGGTAAACACCAAAAGCTGCATTCAAAATAACAACTGCTAAAATGATAACAGCATCCGTCAAACCATGCGTTCCTTCGGTAATGACTGTCAATAGTGCCGCCGCTACCAAGATGATAATCATCAAATCTTTGAATTGGTCTAGAAATTTTGCTAAGAGGGTACGTTTTTCTCCCTCATCCAATTCATTACGACCATAAGTCACTAACCGTTGATTTGCCTCATTACTTGACAAACCGTCCAAGGAAGTCTCTAAACTTGACAATACTTGCTCTTTATTTTGTGTATAAAATAAATCACGTTTTTGTTCTTTCAACAATTTTTTCTCCTTTCGGTCTCTTCCATAAAAAAGAGACCTGTTTTATTAAAACAAGTCTCGCTATTTAATATATTGCCGGAAACAATTTCGGATTGACGACAATATCACGGAAACCTCCGCCAGCTACTCCCTCGATTTAAAATCTATTATACCAAAAATCGCCACAACATTCAATCATACTCTCTTTAACTACCAAATTATCCCCACGAAATATCCATCTTGTAGGCAGCAAAACGCTGTTGGTTTTCCATTCCTCGCAATTCATACTGAACATGTAACAATTTCCGTTGTCGATTGAACTTGTAGTACTTTGTAACTGTCACAAAATGCTGAATTCCTACAGGTGTAGGAATGGTGACGATTGCCTCTTTATCTGGAACAAAACGCATAATCGTTTTAGGATTTGAAAAACGAGTCATAACCAACTCCGTATCATTGCATTTAATGATCACCTTTTCTTGTTCATCATTGATATACATCAAATACAAATAGTGACCTTTTTCCATCACTTCAACATCAAATTGTTGTTCTACTACTTCAGTCTGACCGTCTAGATCAATTTCATTATGTAGATAAATACGCATAAACTCCTCCTTTTCACCCTTCATTATACTAAATAAATAGCAATTGAAACACTCTTTTGTCATTATATAGAGTACATACTGGATTACTAGTTTATATTCAAAGGAAAACCGAGAAAAATTTCTCACTTTTTGCTATAATAAAAGAATGATAGAAAAAGTATTTCGTGACCCAGTACATAATTACATTCATGTTGATAATGAACTAATATATAACCTCATCAATACCAAAGAATTTCAGCGTCTCCGTCGGATCAAACAATTGGGAACAACTTCCTATACCTTTCACGGTGGAGAACATAGCCGATTTTCACATTGTCTTGGTACTTATGAAATTGCTAGACGCATCACTCAAAAATTCGAAGACAAATACCCTGAACTTTGGAACTCTACCGAATCACTTTTAACAATGGTAGCTGCCTTATTACATGATATCGGCCATGGAGCATATTCTCATACTTTTGAGAGACTGTTTCATACCAATCATGAAGAGATGACCTGTGCCATTATCACTAGCTCAGAAACAGAAGTAAATCACTTACTAAAACAAGTTTCACCAGATTTTCCAGATAGAGTAGCGAGCGTTATCAATCACACATATCCCAATCAACAAGTTGTCCAGCTCATCTCCAGTCAAATTGATGTTGATCGCATGGACTATCTTCTACGCGATTCCTATTTTACTGGAACCAACTACGGCGAATTTGATCTGACAAGAATTTTACGCGTTATTCGTCCAAAACAAAATGGAATTGCTTTTAAAGAATCTGGTATGCATGCCGTAGAAGACTATGTTCTAAGTCGCTATCAAATGTATATGCAAGTTTATTTTCATCCAGCCAGTCGTTCAATGGAGGTACTGTTACAAAATCTCCTCAAACGAGCTAAATTACTCTATACCAGTGAACAAGCGTTCTTTGCTCGTACTTCCCCACGTCTAATACCTTTTTTTGAGCGCTCTATAACATTAGCTGATTACCTTGCCTTAGATGACGGTGTCATGAATACCTACTTTCAATCATGGATTGAGGGACCTGATAATATCCTATCCGATTTAGCACAACGCTATATCAACAGAAAAGTTTTTAAATCCATTACTTTCAAATCACATCAAGAAAGCGCACTAGACAAACTACGTAGCCTAGTTGCTGATATTGGTTTTGATCCTGAGTATTATACTGCGATTCATCATAATTTTGATTTACCTTATGACATTTATCGTCCAAATGCTGAAAAGAAACGAACACAAATTGAGATTTACAGAAAAGATGATACCTTAGTCGAATTATCCTCTTTATCTTCAATTGTTCATTCTTTATCTGGTACCATTCATGGAGACAGTCGTTTCTATTTTCCCAAGGAAATGCTAGAAGATGCAGGTATTTTTCTACCACAAATCACTGATTTTAATCAATATATTCACAACGATCATTTTATAACAGGAGAGACAAATGAGTATTAAATTAGTCGCAATAGATATTGATGGCACTCTATTAAATAGCCAACATGAAATTACACCAGAAGTCTTTTCAGCAATTCAAGATGCAAAAAAAGCTGGTGTCAAAATCGTTATTGCAACAGGACGCCCTATTTCTGGCGTTCGCTCTATCTTAGAAGAGCTACAACTAACCGAACAAGGTGACTATGTTATCACTTTCAATGGTGGCTTAGTACAGGATACATCTACTGGGGAAGATATTATCAAAACGACACTGACCTATGATGACTATATGGAAATTGAATTAGCAGCTCGAAAGCTCAATCTTCCAATGCATGCCAGCACTAAAGAAGGTATGTATACTGCCAATCGCAACATTGGTAAATACACTATTTACGAATCTATGTTAGTCAACTCCCCTGTCTTCTACCGCACTCCTGAAGAAATGATGGATAAAGAAATTATCAAAATCATGATGGTTGAGGAAGCTGAAATCCTAGATGCTGCTATTCCACAACTACCCAAACATCTAACAAAAACATATAATGTCGCTAAATCAGCACCATTTTATTTAGAAATCACTCCAAAAACTGTCAACAAAGGAGAGGCAATTATACAGCTAGCCAAACAATTAAATATCCCTATTGAACAAACAATGGCCATTGGTGATCAGGAAAACGACCGTTCCATGCTAGAAGTTGTCGGCAATCCAGTTGTAATGGAAAACGGCAATCCCGAACTCAAAAAGATCGCCAAATACATTACAAAGTCAAATGATGAGAGTGGAGTGGCTCATGCTATCAGACAATGGGTACTCAAGTAAAAAATACTTCTGTTCACCTTGTATTACATAAAAAATCAATAAACAAAAAAACTTCAGATTATTACCATCTGAAGTTTTTTTAATCGTTTCTAGAAATTTAACAAGGCTAAGAAACTTTCTGCTTCCAACGACGCACCACCTACAAGCGCACCGTCAACGTCTGGACAAGCCATGTACTCAGCAACGTTTGATGGATTTACAGAACCACCGTATTGAACGCGAACTTTGTCAGCCACTTCTTGACCAAAGTCAGCTGCAACAACATCACGAACAGCTTTACACATGTTTTGTGCATCGTCTTTAGTTGCTGATTTACCAGTACCAATAGCCCAGATTGGCTCGTAAGCAATCACAAGTGATGCTACTTGCTCCGCAGTCAAATCTTTCAAAGCTGCTGAAACTTGAGCACCTACGAATTCAACTGCTTTACCAGCTTCATAAGTTTCAAGAGACTCACCACAACAGATGATTGGAGTCAAACCGTTACGGAAGATTGCATGAGCTTTTTTATTAATATCCTCATCAGTTTCGTGGAAGTAATCACGACGCTCTGAGTGACCGATAACAACATAGTTAACGCCCATTTCAGCCAATACTTTTGGAGATGTTTCACCAGTGAAGGCACCTGCATCTTCGAAGTAGCAGTTTTGAGCAGCAACTTTCAATTCAGAGTCTTTAGCGAACCATAACAAAGCATTCAAATCAACAGCTGGAGCTGCGATAGCTGCTTCAATTTTATCACCCGCAGGCAATTTCCCTGCAATCGCCTCAACAAAAGCTTGCGCTTCTTGAGGATTTTTGTTCATTTTCCAGTTACCCGCAATAATTGGTTTACGTGACATTACACATACCTCGTTTGTTTTTATTTTTATAAACTTTATTATAACACAAGAAAAACAATAAAGGAAGGTAAAATTAGTCAGATAACAAGAGTACTAAATATCAATATTACAAAATTCAGTAACCTTTCATAGTATCCACTATAAATACCAGTTGACAATTCGAACAAAAAGTGATATTTTTGTAACATTAAAAGTTATTTATTTCTAACTAAAAGGAGAATATACCGTCATGTTTAAACAGAAAATCTATTTTGGATTAGCCGAAACATGCTACTTGATAACTCTACTTACCGCTCTAGGATTTTACACCCTAGGACTATGGTTACTACTGCCAAACAACATTGAAAAGTATAGCATTTTAGGAGACGGTTTTGCCACTACTTTCATATTGTTAATCTCAATCTATTTTTCAAATAAAAGAATATCAGAAAAACCTGACGAACGTTTTTATCACTCTCTACTAGTCGCCACACTGGGTGCATTACTCTCATTGCTAGTATTCTTATTCAGTGTCAGCCTGATTTGTATCAAACAATCTATTACCTTATACTCTGGCGTGATCTTTCTCACCATTGCAGCGTGTATCTTTATCTTTGATATTATCTTTTTTATTGTAGAAAAAAGAGGTAGTCATGTCAGCTATTAAAAACCAACTAAAGTTTATTCGTAAACAACACAAGCTGAGTCAGCAAGAACTAGCTCAACTCATTGGTGTACGCCGAGAGACTATTGTTCATCTAGAGAATGAACGTTATAATCCTTCACTTGAAATGGCACTTAAAATTTCCGAACATTTCAACTGTCCCATAGAAGATATTTTTCAATTAAAAAAGAAGGTTAAAACAACTGTTATAAAACAATCATTGATGTAGAGTTTTAAAAAGAAAAAAACCTCGTATCTTAAGATACGAGGTACAATTTTTGTTGTCTGACAAATAATTGTTATTTCTGGGAACTCAATCGAATTAAGCTTCGATTTCTGTAACCATACCTGAACCAACAGTACGTCCACCTTCACGAATAGAGAAAGTAGTACCTTGTTCAACAGCGATTGGGTGGATCAATTCAACGTCGATAGTTACGTTATCACCAGGCATTACCATTTCAGTACCTTCTGGCAATTTGATTGAACCAGTTACGTCAGTTGTACGGAAGTAGAACTGTGGGCGGTAGTTGTCAAAGAATGGAGTGTGACGTCCACCTTCTTCTTTAGTAAGGATGTAAACTTCACCTTTGAATTTAGTGTGTGGGTTGATTGAACCTGGTTTAGAGATAACTTGACCACGTTCGATTTCATCACGTTGAACACCACGAAGAAGTACACCAACGTTATCGCCGGCAAGACCTTCATCAAGTTGTTTACGGAACATTTCAACACCAGTAACAACTGCTTTAGTTTTTTCTTCTTGAAGACCAACGATTTCAATCTCGTCGTTGACACGAACAGTACCACGGTCGATACGTCCTGAAGCTACAGTACCACGACCAGTGATTGAGAATACATCCTCAACTGGAAGAAGCAATGGCTTGTCAGTATCGCGTTCTGGTTCTGGAATGTACTCATCAACAGTGTTCATCAATTCCATAACGATGTCTTCATATTTAGAGTCACCTTCAAGAGCTTTAAGAGCTGAACCTTGGATAACTGGAAGATCATCACCTGGGAAATCGTATTCTGAAAGAAGGTCACGGATTTCCATTTCAACCAACTCAAGCAATTCTTCGTCGTCAACCAAGTCAACTTTATTCATGAAGACGATCAAGTGTTTAACACCAACCTGACGTGAAAGAAGGATGTGCTCACGAGTTTGTGGCATTGGACCATCAGTTGAAGCTACTACAAGGATCGCACCATCCATTTGAGCAGCACCAGTGATCATGTTTTTAACGTAGTCCGCGTGTCCTGGAGCGTCAATGTGAGCATAGTGACGTTTTTCAGTTTCATACTCAACGTGTGCAGTGTTGATAGTGATACCGCGCTCGCGCTCTTCTGGAGCAGCATCGATAGACGCATAGTCTTTAGGTTGGTTAACTGATGACGGCAAGCGACGTGCCAATACAGTTGTGATAGCTGCTGTCAATGTAGTTTTACCGTGGTCAACGTGTCCAATTGTACCAATGTTAACGTGTGGTTTACTACGATCGTATTTTTCTTTTGCCATTTTGGTAAAAGCCTCCAATAAAATATATTTTATAGATAGACGGTAGGCAATACAGTCTAACTTTACCTTACTATTCTATCAAATTGTAGACAAATTGCAAGTATTTTCTATCGTTTTTTAATTTATCCACATTCTAATAGAACTACTTCTTATGCTTAGCACTCTTTCTCTCCAACATTTTTAAAAAAAGTTACTCGTTTAAGAATGTAGTTAGCAGTTTACAATTACTTCCTTTTCCTTATATTTCTTACAGGATACTTCACACTATGACCTGATTTCTAACTCCTTATTTTTCTAAAAGCATTTACTAGATATGCTAGATATATCATTGCTAATTGATATGTAGTTGATAATACGGTTGCGTAGAAACAGATGCTCCTATACTCGAGGCGTAAATCCAATCCTTATCTTCTAACTGCACGAAATCCTCTGCACGACCTGTAAGAATAATACCCGCAAACTCAAGTTTGTCAATTTCTTCCTGCTTGGTAAAATCTGTATCACTAAATTTTTCTATATAATGTTGTACATCCTCTACAGGTATATTTAGATAGCTAATTCTTTCTTGATTGACTGATTCAGAAAATTCTTTCATATAATCTATGGCTGTCTGATGTTCTTCAACCATATCTTCAAATACCAGTTGCAGACTATCTGGTTTTAATCCCAATAATTGTTCCGGTCGATAGTAATAAGTACTCTGCTTTCCTTCTGTACCTATCCAGTACCAATTTTTCTTTATGTTGTTAGGAATCATTTTTTTTATAGCATCTAGCGTGTATTTTTTATCAAAAGTAATGGCTACTTCAACTAGTTGCCCTTTCATTTCTCTCAAATAGGAAAGCTCTGTAGCAACTTCTTGACCGTTCTCTTTTTTCTCATTTATGTTATAGAAAATTGGTAATTTTGTATTAGTTGTATGATCGTATAAATAGTGTAAAGTATCTCCCGGACTATGTTGAGCAAAATCATAATAACTACCCAAAAGAGTATAATATACTTCGTGTTGACCAAAAGCCATCGGAACTCCTGCTAGGTCTTTATGTAAGTCGAAATAAATTTTACCAGATAAATAACCTGTATTTTGAATTTTGATTCCATCATGATTAATATTAGGATAAGCAATCTCCGTTAATATCTTGAAATACCTATATTCCTTTTCCCCCTGTTCTCCTATCATAATTTTTATTGTTTGTATGGAAACAAGCAATAAGAACAATACTGCTAACAATGATAAGGCAACTGTCCTTAGCAAATGCTTTCGCTTATTTTTTTTTATTACTAGTTCAAAAGTTTTCATATTCGTACCCCTTCTCTTCTAATATCTGCGCTAGTTGTTCTCTCCCTCTATGGAGATTAGTCTTGACTGCTCCCTGACTACATCCCAAGATATGAGCAATCTCCTTAACACTCATATCTTGGAAATAATACAAGTCAATCACGATCCGATAGTTATCTGATAATGCTACCACTGCTTCGTAGAGTTCTTCATAATCCGATTGGTCATATAAAACAACAGCTTCTTTCCTAAAAAAATCCCTCTGTAATATCTCATAATAACGTTTGTCTCGCCTATATTTGTCAATGTAGGATCTTACTGCAGAACGATAGAGCCATGCTCTCAATTTCTCAAAAGGGAGAACAATATCAGATTCTAAAATTTTGACCAATGCCTCTTGAGCAATATCCTGACTGTCTGCAAAGGTGGCACCAGATTTTTGTAGATAATAGGAAATTTCCTCAGCAATAGCCATAACTTCTTTTTCATATTCATCTAGCTTAATTGATATCTCCCCCTTTCATATATATAACGAATAAACACCAATTTGGTTACATGTTTTATATAAACTATTATATAAAAAAAACAACCTCAAAAGAAGTTGTTCTTGTAAGTATTAACCTGAGTTTCGTAGCCCTGTTGCAACACCGTTGATTGTAATATGAATCAATCCCTCTTGCTCTTTACTAAGTTCGCCTCGACGAAGACGATTAATGAGTTCGATCTGTATGTAGTTGAGAATGTTGAAATAAGGCATCCGATAATTCAAACTAGCTTTCAAAAATGGTAACTCTGCCAATAAGTCATCATTTTTCTCTATGGATAAGATCACATTTTTAGTTAGTTGCCACTCATCCAAAATCGTGTAGAAAACACTACAAACAGCATCATCTTCACACATCTTCGCATATTCAAATGCAATATTCATATTGGATTTAGATAAAACCATATCTACATTTGATAACAGAGAACGGAAAAATGGCCATGATTCATACATTTTTTGTAATTTTGCAAGGTTAGCTGGATTTTTATCAATGTAGCGTTTGAAACTAGATCCTACACCATACCAACCCGGCAACATGACACGATTTTGAGACCAAGAAAATACCCAAGGTATCGCGCGTAAACCACTAATTTCTGTAATCGTTTTTCGAGCAGCTGGTCTAGAGCCGATGTTAAAACTAGATACTTCACGAATTGGGCTAGCTGCAAAGAAATAGTCATAAAAATGTGGATTATTGAACACTAAATCGCGATAGATGTAGTAACTATCTGCTACAATCTCGTCCATTGTTTCTCTATAGCCACCAATCTCATTAGGATCCGCAATCATTTGCGTTACCATACGATCCAAGGTTGCCGACACAAGCATTTCTAAATTATAATAAGCTGCATCCATATTTCCATACTTATTACCAATAACTTCTCCCTGCTCTGTCAATCGAATATGGTCTTTGATTGAGCCAAATGGTTGAGAAGTAATAGCATCATAAGATGGACCACCACCACGTCCTACTGTTCCACCACGACCGTGGAAAAATGTAATATGTACACCATTTTCTTGACCAATTTTTGTCAACTCATTTTGTGCTTTATACAATGTCCAACCAGATGATAAATACCCACCATCCTTATTGGAATCTGAATAACCCAACATGATTTCTTGATAATGCTTATTGCCTGCAATCCACCGTTTAGCTAATTCTAACTGTAGGTATTGACGCATTGTATCCGATGCATTGTCCAGATCCTCAATCGTTTCAAAAAGAGGAACAATCTGCACGCGAGCCTTATCAGTATCTACTAACCCTACTTCTTTTAATAAGACTGCCAATTCAAGCAAATCGGACACACTTTCTGAATGAGAAATAATATGTTGTTTGATGATTTCCTCGCCCAACTTATCTTTCAACTCCCGTGCCATCACAAAAATAGCCAATTCTTTTTCTAATTGTGCTGACTTGGGAACATGAGTAGCAGACAAAATGCGCGGATCTGTTTCTAACTGTTTGAGCAGAACATGACATTTTGCTTCTTCTGATAAGCTTGAATAATCCTCTACAATGCGTGCAGAAGCTAGCAACTCTGCAATACTTTCTTCATGAACAGAAGAATCTTGTCGCATATCAATACTTGCCAAGTAAAAACCAAAGGTTTCAACTGCTTCAAGCAATTCTGCAAAATCTCCTTTTAAAAGAGCTTCTGCCTTATTTTCTAGTAGAGACTGCTTAATAGCTAACAAATCCGTTTTGAATTGCTCTACATTTTCGTACCGAACTGTTGTGGGCTGATTATGCAACAAATACTCTCTCGTATTCCTTAATTTCATCTGAATGTAATGAAATGCACGACGATATGGTTCGTTTTCTCTATGAACAGAATTATCTTCTGATAACTCAGATAATTGTTGAACAGCTAAAGATACCGTAACAATCGAAGTTGATAGAGAAAAATTTCGATATAGTTTATAGAGTTGCTCATCATAATAGTTCATGATGACTTCACATTGGGTCAAAGCAGATAGTTTGAGTGTCTCAGCTGTAACAAATGGGTTTCCATCTCGATCTCCACCAATCCACATACCCATAGTAATCGGACGCGGATTGTTCAATACAATGCCTCTCTCAGCAGCCAAGCGCTTATACTCCTGCTGCAATTTTGTAACAGCTTTTATAAAAGAAGAGTTGTAATATTCCATTACATTCGTAATTTCATCTGTTACTTTGAGTTTCTTCTCACGAATCATGTCTGTTTTCATGATAATTTCAATGTAACAACGAAGTTCATCTTCCCACTTGGTTTTATTTAACAATCCCATTTTGACATCACGATAGCGACGAAGAAGCTTGTGAATATGCTTTGTCAAATCCAGCATTGACTGGCGTTGCACCTGAGTCGGATGAGCTGTTAAAACAGGAACTACATTCAGTTTTTCAAGAATTTCCGCAGCATTTTCTTTTCTAGCAACCATCTCAATCGTTGTCGAGATTTTCCCAAGATAATCTTGACCAATATTGTTTTGATAATTGATTTCATAAGCCAAGTCTACGTCCTCGGAAATGTTAATTAACAGTGGTAAGACAGCAAAATATCTCGAAATATCAGCTAATTCATTATTGTTTAATTGACTTATAATGTCACTCAAAGCTTGATAATTCTCTTGATGAGACAATTTTGATAATTCAAGGATCTTTTCTACCGTTTCTTTTGGCATCAAATGACTAGCTACTTCTTCTAAAATAGAAGTCAAAATAGCCACTTCCTCTTGTATCGTTTCTTTATTCTTATAATTTTCTAATTTTGGGATTGACATCCTTTACCTCTTTCTCATGTTTATGCTATCGTACGCTCAATTTCCTCTTCAATCAATCTACGTTTTTCATTCGCGTCAATATTTAAAACAAAAGCAATACCAACTGAAATAATCAACAGACTGGATCCACCTTGCGATAGAAAAGGAAAGGTTACTCCCGTTGAAGGAATGAGTCCTGAAATACCACCAATATTGATAAATGTTTGAATCAACAGCATTCCTGCAACTCCTAAAGCCATCATGGAGTTAAAAGGACTACGTGCTCTTAGACCTACAATAAGGATGCGAATAATCAAAAAGAACAGCAATGCTAAAATCAAACTAGCTCCTATAAACCCAAATTCTTCGATTACGATAGAGAAAACAAAATCCGTCTGTGCCTCTGGTAAAAATCCTTTTTTTTCAATAGAATTTCCTAATCCACGTCCTAACCAGCCACCATTACTCATAGCGTAATAAGAATGACTTAATTGCAAACCAGAATCCGTAGCATTTTCAAAAGGATTAAAATAAGCTGAGAAGCGACGAGCAATATATCCAAAAAGTGGTATTTTTTCTACTGTCTTAACACCAACAATGCGAATCATTCCTAAAATGACGGTAGAAGTAGCCACAATACCAATCATTACCGTTGAAAACCAACGATAGGCAATACCACTAATACTAATCATTATAATAGCCGTCAAAACAATAATCGTTGCATTTCCTAAATCAGGAAGAGTAGCTACCAAGCTTATTAGCAATAAACTAATCACTCGCCAATCAGTAAATTCTCTGGGAATCCAATTTCCTTTAATGAGTGATAAGTAGTCATAAGTACGGATATCTGCTTGTTTTTTAGCAAATTCATGTGCCAAATACCAAATAATAATTAACTTCAAGTATTCAGCAGGCTGTAGAGTTCCCAAACCAGGAATCGGTATCCAGCCATGCGCTCCTTTTACTGGTTCAAAAAACCGGGCAATAACCAAAAGAAATGCTTCAACGAAAATAACAATATAAATAAGTAATCGATTCCTCAAAAAACTAAGTTTCATACGGTAAATAGCATAGATTGCAAACAAGCTAATCAACCAAAAAGCAACTTGACTTATAACATTTTTAAACGGATTTCCTCCTCCAATAATCTGTGTAGCACTAGTTGTAGAATAAACCACTACCAAACCTAACACAGATAAGATTAAATAAGGAATTAGTATAGAGTAATTTAATAACTGTTGTTTATCAATCTTCATTTCTCATTCAACTTTCTTTCGAGTATAAGCTCTATTATAGCATACTTTCGCTAAAAATACCTTACTCCTTTTCAGACACAAGAAAAAATGACCGCTACTTGCGGATAGAAAAAATGAGAAAGGATACCCTTTCTCTAGTTAAATGTTTCTAGATAAAATTCAATTTCATCACCATTTGAAACTGTTACATCTTTCGCGCCTTTTTCAGCCATTTTTCCATTGACTTTATACAGCCAATATGTATTTGTACTAGTATCTTGACTGACACCATCAATGGCAGTGATTAAACCATTCTCTTCTGTGACTTGATGTTGTGATGCTAATACCTCCATCACACTATCACCTTCTGCAACCGTTACCTCTTCTCGTTCTGATTTGCCATCGACTGTTACTTGTACGACTACCTGTACCGTAGTTTCCTTTTTAGTATCTTGAGTAGAGCTACATGCCCCTAATAAAAGAGTAGCTACTGCTAATACCAATAAACTGAGTTTTTTCATGTATAAAACCTCCTAAAAATATGATAAATAATTGGATAAAATAAGATTGTAGAAACAGCATGCAAACTATCAAATACCAAGCCATTGAGCCAAAAAATAAACAGAGGACTGCCAAACTGAGTAGCTGATAGCACACTAATGATCATTCCATAAAAATAAACGAAAACACCAGCCAGAACACTCTGGAGTACAATTGAAATACGATTGCTTGACATCAATTTACAAATCGTGCCCCACCACACTAATTGAACAACTCCAAAACTAATGACCTGCCACAAAACAATTGGTCCAAAGCCAAACAACAGTCCACTACCAACCATTGTCAACGCCATCATCAACCACCCCTCAAGCAAACCAAGATAGGACAAACAAACAAGAAAAATAGCTGTTAAAGGTTTTATATTTGGAAAAGGACCAAAGGTAATTCTTAATACAATACATAGTGAGGCTAATAAAACGATGTAGGCTAGTCGTCTTATTCTTTCATCTTCTTTACGCATAATATTTATCTTAAGCGATTCTATTCACTCTGTCAAGTTCAACCTATTTCTATACAGATATCAAGATAAACCCGTTTTAAAATGCACTTCATCTATAGCATCCATAATTCTAATTTTTTGATTTTTTGATTATTTTAAGATACAATATTCAAGATGAGAAAGAAAATAAATCCAATGATTGTGATTGGTTTCTTCCTATCCTTTTTCACTCTTATCATTATAACTGGAAGAACTGAGCACACATCACCGCAAATTGAGACAACTACTGAAACTACAATTGTAGAAACAAGTAGTACTAAAAAAATAAATACCATACCCCAATACCATATTGAGAATGCACTTGAAATGAAACCCATCATTGATGTTTCTGCTTGGCAAAGACCTTCAGAAATTGATTATGATATTCTTAGTCAACATATTTCTGGAGCAATTGTGCGTATCCAAAGCGGTTCTCATACGAAAAGAGAAAATTCTGCAACCGATAAAAATGGATTAGATAAAGCATTTGACATCCATATCACAGAGTTTCAAGAACGGAATATTCCTGTTGCTGTCTATGCTTATGTGACAGGAAATAGCATTGAGAATATGAAAGAAGAAGCTCAGAGTTTCTATAAAGCAGCTAGTCCGTATAGTCCAACTTTTTATTGGCTAGACGTTGAAGAACACACAATGGAGGATATGAATGCAGGGGTTGAAGCCTTTCGTAAAGAATTAGAAACTCTGGGTGCTAAAAATATTGGAATCTATGTTGGTACATACTTCATGGAAGACCATAGTATCACTGTAGATAAATTTGATGCTGTTTGGATTCCAACTTATGGTGATAACTCTGGCTACTACAACGCTGCTCCAAAAACTGATCTGAACTACGATCTTCACCAATACACATCTCATGGACGTGTAAATGGTTTTGACCAACACCTTGACTTAAATATCATTACTACTCTAAAAGACCCAAATCAAGTTTATCAAAAACTATTTACTGTTCCTGAATAATTGAATATTTTACCACAAAGGAGTGCTTCGGCTGAGATCGTTTTTACGAAATCCTCGAACCTGATCTAGTTAAAACTAGCGTAGGAATTGTGACAATGATGGACTATTCATCTAACAATTTTCTCCTTTGTTGCTATTGCAAAGGAGTTTTTTCATGCCTCACATAGCTATGACACACAGCCCATCACTAACTACTTTGTTTTTTTACCGTTTCTCTTCACTATACTGGATTCCGCTACGTTCTTCTCCAAAATATCAGAATAAGACTAATCTTGTATAACACCCCTATCAAATAGACTACAAGCCATCTCTTGAATAAAAATTATGTCATATTTACAGAATTTATCTGTCTAAAGAAACAATTGGTTGAGCTAGCTAATAAGTCCAATTGTATGATTTTCATTATAAAAAGGAGTTTTCATGTCGCAAACAAAATTACATATCTTAGCCGAAGTTGCTATTTTCTCAGCTATTGCTCTGGTCTTTGACAAATTCCCTCTCTTTACGATGCCACAAGGTGGTTCTGTTTCTCTCGCCATGCTGCCGATTTTGCTACTGTCTCTTCGTCATGGATTAAGGACTGGCATTCTTGCTGGAGGTGTCGTAGGAACTATTCAACTCTTTTATGGTGGCTACTTTTTAAATCTATTTCAAGTTTTTCTTGATTATGCACTAGCTTATGCTGGAATTGGTTTAGCAGGTATATTGGCACCAGCACTTAAGAAACAAAAGAATTTTTCAAATGCCAGTTTTATCATCTTATTTGCTAGTTTACTAGGTGGCAGTGTTCGATTGTTATCAAATTTTCTAGCTGGCATTATCTTTTATGCAGACTATGCCCCAAAAAATGTTCCTGTCTGGCTTTATTCATTTCAGTACAATATTAGTTATATTCTTCCCTCTACCGTTATCTCTTGTGTTCTTCTAATCTTACTTTATAGAACGAGACACGATTTTTATTACAACACAAACTAATACTTTTTCTCTCAACAAGTTAGATTTTTCTAACTTGTTTTCTGATTCTACCATTCTCACTATTTTATGCTATAATTAAAAAAGTATAAATAGGACATTGGAGGATACTATGACTTCTTGGATTGCAAGAATCATCAAAGGAATGATTATCGCACTTGGATTTATTCTACCCGGTGTGTCGGGTGGTGTACTAGCTGCTATTTTAGGAATATATGAGCGTCTTATAAGCTTCTTGGCTAATATTCGACAAAACTTTAAAGAAAACTTTCTTTATTTTATTCCTGTTGGAATTGGAGGAATTTTAGGAATTGCTCTATTCTCATTTCCTGTAGAGTTTCTTTTACAGTATTTTCAAGTCCCTGTTCTTTGGGCATTTGCTGGAGCAATTATAGGAACTATTCCGAGTCTTTTAGCAGAATCTACAAGAAAGAGTTCACGAGATGCAATTGACTTGGGCTGGTTAGTGGGAACGTTTATTCTGTCTGGCTTCTTTCTATATAATTTAAGTGATTTTGTCGGAACCTTACCTGCTAATTTTATTAGCTTCATCTTAGCTGGTGCGTTAATTGCACTGGGTGTATTGGTGCCCGGACTTAGTCCATCTAACTTGTTATTGATTTTAGGTATCTATACACCGATGCTAAACGGTTTTAAATCACTTGATTTATTCGGCACTTTCTTACCAATCGCTATCGGAGGAGCACTTGCTATGATTGCTTTTTCAAAAGCAATGGACCATGCTCTCAAAGTCTATCATTCGCGTGTCTATCATTTTATCATCGGAATTGTCTCCTCCTCCACTCTCTTAATCTTGATTCCTCAAGCAAATAATAAAGAATCTATTTCCTATACTGGTGCTGGATTTGGAACATGGATAGCTGCTATCTTTTTGTTTGGTTTGGGAATAGGACTTGGACTTTGGATGAGTAAATTAGAGGAAAAGTACAAATAATGGGGAAAAAAGCACGAATAAAAAAGACATTGGTAGAACAAATACTAGACAAGGCTAAGATCAATCATGATAGCCTTGTTTTAAATGCTCTTGAAAATCAACTACCACCAGACGTTACACACGAAGAAATTTTCAAAACCTTAGCTTTAATTGGCGATAAAACTGGACCAATTATTGGAGTTGTCCCCATTACAAAACATCTTTCAGAGAAAAAATTAGCCACCATCTCTGGAAATAAAAAAGTCAGCATGATTCCGCAAAAAGATTTAGAGAAAACCACTGGCTACATTCACGGTGCTAACAACCCTATCGGCATCTATCAAAAACATCATTTCCCTATTTTTATTGATCAGATAGCAGTAACAATGGAACAAATTGTCGTTTCAGCAGGTGAAATTGGTCGCTCTATTCGCATCAATAGCCAAACCTTAGCCGACATGGTACAAGCACAATTTGCAGATATTGTTGAGGAAAGGAATAAAGTGTGAATATATACTTCGTTCGTCACGGAAAAACCGAGTGGAATGTAGAAGGACGTTTTCAAGGATATTCTGGTGACTCTGCACTTGTACCAGAAGCCTATCAAGATTTGGAAAAATTAGCCCATCACCTTTCCGCGATTCCATTTGATAAAATTTATTCTAGCGATCTGCAACGAGCTAGAACAACAGCAGAATACATTGCACAGAAAAATCATTTTTGCTCAGAAGTAGAGAGCAATATTCACTTGCGTGAATGGAATTTTGGGCGTCTCGAAGGTATGAAGATTGATGTATTTCGCTCCATTTACCCTCATCAATACCGTGCCCTAAAAGAGAATGTTGCCGTTTTCCAAGCAGATATGTTTGACGGAGAAACTGTTCAACAGGCGACAACGCGTTTCACAGATACGCTTAAAAGAATCATTGATCCTTCTTTTAAAAATATCCTTATCGTCAGCCATGGTGCAATATTAACTGCTTCTATAAGGACATTACTAGGTTATCCTACTGGACAACTCCGTAAACGTGGAGGATTGAACAATGCTTCTATCACTATTTTAGAAACTAATGACCTCGTAACATTTAAAGAAATTTCTTGGAATGATACACGTTACAAAGATAAACAATAGATTCTAACTATTTTTCTTGTGGAATGGTTATTTATACTGATTTTTTACCTGTTCTATGATACAATAAAAGGAACAGACTTTGGAGGAATGAAATTTTTATGTCAACTGAACATTTTGAAGAATTAAACGATCAACAGATTGTCCGTCGTGAAAAAATGACCGCTCTTGCTGAACAAGGAATTGACCCTTTCGGTAAGCGTTTTGAGCGAACAGCACACTCTGCTCAACTAAAAGCAAACTTCTCAGATAAATCAAAAGAAGAGTTGGAAGAATTGTCTCAAACAGTCATTGTTGCAGGACGTATCATGACAAAACGCGGAAAAGGAAAAGCTGGTTTTGCGCATATTCAGGATCGTGAAGGACAAATTCAACTGTACGTCCGCAAAGATGATGTGGGAGAAGAAAATTACGAAATCTTTAAAAAAGCTGATCTTGGCGATTTTGTAGGTGTTGAAGGTATTGTGATGAAAACCAATGTAGGTGAACTAACTATTCACGCTCACAAGCTAACTCACTTGTCCAAAGCACTTCGTCCATTACCGGAAAAATTTCATGGCTTAACAGATATTGAAACACGCTATCGCAAACGTTATTTAGACTTAATTACCAATCGCGAAAGCTTCAATCGCTTTGTCACACGTTCAAAAATTATTTCTGAAATTCGTCGCTACTTAGATGGTCTTGGTTTTCTAGAAGTAGAAACACCTGTATTGCACAATGAAGCTGGTGGAGCAGCTGCACGTCCATTTATCACCCACCACAATGCACAGAATATGGATATGGTACTCCGCATTGCAACAGAACTTCATTTGAAACGTTTGATCGTAGGGGGTATGGAGCGTGTCTATGAAATTGGACGTATCTTCCGTAACGAAGGCATGGATGCAACTCATAATCCTGAATTTACTTCTATTGAAGTTTATCAAGCTTACGCAGACTATCTTGATATTATGGATTTGACAGAAGGCATTATCCAGCATACTGCTCAAGTTGTCGTTGGCGAAGGTCCAGTCGTCTATCAGGGAACGGAAATTGCCATTCACAAACCTTTTAAACGTATCCATATGGTTGATGCTATTAAGGAACAAACTGGTATTGACTTCTGGCAAGAAATGAGCTTTGAAGAAGCAAAAGCCCTTGCTGCAGAGCATAAAGTTCCTGTGGAAAAACACCATACGGAAGTTGGTCAAATTATCAACAGCTTCTTTGAAGAATACGTTGAAAAAACACTTATCCAGCCAACTTTTGTCTATGGTCATCCAGTGTCTGTATCTCCACTTGCAAAGAAAAATGCTGAGGACCCTCGCTTCACGGATCGATTTGAACTCTTTATCATGACCAAAGAATATGGAAATGCCTTTACAGAGTTAAACGACCCAATCGATCAGCTAGAACGCTTTGAAGCACAAGTCAAAGCCAAAGAACTAGGCGATGACGAAGCAACTGGTGTCGATTATGATTATATTGAAGCTCTTGAGTACGGTATGCCACCAACAGGTGGACTAGGAATCGGTATTGATCGTCTATGTATGCTTTTGACGAATACCACTACTATTCGTGACGTACTACTGTTTCCAACCATGAAGTAAATAAATAGACTATCTTGAGTTAGATCAAGGTAGTCTTTATTTTAAACAAGAAAATTGAAAAACATCAGCTATTGCTGATGCTTCTCAAGGAGATTATGAAAAATATTTAGGATCGAGTATAGTATAACTCTTTTCTTATTCCAATATATCAGCCTTAGGACTGATTTATACTCTGTATATTTCTGTTCATCCTACTCATAGCGTAGCGCTTCAATAGGATCTAGTTTAGAAGCTTTGTTTGCAGGCAATACGCCAAATACAATTCCAACTAATGCTGAGAAGAGTAAGCTACCTAAAACAACCGATACCGATATTTCTGCTACCATACCTTCTCCCATCAATTTTCCAGCATTCACAGCTAAAACTGCCAATTGAGCTAATAAAAGCCCAATCACTCCGCCTAGCGTTGTTAACACCATAGCTTCAATCAAGAATTGCAATAAAATAGTTCCCCGAGTAGCTCCCAAAGCTTTTCGCAAACCAATTTCTCGTGTTCTCTCTGTAACGGAAACCAACATGATGTTCATAACACCGATACCGCCAACCAACAATGAGATTCCTGCAACAGCACCGATAAAAATAGTTACACCACCCATTTGAGATTTAAAGGTCTCTAGCAGATCTGACATATCGAAAATATCATACTTGGCTTCTTTCAAACCCGTCACCTTTGTTAAATAATCTGCTGCTGCTCTGCCAACTTCTGATACAC
Source organism: Streptococcus suis (assembly GCA_029593505.1). Lineage (GTDB taxonomy): Bacteria > Bacillota > Bacilli > Lactobacillales > Streptococcaceae > Streptococcus > Streptococcus suis_AG. The sequence continues at coordinate 231,162 of JAKTNI010000002.1, forward strand.
GAGCAATATCTTCGATGTAAACATAAAGAGAACTATTTTCTTTCATTCCCATTTCTGCCGCCAATTGCGTATTGGTCATAATGGCATTGCCACCTGAATTCCTACCAAATACAGCAGAGCCTGCTTTGGGCTCCTTATATACACCGATAATCAAGTAGGAGTTTTGGTTAATAGAAACCGTCTGATTCAGAGAAGCTTCCATCGTTCCAAATAGTTTTTCAGCTAAATTGATATCCAACATCATCATTCGTGAAAAACGACTGTAATCATTTTGTGTAAATGATCGTCCCGCTAAAATATCTAATTTTTTTACATCAAAGTAAGAATGACTAACCCCGTTAATCGTCACATTATCAGCTTTCTTCTTGCCAGAAACAACTGTTGATAAATGAGACAAACTGATATAATAATTGCTAACACCATCAATATCTAGCAAGCCTTGTAACATATTTGTAGTTAAATCAGGTTCTTCTTCCATTGAAACAGAACCCTCTCCACCACCCATCATAAGAGATAAACCTTCTACAGACGCATCTTCAGCAGCTACTGATGGATTAAAGTAGACCTGAACATTATTTTGATCCTTAGCAAAGGCTTTTTCTAAACTCTTACTCATACCAGTTCCCATTGCAACAATCGTTACAACTGCCGATATACCGATGATAATACCTAACATTGTTAGAAGAGAGCGCATCTTGTGAGCCAGTATTGATTTCAAGGCAAATTTCCAGTTTTCCACCTAACTCTCCTCCCTTCTGCTATCTTCAGTTATAATACCATCACGTAGAACAATTTTTCGTTTGGCATACGCAGCGATTTCTGGTTCGTGAGTAACCATGATAATGGTTTTTCCTTCATTATTCAGCTCCGTCAACAATTCCATAATTTGTTCACCGGTTTTCGTATCCAAAGCACCCGTTGGTTCATCTGCTAAAATGATAGCTGGTGTGTTGACCAAAGCACGTGCAATGGCAACACGCTGTTTTTGCCCGCCTGAAAGCTCTGAAGGTAAATGCTCCATTCGCTCTGCTAATTCTACTTTTTCCAAATATCTTTTGGCTAATTTTTTACGCTTTGCAGCCGGAACACCTGCATAAATCAAAGGTAGCTCAACATTTTGCAAGGCATTTAGCTTAGCTAAGAGGAAAAATTGTTGGAAAACAAAGCCAATCTGATTATTTCGCACTTGCGCTAGTTTTTTTTCTGAAAGTTGACTAACCTCTTCTCCATCTAACTGATAATTTCCTGAACTGGAGCGATCTAATAAACCGATGATATTCATCAAGGTAGATTTTCCAGAACCAGATGGTCCCATAATAGCTAAGAACTCTCCCTCTTCCACTTCCAAATCAATATCTTTTAAAACTCGCAGTTCCTGATCACCATTTTTATAAGATTTATTAATATTTGTTAATTTAATTAGCTGGTTCTTCATTAGCTTCAACCTCTTTTCCGTCCTCTAAATCTGGAGTTGGAATAGTGATTACTTTGTCTCCCACTGCTAAACCAGCAGTCACTTCTTGATTGAGTGCATCTGCATTTCCAAGAGTTACTTCTACTTTTTTAACCTTGCCGTCAACCAATGTCCACACGAAACTCGTTTCTCCCTCCAATACCACGGCTGTGACTGGAACTAAGATATTTTTGGTCGTATTCACAACTTCAATATTGACAGAAAAACCTTGTTTTAATTCACCCAATTCACTCGTTAAAACTGCTTTAAATGGATATTTTGCTCCTGTGCTACCACCAGTACCTGCACTGACCGTTTGATCACTGGCTGGATAGTTAGAGATATAGGTAATTTTTCCCATCCACTCTTTTTCAGGATAAACCTTTGTCGTTAATTTTACCTCTTGATCCACAGCAATATTCGCTAAATCATATTCTGTTAAGGTACCAGCAACTTGTAGGCTACCTTGGTTGACAATATGTACAACTGTCTGACTTGAGGTTGCACTTTTAGATACAGATTTGTTTACCTCTACAACCGTACCATTAACCGTACTAGTTACAGTTGCTTCTTGCACTGCTGTATAGGCTTTATCTACAGCTGCTTGAGCATCTGCATACGAATCGTATAAATCTGCCAACTGCAAATCTACACTACGTTGTGTCGATGCAGCTGTCGCTTCATCCACAGCAGCATCCCCAGTTGTTTGTATAGTTTGACCATTTGTTCTTAACTCTTCAATTTGACGTCCAATTTTGTCTCGTCCACGAACTGCTGAATTGAGCGCCACCTGTAACTCTGTTGCATCATATCGAATCAGCGGAGTGCCTACTTCAACTTGTTTTCCTGGTTCAACAAGCACTTCACTCAAATCTCCTTTGGATGAATCATAGTAAACATATTGCTCGTCAGCAGCAGAAACAGTACCTGTCAATAATGTAGATGAAGCAATAGATCCTTCTTGAACAACACTATATGTCAAACTCGCTACTGGTGACTCCGTTCCAGTCGGTGCACCATTAAACATACCGCTGAAAATAAGTGCTCCCCCTACCAAAGCAACTGCCGCCACTCCTAGTCCACTAAACAAAGCAATCTTTGCTTTCTTTGTCTTTAACATAAACGACTCCTTTTCCATATAAAATTTACTTTTGTGTTATCTATATAATACACAAACACAACAATAATTGCAAGCCTTTTCCTAATCATTTTAAAAAAAATTCGTGAATTTTACTACTTACAATTTTGTAAGGTAAACATGCGTAGTGGATTTTTGATTGAAAGCAATAAATAAAGTAGAATAAAGATAAGACAGATAACCGGAGGATGAACATGAGAGAATTTGATATTATTAGCATCGGTGGAGGAAGTGGTGGAATTGCTACTATCAATAGAGCAGCCAGTTATGGAGCAAAGGCAGCTATTATTGAAGGAAGTAACATCGGTGGAACCTGTGTCAATCTTGGCTGTGTTCCAAAGAAAATTATGTGGTATGGTTCTCAAATAGCTGAAGCTATCCATCACTACGGACCAGAATATGGCTTCACTAGCCAACAGACAAACTTTGATTTTACCACCTTGTGTAATAATCGAGATCAGTACATTAAACGTTCTCGTGCTTCGTATGAAAATACATTTAACAATAACGGAGTTGAAGTAATTCAGGGATTCGCTCGTTTTGTAGATGATCATACGATAGAAGTAAATGGGGAGTTCATTAAAGCAAAACATATTGTTATCGCAACAGGATCCAAGCCAAACATTCCAAACATATCTGGTAACGAATGGGGCATTGTATCTGATGATGTCTTTGCATGGACAACATTACCGAAATCAATAGCGATTATTGGAGCTGGCTATATCGCTGTCGAAATGGCTGGTCTCCTTCATGGACTTGGAGTAAAAACAGAGCTCTTTGTTCGTGGAGAACGCCCATTACGAAACTTTGATAGATACATTACAGATGCTCTCATGGAGGAAATGAATCGTACAAACTTACCTCTTTACACCCATAAAATCCCTACTAAACTAGAAAAATTAGAAAATGAACTTGTGAGTATTTCGTTTGAAGATGGAAGCACACATACAGCAGAACAAGTACTCTGGGCAACTGGCCGCCAGCCAAATATTGAACAACTGAACTTAGAAGCTACCGGAGTTACCTTAACACAGTCTGGACATATCGCAGTCAATGAATATCAAGAAACCATCGTTAAAGGAATCTATGCATTGGGTGATGTAACAGGTGAAAAAGAATTGACTCCTGTTGCTATTAAAGCTGGAAGATTGCTCTCCGAAAGACTATTCAACGGACAAAAAAAAGCAAAAATGGATTACACAACCATTCCAACTGTCGTTTTTTCACACCCTGCTATCGGTACAGTCGGTCTTACAGAAGAAGAAGCACATAGGAAATACGGAAAAGAACAGGTCACTATTTACACTTCTGCCTTTACTTCCATGTATACTGCTATGGCAAACAATCGTCAGATGGCCAAATTCAAGTTGGTAACAGTTGGTCCAGACGAAACTATTGTGGGATTGCACGGTATCGGTTACGGAGTAGATGAAATGATTCAAGGATTCTCTGTCGCCATCAAGATGGGAGCCAAAAAAGCTGATTTTGATGCAGTTGTTGCAATTCACCCGACTGGATCTGAAGAATTTGTAACCATGAGATAGCTATTCGCTACAACTATAAAAGACTTAAGCCTCTGTTTCTAATAACAACTGGTCTCAAGTCTTTAAAAAGATTTATTTTCAAAGAAAAGGTTAATCACGATATAGTGATCTAGCCTTTTCTTATTTTCATGGTAAAATAGCCAAGGCACGAACTGGTGAACCAGAAGCTTTTTCCCAATGTGGAAAGGAAATAAATATAAGAGCACCTGTTGCTGGAACTTTATCCAAATTATTCATCACTTCTAATTGGTAGATATCCTGCGATAACAGATAATACTCTTCGGGTAGACTACCACCATTTCTTGCTACAGATACGCCCGCATCCGTATCAAGCGTTTCGTGTCCTACAGCTGTAACCTTACGCTCATTTATCAGGTACTCCAAAGCATCATGACTCCACCCCGGAGTATGCTGTACTCCAGCTTCATCTAAATTGCGAATCGCACATCTTGATGCGGCCAACGTTTAGACCAATCTGACCGAAATGCTACAAAAGAGGCAGGAGCAATGACACCATACTCTGCTTCAAAATCAAGAATATCCTGCTTAGTTATTTCATAATCATTATTCTCTTTCACAGCTTGAGATTTATCAATCACATAAAGCGGTAAAAACAAATCTTTCAATGCAATCTCATCCAAATAGCGCGCACCTTCTACAAAGTGAATAGGGGGATCAATGTGCGTTCCATATTGTCCTACAACACTAAATTGCTCTACAAAAAAACCATCCTTATGAGTGAATAAGGTCTTTTTCTCCAACGCAGGTAAAGCAGGAAAACGAGGGCTAGTTTCTATCATTTGATGAGTTAAATCAATCCAAGTTTTTGATTTTAGGGTATGATAAATGGTTAATAGTTCTGTCATTAATATTCTCACTTTCTTTTTTATCATTCTATCATTATTTAACACAATAAGACTTTTATATTTTTGTTTTTTCTCCATATAACTTTTTTATAAAAGGTTATAAACTTTGGCTATATCTTGTTACAGCCGATGAGAAAATATTGACTTTAGTTCGTCATCCAACTATAATTTATGTTACCCATAAAAAGAAAGAAGGATAACACATTGAAAAAAACATCTACTCAATCACTCGTTTATATCGCTATTGGAACAGCTCTCATAGCTACCCTATCTCAAATTAGTTTATCTATCGGTCCTGTGCCTTTTACCTTGCAAACCCTAGCTATTGGCTTAATTGCTAGTCTCTACAAACCAAAAGAAGCAATATCAAGTGTCGGACTATATCTCATTCTTGGAGCTATTGGATTACCTGTTTTTGCTGGCTTCTCTGGTGGTTTTGCCGCTTTGACAGGACCAACAGCAGGGTTTTTATGGGGCTTTCTCATCTATGCTGCTCTCACTTCTATGGTAACTAAAGCAAACTCTAGCCCTATCATTGTCTTTTTTGCTTGTCTTTTAGGTACAATGATCTGCTTTGCGCTTGGTAGTTTGGTATTTAAACTTGTTTCAGGAGCAGCTTGGTCTGATACTTTGACATGGACCATCTTCCCCTTCATTCTACCAGACTTAGCTAAAATTACCTTGGTAACTTTGTTACATCGTTTATTACAGCCTATTACAACAAAAGAAGCCTACTTTGCTTAGGCTTCTCTTTTTTATTTGTTAGACAAGGCATCTACTAAAGTCTGAAACTCTTCGTTACTAAGTGTAATCCCCTTACCCATTTTTGTATGATCAGGACTCCATGTACGAATATCATACTTAGCTGGTGCACCATTAAAAGACACTCGATTGAGTTCTTTTGTCCACCCCTTATCATTTTCCGAAAGAACCAATAATTGTTCTTCAATTTCAAATGTAAATTCTGCCATTTATTTCCTCCTTACTTCTCTATTCGAAAACTCTTGTTATTTTATCATAATTTAGATAATATGATTATATCAAGTTTGAAAGGATTCTGCTATGAAGAAGTTTTTAGAGATCATATTAAGGTATTTAGACATTTTTTTAAACAATCATCAAGCAACACCAAGTCATGAAATAGATAGCATGGAAGAAATTAAAAATCAATTAGAACTAGCTCTCTATAAAAAAGCTGCTATTCATGTGATATATGGTGATTGTAATCGTAGTTTCACAGGCGAAATTGTCAAATACGATCGCAAGCGTCAACGCCTTATTATGAAACAGTTTAAATATCAAGTAACCAGCATCATTCAAATCAAAGATATAAAAAGACTAACCCTTATACCAGATAACATAACAACATCTCAAAAACAAAAAGGCTGACCAAGCAGCCTTTTTACTTATGCTCGAATCGTCAAGGATTGACCATCCTCTTTGTAAAGATTGATAAGTCCTGATTTACAAGAACGGATCATATCTCCCGGATAGACTACACGCTCCATCTTGATAGTTAATAATTCCATTGGCTTGTTAGCACGCTCAATTTTTTCGCCCGTTGAATCACGTAATTCCTGAATAGTTGTTTCAAAATGGCGGAATCCCGGACCATAAAACTCTACTTTGTCACCCTCATGGATAACATTTCGTTGCCGAATGGTAGCTATCATCGTTTTCTCATCAAAAGAAACAACTTCTCCAATAAATTTATATTCTGGAATTTTACGGCGAGCTCCAAATAATTGCTCATTCTCACTTGGTGGACTATAGTAAAAACCTGTGGCTAATTCCCGTTGCGCTACTTTCCATAATTCATCAATCAAATCTTGCTTGATCGCCTCGAATCTTTCTGGACTCTCTAAATACGCATCCACCGCTGCTTTGTAGCAATTGGTTACTGTTGAAACATAATGAACAGACTTCATACGTCCTTCAATTTTCAGGCTATCCACACCATTTTCAATCATATCTGGAATATGATCAATCATGCACATATCCACAGCAGACATAGAAAATTCCTCGGGCACCTCGCCTTTAATAGAGCGACGTTCTTCACCAAAAGGAAGATCATAAAGATTATACTTCCAACGACAAGATTGAGAACAACCACCACGGTTAGCATCACGCTTGCTCATATGATTCGACAGGACGCAACGTCCTGAGTAAGAAATACACATAGCTCCATGAACAAATGCTTCAATTTCAACATCGGTCCGCTTTCGAATCTCAGCTACTTCTGCCATAGTTACTTCACGCGCTAACACAACCCGAGTCAAACCTAACTCTTTCCAAAATTCAAATGTCTCATAATTGGTAGATGAAGCTTGAGTTGAGAGATGAATTTCAAGTCCAGGTGCCTCTGTCGCACAGATAACAATCAGCGCTGGATCCGATACGATCACTGCATCTAACCCCATATCTCGTAACTCGCGAAACCAAGCACCTGCTCCTTCTTCATTTCCTTCATGCGTTACCATATTAGCCGCTACATACACTTTTGCACCACGAGCATGGGCATATTCAATTCCCTCTCGCATTTCATCCATAGTAAAGTTTCCTGCTCTACTACGTAATCCATAAGCTTGACCACCGACAAAAACGGCATCTGCACCATAATCAATGGCTACCTTCAATTTCTCTAAAGTCCCAGCGGGTGATAAAACCTCAGGACGTTTTACTGTTTTTTTCATCATCGTTACTACTTTCTATTTTCAAGATAGATGTGAGTATTTTCAATAACTAGTCATCTTACATCAGGCGGAGATACTAACTCCATTTCTACTTTACCTTATCCCGTTCAAATTCATAGAATCCTGTATCTAGAGCACGCTCAGTTGGATGAAGTCTACGAATTTCTTGATCCAAAAGAAAGGCTTCGTTATAAGTCAATTCTCCTTGTTCCAACAATTCTCTTGCTTGAACAAACAATTTAACAATTTCAACAAAGTTCTGTCCCGGACAATAAATTCCATCTAATTTCCAATGACAATAACCATGTTCATACAGCTCTGTCAACTTCATCATCATATTGATATCATTGTTGATAAAGATATGAGTACCATGTTTGTCTTCAAAAATAGAATAATGGCTATCTGGATCACTCGGCTCTGCTAAGAACAAACCACGATCACGAGATAAGTCTGTTTCACTAGCCCTTGTAAAATTGTAATAATTTTGCAATAATGTCCGCTTAGAGTGGTGAATAACCGATGCTCCATAAACTAAAATTTCTGCCGGTATTTCTAAATTTTTAGCAATATCAAACAGTTCTTCTGACGGAATTTCTCTTGCTAGTACAGCCTCAACAGCTCCATGGTCCTTCCAGAAATTAATCTGACGACTAGAAGTCACAAAGACGGAAGTATCATAAATCAATTTAAAATTGTAACCATCACGCTTATTAATATAAAAAATCCCTGTATCACCGACTACAAGATAATCAACATTAATTTCCTTTAGCAATGTCATGAACGGCTTAATACTATCCATCATCTCTTGATGCATCAAAGCATTCGCTGCAATAGTCAATTCTTTACCGGCATCATGGACAAGTTCCGCAATCGTTCGTAACTCGTCATATGTAAAATTCGTTGGAATACGCAAAGCATGATCTTCCTCACCAACATAAATACGATCAACTCCTGCTGCCAATAGCTCTTTGACTTGCTCAATACTCTCTGCAGTTGCTGTAATAATAATTTTTTTCATAAAGATTATTATACCAAAAAGAAAAAGTCTTGATAAGTCAACACAATCATTTTAATGTTCAGACTTTTCTCATTTTTATTGTAATGTGATTGTAACATAAATGAAACAAAACCCAAGTAATGTTATGGTATTCTTTAAAAAGCAGAAAAGGAGACGATATGGCACTAAGACAATATCAGTCCCATGAATACCAATACGAAGAGTACATCCCGAAAGAGAAAAAAACTAGTTTTCAAGTCTATAAAACACCCAAAGCTAATCAAGAGCGTATCAGAGAATTATTCTTTTTTATTCATATTGCTCTTTTTAGTCTCATAATGGTCCTATCAAGTTATATCTATTTATCATTAGGTATGTCTGTCTTTATGGCTTTGTTACTAGCAAATGTTACAGGTATGTTTGGACTTCACTTGGTAAAAAGTGGACTTGCAAAAACATTCAAAAATACTTATAACCGTAACAGAAAGAAAAAATAAATCAATACAAGTCAAAGAAAGTCTGTTCTTAAAACTTGTTTTGATTTTTTTATTTTAATTAAAACATAACAATAAAAACAGCTAGAAAATCCGTATAATGAGATTTCTAGCTGTTTTATCGTTTAATAGCATACGAAATGATTACATAACCAGCATTGACTTAATGGTTTTTCTTTCATCCATATCCTTATAAGCTTGAGCGACATCATCTAGTGGATAAGACTTTGTAAATACTTTTCCAGGATTGATTTGACCATCCAATACCGCCTGCAATAAGCCTCCTTTGACATATGTTGTTACAGAAGCTGGTCCTCCTGCAAAAGCAATATTCTTTCCAAAGTAAGTTGCTATTTTAACATCCTCTCCATGTGGTAAACCTACTCGACCAACTATAGCACCAGGTCGTGCAATCTGAGCGCCCGTTTCAGTCGACAGCGTTGTTCCGACACATTCTAATACCGCATCAACACCGGATCCCTGAGTCAATTCTAACACTTTTTCTACACCTTCTTTACCACGTTCAGAAACAATATCAGTCGCTCCAAATTCTAGCGCTAATGTTTGTCTATCCTCATGACGACTCATGATAATGATCTTCTTTGCACCTCGTAACTTGGCAGCAATGACGGCACATAGTCCTACAGCACCATCACCAATAACAGCAACTGTATCTCCAGGTTGAACATTCGCCACTCGTGCCGCATGATAACCAGTAGGCATAACGTCAGATAGTGTTAGTAAAGAGGCTAACATCCCCTCACTGTAATCAGCTGGTTGACCAGGAATTTTAATAAGAGACCACTCTCCATGAGTATAACGAACATATTCTGCTTGATAACCTGATGAATAATTCGTTGCCGCACTATGACCTTGACACCCACCTTCAAATCCTGAACGACATGCTGGGCAATTGCCACAACCATGAGTAAATGGAGCAATAACAAAATCTCCTTTTTTCACAGTAGTGATAGCAGAACCTACCTCCTCTACTATCCCAATAATTTCATGACCACTATTGTCTGAATGCTCCTCTTTCTCATTTAGTCCACGATAGGCCCATAAATCCGAACCACAGACACAAGAACGCACAACTCGAATAATAACATCATCGTTCTCTAACAGTTTTGGTCTAGCTATTTCCCTAATCCCCACTTTTCCAGCTGTAATAAACTCTACTGATTTCATTTTTTCTCCTTATCTGTAAATAGATTTTTTTCCATCTTAGCAAGCGTTTCTTGATAATCGCTAATTTTTTGTTGCAAACGTTCTAGAGATTGATCAATTCTCATTCTTTCTTCCATTAAACGCGAACGTTCCTCTTCTAACAACTGTCGGCGCTCCAATAAACTACTATCTCCTTTTGAAATTAAATGCATATACTTCGTTAATGAAGAAATAGACATTCCTGTTGCTCTAAAACAGTGAATAAATTCCAATATTGCAACATCTTTCCCCGAAAACTTCCGGATACCTGAATGCGTTCGAGCAATAGGTGGCAATAATCCAATTCGTTCATAATACCTTATAGTATCACTTGATAGTCCTGTCAATTGGCTAACTTCTTTTATATTCACTTTCCCCTCCTTTCTATTCTCATAAATAGTTCATTGGTAAAATCTTCTAACTCTTTACAATGAATATTATAACCTCTGGAGTTTACTCAAAGTCAAGTATTTATACACTATTTTCAAATATTTATAAAAAATAGTTGATATAACGAGAAACTATAACCCTCTCTAATTTTTTACAATTATACAAATGCCTATTTTTCTGTTAGGATTAGGACATAGAAATATTTTTGGAGGATTTCATATGACAACAACTATTATTGGTTTTCCACGTATCGGTGAACACCGCGAATTAAAATTCATTACCGAAAAATATTTTAGAAATGAAATTTCAGAAAAAGAACTACTACAAGCAGCAAAAGAACTTAGGGCAAAACATTGGCTACTTCTCAAAAAAGCTGGTCTTACAGAAATACCAAGTAACGACTTTTCACACTACGACAATGTTTTAGATGCAGCAGTTCTATTTAATATCGTACCAAAAGATGTCCAAGAACTTGATGTAACTGTCCTTGAGAAATATTTTGCTCTTGCGCGCGGTTATCAAGGAGACAAAGGGGATGTACGTGCTAGACCTATGAAAAAATGGTTTAATACGAACTATCATTACATCGTTCCAGCTATTGAGAAAAACACTACTATTAAACTAACTGGCTCCAAAATTTTTGATGAATTTCAAGAAGCGAAAGACTTAGGTATCGTTACCCGCCCAGTCCTAGTCGGACCCTTTACATTATTACAACTAACAGAATTTGAAGAAGGGGTGTCAGCCGAAAAGGTTGCAGATAGCTTGGCGACAGCTTATAAGGAGGTTTTTGCAAAACTGGTAGAGCTTGGTGCTGAAAACATTCAGTTGGACGAACCTAGTTTAGTAAAAGATTTAACAGAAAGAGAGAAAGCACTTTTCCTACATATCTATCAAACGCTCTTAAAAGATAAAAAAGGCTTACAAGTTCTTATACAGACTTACTTCGGTGATGTGCGCGATATTTATACAGAATTGACGTCATTACCTGTTGATGCTATTGGTCTTGACTTTGTTGAAGGAAAAGAGACTGCAAGCCTAGTACAAACTGGGTTTCCCGCTGATAAAACACTTTATGCTGGCATTATCAACGGCAAGAATATCTGGCGAAATAACTACGAAAAGAGTTTGACTATTTTAAATGCTATTCCTGCAGAAAAGATTGTACTCACCACCTCTTGTTCTCTTCTTCATGTACCATTTACAACTGCTAATGAAGTTTTTGAACCAGCTATCCTCAACCATTTTGCATTTGCAGTTGAAAAGTTACAAGAGCTCAACGAACTAAATGCCATCCGCAATGGTGAAGGAATAGTAGCTCTTGAAACCAACAAAGCTCTCTTTGCTTTAGAACGTGTGGGGCGTGATCCAGAACTAGATAAGCGATTAAACGCATTGACAGATGCTGACTACACTCGCCAACCAAGCTTTGCAGAACGTGAGAACATTCAAAGAGAGAAATTGCAATTACCACTTCTTCCTACAACGACGATCGGTTCATTTCCTCAAACAAAAGATGTTCGCAGTAATCGCCTTGCTTTCCGTCGTGGAGAAATCACCGAATCCGAATACGATGCATTTGTGAAAGCTCGTACAGATGAGTGGGTAAAATGGCAAGAAGAAGTAGATTTTGATGTACTCGTTCACGGAGAATTTGAACGAAATGATATGGTTGAATACTTTGGTGAAAACCTATCTGGCTATCTCTTTAGTAAGAATGGTTGGGTACAATCTTACGGCCTTCGTGGTGTAAAACCGCCTATTATCTGGGGAGATGTCACACGCCTCAATCCAATTACTGTTAAATGGTCCAGTTATGCACAAAGTCTTACCAATAAACCCGTTAAAGGAATGTTGACAGGTCCTGTAACAATTCTTAACTGGTCTTTCCCTCGCGAAGATATTTCTATCAAAGAATCTACCTTACAAATCGCTCTAGCTATTAAGGAAGAAGTGCTTGATTTAGAGGCAGCAGGTATTAAAATTATACAGATCGACGAAGCTGCTCTGCGTGAAAAACTTCCATTACGTCGTAGCGATTGGTACAGCGAATACCTTGATTGGGCTATTCCAGCTTTTCGTTTGGTACATGCAACAGTAGCTCCAGATACACAAATCCATACACATATGTGTTATAGTGAATTCACAGATATCATTCCAGCCATTGATAATATGGATGCAGATGTCATTTCCTTTGAAGCAAGTCGTTCAAATCTTGTTATTTTGGATGAACTAAAAGCACAAAACTTCCAAACTCAAGTAGGTCCGGGTGTTTACGACATCCACTCTCCACGAGTGCCTTCTGTAGAAGAAATCAGCCATACGATCGAGGCAATTCTTGCAAAAGTACCAAAAGAAAAAGTTTGGATTAATCCCGATTGCGGTCTCAAAACACGTGGAGAAGCAGAAACAAAAGCGAGCCTTATCCACTTAACAACAGCAGCTAAGGCAGCTAGAAAGGAACTCTAATTTATGATTGGTCAGCCCCCAAGTCTCTCATTTGAAATCTTTCCTCCAAAACCAGAAATAGCTAATGAAAAAATTTTTCAAACTCTTAATGAGATGCAGGGGTTGGCCCCTCATTTTATCAGTGTGACTTGTAGTAATAATAATCTAAATGTAGAAGAAACAACCGTTCGTCTAGTCAACTACGTTTACAATGACTTGCAGATTCCGACGATTGCTCACTTACCGGCAGCTTATTTAACCAAAGAAAAAGTAAAATCAGTTCTTCATTCTTTAGATACTATCGGAGTTCATCAAATTTTGGCATTACGTGGAGATATCATCAATGGACTCCCACCCAAAAAAGATTTCCCATATGCTACAGACTTAATTTCCTACATTAAAACCGAAGCTCCGCATTTTAATATTATTGGAGCTTGCTACCCAGAAATTCATCCTGAATCAACTAATTCTGTATCAGACATCAAAAATCTTAAAAAGAAAGTTGAGGCAGGTTGTTCAACATTAGTAACCCAACTATTCTTTGATAATGAAGCTTTTTATAACTTTAAAGAAAAATGTTCACTAGCAGATATTGAAGTGCCTATTATTGCCGGCATTATGCCTATTATCAACAGGAACCAAGCACTTCGCCTCTTAAAAACATGTAAAAATATACATTTACCGCGGAAGTTCAAAGCCATTTTAGAAAAATATGAATACCAACCAGAATCACTCAGAGCTGCTGGTCTAGCCTATGCTGTTGACCAAATCGTTGACCTAGTAACAAATGATGTAGCAGGAGTTCACCTATATACAATGAACAATGCTGAAACAGCTCGTCATATCCATCAAGCTACCCACTCACTGTTTAATCACTCAAAAACCTCTTAGAATACTAAGAGGTTTTTAAAATAAAAATAAACACTCTTTCTTTGAGTTGACTTCCAAGAAAAGATAAACAACTTTCTAATGATTTTCTCAAAAAAGAGAAAAAGCCTGTAAAAACAGGCTATAAGATATAAGTCTAATCCACTTCCAAGTGGGATAGATAGTATAAATTAACGACGTAGTCCTAATGAATGAATTAACTCACGGTAACGGTTTACATCTGTACGGCGTAGGTAAGCCAATAAATTACGACGACGACCAATTTTTTTCATCAAACCACGATATGTTGCGTGATCTTTTTTGTGTTGTTTAATGTGATCGTTCAAATGGTTGATTTCCCAAGTAAGCACTGCTACTTGCACTTCAACTGAACCAGTATCACCTTCATGACGAGCATATTGCGCCATAATTTCATTTTTTTTCTCTTTTGAGATTGCCATGTGTATTCTCCTTTATTCTTGAGCCTAATCCGAGTGACAGGTTGGCGACCTATAACCAAGAAAAAGCTAAATGTGTCCAATTGGACCTTATATATTCTATCAATTAATCGATCATCTGTCAACTAATAATAGGGGTGCAAAAGACAATCTTATTCAGTTACCTTAGTGTTCTTGGGCAAAATCATATTTAAAATAATACCTACAATTGCTGAAAGAGCAGTACCCGAAAGTGTAACTGCACCAATATTCAAGACAGCACCACCTAGACCCAATACCAGCATAGAACTTGCAATAATCAAGTTCCGAACTTGACCAAAATCCACACGACTTTCAATCAATACTTTAAGACCATTTGAAGCAATAACACCATAAAGTAAAATAGACATGCCACCTAAAACCGCACTTGGAATCGTTGAAATCAAAGCGGTAAACTTACCGAGGAAAGAAAACGCAATAGCAATGAGCGCTGCATTACGAATGACAGATACCGATGCAATACGTGTCATACCAATAACACCTGTATTTTCACCATAGGTCGTATTAGCTGGTCCACCAATAAAAGCTGAGACAGCTGTTGCCACACCATCACCAATCAACGTACGATTAAGACCCGGATTTTTCAAAAATGGACGTCCACATATTTGACTAAGAACAGTATGATCTCCAATATGTTCAGCAACTGTTACGACAGCAATCGGCAAAATTGCAAGCATCTCTGGACCAAAATAGAGATTATACTGTTTAAACATACCTGTTTTAAAAGGAAGATAAAATCCTGGCAATTCAAACCATGCCGCTTCCATAACTGGAGTAAAATCTACTAACCCAAGAGTTAAAGCGACTAAATATCCACCAATAATCGCAATTAAGAATGGAACAATCTTAATAAAACCTTTTCCTTTGGTATTGACGAAAGCGGCAATCAAGAACGTAATGATAGCGGTGACAACATTTCTCCAATCCCCATCTGCAACGAATCCTGCTGATGTAACAGCTGCATTAGCAAGTCCTAGACCAATCACAATAATCATCGGACCAATAACAATTGGAGGCAAAAGAGTATCAATCCACTTGGTTCCAATCATTCTGACAAGAGCCGCAATCAATACATAAATCAAACCAACAAAGAGAATACCTGTCTGTGCAGCAGAAACATCTCCTCCCATTTCCTTAATCGCTAGAGCCATCGCAGAAATATATGCAAAAGAAGAGCCAAGATAGACAGGCACTTTAAATTGAGTAGCTACTTGATAAATCAAAGTACCAACACCAGATGCAAAAAGAGCAACTGACACCGGCATCCCCAAAATTAACGGTACCAAAATAGTGGCCCCAAACATAGCAAATACATGTTGAAAACTCAGCATTAACCCTTGAATAGGATCTGGTTTTTCATGGATATCAAACAAAAGATTAGCTTTTGTATTCATCATTTCCCCACTCTGGGTACACAAAAAGACCCAGACTTTCTATTTCTATAGTCATAGGCCTTCATTTTTCCTGTTGTCTTTCTCACCTCACGGGATGAGTTTAAAAACCTACGCTTTTGGTATTGTAGCACAACACTGACTATTTGGCAAGAATTTTTATATAAAAGTATGTGTCTAGATTTGGGGAGAAACTGAATACTCCTTATACCTGGGAAAACGAGCTGACTTTACAACAAGACAAAATCTCACCAATTATTTTAAAATGAGTGGTATTAGGATAGATAATCTCGTGCCTATTTTCCTAGACATATCATATTGAATATGAGTAAATTTTTCAAAGTCAATCTATACCAAGAAATGAGCGAAGTCTATATCGTTCATTCATCTACACTGAGCATTTCTTGTAATAACACCATATCCCTATACATAGTTCTATTTTTCTTTGCTGTTTCAAATAAATATTTGGAATGATTAAACAGTGACTCGTTTCTACCATACTGCTGAAATGTGCTTAACTAAGTTAAAAAAACAATTTAAGAGAAGTATAGCATATATTTTTTAAATCTAACCTGAATAGATAATTTGCTATTCTTTCTCTACCCTCTCCTGCAATAAGTCATTTTTCCTAAAATAAATAGAACTATTTACTCAATCACCTCTACCCTTTTCTAGTTACTTTTTCATTTAAATTTAATGAGAGATATTCTCATCTTATTTCTGTACACTCTTTAAAAAGGTTCTCTCAATCTATCTAGTCCTACCACAAAGAATCTCTTATCAAATTGTACCATTCTGTTACATTAAAATGTTAAAATCAATTAAAAAACCTAGAATATAGAATACTCTAGGTAACTTATTTTTTATACAAATCAACGTTAAAATTTTTCTAGCAAACATGTTAAAATCAGTATACTATTCAGTATCTTGATTTTATTCGTAGTACTAATTGATTTCAAAAATATTTTAACGATAAACCATAGATAATAACTCATCAGCAGCTAGAATTCCCAAAGCATTTGCTGCCAACGGACTATCCCCAGTCAGTACATTACGATCCTTATGCACCTGACCGGTGATTCCTTCATTGACAACCGTAACTCCATTTTGTTGCAATGTTTCTTGTAAACGCCATTTCAATAATCCAGGCATGTAGCCAATCTCTTGATTGGCTCCTTCATCTAAGCTATCTGGAAAAACAGTCATCTCATAGCCAGCAAAAAGAAAGTCTCCATCATTTAAAGTAGCTGCTAATAGGGCTGCTGGTCCATGACAAAGAGTCACAATTTTTTTATTGTTATTCATAGCCCAGTTGAGAAGTTCTTTCACATCATGACTTTCAGGAAGATTAATCAAAGCACCATGCCCACCTGGAAAAAATACTGCTACATATGGTGAAGTAGGTCCAACTACTTGTGGTAAAATATCAACTAATTTTAATGGATTTTCTAATTTTGGTAAGTATTCTTGATAGAAACTCATTACAGCCTCATCTTCTTCAGGCATTGCCCACATTTCTAATTTAACAGAATTTCCTGAAAGGGTAGCAATATCAATATCAAATCCAGCCGCAGCCATATGCATCATTGGAAGAAAAGTTTCAACGGGATGGTTTCCTGTGGAAAAGAACTTACCATTTTGCATTTGAATATAACGTTCATCTGAACCAACCATAAGAACTTTTTTATCTCTACCTGTGTAAGCTTGTTCAAATTTGTAGCCATCAAACGTAGTGACTGGACTAGTGTATAAACTTAGTGAATAATCTGATGGAAAGTATGCATTATGTTCTGCACGATCACGTACGGGATTTTTACTTAATTCTGTCATTATATTTTCTCCATTTTTTCTAATTGTTTTTGAATGCCTCTAATGTTGTTTTGTATTTTTCTAAAATGGGAGCTATGGTGGCTAAACCCTCAGTAAGTCTTTCTTTACCTAAATTAGTCAATTTAATTTCTACTATTCGTTTATCATCAACACAAATATGACGTTCAATAACACCACAATTTTTTTCAAAACGCACTAGCATACGCGAAGTTGCACTAACACTAAGATCAATTTTCTCACTAATTTCACTAATTTGAAGTTTTTGACCCTGACTTTCATTTAAAAAATATAAGGTTTGAAGCTCATTAGATGTAATAGGATGAGATAATTTACTTAAAGTTCTCTCTATATCTTGACGTAACTTTTGCTCTAAGCGTCTTAAGGCTAACCAATTCTCCATATTTCCCATGTATGTTCTCCTAATAATAATCTTTTATAATCGCATTTCTACTATGATTATTATACACTAAAAATTAAAAATTCTAACTCCTTCCTGAATATACTATATCATTAGCTACGTAAAAAATGATTGGTTGTTATCAAGATATATTAGTTGCACAAACAAATATATCTTGATAGTAAGTATAAGATAACAATAAGTAATTGTCAATTTATTTGCTTGCGCAAACAAAGTATTTCGTTATAGTCTAATTCCGCTTATCATCATAAACTCAACTGAAACTTTAGCTAGTTCAACACTATACCAATATTTCATATGTGTACCCATCACCACTAATTAGTTACCAAAATCCCAGATACTTACTTATTTCATTCATTACAGAAAGAATGTCAAAAATATTTTTGTAGTTAGTTTCGATGCTACCTATTGTTACAATAGTCATTTTATTGAGCATAATATATTATTATTCAATAAAAAAATATCGTTTTTCGTTGTTTTTTTATTGATATTCGATAATTTTTGTGCTAATATATTAAAAAATAAATTAGGAGACTATATATGAAAACAATACATACCACATATGAAGATTGGAGCATTCGTCTAACAAAATATTGCTTGATAATCCTACTCATAGCAGCTATCGGACTTATGTGTACAGGAACTTGGGTTGTTGATCTAGCCATTATTTATCCATCACCATTCTTACAAGGAGACAGTCGCTACTTAACCATGCTCATTTTGGGATACCTACTTGGAATATTAGCTGTTATTTTTCTACTTCATCTCTACCAACTCGTCTCTCGTATTGGGAACGAACAAATTTTTATTCCTAGAAATGTTCGCAGTTTACAACTACTGGGTTGGGAAATGGGATTAGCTACTATCATTTCTTTTCTTCTAGGAATTAGCTGTTATATCCCTGTTTTACTAATTACAGTTGCCAGCATAGCTCTAACACTAGTTATACGAGTCATTAGAAATGCTTTTGGAAAAGCTGTTGAATTACAAGAACAAGTAGATTACACCGTTTAAAAATCCGGAGGGAATATGATACAAATTAATTTAGACATTCTCATGGCTCAAAAAAAAATTAGCGCTGGTCGTTTGGCAGAGTTAATCGATCTAACTCCTGCCAATCTATCTATTTTAAAAAATAACAAAGCCAAAGCTATCCGTTTTTCAACCTTAAATGCTCTCTGTCGAGAATTGAATTGTCAACCGGGAGATATTTTAGAATATATTCCAGATGAGGAGCAATAACATGGATCATTCATCATTTAATTCCACTGTGTCTCAACACGAGATTATCCAACCTCTATCAACCAAAAAAACATCGCAAACCATCCTTCAATCGCTAAATTCCACCCAATTAACTATCTATAAAATTGGTGCAGGATTCAGTTACATATTGGCTTATGTTTACGTATTAATGTTATGGGAAAATAGATCGACTTATTATTTTCCTTTATCTTTAGTTTTTATAGCCTGCATCGAGACAGGAATAACGGATAAAAAAAAGAGCTATCTATCAACTAACAATAACACAATAGAAACAAACTTCTTTCTTTTCACAACATTGGCTCAAGCCCTTTCCTTAACCATCTGGGGATATGGAAATGATGAAGTTGCTTTGTTCCAATTTGTCATGATACATATCAGTTTTGTATTTTATGTATTGGCACGCAGTAATTGGCTTAGTCAAGAAAGACTAGGCATATTGGTTTGGTATGATTTCCTAACTGGTTTCTTTAAACTTCCTTTTAGCCATCTTTTTCTCCGTTTATCTACTCTGTTATTTCATGCTACCACCCGTTCAACTGAGCAATCTCATCATAAACGACCAGTTTATATACTAAAAATTTTTAGTATATTGGCTATTAGTATTGGTTTAACTATATATTTAGTTACATTTGTTGGTGGGCAGTTAATTCAGGTTTCAAATGCTTTTGCAAATACAATCAATAGTATTTATCTGACTTTTCTAGATACACTTAATTTATTTCATCATATAGATGTTACTCTATTATTTTTGCACTGGCTTTTCTCTCTACCAATTGGAGCTTGGCTATTTGGTCTTATAGCTGGAAGTATTTTGAAACGCCCTGAAAAACGGCTAAACTATCAAATTTTTCAAAATACTTTAATACCTTTTCGTGTATTTCCTCCATTCACAGCTTATATTCTCATAGGCAGTCTATGCTTCATTTATTTACTTTTCTTCGCTGTTGGTATAAGTCAAATAGCTGAACTACTCTCTTTACAAGGAATATCGCCTCAGCACGCCTCTTCAACTGCTGTATCTGGATTTTGGCAACTAGTACGTGTTTCTCTATTAAACTTTGCAGTTCTAGGTGGTTTTTATCTAGTAGGTAGACAACCACTGTGGGAACAAAAAACAACTCGTTGGCTTGTAACACTTTTATTCATATTTACTAGCTTGTTAGCTTTATTAGCTGCATGGAAACTATTTGCAATCTATATATTCTTTTACGGACCAACCCCGTTACGTCTCTTATCTGGCTGGTTTATATTAGTATTACTTGTTTGGTGTGGACTAACAATTACTCGTTTCTTCAGGCCTATTCAAGCTATTCGTTACGGAATATTTTATGCAGTATTTAGTTTCACTATGCTATCTTATATCTATCATTTCATTTTGTAATATGCAAAAAAGTCCAAAAATAATAAAAGACTCAAACTACGTTGTTTTTGAGTCTTTTACTACAACTTTTTACTGGTGAATAGATTTCTGTTGCCCTCTATGCATGGTCGGTAATAACGATAAAAGAATTGTCACAACAAAACTCCAAAGTTTTCCAAACTCATCAACTCCTCGTTGGTCAATCTTCTATAGCCTCCTAAAGATAGCTTGTCGTCTAGCCGAAGCGGTCCCATAGAGAGACGCTGCAAATCAATCACTTCCTTGCCACAAGCTTTTACCATACGTTTGACTTGATGAAACTTCCCTTCTTTAATGCAAATTTCCACAATAGACTGCTGTGTTGCTCTATTGACAGACAAAACTGTCAATTTGGCTGGTTGACAAGTAAAATCTTTTAATTGAATGCCTTGAGAAAATCGTGTGACATCTAGCGCATCCATTACCCCATTCACTTTTGCTTGATATACCTTGTCTACGTGCCTTTTTGGAGATAACATAGCGTGCGCCAATGGACCATTATTTGTCAACAATAATAATCCATGTGTATCTATATCTAAACGTCCTACTGGAAACACCTGCTTATTCCGAGCAGTATCATCTAATAAATCTAAAACAGTCCGATGTTGACTATCTTCTGTGGCAGAAATAACACCCTTAGGTTTGTTTAGTAAATAATAGACAAAAGATTCATACTTCAAGAGAGTTCCAGAAACAGAAACCTGGGAACTACCTGCATCAATTTGACGTTTCGGTGATCGTTCTACTTGACCATCAACAGTCACTTGTTTGCTTTTTAAGAGTTTCTTAACTTCGCTACGACTACCAATACCACAATCCACTAAGTATTTATCCAATCTCACACTTGTTCCTCCCTATGATAATATCATCTAAGGCGTCATTTATTTTTTCGCTACACATCCAACTAATTGTTACAGAGTGCAACTCCTTTATGACCGTTTAACCTTCTACTCATCATTTGCCACAATAGTTTTTCGCTCTTATATACATTTGTAAATCCATTTTAATCAAGACTTTCTATAGTCTTTCTTGGTTTGCATAATAGGAAAACTCCTAACATAAATGTAGACACTGCTAAGAACAAGAAAATTTGGCGATTATCCGAAAAGAAAATACCAATTATTTTTAAAAAATAAGGAGTAAAAGCCGAGCCAATATTGCACCCCAATAAAACGACAGCAGTTGCAGTATTAATTAAACGAGCAGGAATAACATCTGACACAGATTGAAAAGCCACGGTCATAATCAAACTATAAAAGAAGCCGGACAAAATAGTCATTGCTCCTAGACTGTAAAAACCAGTCGCCAATCCCATCCCCATATACGCTACAGCTAAACCGACACAAGAAAGCCCTCCTAGTCTTGCTCCAAATGTTTCCAAACATTTGGCAAATAAGATACCAGATACTATGCCTATGAGTTGTTGCAAACTAAGAACAAGACTAGCTTGACTAGCTGTTCCCATTCCCATTTCAGTGACCATCAGAGATGTTCTCATATTGACAACTGTATTCAGAAAAACGCCCATACCTGCTAAAAATGCATAGAAAAGCGCTTGTTTCCATTGAGTAGGTGATAATCTTTCCTTGATAACTGCATTTTCCTCAAAATCTATCTCTTTTTTCTCTCTACTTGGTACAAACATAAGATAGAGTAGGAGCACCACAAATGCAAAAGAATATACAGCAAAAGCAAGATACCACGCTATCTTTATTAGAAAACCTACCAAAAATGTGAGAAAAGAAACACCTACTACTTCAGCTGAACCACGATAGCCCATCATTTGAACTTTTTCGTGTCCTTCAAAACGCTCACTAATGATCGAAACAGCTTTGGCATTGATCAATCCGATTCCCACTCCTAATAACAGACGAGATAGAAAGACCCAGATATAACTCTGATAGGCTAAAGGCATCATACCAGCCAACCCTAAAATCAGCAATCCTAGTACAATCATTTGCTTTTCTCTTAACCACTTCGTTAAAAGAGTATTGCTAAGCAAAATAATCATAATCGTGAAAGAAGGCAGCGAAATTAAGAGTTCAACTTTTTCAGGAGAAAATGTCCTATATTTCTCCAACATATACGGCAAAGCAGAAGAAATGGAATAAGTAGACACTAACATGGTTGATAGAGCCAACAGGCTAATTTTTTCTAATGTACGTTTCACAGCAACTCCTTTAAAAAATACTCTCTATTTACAGTATAACAAATTTTTGAATCTATGAGCAGGACATTCTAGCTTTTCTTCTCCTTTTATTCATGTTATACTGGAACAAGATAGAAAACAAGGAGTGAAACATGTCTGTCATTGAAACATTAACCAAACCTGCCCACCTGATTGATATGGATGACATTATCAGAGAAGGGCATCCAACTCTTCGTCAAACAGCTCAAGAAGTCACATTTCCTCTCTCGGATCAAGAAATCATCTTGGGAGAGAAAATGATGCAATTTCTGAAACATTCTCAAGATCCTATCATGGCAGAGAAGATGAAACTCCGTGGTGGAGTTGGACTAGCAGCACCTCAAATTGATATTTCCAAACGCATCATTGCTGTTCTAGTTCCGAATCCAGAAGATGACGAAGGAAACCCACCTAGTCAAGCTTATTCCCTACAAGAAGTAATGTACAATCCCAAAATAGTAGCCCACTCTATTCAAGAGTCTGCTATTGAAGGAGGGGAAGGTTGCCTGTCTGTAGATCGTGAAGTTCAAGGCTATGTCGTCCGCCACGCTCGTATAACAGTAGACTATATGGATAAAAACGGAGAGCAACACCGTATCAAACTTAAAGGGTTCAATGCCATCGTAGTCCAACACGAAATTGATCACCTCAATGGAATCATGTTCTATGATCGAATAGATCCAGAACACCCATTCGCTGTCAAAGAGGGAATGTTAGTAATTGAATAAAAGAAAAAAATTGACTATTTTTAGTCAATTTTTTTTGAAAATAACAAAGTTATTTGTCTAGCTGATAAAAAAATCATACTCTTCCCTAAGCTCAACTTTTACTTCATACAAAACCAAACACATTCTATATAGTTTCGCACAATTTGCATCATCGTTCCTTAGTAGAATGAGATGTTCTTTTCATCATGAAATTCCACATAGACGCTGCTCCTGTTGAGGGAAATACTCTTTGTAATTCACCGTAAAACTCTTGAACAGGCTTTGATAAGCGATTGTGAATAGCAGGGATGGCTAAATTTTTCTTTAAATCACTCACAATTCTCATGGTATCAACTCCTTGTTCCACCTGTATCATAGCCGATTGAAGAAGCTGCTTCTCAAAAGACAAAATCTCATTGTTCTCTAATACACAATGAAGCAACTCTGATAAATACTGACTATCTCTATTTTGCAATTGCATGTCATTAACCTCCCGTGTGCAGAATCAAAGAAATTAGTATTTAAGTTATTGATTGACCAACTGTTTGTATTTTTTATAGCATGAGGCTATTTGTACTAAACAGAGTACTTTTCATCCTATTATTTCTAATAAAGATCATATGGTTTAGCCACATACGTATATCCCAAACATTCTAAAAGAATGCAAGTACTATTTTGGGGTTGATTTCTGCTGTATAAAATCTTTCTGTGATAAGTGGATTTCTAAGTATCACTTCTACTTTATAAATATAACAGGACAACTTGCCTAAATATTTCCTGACCATCTAAAATTAACTCCTGAAAGAGAAGATAGTCAGCAAAAATTACACCTCCAACAAGCAACAAGTAAACTACTAAACGATTCGAGAAATATACTTGCACCAAATGATTGAGGCTAACCAAAATAATCTCCATACAAAGTATACCAAGAACCACCCACACCAAGTAAACTTTATTCGATAGAAACCATACCCAAAGTTCTTGATTATGAAGTAGATTCAAATACATTCCCTGCTTCGAATGAGACAAGAGTATAATTCCATCGTCAGCATATCCCCAGCCACTGACTAGCCCATTGAGCACCAAAAGACTAATTAGAAAAAATAAGGTAAAACCAATTGATATACATACACCAATTAGCCATTTGGTTACCAATACTCTCTTCAAATTAACAGGCTGAGTCTGGTACATTCGCCAGTTATTTCCAGACACCTCTACCGCCTTTCCTCTACTACCAATCCAAACTGCAATCAATAACAATAGCCAAATGTATATAACCACGACCAAATATCCGATGCAACAATCTCATAAGGGGCAAGGTGAAACAATAAAACACTGCAGGAAAGAACAATTACACCACTTAAAATAAGATATTTTTATCAAGCTGTTTCATTATGGTACCCCTTTTCATAACTGACTAATTTCAATTCAAATCTACACCTTCGTAAATAAGGTAAACCATTTTACAAGATAATAACACATTTCATTTGGGAAAACAACAAAATATGAGCAGCATTTTTTACAAAAAGAGAAGATCATTACAATCTTCTCAATATGAGCATTACCTTTTACTCCCTAATAAAACGCCATGCCTCTCTACAAATCTTCCATGCGAACTACTACATCTGCTTTTTCCCAAACAGCAGGATTATGTGCAGCGATAATAATGATTTTATTCTCTGTTTTGAGTGAGGTCAAGAGTTCTATAACTTCTTGAGAATTGACAGGATCTAAGGAAGCGGTAGGTTCATCTGCCAAGATTAAAGGAGGATTTTTTAAAAAGATTTTTGCCAAGGCAACCCGTTGAGCTTCACCACCTGACAGTTCATATATTTTCTGATCTAAGGTTAGATGTGAGAGATTTACTTTCTCTAAAACTTCCAATTTGCGCACTAGCTTATCCTTTTTGGATAGCTTTTGTCCAATAAACCCTAATTCCAAATTCTGACCAACTGTCTCATTTTCAATCAAACCAAAATGTTGAAATAAATAACCTAAATAATCACGATAAAATATATGCGCATTAATCTTTTTGATATCTTTTCCACCATATTCAACCAGACCGTCATCATAAGGGATTAGCTTGGCAATGATATCCAACAGTGTTGACTTCCCACTCCCACTTTTGCCAATAAGAGCGTAAATTTTTCCCTCCTCAAAGGTCAAATTGATTTTTTCCAATATCACTCGATTGGAAAATTGCTTCTGTAAATTTCTAATTTCAATCATACTATCCTCCTTGCAAGACTGTATAAGCTACCTTACTTTCCTTTCTTTCCTGTAAGAATAGAATCAAGGATAAGTTGGTGAGGAAAATTGCTCCAGTCCCTACGCTCAATCCCAGCTCACTTGTTATGAAAAGCAAACCTAGCATTCCGACTCCAAGCACTAGGAACTGGGTAATCAGATAGGTAAAATGAAGTTCTACAAATGTCATACCTGCTAAACGACGAATAAAAATTTCTCTGCGAAATTGTTCAAAATAAACCAAATTCATTGTATTAAATAACAGTATGGAGGTAGCAATACCAATCAAGGCTCCCAACAAAAGAAACAGAAACTGATTCCGAATACTATTCAAGTTTTTATAGTAAATAGTTTTACTATTTAGCAAGTAGGAAACCCACTGATAGACACCCTGCTCTTTCAGTAGCTGGATACTCTGCTGATAATCTACTAAGAAAAGGGATTGAAGGGTAGTCCCCCACAGTATCTGCGATGCCGGAGTATTACCCGTTGATTCTGGTGTCATGACTACAATAATCGGATCTACAAGATGTTGTTCTAGTATATAGGGAACCGTGTTGTAGAGAAACCTACTCTGATTGCTTTCTACATAGCTTGTATAGGGTTGAAATTCAAATAATTGTGAACTATCTATATCAAGATTCTCACGACCAAATGAATTCAAGTAATCTACATAGATGTGAATAAGTGTTTCTTCTTGTCCTTTCAATTTATCAGGAATAACCAGTCCAAACTCCCCTTGTTGTAAGGAGGACATTTTACTCCTAAATTCTTCTGAAACTTGTATATTCTGAACATCTAGGTAGTTGGGAGTAACAAAGATAGTATGACCAGAAGGAGCGTAATCATATTTGTTGATTCCATCCGATTCATCACCTTGTAAATACCTGTTCAAATTATTCTTAACAAATAAGGCACCATGCTTTTGAATAGCCGTCTTAGTAAATTGATACCAACGACTATTTTGCTCTTCTTTGCTCATTTCTCCATTAAAAGCAGCACCATAGCTGTAAGAAGCTTGGTAATAATCCTTACTCTTATCCCATTCTTCCACGCCTTTCTCAACCATCTGTAATTCATTGTAGTGTGTGAACATTCGATTC
This sequence comes from Streptococcus suis, assembly GCA_029593505.1. Classification (GTDB taxonomy): domain Bacteria; phylum Bacillota; class Bacilli; order Lactobacillales; family Streptococcaceae; genus Streptococcus; species Streptococcus suis_AG. The sequence continues at coordinate 258,301 of JAKTNI010000002.1, forward strand.
ACTGTCCAGCCAACCACCAATACCGAAGCTAATTGACCTAACAACATGAGAGTCAACAAGCGTTTTAAAGGTAGTTTCCCTTTTAAAACTTCAATCATAGAGGCAGCTTTCAAACCTACTAAATATATTAAGGTTATAAAAATAGAAAAAACCAGTAAGCCCGACAAATAGAGCAATAAACCCACCAACAAGAGACTAAAGGTCAAACTCTGAAATAAGTTTAAGTTTAACAGTGTAAGACTACCTAACAAAAGATTAGCTACATAAACCCCTACAAAGAAAAGAATATCAGTCAGTATAGGCGGAAATAAAATTTCTAAATAAGTCTTTCCAGCTACTCGTCTAATACCTGCACTTTTCAACTCCTTAATACGGTAGATTAATGTCAAACAAATAAATGTCAAAAAGCAGAGAGACAAATTTATCCGAAATTGTTCACTAAACAAAAGCGAGTAGAGCAAGTAAGGTACAGAGTAAGCAGACGTGATTACAGTTCTATACCCTAATCCTTTCAATGTTTGCGCTAGCTCTTCCCCCTTCAGATTACCAGAAGTAATGATATAGCTATTGACTAAATCACTAGATTGAGCACTCTCAACAGAAGCCTGTGCTAAATCTAGGGGCAATTCTCCTTCTCCATAGCGATCATAGACAAACTTAACTTTTCCACTTTCTTGAGGTTCTACAATTCTTCGTGCAATGACACTGTTTGTACGATTCGCTAAATTATTTAAAGAGGTCGTAAATTCCTCGCGATTCGCCACTTCAATCGATTCTTCTGCACCAATTAAGTCTACGGTTTCATAACTAAGAAATTGAAGCTGTTGATTTTCATTTTGAATATTTACAATCATAAATGCTGTTAACAGTAGTGTTGACAAAAATACGAACCACTTCCTCATCTTGAACCCTCCTTAAATATTCATACAACATTGTTCAAGTTTCTACAACATAATTCCAATATTTTAAGTATTGATATTAGATAAAATAAGAGGAAATTGAACTCCTCTCATTGTAAAGCTATCACCTACTTATAATCATAATAGAAAGCTGCTTTTTCGTCTTTTACGATACTGATACTCGCATAGGATGTTTTATCCCCTCTTGCAGAGTCTGCATCCATACGACTAATTACAGAAGAATAATGATATTTTTTGCCATGATAATAGTTTGAATATGCTTTATTACCTTCATAACAATAAGCCCAAACACCTCCATCAGGATATTGTGTCCAAGCCGCTACTGTCGGAATTACTGTAAACATTGTCAAAATAGTACCGAGTAAAGCGAATGATTTTTTCATAATATTTCCCTTCTTTCTATTTCTACTAACTTAAGTACCTCTACCCCACAAGATGAGTAGCAGGCTGAGTTTCGAATGGCACAGTATCTGGCTCGCCCAAAATACGAATAATTACTCCAACTATTACTAATAAAATGACTAGTGAGGTCAGTAAAACAGGTCTTTCTTTCATACCTGTCTTATGCCTTTCTGATAAGATTACATATTCGAAAATACTTCTTCCTTATCAAGAATATTGTTTCCGATTTCTACTTGATGGAAATCCCTGTATTTTTAATACCTCTATGATATACTATTTTCATAAAGTTTATTATTTTTGTTGCAAATAATCACATTATCGTTAAAAGGAGTTACATATGCGTTGGGATTATGGGAAAGTATATAAAGAAATTCGTAAAAGTAAACATTTGACTCAAAAACAAGTTTGCGGCGATTACCTCAACCGTTCTACTTTAGTCCGTTTTGAAAAAAATGAGACTATTCCCAGTTATGAACATATGCGATTTTTACTCAAACAAGTAGACATGACATTTGAAGAGTTTGAATACCTATGCAATCACTACCACCCCAGCGAACGACAGCAACTACTCTATGATATTGATAATCTCAGAAATCCAACGACAGAGACAATGCAATCTCTTATAAGACGATGCCAAAACCACTTGATCAGAGAACCAGATGATGTACCTATCCACAGAAAATGTCTTCTTTTAGAAACGGTTGTATCTGTACGAAAAAGTTCGGACATTACCCAACTTTCCAATGAAACTAAAGCTCTTTCCAAACTCCTTTGGTCTGAGTTGGCGCAATATGATAACTGGCATCACAATGATATTATAGCAATCAGTAGCTTATTATCTTATATTACATCAATTAATATTATTGAAGACACTGCTACTCTTATCATGAAGCGTTTAGAAAAATATAAAAATTTCAAGAAAATACAACCAACCATATTATCGTTCTATCAAGCCCTTTCATATTTTTTCTTAGAACAAAAACAATATTCTAAATCTATTTTTTACAGTAAAAACCTCATAAAGATCGCCAAACAAGAAAAACGCTACGATCAATTAGCAAGAAGTTATGTTTATCTAGGAATTGCAGAAAACAATCAGAAGCTGATTGAAAAAGGATTGCAGATATTGAAATTGACTGAAGAACAACACTTACTTGACAATCTCCAATTACTCCTTAAAAAACACCAATCCAGCCAAAAACCTGACTGAGTTTTCTCAATCAGGTTTCTTATGTTCCTAATAATATTCCCCTTGTCTGTAATCCCAAGAGTTGAAATGGTCAGACAGATGCATCATGATTTTATCACTATCCAGTCCTTTACGGATGACAACTGGACACGGTGTAATCGAGCGACTATCTGCTCCTTGTTCTGGAATGAGGTGACCATCCTTGTCCACCATAGACACCATAACTCCTTGCTCATAACGAGTTTCAACGGTTTTATCTGGCTGGATAGATGCTACATAGTCATCAGCCTCAATGATCAAGTCTACCTTAGAAGCGATACGATCACCGATACCTTCTACCTTACCGCGATTTCCTTTACCAGATGGGTTGGCAGAGGAAGCATAGACCATACGTCCTTCCTTTTCCCACATTTCCTTAGCAATCTGCTCGCCTGCCACACCAAACTTGATGACAAAGCATGAAGTGCCACGAACATCGGTCATCAACTCTTCACGACCATCTCCATAAGCTTGCAACTTAGCATAAGCCTCCGGTTTCCACGGCAGGATACAGCCCAACAAAATATCCTCGTCCCAATGTTTTTGGTAGAAAGCATCAATCTCAGGTGTCAACTGAGCCAACTCACGCAACTCCTCCATACTACCACAAAGGACTACACCCGGCTTATTACGCTTACGCTCTTTTGCATCAAACTTACGCTCTAAACCAGCTTTATCAGCAGTCATGATGATGTAACCAACCTTAGTCGGACAGACAATCACGCCTCCCTCACCCTTGATAATCTCCAATCCCTCTTGTGCAAGTGCACCATCCCAATGAATTTGCTTTGTCATATTTTTCCTCTTTTCTTTAATTCCTATCATGATTGTTTACCATTACTTTGACAGGATATCATATCAAACAATGATACCTAACAGATGTTACCACATCAACTATCATTCTCATCCATTCTGCCAATAAATTGGTCTCTTCTGTTCATATTGATGGATTAACTCCTCAAACGTCAAAGTCATCCCAATATCATCTAATCCGTTCAACAATTTGTCTTTCCACTCTGGCTCAATGGTAAAAGGGAAATTCCCAACAGGCGTTCGTATCAACTCTTCTGGTAAATCAATGGTTATTTCCTGATCGGGAGTTAAATTGACCAACACCTCTCTAATTGAGCTTGGTTGTACAATCGGTAAAATACCATTATTTAGAGCATTGTTATAAAAAATATCACCAAAAGATCCTGCAATGATCACTTTAAAACCATAGTCAGCAATAGCCCACGCCGCATGTTCGCGAGAAGATCCTGATCCAAAATTATCTCCCGAAATCAAAATGGAAGTTCCTTGATAGACTGACTGATTGAGAATAAAGTCAGGATTAGCTGTATAATCATCATCTAAATAACGCCAAGTATAGAACAGGTATTTCCCAAATCCTTTCTTATCAATCAACTTGAGAAACTGTTTGGGTAGAAGCTGATCGGTATCTATATTATCATTCATCAGTGGAACCACTCTCCCTGTCCATATCGTAAATTGATTCATCACATTTCCCTCAACACTTCCAATTCTCGTGTATCGACAAAATGACCATGAAGCGCTGCTGCAGCTGCCATAGCAGGACTACATAAGTGAGTTTTAGCTCCAAATCCTTGTCGATCTTCAAAATTTCGATTACTTGTAGAGGCACAATGGACACCCGATGGCACCTTGTCAGGATTCATTCCCAAACACATCGAACACCCTGGATCTCGCCACTCAAAACCTGCCTCCAAAAAAACTTTATTCAAACCCAACTTTTCTGCTGCTCGTTTAACAGGACGACTTCCTGGAACAACAATAGCTGTCACTTGATCAGCTACCTTTTTATCTTTAACAATCTTGGCTGCTAGCTTCAAATCGCTCAAACGAGCATTCGTACAAGACCCTAAAAAGACATAACCTATTGGAATATCCGCTGGCATTTGTCCCGGAGAAAGTCCCATGTATTTATAAGCTCGTTCATCGTTAGAATCACGAACATCTGGAAACGGCTCTCCATATCCAACTCCCATTGCTGGTGTAGTCCCCCAAGTTACCATAGGAGCTAGCTGAGATATATCCAAAACTAAATGCTTGTCATATACCGTATCCGAATCAGAATAAAGCGTTCTCCAATCTAACATAGCTGCCTCAAAATCCGTTGGTACACACTCACGACCACGCAAGTAATCAAAAGTTGTTTGATCCGGCGCTATTATGCCCATCTTAGAGCCAAATTCGACCGACATATTGCAAATGGTCATTCGCTCCTCCATTGTTAGCTGCTTAACAACTTCGCCAGCAAACTCGACAACATGCCCCAAACCGCAATCAACACCATAGCGAGCAATCAACGCTAGTATAAAATCTTTAGCATAGACACCTTTTGGAGCTTGACCTGTAAATTCAACCAATAACCGCTTTGGTTTGACTTGCCAAATAGTCTGAGTAGCAAGTACATGCTCCACTTCAGATGTACCTATCCCAAAAGCAATGGCGCCCAAAGCTCCATGAGTAGCTGTATGACTATCCCCACAGACAATCAATTTCCCCGGTTGAGTACGACCTGTTTCTGGACCTACCATATGGACAATACCTTGGTTTTCTGAGCCATGGGCTACATGAGGAATACCAAAATCTTGAATATTTCTTACCAATGCATCCATTTGATTTTTTGAAATAACATCACGAATCGTATGAATATCCTGCGTTGGTACATTATGATCAAAGGTAGCAAAGGTTAAATCAGGTCTCCTCACTGATCGTCCACTCTCTCGTATCCCCTGAAAAGCTTGAGGACTAGTTACCTCATGAATATAATGCTGATCCACATAAAGAAGTTGAGATTTCCCTTCTTCTCCAGTAATCACATGGCGGTCCCATAGTTTATCAAAAATCGACCGACCACTCATGACACTCTCCTCTCTAATTGAGCAATAACAGCTTCTGTCACCTGCCTAGTATCTGCTGTTCCTCCCAAATCTCTTGTCAAAATTCCTTGAGAAAATGTTTCAACAATAGCTGTACGAATGACATTCCCCGCTTCTTCTAAGCCAAAACTATCTTCTAACATCATAGCAACTGATAGGATCATACTAATAGGATTCGCAATACCCTTTCCTGCAATATCAGGCGCAGAACCATGAATCGGCTCATACAAACTCGGTCCTGCAAGAGCATGACTAGCAGAAGGTAACACTCCCAAAGTTCCTGTCAAAACACTAGCTTCATCCGATAAGATATCACCAAAAAGATTTTCTGTCACTAAGACATCAAAATGACTAGGATGTGTCATAAGTAACATAGCAGCACTATCTACTAATTGATGCTCCAATGTTACATCTGGATAAGCACCAGCTACTTCGTCTGCCACCTGTCTCCACAATTTAGAGGTTGCCAAAACATTTTGCTTATCTATACTAGTTACCTTTCTTCGTCTTTTTCTAGCTAACTCAAAAGCATAACGAATGACTCGTTCAATCTCTTCTCGGTGATAAGTCGCACTGTCAGTGGCACAATTTTCCGTCAGACGATGCTCTCCAAAATAAATCCCTCCTGTCAACTCTCTCACCATTACCAAATCAACACCTGTTAAACGCTCTGATTTTAAAGAAGAATATTGTTTTAAACTATTAAATATCTGAACAGGACGAACATTTACAAACAACCCCAATTCCTTACGCAATCGTAACAAACCTTGCTCTGGTCGAATGGAAGATTGATCATACTGCGGACTACCAATAGCTGCTAACAAAATAGCATCAGCTTCACGACAGGCTAGTAAAGTTTGCTCCGGCAAAGGAGTTCCATAACTATCAATAGCAGCTCCACCAAAAGCAAACTCCTCTACTTGATAGGAAAAATCAAAGCGTTTAGCTACAACTTGCAACACCTCCAGTCCAGCCTGCATAATCTCAGGACCAATCCCATCACCAGCTAGCGCTACAATTTTTTTAGTCATGCTTTCTCCTCCGTCTGTGGTAGCTCTTTCTCAGATAACTTATGCGCTAATTGCCCCATATTTTCTTTTTGTACCATAATATTAGCATGAATGTAAGCAATGGCAGATGCCTTTAGGACATCAAAATCAATACCAGAAGCATTAAATATGGTCTCTGTTTCCTTATTTTCTACCGCAACAAGCACACGAGCTTGAGCATCAATTCCATCTGTAATGGCATCAATATGATACCGCTCCAAACTAATCTCTTGTTGGAAAAATTGATCAACTGCATTGAAGACAGCCTCAACAGACCCCTTTCCAACAGCCGTAACAACAACTTCTTCTCCATCAAGATTGATAAAATGAACCTCTGCTTGTATGCTACCATCCAACTGACTGTCTAATCTTAAATCACTAAATTGGAAGCCATCTTGATTCGATAGTTCACTTCCTATGACCAAAGCACGAATATCTGCATCTGTCACCTTTTCTTTTTTATCCGCCAAGCTCTTAAAACGAGCAAACAACGTAGACAACTCTGCCTCTTCAAAATAAAGGTCTAATTCCTTTAATTTTTGAACAAAAGCATGGCGACCAGATAACTTTCCAAGAGGAAGTGAGTTCTTCTTAACTCCTACTAATTCCGGTGTAATAATTTCATAAGTGAGAGGGTTCTTTAACACTCCATCTTGATGGATACCTGATTCATGTGAAAAAGCATTTCCACCCACAACAGCCTTATTGCGAGGAATAGCAATTCCAGAAAAACGAGAGACTAATTCAGAAGTATGAAGTGTTTCATTCAGAACAATGGGACTCGTTACACCATAAAAATCCTCACGAATTGAGAGAGCTACAGCGACTTCTTCCAACGCAGCATTTCCTGCTCGTTCTCCAATACCATTGATCGTTCCTTCTACTCGACCAGCTCCATTTTTAATTGCTGCCAGAGTATTCGCCACAGCCATCCCCAAATCGTTATGGCAATGAGAACTAAAAATAATCTCACGCTCCGAATGAATATTATTCTTCAGATATTGAAAAATTTCTCCATACTGCTGAGGTGTTGTAAAACCCACCGTATCTGGAATATTGATATAAGTTGCTCCCTCATCAACGGCTGTTTGCACAACTTCCAACAAATAATCAAGTTCCGTTCGCGTTGCATCTTCTGGTGAAAATTCAACAACTTCAAATCGTTCACGTGCATAACTGACATGTTCTCTAATCTGTTGCAAAATCTCTTTCTTAGATTTTTGTAGCTTGAACTCACGATGAATAGGACTAGTAGCCATAAAAACATGAATTTGTGGATATTTTGCATCTTTGAGCGCTTCATAACAAGCATCAATATCAGATTTAACTGAGCGAGCCAGTCCTGAAACCGCTGCTTTTTTCACAACCGATGCAATCCGTTTAACAGCCTCAAAAGAGTCTGGACTAGCTGCTGGAAAGCCTGCTTCTATGGCTGAAACACCCCATTTTTCCAATTGTTTCGCTAGTGCCACTTTTTCCATAATCGAAAAATTAACACCCGGAGTTTGCTCTCCATCTCGCAAACTAGTATCTAAAAACTCAACAATACGCATATACTGCACCTCTCTAACTAAAAAGAAAACACCTCGCGGAAATACCAGCGAGATGTTGTTCACAGTGCCCGCTTGGTAAAGCCAAACAGGACTAATGCTCCTACTAGCACTAGCCCGACCGTCGCAACAACAAAGTAACACAATGTGTGATGACAGATTTCATTTGACTTCTTCCTCTCAGTATTTTTTATTGTTTTACATGTTACAGTACTTTTTTTCTCTTGTCAACACCAAAGAGAGAATTTTCTGAAAAATCCGAACAATTAACGTTTTTTACTTTTTAGTAACAAAACTCAAAACAGAAATACTCTATTTAAAAATCAACCACAATAGTCTCTAATTTCATAAGAGCTTCGGCATAAATATCCTCAGCCTTAGAAGGATCAACCGACTGTCCCTCAATAAATACTTGGTGAATATCCTTAAAACCTAGAAATTCAAAAACCGATTTAATATAGAGAGCTGCTGGATCCTGACCAGCGTATACTCCACCACTAGACTGGATATGCAACAATTTTTTCCCTTCCACTAAACCGATGGAACCCTCTGAACCATATTTAAAAGTTACTCCTGGCACATTGATTGTATTAATCCATGAAACCAACTGACTGGGAACATTTAGATTCCAAAGTGGATTGACAATCACAATTTTATCAGCTTTAAGAAATTGTTGAGTAAATGTATTGTAGCGTGCTAATCTATCAGCTTGATCCTTACCAAGTTGCTGATCTTTTTTCACCAATCCCATGCTATCAAGCAATTCTCTATCTAGGGCTGGAATCCCATCTTCAAAGACATCCACTACTTCGATACAATCCTCTGGATATAATAAACGATAACGCTCTTGAAAATCTTGCAAAGCTCTCAAAGCATACGATCTTTGACTATCAAACGGATGTGCTTTAACAATCAGTAAATTCGACATGACTTTCCTCTCTATCATAACGTACTATATTTATTATACTGTTATTTGACAAATAGGCAATTCTCCTGTCCAAATATTACGAGAAACTATTTTCTGATATAAGTATAAGCTACACATCCTAATTGTTCAATTGGTGTAAATCCCAGTGATTCGTAAAAAGAAATCGTTCGTTCTTCATTATCTGTCATTAGATGAAGCTGATAAACTTCGGAAAACTTGTCTAGCGTTTTTTCTACTAGTGCTCGGCCAATTCCTTGACGTTGGTAATCTACATCTACTAAAATATCTTGAATAAATACGATAGAATATCCGTCACCAACTGCACGCAAAAGTCCAACTAAGCGATCCTTATCAAAAGCTGCCAGAACAAATAGACTATGTGCTATCGCTTTCTGTAACATTTCTGGACGAGAACTATAATTGGTCCAACCCATTGATTGATAAAGACGACAAACTTCTTCAACATTCAATTCAGGGTTTACTTTGTAAGTAATCATTTGCTACTCCTTTTTTCTTATTATTTCTTAAATGCATCGACACATTTGATGAACTATCCATTATACAGAGTTTTTAGATCCTGTTAAAAAATGCATCATACTCCAAACAATCACTACCAGACCCAAAAGTACCAAAACAAAGATTGAACTCTCAACTGGTCCAAATAAACTTAACAATAAGAAAAAACCTCCCATAACAAACAAATACCCTGTTTGTCGTCTCACTTTTCGATTCTTTTCACTTCCGCTACTACGCTCTACATCTTTAGGCATATAGTTTCCTAATATGATATAGCCTAACGCTAATGTAATCACAACCAATCTTCTATAATCTATATGACCACCCAAGTTATAGATTAGTTGCGCAACTTGTATCACACAGGTGATGATTGGAACACTCCATTTTACAACCCTAACAATAGGAATATGAGTAATCCCCTTCAAATCATATGAGACACACAAGATAATATGCAACAAAAATAAGACTACTGGAGTAATGACTGTCGCTAAAAATTTACTGATGAATTGATTCGGCTTACCATGTACATCAAAGTGTATAGCCATCTGATTTGGTAAAGATTTATAGTAAAATAAAGTGAGTAAAGCAATGCCTAAAAATAGGCTTGAAGTTACAAATAGTGTTTTTAGATCAATATTTTTTTTCATCTTGATTTCCTCCAAAACTAGCGATCCATACAAGAACTTCTTCAAAGACCGTGTAGTTCAATTGATAATAAATAAAATTCTTTTGACGCTCCTCTAAAATCAATCCTGATTTTTTTAAAACAGATAGATGGTGTGATACTGTGGCTCCTGTCAAATGAAATTGTTCAACAATTTCACCTGCTGACTTCGGACCAGATTTCAAACACTCTAATATCTGCCTACGTATAGGTGCAGAAATAGCTTTTAGGGTTTCTGACAATCCCATATTATCCTCCATATCACAATATATTTAGAAATATTTCTAAATATATTGTACTCTTCTAAGTTTATTTGTCAACTCTATTTCGATATTTTTCTAAATACCTATTAAAAAAGATAAGTCATTAGACTTATCCTTTCATATATTTTTTATCATTGCTCATTTTTATTGCGAATCACAAAGCCAGTTTTCTTTTCACTAAACGAACGTTTAGAACGTTTTTTCTGATCTTGGTGACCGTAACTACGTTTAGACTTATCATCACGACGATGTTGAGAACCGCGACGTCCACTACGATCACGCTCTCCACGTCCTCCCTTGCCCTTGCCTTTCGCTTGACCCGGACCAAATTTAAATGGCAATGGTTTCTCACGAGCAATTTCTACTTCTGCAAGATTATCTGGATCTTGAACAATTAAGCTAAGTACATATAAAGCGAGTTCTTCAGGCGTATACTCAGCAGCTAACTTCACAGCATCTTTTTTGAATTTATCAAAATTTTCACGAATAGATTCATCGGCAAAGTCACGCTCAATCTTTTTGAGTGCAATTTTTTTCTTCGCCTCAAAAGCTTCTTGCGCTGTAGCAGGCTTCATTCCCTTCATCCGCTTCTTAGTTAAATCCTCTATAATAGATAAGTAACCCATTTCATTTGGTGAAACAAATGTAATGGACTGACCAGATTTACCAGCACGACCTGTACGACCAATTCTATGAACATAACTTTCTGGATCTTGTGGAATATCGTAATTATAGACATGCGTAACACCAGAAATATCTAATCCACGCGCTGCCACATCTGTCGCAACAAGAACATCTAGATTGTCATTTTTAAAATCACGAAGCACACGAAGACGCTTCCCTTGATCCAAATCACCATGAATTCCTTCTGCACGGAAACCACGTAATTTCAATCCACGTGTCAATTCATCAACACGACGCTTGGTACGACCAAAAACAATTGATAATTCTGGCTGATCAACATCCATCAAGCGAGTCATTGTATCAAATTTTTCATTTTCTTTGACACGAATATAATGTTGTTCAACTAATTCTGTCGTCAATTCCTTCGCTGCAATCTGAACATGCTCAGGATTTTTCATAAATTTGACACCAATTCGTTTAATTGGTTCAGGCATTGTCGCAGAAAATAAAAGGGTTTGACGACTTTCTGGTACTCTCTCAATAATTGCCTCAATATCATCTAAGAAGCCCATATTCAGCATTTCATCTGCTTCATCGAGAATAAGGGTTTCAATGCCGTCCAATTTGAGAGCTTTACGTTTAATTAAATCTAATAAACGTCCCGGAGTACCTACAACAATATGAGCTCCTGACTTGAGAGCTTTGATTTGCTTTTCAATACTAGATCCACCATAAACAGAGCGGACCTTCACGCCCTTTTCACGACCAAACTTAAATAGCTCTTCTTGACTTTGCACAGCTAATTCACGAGTTGGAGCAATCACAAGTGCTTGAACGTTTGGATTTGTTATCACAATCTTATTGAGAGTTGGAAGTCCAAAAGCAGCTGTCTTACCAGTACCAGTCTGCGCTTGTCCGATTACATCTTTACCTGCTAGAGCAAGGGGAATCGTTTGCTCTTGAATAGGTGATGGGGCTTCAAAACCTGCCTTCTCAACAGCAAGTAAAATGTCTTCTGACAATTGTAAATCAGTAAATTTCAATATTTTTTCTCTTTTCTAAAAGATAGTACGAAGCTACCTTATCTAACTTTTTGTAACAATTTTAATAAAGGGCGAACCCATTACTATCAGACTTGCAACTCTACTAGTATACCATACTCTCTTCATTAAGGCGGACATTTAGCACCAAAATATTAATAATACGTTTTCATCATTGAGAATTACACTCACTAAATTTTTAGTTCCCTCATATTTCGCTTTCCAAAAACATCTCATACAAAAAAATAGAGAAATCTTATCATTCAAAGCAAGCCAAATAACTTAAACTGGCTTGCTAGCGATAAGAACCTCTCTAATATTGATGTCTGTATGTATAAAAATCTTAATACTACTGATTCAACCCTAAAAAAGACAAAAGAGTTCTAGCCGAGCGTTCTCCTGCTTCTATGATAAATTCTTCAAAGGTCATAGGAGCGTCCCCTTGAGCTGTATCACTAATAGCACGAATGACTAAAAAAGGTTTTCCAGCATTGACTGCAGCTTGGGCAATAGCTGCACCTTCCATCTCTACAGCTAGAACTTGTGGAAAGTGAGCTTTGATTGTGGCGATTTTCTCTGCACCTGCGACAAAAGAATCACCTGTCGCGATTAATCCCACATGACTTTGTATAACTTGCTTTGTTAAAGCTTTTTGTAAGTGCGTAAGTAAGATTTGGTCAGCCTCAAAGTACAAGTCTTGCCCTGCCATCTGACCATATTGATAACCAAAAGCAGTAACATCTACATCATGGTAGACCAACTGATTTGCAATGACAACATCTCCGATATTGATACCACCAGCAACTGCCCCAGCAGAACCAGTATTTACAATCACATCAACAGAAAATCTATCTGCCAAAATAGCTACAGACATCGCTGACATTACTTTTCCAATTCCTGATTGAACCAGAACAACCTCATGCTCTCCTAGTTTTCCCTGATAATAAGTACGCCCCAAAATATCAACCGTTGTCGCATTTTGTAAATGCTCCACCAAAATCTTCAACTCCTGTGGCATTGCTGCAATAATACCAAATTTCATTATTTCTCCTACATGAATAAAACGACAAAGATAAAGAGAAGGAACAATACGATTACCCAAAAAAGGATTTTATTGATCTTATGGCGAAATTCCTCTCTCTTTACCGTTTCAATACGACGACTTTTAACTACAGATGCCTCAACTGGAATTCGAATGGTTTGTCCTTCTTCATATCCCTGATAATCTTCTTCCCAATAAGGTTCATCTGTTTTTATATCAAGAGAGTTATCTGGAGGATAATATCCAAATGCGTTGGAAGAGTCAACAAATTCTTCCTTTTGTACTTTCTTTAAAACATCATCCGTCAACAAAGGCTTCCCCATGTCGTAACCTACTTTCTCAGTAACTGTAAGTATTGCACAGCCATAATAGTCTTGGCATCACAAATATCTCCACTAGCGACCAATTCCAAGGCTTCCTCCAAAGTAACTTCGTACAACTCAATAACTTCATCCTCATCCATAGGACGTGGATTGTCCACTTTTGTCAACTGATCTGCTAGATACAGTCGAACTCGCTCATTGCAAAAACCAATTGCGGAATAAAAATCAGATAATAAAGTTAACTTAGCACTGGTATAGCCTGTTTCTTCTTCCAATTCACGCAGCGCTGCATCTTCAAGCGTATCTTCTTCTCCTAGCTCTAACTTACCAGCAGGGATTTCATAAATAGCACGCTCAATTGCTTTACGATATTGCTTAACCAGAATCATCTTGCCTTCTGCAGTGACTGCTAGGACACTAACGGCTCCTTTATGAAAAACCAATTCTCTCTTACTAGTTGTACCGTCTGGCAACGCGACATCATCTACTGCTACATCAAAAATATGCCCCTTAAATATTTCTGTTCGTTTGATGGTTCTTTCTTCAAATTTCATATGACTACCTATTTCTGTTGAGGATGGAAAGGAAAACGTGTGGCATAGCCTTCTTTGTTTTCTTGGCGACCACGACCAATACCAATCGCATCTTTTGGAATATCTTTTGTTATTGTTGAACCAGCCGCAAGAAGAGCATTGTCTCCTACTGTTACAGGAGCAATAATCGTAGAATTGGAACCAATGAAAGCATTATCTCCAATCGTTGTAGGGAACTTATTCTTACCATCATAGTTTACTGTAATAGTACCCGCACCTACATTCACATTACTACCAATACTTGCATTTCCTAGATAGGTTAGATGTCCGGCTTTCGTTCCTTCTCCAAGAGTAGAAGCTTTCACCTCTACAAAGTTTCCAACATGAGCATCCTTTTTGATAAGACTATCTGGGCGAATATGAGCATATGGTCCTATCGTAACACCTTCTTCAATGGTAGATTCTTCAATATCTGAGTGACTAATAATGACATCAGAAGCAATATTTGAATCTCTGACTCTAGTACCATTTGTTAAAACAGTCCGCTCACCAATAATCGTCTGGCCTTTTAAAACGACATTGGCTTCAATGACTGCCTCTGCACCAATCTTAACATCAACATCAATATAAGTTGATTCTGGATTTGTAAAAGTAACACCATTCACCATATGGTATTCATTGATGCGCTTGCGCATAACTGCTTCTGCTGTCGCTAAAGCTATTCTATCATTGACACCCAAACTTTCATTAAAATCTTTTAAAATATAAGCTCCAACTTTTTCTCCTGCTTGACGGAAAATAGAAATGACATCTGTCAAGTAGTACTCACCTTGAGCATTATCAGTGTTAATCTCTTTTAAAGCCTCAAACAATCGTTTGTTATCAAATAAATAAGTACCTGTATTAATTTCTTTGATTTGTTTTTCAAAATCATTCGCGTCTTTTTGCTCTACAATTTTTAAAACTTCTCCATCAGCATTACGAACGATCCGACCATAGCCAAATGGATTTTCTGCTTGAGCTGTCAAAATTGTTGCTACATTTTTATGACTAATGTGGAAATTAATAAGATTTTGCAAACTTTCTCCCGTAATCAGTGGAGTATCTCCTGCAATGACTAAAGTTTGTCCTTCTAAACCAGATAAAACGGGCTCAGCCATCATGACTGCATGTCCTGTTCCCAATTGTTCAGACTGCAAGGCAAACTCTGATTGACCGTCCAAGACTGTTTGAACCAACTCTGACTTATGCCCAACAATCGTAACCGTCTGAGCAGGATTCATAGCATCCACAGCACGTTTGACGTGTTCTAGCATGGTAATTCCTGCCACCTTATGTAGAACTTTTGGTAAATCTGACTTCATGCGAGTTCCTTTACCCGCTGCTAAGATAATTGCATAATTTGACATATCATTTTCTCTTTTCATATGTAATCACTTCATTATAGCAAATTTTCTCCTTATTTGAAAACAATAATCAAGAACATTGCGATGACTTTTATAAAGAGAAATCCCAGTATTATGAATCATGAACTACATTAGGCTGGACGATTATTGAGGTAGAGAAAAGAACAGTTACCAATAGTTTATATACCTAAAGCTGAATATAGTAAGGTAATAATTTTTCCTTATTTATAACATAAGTGGAACGACCTACTTTTTCAATAAATCCTTTTTCTTGAAAATCTTTAATGGTTTGCAGAAGATGTCGATAACTGGTTCCTAAATAATTAACAATACTAGTATGCTTCTCAGAATAAATATTATCATGAGACATATCAATCATGAGAGTAGCAAGACGATATTTTACATCATAACCTTGGTTTTTAACAAAATATCGAGTACGATCCAACAATTTCTTTCCAATAAATCGATTCAACTCTAATAGAAAATGACTATCAAACAGAAGTTGATTGTAAACCACCTGCTTTGGAATAGCAAGAACAGTGGTTTCACCAACAGAAACGACGTTTTTAGTCGCTTCTTCAATACCCAAAAAAGTTAACTCTCCAATCCAATCGTTCTCCGAAAGAAAATGGATAAAAATTTCTCTTCCATTATCAGTATACTGATAAATTTTAGCTCTTCCCTTCATAATATAAAAAAGAGAATCTAAACTTTGATTAGACTGAATAATAGGATCATTATGAGCAAAAGTCTGAACTCTGGATTGTTCAATAATCTCTTGCGGTATACTATTCTCAATCAACTGAAACATTTCTTTCTCCTTAATGTGATATATCTCATATTCATTTTACACAAATTTGTCTAAAATAGAAAAAAAGGAGGAGACAAATGTTTCGAAAAATTTGTTTGTCGTTAGTTTTCTATCTAGTGGCTGCCCTAGGTATTAGTTTAACAATTAAAGCTCAAATCGGAGTTAGTAGTTTTAACGCTTTAAATATTACTTTATCTGAATGGCTACACATCACCATTGGAAATATTACAGGATGCCTAAATGGAAGTTTTCTGATTTTTAGCTACTTGATTGATCCTAAAAGAAATAAGAAAGAATATGGTCTCATGATTCTATCTATTATTTTTTTTTAGTTATAGTATCGATTTCTTTATTTATACCTTACTGTCTGATTCAAATATCACTTCCTATAGTTTTAAAATTGGAGTCTTTATACTTGGAACCTGTTTAGCTGGAATAGGTACAGGTAGGATAGTACATTATGGTATCTTAAAATTTCCGATAGAGAAATCCTGTCAACTATTAGAGCAAATGACTCATAAATCTTTTGCGTTTTTTAGATATAGTATTGATATCATTTGTGTCAGTCTATCCCTCTTTGTCTCACTTATAACTCACACTCCTTTATTCGTTAGAGAAGGTACACTCATCAGTCTATTCTTACTATCATATGTCATAAATAAATCCAAAAATTATAAGGAGAAACAATGAAAACAACAGCAAACTATGAAAAACGTGGTAATGTTCCATCAACTATTCGTCAATATGTTTTATTATCAACATCACCAAGAAGACAAGAATTATTAGCTTTTTTAAGACCAGAACTATTAAATACTGATGTTAATGAACGCAATATCGAAAAATATTACATGGATCTTTTTAAAGATAAAGATTTTTTAGACAGAGCAGCCAATGTTTGCTGTGAAATCGCCAAAGCCAAATCATCTATTACCATGAAAGAGGGAACTCTTTACATTTCAGCTGATACAATGATCATTTCAGATAATAAAATTCATCATAAACCCCAAACACTTGAAGAAGCTAAGATAACATTAACTTCCTATTTTGGAAAAAGTCATTACTCAGTAACTGGAGTATGCCTTAAAGCAAAAGGATATCAGGAAGTTTTCTACACAGTAGCCAAAATTGATTTTATCGACTATTATGATGAGCTAGAAGAAGCTATTGATCACTACATAGCTACTTATAAACCACTAGATAGGGCAGGTTCATACAGTATTCGAGACATTGATCCAAGATTTATCAAAGGTATTACTGGAGATATTCATACCATTATTGGTTTGCCTGTAGCAGAATTATCCTACCGATTATTTGGAAATAAAAGTTTTGAATAAAAATAGCACTATTTAACCGTCTCAATACTCCACGTTTTCCAACCTTTAAAGCGAATTGCTCCTTGTTGGTCTGTTCGATAAACTGTCATTTTCTGATTCTCAAATCGTTCTAATGTTTCTTGATGAGGATGATGATAGCGGTTGTTTTCTCCAGCAGATATCAAAACAACCTTTGCTCCAATATGTTCTAAAAATTTAGGATTAGAAGACCCTTTCGAACCGTGATGTCCTGCTTTTAAAATATCAACTGACAATTGAGGATAGCGTTTTATCAAATCTAGTTCTGCATCTTCTAAATCTCCTGTGAATAGGAAACGAGTTTGCAACAAATTACCATACAAAACGATTGAATCATTGTTTCCTCCATCACCTATCTGAATAGGGTATAGCACTTCTAAATAAGTGTCAAAAATAGGCAATTTATCTCCTACCTGCACTACATGAATAGACGCATTGATTTTCTTTAACTGCGTCACAAATTCAGGATTTGTCAAACTCCCTGACGATACATAGATACTACCGATTTCAACACTGTTGGCAACTTCTAGCATATCCCCCATATGATCACTGTCGGTATGTGTTAATACTAAAACATCAATTTTATCTACACCTCGACTGTACAAATACGGAAGCAATGTTCTTTCGGCATTGCTGGTCTGGGAGCGATTCTGCCAACTCTCCTTACTCGAAAAATTCACGCGCCCGCCAACATCAATCAAGATTGTACGCCCTCTCACATCTCTCATAAAGATGCTATCGCCTTGCCCTACATCCACCATCGTTATCTCATTCTCTAAAGGGTGTTTCGTAACAAAAAAGAGCAGAGAAAGACAGAGAGTCAACCAGATTAACCACTTTTTTTGTCTGTGAAAATCATGCAACAAAAAAAGGCCAACCAGTAATAACAATAATACCACACTAGACGGTTTCCCCAAAATCAATGGTTTTATATCTAATTGTGCTATCCAAATGATGATCTCTTCCATAAAGATAAAAAACGGATTGACCCAAGTAATGCAGACTAAAGGAGATAACAAAAATATGATGGATAAAGCTGGCAACAATAACATATCAAAAAGAATAGAAAAAAGGAATGTTAAGACAATAGATAGAGGTTGAAAGACATAGAAATATGTCATCAGAATAGGTAAAATTCCCAACGAGATACTAACGCTTTCTACCACTGTCTTTTTCACTCGCCCCAAATCTTCAAAATCAAATACCGTTAGTAAAAGAGAGTAGGTAAATGTCAATACCCCTCCTGCTGTTAATAAAAAATGAGGTAGGATAAAAAAACAAATAAAGACCGTCATAGCAAAGTTGTCCAGCTTTCGAAGTCCCATATTACGCAGTAATTTCTGAATAAGCGAGCGTACCACTGATACAGAAAAACCTGTCAGAGCAGCATATACAACAGAAAAAGGAAATTGCAAAAAGTCTACAGTCTCCTTCGTCACTCCCAATCGTAAGAGAAACCAACGAAATATTTCTACAAAAAAACCTACCTGCATCCCTGATAGAGCAAAAAGATGAATAATACCTAAACTAGAATAAAGATTACTCATCTGATCAAAATCACTCTCCAACTTCCCAAATAACAATCCCGTCATATAATGATTCATAGGAGTCGGAAACTGTTTTTGAATAAATACCACAGTCTTTCTCCGCCAACTAGATAACCAATCAAACGGATTCCAAGAAATAACCTTCTGCACTTTATCAATTTTCTCTATCTGAACGATCCGATTGATTTCCTGTGTTTTTAGATATGCTCGATAATCAAAGCCATTAAAATTTCTCTGTACAGGTGGCACACTCACTGTAGCCTCTACTTTTAATTGAACAAGATCTGTAAGATGCTTAAAATATAGTTGCTCTTTCTGACTTCCTAATCGATAGAAAACCTGATAAATTTGCCCTTTTGCATAGGCACGAAAGGATAAACTATCTCCATTCACATCAATCGTATCTGGAATGACCTGCAGGTACTCTATTTGAGTTGATGCTGACCGATTTTCATATTCCCAATACAGTTTTTGACAACTACAGAAAAGTATGAATAGAGAGACTATTGGAAATATCTTTCTAAAACTTTTCTTTCCCTGACGGATAAAAAAGAGCATTAAACATATAGCAAATACAGTTATCGTTAATATAGAGCAACAATGCACTCCAAAATAAGCAGAAACGAATAATACGGCCAGATGAATGGGGTGACAAGGCAGTTTGCTAATCCACTGTAACATACGCACGAAGAGTTTCCATTGTCTTAGCACCAATACCTGAAACATTGTTTAGCTCATCAACTGTTTTAAACAATCCATTTTCCTGACGATAGGCAACAATATCAGCTGCTCTCTTTGCGCCAATCCCCGATATTGTCTGCAACTCTGCTTCCGTCGCAGTATTGAGATTGACTTTACCAGATGAATCCGCCAAAGATGAAGAAGCATTAGTATTTTGATGTGATACTACTGAAATATCCTCTCCTTGACTCGCAACATATACGACAGCCTCGTCCGTTAATTTTTGAGCCAAATTAACGGATTTCGGATCCGCATGACTGGTAAATCCTCCTGCCGCTTCTACAGCATCATTCAAACGTGAACCAACTGACAAGGTGTACAAACCCGGATTGACTACCGCCCCTTTGACATCCACCACTAACTCGTCTGACTCCTCTTTTTGTATAGATTGCTGTTCCATCACTTCTTCCTGACTAGAATCTGTCTGCATTACTTGAGAAAAAGGATCTATCTCTTGATGACTAACTGATTGAACTGGCTGACTAAACCATAAAAAACTGACGATCACTACTATTGCTCCTAGTGATACGCTTAGTTGCCATTTGTATTCTTTTATTATTTCTATCATATGTTCCATAAACGACCTCCACTTAACCAGTTCGTAAACGGCATGAAAAAACAGTCTATATATAAATATAGACTGAGTTCCCTAGCTTGTATCTCAATAGCTATTGTTAAACAAGCTATCGTTAGATAGATCTTATTTATCCAACTGTGTGGTTGGCTTCCAGAAAAAACTAGCTATGTAACTAAATGCATAGGTCAGTATCAGAATAATCGCTACCAACAATAGAACTGGAATTCGATAGACATACGTCAACACATTCGGTTTTTTCCTTGTCTGGAAAGAAGTAGCATACTCATCAAGATGTGCGAATTCCACCTCAATACGACGAGTTACTTCTGCCGTTCCAGTATCATCCATCCTCTTAATATCAGAAACATCAATCGGATTCCCAAAGGCCACATCAATTCTCTCACCAGCCAAGAGACCTTTTATAGTCATAGGACCTACATAGGTAGCAGGCATGAGCTTCACTTTAGCAGATTTAGCAATGACTGCCACACCGCCCTTAAGCTCAGATGAATGACGACTGCCAGACGGAAACATCACTAAAGAACGATTACTCTTTTTTAGCATATTCACAGGATACTTAATAGCAGCCATACCAGGATTCTGACGATCAATCGGAAACGCACCACATTTACTAATCCACCAACCAAAACCACGATCCTTAAACAATTCTTTTTTAGCCATAAAAATAAATTGCTTAGGCGCCGCTGCATATCCTAAAAATACCGGATCCCAAAACGTTTTGTGTGGTGCAATAAGAATATAATTCTCCTCAGGGGATAAAATATTTTCTTTATCATGATAGTGAATATTACCGTTGATTGCCCAGAGCAAAAACGATAATAAATTGCGTAGATATGAATAAAACATGTTTTTCTCCTTCTTCATCATGCAAAATAATACTAATGTGAGATACTTCTCATCTATGTATCATCTAGTATAGCATATATACTCCTTTAAAACACGATTCATTCGTCAAACTATTCTTTCACCTACTCCTTTACTTGTCAAAAAACACAGATAGGTTTACAATAGAAACATGATTACAATTGAACGCATATTAGATATTTTAAAAGCTGACGAGAATTTCCGTCACATCAGCTATAATCACAAGTCTTATCACAATTGGGAAAGCATTACGTTTCAGTCTCTTAGCTATGATAGCCGAACAGTAGATGGCGATACACTCTTTTTTGCCAAAGGATTGTCATTTAAAAAAGAGTTTTTAGATAGAGCAATCTCCACCGGACTTGCTTTCTATATATCAGAAATTGACTATGAAGTAGGCATTCCTGCTATCTTAGTAGCAGATATTAAACAGGCAATGAGCTTAATTGCTATGGAATTTTATGAGTATCCCCAGAACAAAATTAAGCTTTTAGCTTTTACTGGAACCAAAGGCAAAACAACTGCAGCTTACTTTGCTTTTAATATCCTCAAGCAAAGTCATAAGCCCGCTATGCTATCTACTATGCATACTACCTTAGATGGAAAGCATTTTTTTAAATCAACTCTGACAACTCCAGAAAGTCTGGACCTTTTTGCTATGATGGCAACAGCAGTAAATAATGGTATGACTCATTTGATTATGGAGGTTTCTAGCCAAGCTTATCTTGTTAAGCGAGTCTATGGTTTAATCTTTGATATTGGTGTCTTTTTAAATATCAGTCCCGATCATATCGGACCAATTGAGCATCCAACATTTGAAGATTATTTTTACCATAAACGTCTCCTAATGGATAATAGTAGAGCCGTAATTGTCAATGCTGGAATGAAAGATTTCGATATTGTCCAAAATCAAGTTGACACAAAAGCACATGATTTCTACGGTATTTCCTCTGACAACGACATCGATCAATCTACAGCTTTTGATTTCACAGCTACCGGTAAACTGGCTGGACAGTACACCCTCCAACTTATTGGTAGATTTAACCAAGAAAATGCCATCGCAGCTGGACTAGCTTGTCTACGCTTGGGAGCAAGTCTGAAAGATATTCGAGCAGGAATTGCCCAAACGAATGTCCCCGGTCGTATGGAAGTGCTAACGCAATCTAACGGAGCTAAAATTTTTGTAGATTATGCCCATAATGGCGACTCGGTTAAAAAACTCCTAGATGTTGTACTGGAACATCAAACTGGAAAGGTCATCCTTATCTTAGGAGCTCCTGGGAATAAGGGAGAGAGTCGTCGTAAAGACTTCGGTCTTCTGCTAAATGACTACCCTCAAGTAGAAGTAGTTCTCACTTCTGATGATCCAAACAGAGAAAATCCTGAAGACATTGCTAAAGAAATTGCTCATTATATGAAACGACCAAGCCGCTTTATCGCTGATCGAGAAAAAGCTATCCAAATGGCCATGAATCAAACTACCTCATCTCAAGATGCAGTAATCATCGCTGGTAAAGGGGCAGATGCTTACCAAATTGTTGATGGATGTCACCAAGAATACGCCGGCGATCTCGAAATCGCTAAAAAATATTTATAAAAAATAAACCACCGTACTTCCAAATAGTCGGTGGTTTTAGAATAGTTTTGACATAAAACATGTAGAGTAAATCGAAGCATTTTAAAAGATGCACACTAACAATCATTCTTCACTATTATTGATAGGAACTAAGTTTACTTGCTGCCGCCTCATCTACAATCAATACAACATTCTCGTGGCGTTGAAGGATACTTGCTGGGACTTCTTCTGTAATAGGTCCTTCTACTGTCGCCTTAATAGCTTCTGCTTTCTCAACTCCATAAGCCATCAAAACAATGGTTTTTGCAGCCATAATATTCGCAATTCCCATCGAAATAGCTTGTTTAGGAACCTCATCAATTGTTTTGAAAAAACGACTATTGGCTTCAATAGTAGATGGTGCTAGATCAACCAAATGTGTTTCACCATTAAATGGAGTTCCAGGTTCATTAAAGCCGATATGACCATTTCTACCAATGCCTAAAATTTGAAAATCTATTGGATAATCTCTTAAAACTTGATTGTAACGGATGATTTCTATCTCGATATCTTCTGCCAAACCATTCGGTAAATAAGAATGACTGAACGGTTTTACGTTAAATAACTGCTGTTTCATAAAATAAGCATAGGACTGATCACTATTTTCATCCAGTCCCACATACTCATCCAAATTGACAGAGATTAATTGGGAAAAATCTACATCGGATTCCCGAATGGCTTTATAAAACTCAAGTGGACTTGAGCCTGTCGCTAATCCCAACACTTTTGCACCACCAGCAAGTTTTTCTTTTAACAGCTGAAAAGCAACAGCAGCTCCTTCTGATTGATCTTTTACAATATGAATTTTCATAAACAACTCCTTTTGGTCTATACCATTTATTTTATTATATGGTATAGACCAATTTTTGTCAAGAAGAAATAACTCGTGTCATTGATAATGATTTTTACCTCTTATAAAGATACCATACAAAAAAACTATTTGGTTAGTGCCCCAAATAGTCTTCCCATATAGTATCAAATTCACTCATCGAAAAAGAAAAACTTGCAGATTCTTCTAAAAAACGACTAATGCAATCAAAATTATCCGATTGTTTCGGGAAATCAGATTCCTCAAAAACATAATCTGCCAAAATAGCTACTGGAGCATGAGATTTTGGATTGCGTTGAGTCATTAACCAAGAATAAAAACTTCTTCTCACAATATTTTCCTTACATATTACCATTTATTATTCTGAATAAGACGTTCTACTATCTCAATCCCAGCATGCTTTCCTTAGCATGAATCATCTCTGTAATCATTTGACAATATGGCGTTGGAATACCTGCACGTTTGCCTTTAAAAACAACCGCTCCATTAAGGTAATCAATCTCCGTTTTACGCTTGTTTTGAACCAAATCCTGATGCATTGACGGATAATGACTAGAAGCTTTTTTAGAAGTATCCATAACATATTTCCAAATAGCTTCCTCATCAATACCATCTGTCTCAGATTTAGCAACTGCAATAAACTCTTTAAAAATTCCTTGGACAATATTAAGACCTGCTTCGGTACCAAATAATTCACCGATAGTACAATCTAAAACCGTACAAGTTGGATTCATTGTTCCATTAACACATGCTTTCTGCCAAATTGCTCGAATCACATGATCATCGTACTTGGCATGTAAGCCTGCTTCATTGAACATATCAATGATTTCCGAAACAGATTCCCCATCACCAGACATATTTTGCAAAGAAAGAGAACCTGGTCCCTGTAAATGTGCATGACCCGGACCTTTAAGTCCTGCTAACCAAACCGTCACTCCAACCATAATGCTTTCCTCTGGCACATATCGACGCATGGTTGTTGCATGACCCAAACCATTTAAAAGACTTAATACTTTGGTATGCTTTCCGATAATTCCTTTGATATCCTGTAACATCTTTGGCAATTGATCCGCTTTAGTGAGCAAAATAATCAAATCAGCAACCTCGGTAGCCTCGGTAGGTTTCATAATGGGAAGATGTACAATATCATCCACATCTCCCGTCACCTTTAAACCATCTTTTTGAATGGCTGAAATGTGTGCCTCCCAGTTATCCAACAAAATAACCTCGTGTTTTGTCTTAGATAATTGATAGCCAAAACGACACCCCATAGCACCTGCACCTGCAATATATACTCTCATAATTTATATTAACTCCGTTCCTATTTCACTTTGTTTAATTTTACCAGCTTTCATCAAGCCCCCTAGGGCTTTTTTAAACTGTCCTTTAGATATGCCAAAAATGGTCATAATGTCTTCTGGAGAAGATTTATCATTTAAAGTCATGAAACCTCCGTTACTTTCCAAGTATGTCAGAATCATCTGTGCATCATTTTCTAACATCTCAAATGAACGTGGTTTCAAAGAAAGATTCAAAGTCCGATCAACTGCACGATAACCGATTACTCGAACTTGCAATTCTTGCCCTAAACGTGGTTCTGAATACCGTTCATTAGGATGAATAAAGCCGAGCATGTTATTATCTGGTAAATAGACAAAACTACCACTTAATTTCAGACGATAAACAATAGCTCGTAACTGCTGGTTTTGCATATTGTCATATGCTGGACCTGCTAATTTCTGAAAATCTTCCTGTAAAGCTGGAATAGCCCAAATTCGATCCTTTTTATCTACTTCATATCGAACATAGAGTTGGTCTCCCTTTTTCGGCCACAATTCTTTTAATTCTGGTAAAATATCCAAAGAAACAACCACCTGCTTGTCAGGAAGTCCAGTATCCACAAAGACTCCTAAATCCTTCCGTACATCAGTGACAACGCCCCAACCAAATTGCTCACGTGTAGCTGTAATTTCTTTAGTTGTCAAGCGCAACTTTTGCATCATATCCGTATAGGTAAAGCCTTTTACAGACTGACCCAATTGATAAATTCCTTCGTCTTTTGAAAGAGCAAATGTTAACCCTTCTTTTTGAATGAAGTAAAACTTGTCATTTTGATCTGTCACCAAACCAACGATATGATTTACTAATAAATTGTTCATATACTCTGCTTTCTATGTAGCTAGATTGGCTATCTCAACTTCGAGTTGCTAACTGTAATATGGGCGATTGTCATCAAAAAGGGGACACAAGAATATAATCTCTCATTTCCTAATTCCACTATTTGATATAATCTAGCTAGAGTTTTTCTTAAAGGTTTATACGTCTAGCAATTCTTTTTCTTTATCAGCAGTCATTTTATCAATCGTTTTAATAGCCTCATCTGTTACTTTTTGAATCTCTTTTTCTAAGTTCTTCAAATCGTCTTCAGTAATCTCTTTATTTTTTTCAGCCTTCTTAGCTTCATCCATAGCATCACGACGAATATTACGGATAGATACTTTAGAGTTTTCTCCCACCTTTTTCACATCTTTTGCTAAGTTTTTACGTGTTTCTTCTGTTAAAGCTGGAATTACTAAACGAATCACTGTTCCATCGGATTGTGGTGTTAAACCTAAATCTGATGCGTTCAAAGCACGCTCAATATCTTTTAAAATCGATTTATCAAACGGCGTGATTAGAAGAACACGTGCCTCAGGAACTGTAATTCCTGCTAATTGATTCAATGGAGTTGGTGCACCATAATATTCAACTGAGATACGATCCAACAAACTAGCATTTGCTCGACCAGCACGAATATGGCTAAATTCACGTGCTAAACTTTGATGAGACTGATTCATGCGTTCTTGCGCTTTGGCAATAATTTCTTTAGACATATAAATTCCTTCTTTATTACTTTATTATTTTGATTCTGAGTAATTTGAAACGGTTGTACCGATTTGTTCACCAAATACAACTCGTTTAATATTGCCCGGTTCATTCATATTGAAGACTACCAGATCAATATCATTATCCATAGAGAGTGTGGAAGCTGTTGCATCCATGATTTTAAGACCACGACTAATTACCTCACGGTGAGTCAACTCATTGAATTTAACAGCATTTGCATCCTTCTTAGGATCAGCATTATAGACACCATCAACACCATTTTTTGCCATTAAAATGGCATCTGCTTCAATTTCCGCAGCACGAAGAGCTGCTGTTGTATCTGTTGAAAAATAAGGCGACCCAATACCTGCTCCAAAGATAACAATACGTCCTTTTTCAAGATGACGTAACGCACGCCCACGAATATACGGTTCTGCTACAGACTGCATGGCAATTGCTGTCTGCACTCGAGTATCTACACCAAGTTGTTTGAGAGAATCCGCCATCACAAGAGCATTCATGACGGTACCTAACATTCCTGTGTAATCAGCTTGAACACGATCCATACCTGCTTCTGCAGCAGGCTCCCCACGCCAAAGATTTCCACCACCAATAACAAGAGCAATCTGAACACCTGATTCTGCTACTTCTTGAATTTCTTTAGCCATATCTTGGACAGTCTTGATATCAATACCAACACCACGTTCCCCAGATAAAGCCTCTCCTGATAGTTTAATTAGGATACGTTCATATTTTGGTTTCATGTTCTATCTCCTCTATTTCATCCTTATCATTCTACCACAAAACTTGAAATTTTTATACTGAAATCTTTAAATAAGTCTGTGGTAAATTTTTTATAGAATAATCCATATTCATAAGAATAAAGAAACAGATTCTTGACAATGATTCTACTGTCCTATACCATGGTCTGGTATACTAAATTGAACAAGACCTAATTGCTACACTCGGCATCGTAAAAATTGTAGTTCTTCCGACTTTTTTATTTATAAAAACTTAATTCTTATCCTGTTAACAACGGATTGACTCCCAATCAAAAGGAATTAGAGTACTTAAAAAATAATTTCCATTTTCGTAACTAATTATTTGATATTATTCCTATAATGTATATGTTTATTTTTTAATACATAAAAAGCCCTATGGTTTTTTCCATAAAGGCTTTAGTTACTCAATATCATTGTATTTATTTAAATGCACCATTCAATAGCACATTCATATCAATCTTCAAATCCATCTCTGCATTAGTTAATTGACCACTGACTGTTTTAGTAACTTTAGGTTCATCTGTATCTCGTAATACAACAGGTTGATTGTTTTCATCATAGGCAAATACAATCAGTTCTTTCCCATTAGAAGATATATATGCTTTTACAAATTCATACATCTGTTCTCCTTGATCTTCAAGCATACCATACCACTTAAATGAAGCTTTTTGTCCATTTACCGTCGCAAATTTCATCACCTCATCTGGGGCAGCAACTTGATAATAATTTTTAGAAGTTGCTGGACTTAATTCAATAAAAGTTTGTTGCTGCTTCGTAGCATATTGATCCATCGTTGCTTTGATTTTCTGTTTTTGAAGATTATTTTGAATCATAACAGTTCGATTGACCAGACGAGTAAATTTTTCCGATAGCCATTCATTTTCTGTTTTTCTAAAGTCTAATGGTTTACTCGTACCACTTGCAAATGTACTATGAATCATAAAATCGTCACTCGTAGCTTTTGTATACAAAACCATTGGCTCTTTATTATGAATCACAAATAAATAGAGATGACCTGACGTGTTGTCTTCAAAACCATCTATAACTAAATATTCATCGTCATGTTTACTCCACTCATCTAAGATATTCCAGTGAACCTGTTGACCATTAACTGTTATATTGTCAAACTCCGTTTGAACTAATTTATTTTCATCTAATCGTTCATAATGTTGCTTCATTTGATCAGCAAAGTCTTTCATGATTTTATCATCAAAAGTACGTTGTAGTTCAATCACTTGTTTTACATCAACCAGCTCTCGAAACGGCACATTAGTATATCTTGGATCAAATAGTCCTACTTCTTGTTTAATTATTTGAGAATCATCTGAGTTTGTAATGGATTGACTCTCTTGGCTATCTTTTCCTACAGTTTGAGTTGTACTAGATGTAGAAGTTTCTTGAGAATCATGGTCTCCTAGATTCGAAGTGGTAGAATTCGGGAACATGGTTTTCCAAATAATCACTGCACCGAATAAAACAATTACAAAACTAACAAATACTTTTTCTTTCCTCATACTCGTCACCCTAAAAGGAAGTTTTACTATGTTCATTATATCAAAATTGTCTGTTTATCGGTAATTATCTGATCAAATAAATCAATTTTAACACCACTAATCAGTATACTCGAATTTATTTGTAAAACGAACTCGCTACACAACTTGCTTGGATATACCGAATAATTTGACAATAACTATAACTCGTATACTATCAACAACGGATTGACTCCTAACCAAAAGAATTTCGAGTATTTTAAAATAGTTTCCATTTTTGAATCCAATTATTTGACATTAGCTCACACTTACTAACTTTTATTTTTCTAGCACATAACACTTAACTAATTTCGACACAGAAAAAGATAACCGATAATATTCAATCATCTCTTAAAGTATTATTTTTTTACAAATCTACAAGCTCTTGTAGATTACATTTAATAAGTACGAAAATCCACTTCGGACTTTCGACTTCCCTCTTTGTTCACTATCATTATGTTAAACGTAATTTTCGACGCAATAATTGTGCACGGCTACCAATCAAACGGTCTAACTGACGGGTTTTCAAGGTTAATAGTGTAAAGATACAAACGCCAATACCACCTGAAATAAGAAGGTGAATGAAACTTGATACATAGCCAGTTGCCGGTAAAAATAGATTGAGGAGAAACTCAATACTCCAAACAAGTACTCCCATAACTGCAGAAATCCAGCTAATCGTGACAATATCTTTTATCACTATTTTATTATCAACTCCTATGACCGTATCAATCCGCTTATAGAATAGATATAACATGATTCCTAAACCAAAAATTGTCGAGATAAAACCACCATACACTTGGAAGAAATAAATCATTGGTATTTGTAATATAATTTTTACCAACATACCGATAAGAAAATAATAAATAGCACGCTTGTTTTCAAAAATCGCTTGAATGACAACGCTAATGACCGAATAAAGCCCCAACGGTAAAATAAGAAACAAATTCCAAACAAATAAATGAATAGCAATCTCCTCAGACGGACCATAAAACATCATGTACAGAGGACGAGCCAATAAGACTGTTCCAACAATAGCTGGAATAGTAAAAATAAAGAGAATTTGTAAATTATCAGCTACCAAATTGGAGGCTGCCTTCACATCTTTTTTTACAAATTTTTCTGTGATCAATGGTATCGCAACACTTCCAAGACTTAACGATACACCTATAATCATCATCGTAATCTTGTTTGGGTTTGCCGACATATATGTGTATAACTCTAACAATTCTGAATTGGTATAGGCAGTAATTCGCTCCATTACTCTGATAAAGGTTACTTGATCAATAAATTGAAGCAACTGAATCGTCAATCCTAGAATAATAATTGGAATCGCATCTTTCAATGTCTCTTTAACGAGCTTACCTGTATTTATCGAAACACTCTGTTTTTTCGCACGTACAATTTTACCAAGATACCCTTGTTTCCACACAGTATATACCAAAATAATCACGCTAGCAATCATTCCCACAAAAGCAGCAAAGGTGGATTGTACAACGGCATTAAGGTAATTGCCATCTCCTAATTTCATAATGATAAAGGTAGCTGCCAAAATCCAAATAACACGTACCAACTGTTCAGCAAGCTGACTAATCGCATACGGTTTCATATCGTGTCTTCCTTGAAAAAAACCACGGAGAATGCTCATAGCAGGGAAGATAAATAAAGGCGGAACCAAACTGTACATAACCGGAATTAACTTTTCTTTGGAACCTGAAGCTTCCGCCAACCATGGCGCGCTGATATACATGATACTTGCAAATATCACTCCAAAAACCAACATCAGCTTGAAAAACTCTCGCACCAAGTAGAGAGAAATTTCTTCTTTCCCCAAAACATTGTATCTAGCTACTTGCTTAGCAATCACTGTCGGCAAACCAGCTGTAGAAATCAAAAGAAAATTCGCATAAATTTGATAACCCATACTAAATAAAGCATTAGCTTCTGCTCGGTATTCACCGAGCCAAATATACCACGGAATGATGTAGACCACTCCCAATAATCGACTAAGAATATTACCAGCAGTCAGCCAAGCTAATCCTTTAGCCATCGTTGCTTGTTCCTTTGATTGCTGAATCTCTACTTTTTCAGTCATGAATTACTAACTCTTTCTATCATATATACTAACTCTTACATTATAAACTTTTATGTTTCCGAAGTAAAATGCCAAACAACAATAAATGAACCAACCACATCCATATCTTAATATACTATTCCACTACGAACTACTCCTTACCAATCAGACTCTGGTCATATGTATGACAGAGGATGGACGACAATGTTTATAATTCATCTGCAATTTTATTAATTTTTCTTAAACGATGATTCACTCCACTCTTTGTAATCGGTGTCGTCAAACTATCAGCTAATTGCTGAATAGAATAATCTGGGTGTTGGATACGTAACTGGGCGACTTCTTGTAGCTCACCTGATAATTGATCCAATCCAATACTATCCATTATTTTTATAATATTATTAATTGTCTTCATACTGGCATTGACTGTTTTGGCAATGTTTGCTGCCTCAGCATTTGTTGTTCGATTAAGGTCATTTCTTGCTTCACGTAAAAGCTTAATGTTTTCAAATTCGGTCTTAGCTTCATCTGCTCCAATAACCAGCAAGAAATCCATTATATCTTCTGCTCGTTGGAGATAGGTAACAGTTCCCTTAGTCCGTTCAATGACTTTAGCATCTAATAAAAATTTCTGCATCAGCTGAGCCAAATCATGAGCATGATCACTATAAACAGAAGCAATTTCCAATTGATATTTTCCTGTCTCTGGATTTTTCACCGAGCCACTCGCTAAAAAAGCACCACGTAAATAAGCTTGACTCCACGAATCATTTTCTAGAACTGATGGCGAAATACCTGTTTCTAAACCAAAGAAGCTATCTGCTAGATATAAATCATTTAGTATATCATTGACACCCTCTTCAATCCACACAGCGTATACTCTATTTTTCTTGAGATTGATTTTTTGATGATGGCGAATTGTTGCCTTAATATCGTAGAAATTCCACAACATTTCATAGATATGTCTAGCTATTTTCGCATTTTCTGTACTAATGGATAACGTTAAGCCAGAGGATGCTAGCCCTAAACTACCAGATAATTTAATAATTGCAGCTAACTCACTTTTATTCTGACTAGACTGCATCAAAAGCTCTTCTTTCACTTGAACGGTAAAACTCATGAGCGCACCTGTAAAATCTTAAGGAGCTCTTCTACGACTAAGTCTCCATCATGAAAAGCACCACCATTTTCCAAGCATAAAAAATTGGAAGAAATAATGCGTCGAGCTTGCTTTTGTAATCCTAGAAAATCATGCTTTACCTGAATAAGGTATTCATCAAACTGATGAGCATCCATATAATCTTGTGGAACTGGCTCAATATTGACTAAAACGGTATCAATAAACTTCTCACCGAGATGAGCGTTTAATACTGATACATGGTCTGCATCCGAGAAAAATTCGGTTTCACCTCGTTGTGTCATAATATTACACACATAGGTTACCTCTGCCTCTGTTTCTCTCAAAGCCTTACCAATATCTGAAATCATCAAATTCGGTAAAATGGAAGTAAATAAGGATCCCGGTCCAATCACAATCATATCGCTATCCATAATAGTTTCCACTACTTGACGGCTCGCCTTAGGCTCATCATTGTTATAAGAATTCGTCACATAAACATGGTCAATCATTCCTTGATGTTTCGCAATTTTACTTTCACCAGATACTTCTGAGCCATCTGTAAAAACAGCATGAAGCGTCAAAGCTTGCTCACTAGAAGGATAAATTCGTCCCGTTGTATGAAAAAAACGAGTTAACAAGCGCATGGCATTATACGTAGAACCCTGCATCTCCGAAATGCCAGCAATAATCAAATTTCCAAGTGGATGTCCCGCCAATGGACCATCTGAAGAAGCAAAACGATATTGGAAAATTTGTTCATACAATTTAGGCATATCAGACATTGCTAAGAGAACATTTCGTAAATCTCCGGGAGGTGTCATTTGCAAAGCTTGACGAATCTCACCAGATGAACCACCATCATCGGCTACTGTGACAACAGCAGTAATCTCTACATCCTTATCTCGCAAACTTTTCAAAATAACTGGTATCCCTGTGCCGCCACCAATAACAGTAATTTTAGGTTTTCTCATGAACGATTAACCGTCTCTTTCCGCTTATCTTTATCACGATGGCTACGATTGACAATCCAATTCTCTTCCAAATCGTCAGCTAATCTCTTGGCAAAAGCAACACTTCGGTGTTGACCGCCAGTACAACCTATCGCAATGGTCAAAACTGACTTACCCTCTCTCTGATACCCGGGTAATATTGGATTGATTAACCCAAATAAATGATGATAAAATTCTTCTGATTCATTATGATTCATAACATAATCAAAAACTGGCTGGTCCAGACCAGTCAATGGTCGTAAATCCAATTGATAATAAGGATTCGGTAAAAAACGTACATCAAACACTAAATCTGCATCTAATGGCAATCCATACTTGAAACCAAACGAAACAATTTCAATACGAAATGATGACGGATCATCTGAGCTAGCAAACTGTTCTGAAATAGCCAGTCTCAGATTGCGTGGTGTTAATTCAGTTGTATCAATCACATGTTGGCTCATATTTTTAAGAGGAGCTAGTAGTTCACGTTCTAACTGAATTCCATCCAAAACGCGACCGTCTGCTGCTAGCGGATGTGACCGTCGAGTTTCTTTATAACGAGCAACTAACTCACTATCAGTCGCATCTAAAAATAGAACTTTGAAATCCATATCTTCAGATACTTCTATTTCATCAAAAATAGTGCGAATTTCCGAAAAAAATGACCGACTACGCATATCGACAACAAGAGCAATCTTATCATTATCTTTACTATAACGAATCAACTCTAAAAATTTTGGTAATAAAGTCGGTGGCATATTATCAATTGTAAAATATCCCAAATCTTCAAACGATTGAATCGCTACTGTCTTACCTGCTCCAGACATGCCTGTAACAATCACTACATGGAGTTTATCTGGCATCGTTTCCCCCCCCCTTTTTAGTCAACCAATGCAATTACTTCTATCTCTACTTTAACATCACGTGGCAAACGAGCTACTTCTACGGCTGAACGAGCTGGAAATGCACCTGAAAACGCTGTCTGATACACAGCATTAAAAGCAGCAAAATCATTCATATCCTTAAGAAAACAAGTGGTTTTTACCACATTATCAAAATTCGTTCCTGCTGCTGCCAAGATCGCCGCAATATTTTTCAAAACTTGCTCAGTTTGCTCTTCAATCGTCTCTCCAACTACCTCTCCTGTTTCGGGTGATAACGGTACTTGTCCAGATGCAAATAAAAAATTACCTACAACCTTTCCTTGAACATATGGTCCAATCGCTGCTGGTGCTTGATCTGTATGAATTGTTTTCATGTCATTGTCTCCTTGTTATTTTCTAAATCTATTATAGCATAAGTTCTAGTAAATCTATCTACTCATTCTTACTGAAAAAAGCGGCACTCATTTATCCAAACAAGAAACAAACTGAACAAACAAATCGTCTCTCTTCACCATTTTTGATATAATAGAAAATAGTAACAACTAGAAAAGGATTACATATGAAACTTATTTCATGGAATATTGATTCCCTCAATGCAGCTCTAACAGCTGAATCTCCTCGCGCATTACTATCACGCGCTGTTATTGATACACTAGTCGCCGAAAATGCCGATATCATCGCCATCCAAGAAACAAAACTATCCGATAAAGGACCGACCAAAAAGCATTTAGAGCTGTTAAACAATTACTTTCCCAATTACAATAACACTTGGCGCTCATCTGTTGAACCCGCTCGCAAAGGCTATGCAGGTACTCTCTTTCTCTACAAAAATCATCTGACTCCAACGATTACGTTTCCAGAAATTGGAGCACCAACTACTATGGATTCAGAAGGACGCATCATTACATTGGAATTTGAAAACTTTTACGTTACACAAGTCTACACTCCAAACGCAGGTGACGGTCTAAAAAGATTGGCAGAACGTCAACTATGGGACCAGCAATACGCAGCATACCTAGAAGAATTAGATCGTGAAAAACCAGTTCTAGCTACTGGTGATTACAATGTTGCCCATAAAGAAATTGACCTTGCCAATCCTTCTAGTAATCGTCAATCTCCCGGCTTTACAGATGAAGAGCGTGAAGGTTTTACCAATCTGCTTGCTAAAGGTTTTACAGACACCTTTAGACATTTGCACGGTAATGTTCCAAACACTTATACTTGGTGGGCTCAACGTAGTCGTACGAGTAAAATAAATAATACAGGCTGGAGAATTGATTATTGGTTAGTGAGCAATAGACTATCTGATAAGGTTACCAAATCAGATATGATTGATTCTGGTCCTCGTCAAGATCATACACCAATCATAATGGAAATTGATATCTAAATTATAGCCATTTAAACAGTTTACACATCTGTGTAGACTGTTCTTTTCTATCATTTTTTGAAAACGTATACATTTTGTGATATAATATAAATATAAACTAGTTAAGGAGGAGTTATGAACCACAAACAAATCGAACGTCGCTCACTAAGTATATCTGCCATGGTAAATGGAATCAGTGGAACAGCAGGTATCATCGTCTATATCATTACTGGTTTAAATGCACTCCTATTAGACGGAGTATTCTCTCTAATAGCATTTATTTCATCCCTAGTTGCCTTTTATATATCGAAAAATAGCCATCGAACTACAAAGACATTTCCACAAGGGATGTATTTCTTAGAACCGCTCTATGCTACTATGAAGTCTTTGGCTACCCTGCTGTTGCTCTTTTTTGCAGTGCTTGAAACAAGTGCTACCGCTTTTGCTTACTTTTTCCACAGTATCGGACATCCAATGACAACAGGACCTGCCTTGCCCTATACCATTATTATGTTTTTAGTTTATATAACACTTTATTTTTATAATCGATACATGAGTTCAAAAGTCAATCACATGTCTACGATTATATTAGCTGAAGCAAAAGGAAATTTGATTGACGGACTCATTTCTGGAGCTATTGGACTAGCAGTTCTACTACTCTTCTTTATTGAAAGAGATGGACCCTTAGGATTTATTCATTATACAGGTGATTTTTTCCTGACAACTATCTTAGCTTGCTTCTCTTTCAAAGAACCTTGGCAGGGACTAATTTCGTCCTTTAAAGAATTAGCTAACGGAACGGTTCAAGCTCCAGAGATACAAGCTTCTGTCTCTCACATTTTATCTAAATATTTGGAAAAAGATGCTGATGATGTTGACATTCATATTTTTAAACAAGGAATGAATATACGAGTAAAAATTCACCTTCACAATGTTCAGCAAACTGCCATCCCAAAACTAATAGAAGATAAGGAGCAGATGCTCTATCTACTAAGAAAGAAACATGAATCAATCTCAGTTGAATATACCCTATAACAGATTAAAAATCTCGGTCTATAAACCGAGATTTTCGTATTTTGTTCGATAACCAATTTGTACTATTTTACCGTCTTTAATCAACAAAGGACGCTTGATTAACATCCCATCATTAGCTAATAAATCCAGAGCTTCGTCTAATGATAAACTGGAAAATCTTTCTTTTAAACCAAGTTGACGGTAGCTATTACCGGAAGTATTAAAATACTTTTTCAATTCCAAACCAGTAGCTTCCATCCAAGCTTTTAACTCTTCAGCACTTGGTGGAGTTGATTTAATATCGATTGCTTCAAACGTTACTCCCAACTTCTGTAATTCAGCCTTAGCCGCTCGACAAGTTGAGCATTTAGGATATTCATAATACAAAATCATTTTTTCACCTCAAATTGTGGATTCTCATGTTTCAACAGCCAGATCTTCTTATCTAGACCTCCTGCATAACCTGTTAATTGTCCTTTACTTCCTACTACTCTATGACAGGGAACAATGATTGAAAAAGGATTGCGTCCAACAGCACCACCAACAGCTTGACTAGAATGTACGTTTAATTGTTTAGCAATTTGTCCATAGGATACTGTTTCACCAAATGGAATTTCTTGCAACAATTCCCAGACCTTCACCTGAAATGCTGTACCTCTCATATCCAATCTTAGATGACGAAAATCTGGGCATTGACCTAAAAAATATTCTGCAAACAACTGACTTGTCTCCTCAAAAATACCATCAGACTGGAAGCAAATCATCTCTGCTATCCCTTTTTCAAAGTGCTTCTGGTCTTCAAACCACGCTCCAACTAACCCCTTTGAACTAGCAACTAGAGACATATTGCCTATAGGAGTAGATATGATTTGTTTCTTCAGCATTATGGATGTTTGATGACGCGCACCTTAACAATGGCATCCGTTGCTTCAAATTTTTTCACTAATTCATCCACCTTAGAACGATCCGCTTCATCCAAATCAAGAAGTGTATAAGCATAGTCACCTTTGGAGCGATTAATGATATTATCAATGTTAATTCCTAAATCTGATACAGCTGTTGTAATCTTGGCTACCATATTCGGAATATTTTTATTAATCAGTGTAATACGGTAAGGCGCATCCAAAACCTGTTTGACATTTGGAAAATTCACAGAGTTAATAATCTCTCCCGTTTCCATAAAGCGACGAATGGTTTGTCCTGCTGCAATGGCACAGTTCAACTCTGCTTCTTCTGTAGAACCACCAACATGTGGAAACACTGTAATATTTGGTTGATTCAAAACTTCTTCTGTTCCAAAATCGGTTACATAGTTCTTGATAACACCTGCTTGAATCGCTTCAAAAAGAGCAGCATTATCGACCAATTCTCCACGAGCAAAATTGATTAAGGTTACCCCTTTTTTCATAAGCCCAAAACTATCTGTATTAAATAACTCACGCGTTTTATCTGTCAATGGTACATGAACAGTAATATAATCCGATTGACTAAAAATTTCTTTCAAATCATCAACCCGTTTCACATGACTGGAAATACTCCAAGCTGTCTCAATAGACACATATGGATCATATCCAAGAACATTCATTCCCAGTCGACGAGCATCATTTGCAATGCGAGCACCTATTGCTCCAAGACCAATCACTCCCAATGTTTTTCCTGAAATTTCAGTACCTGCAAACTGCTTCTTTCCAGCTTCCACTTGTTGAGGCACATCATCACCTGCAAGCGTATTGACCCAAGCCGTTGCTCCAATATAATCACGAGCTGATAGTAAAATAGAAGCAATGACTGCTTCTTTTACAGCGTTAGCATTCGCTCCGGGTGTATTAAAAACTACAATGCCTTGTTCTGTTGCTTTTTCCACCGGAATATTATTGGTTCCTGCGCCAGCACGAGCAATGGCTTTGAGATTTTCTGGAAAATCCACATTATGTAAGTTTTCTGAGCGGATGATGTAGGCATCTGGGTTTCCTGCCTGTTCTCCGTCAATCTGAAACTTATTTCCTAATTCTTTCAATCCAATCTGATTGATATTATTAAACGTTCGTACACTAAATACCATATATTTTACCTATATTCTATTTACTGAATACCAAGCAACCAACGATCTTCCTCGTTAACTTCTTGATAAAGACTGCGTTCAGTCTTCGTTTTGATCTTTTGATAGGCCAAACGTTCGCCATCAATCGGAACTTTCCCACAATATACATAACCAAGTTTTGTTAAGATATGTTGCATTATCTTATTTTGTTGGTGCGTATCGCAACGAAAATCTGGTCCTTTTTGTCCCTCAATCAATCCTTGCAAGAAAGTTTGAGCGATTCTTTGACCACGAACTTCTTGCGATACTGCTATTCTATGAAATGTCGTATAAACAGGATGATTATGACGCCAGTTTCCATCATAGATCGCTTCATATTCTTCTTCCTGACCACGATGGACAGCTGTATACGCAACAACTTTTCCATCTAATAAACCAACATAACCTTGACCTGATAAAATATCATCAAAGATATTTCTTTCATTAGGGTACTCTCCCTGCCACTGATCAATCTCTAAACTAGCTAAAAAACTACGAGCATCTTTAAATAGTTTTTCAATAGCCTTTATTTCATTTGGATGCGCTAATCTAATTTCCATTAAGCATTCTCCGCAGCAAATTTCTTCATAAACTCAATCAACTCCACAACACCTTGACGTGGAAAGGCATTGTAAAGCGAAGCTCTCATGCCTCCAACAGAACGATGACCTTTAATATTTTTAAAGCCAGCCGCAACTGCTTCTTTGACAAATTTCGCATCCAATTCTTCACTTGGAGATACAAATGGAATATTGGCAACCGAACGTTCCTCTTTTTTTCGAACAGGATTTGTATAAAAACCAGAGGCATCAATATAGTCATAAAGAAGTCCTGATTTTTCACGGTTAATTTTCTCCATCTCATCCACGCCACCAATTTCTTTCACCCATTCAAAAACAAGTTTAGCAATATAAATAGAGTAGGCTGGTGGTGTATTATACAATGACTCATTTTCAGCTTGAATGCGATAATCTAACATACTAGAGAGGACTAGCTCATCATTTAGAAAATCCTCTCGTACAATAACAACTGTAACACCCGCAGGTCCTATATTCTTCTGTGCACCAGCATAAATCATAGCAAAATCTTCAACACGATAACGAGCGGCAAGAATATTAGATGACATATCCGCGATAATGGGAACTCCATTAGTATCAGGAACAGTATATACCGCTGTTCCTTCAATGGTGTTATTCGTTGTTAAATGCACATATGCTGCTGTTGGATCAATATCATTTTTATCAAATGTTGGCAATTCGGCATAGGTTATATCCTCAGTAGAAGCAAGTAAAATTGGTTCAAACTCTATTGTCTTAGATAGTTTGACAGCTTCTGTATAAGCTTTCTTACCCCATGAACCACCTACTAAATAG
Source organism: Streptococcus suis (assembly GCA_029593505.1). Classification (GTDB taxonomy): domain Bacteria; phylum Bacillota; class Bacilli; order Lactobacillales; family Streptococcaceae; genus Streptococcus; species Streptococcus suis_AG. The sequence goes on from JAKTNI010000002.1 coordinate 298,131, forward strand.
TAAGCTTTTTTACCCTTTGCAAAATTCAAAGGAATCATCGTAAACTCCAAGGAAGCTCCACCCTGTAAAAAGATAACCTTATAGTTATCTGGAATCGCCATAAGTTCACGAAGAGTGACCTCTGCTCCTTTGATAATATCATCAAACTCTTTGGAGCGATGCGACATCTCCAACACGCTCATTCCCGAACCGTTGTAGTCCAAAAATTCAGCTTGGGCTTTCTCAAGCACTGGTTTTGGCAACACTGCAGGGCCTGCAGAAAAGTTGTAGATTGTCATAAAATCCCTCCAATTAGTTAATTGGCTCATTATATCACAAATATTCAGACAATTCCATAAATTATCTTTGATTGTTTCGATTACTAACATGTTAGCATTTTAGAGACTTCAAATACAATGGGAGAAAATACAAGTATCCGTTCTCTTTTAATACATAAAACTTTCCAATCAACTAGAAAAACAAGGTCTGCACCTCGTTCACATGTAGCAAGCTTTATTCTATTCATTTAGTTCATGATAGATATCGTATACTGATTGTTTCTTAAGTTGGTAACGTTTCGCTACCTCTTTGATGGCCTGATTAGGTTTTAGTCCAAGTGCAATCTCTTTTTCAACCTCAGCTTTCAAGTCCACCTGATCGGTAGATGGTAAGGAATCATCTTCATTATTACCAGATACAATCAATAAGCATTCTCCTTTAAGTGGAGTTTCTTTAATATGAGCTAAAACCTCTGAAATAGCCCCTCTCTGATATTCCTCATACAACTTGGTCAACTCACGTACAACAACAACTTGACGATTTCCATACACTTCAAACATATTTTCTAACGTATCTGCTAACCGATATGGAGACTCATAAAAAATCTGTGTCTCAGGGTAAGCTTTCTTTTGCTGGAAAAAAGCCTTTTGTTGACCCGATTTTCTCGACAAAAAACCATAAAAAATATGAGGTTGTGGAACAAGACCAGAGGCAATTAAGGCGGTTATACCTGCCGAAGCACCGGGAAGAGCAATGACTGCAATATCTTCTTCAATTGCTGCTTTGACTAAATCATGACCCGGATCAGAAATAGAAGGCAAACCTGCATCAGACACTTGTGCCAATGAGTGTCCTGACTTGAGCAAATCAATCAAAACAGGAATTTTTTCATAAGCATTGTGTTCGTGAAAGGAAACTTGCCGAGTAGCAATGTCAAAATGTTTTAGTAATAAACCTGTATTTCGCGTATCTTCCGCCGCAATCATATCAACTTCTTTGAGTGTTTGGATCGCTCGAAACGTCATATCCTGCAAATTTCCAATAGGGGTTGGAACCAAATAAAGCTTACCGTAAGCTGTCTGTCCCTTAAACGATGTTTGTAGTTTCATCCTAATCTCGATTCAATAATTCTATACAGAACATACAGGGCTCATCATTATCTCTACGTTGACCATAAGAAAAAGTACAAATATGAAAGCCATCTTCGTAAATATTTTCCAAGTTTTCCTTACCAAAGTTTGAGGACTTATGCCCTATCTTATCTTCTTTTTCGAGTCGCTCTCTTAATTTGGAATTTTCCAAACGCAAAGCTGTATTTTCATCAATGACAGCCTGTAAATGTTTTTTAATCGCATCTACCTCTGCCAAAGTCATTAAAAGATTTTGCGAAAAATCATCTAAAGCATCAAAAAGTTCTTTTTTGTCCATCCTCTCCCTTTCTATTCTGGCTTTATAAGTGCCAAATATTCTAAACAATTTTGCAAACTAACATTTGCCTGCCACATTTTTTTAACTTGGAGAACACCAGTCAGTAGTCGCTGACCCGAAGGCTCCATCATCTTTTCCGCAATAAGTAAGCTAAGTAGATCAAATAACCGTTCTTGGTCTGCTTTTTCTCCTGCTAAATGAACTAGTCTACCAACTTGTAAGTAAGCCTTATCTGCTTGTGACAAAAGCAAGTGACTAAATTTCTGTGCCTGGACTAGTAGCTCTAAAAATGTTCTATTTTGAACCAGCTTCTTTGCTTCGTCCTGACTAGAAACTAAACGAGCTAGTAGATTAGCTTGAGTTTTCAATAAGCCTTCTTTTTCCAACAATTGTTCCAATACAGCAAGCTGTTTAGGAAAATGGATAATCTGTGTCCGACTCTTAATCGTTGGCAAGATTGCTTCTTCATGATTGGTCAAAAGGAAAATATGGATATCCGATTGAGGTTCTTCAATCACTTTTAATAGAGAATTGGCAGCATTTACATGCATTTTTTCTGCATCACGAATAATGAAAACTTGTTGATTGGACTCAAAGCCAGATTGAGAAAAATTCTTGACTAAGTCCCGAACTGTTTCTGTTTTAATCATGTTACCTTGGGGAGCGATTACAGTCACATCCGAAAACTCACCAGCTGCAATTAAACGACAAGTTCTACATTGTTCACAAGGAAAAGAACCTATCTTATCAGAACAAAAAAGAACTTGACTAAGAAAAAGAGCCATATCAAAACTAGCAAAATCACCAGAAAAAAGATAGGCATGTGCCAAACGATTTTGTTCTAAAACAGCCACAAAACGATGAAATACGGAAGGTTGTAATTGTTTTAATTCCTTTATTTTCATGATTCTACTGCAAACCGTTCTTTAATCACTGCAAAAGCATCTGCTATGACTTTCTCTAGCGACTGACTAGCGTCAATCTTCACCAATCTCTCTGGTTCTGCTTCTAAAATAGAAAGATAGCCTTGACGTACGCGCTTGTGCATATCTACTGCTTCCATATCCAAACGATCGACATCTCGAGTAGCATTTCGAGCGATACGAGCCAACCCTTCTTCACTGTCAATATCAAAATAGAGCGTCAAGTCTGGCTTTAAACCGTCTGTTGCAAACTGATTAAGCCAATGGATATCTGCAACATCTAAGCCACGTCCAAAACCTTGATAGGCTACAGAAGAGTCTATAAAGCGATCAATAATTAAAATTTTTCCTTCTGAAAGAGGAGGTAAAATATTCTCTTTTAAGTGCTGACGTCGTGCGGCAATAAATAGCAACAATTCAGTCTTATCATCCATCTCCGTATGTGCAGGATTCAGAATAATATTACGAATTTCCTCTGCAATCGCAACTCCACCAGGTTCTCGCGTTGCGACTACTTCTGGTCCCAATTCCTGTAAAGCAGGTAATAAAGCTTGTAGAACTGTTGTCTTTCCTGCACCGTCTGGTCCTTCAAACGTAATAAAAAAACCTTTTTTCATTTTTTCCTCGCTCACCAATAGTTATTTCATTCTACCAAAAATTCGCTAAAAAATCACTCGAAAAAGAAACTTGTTTTTCTCTACTAAATCCATTACAATGGATATATCATATATTTGGAGTATCATATGGTCCGTTTTAAAAATATTTTTTTCATTGTATTAGGAGCAGGTCTTTTTGCCTTTGGGTTGAATTACCTCATCATGCCCAATCGATTATTTGAAGGGGGAGCAACTGGTCTAACCCTTATCATCTATTACCTATTTGATATTCAACCGTGGCTCATGAATATTCTCATTAACATTCCTCTTTTTATTCTTGGAGGAAAACTACTTGGAAAGAGAACGCTATTTCTCAGTCTACTAGGTACCTTTAGTGTGACTTTCTGGCTGGCTCTCTTTGAAAAAATTCCTTTTTCAATTGATTTACAACAAGATTTAATATTAGTGAGCATTCTCGGAGGAATTCTGATTGGTCTTGGCTTAGGAACGATTTTCCGTGCTGGAGGAACGACTGGAGGGAGTGATATTATTGCTCGAATTGGTCACAAATACCTACCATTTTCAATCGGACAGATTATTTTATTCATCGATGTCATCGTACTAACATTGACTGTCGTTGTCTTTAAAGAACCACGCACTGTCCTGTATACTTTGATGATGGTCGCTATCGTCTCGAAGGTCATTGATTTTGTGACAGAAGGTGGCTATGGTAGTAAAGGAGTTCTCATTGTTTCGCAAAAATCAGCAGAACTAGCTGAAGCTATTGACAATGAGATTGAGCGCGGCATTACCTTGATAAAAGCCAAAGGATTCTATAGTCAAAATGATATCAACATGGTTTACTCCGTCATCTATAAAAGTCAATTACAAGAAATGAAAGAACTGATTCGACGTATTGATCCCCATGCTTTTATCACCATCACAGATGTACACGAAGTGTTAGGTGAGGGGTTCACATTAGACGGAAATAAACAACCACTTGATAAAAACTAAACAGAAAAAATCCTCAATAACAATTAAAACAGGTGTAAATCCTCACTTTATAAAGTAGGAATTTAAACCTGTTTTTATCTATTCTGTCATCCTTTATTCACAAAAAGCATCAAATATCTACTTTTATTAATAGACTTTTGCTTGTGTTGCTTGAATGCTATCAATATGAATACCTGAAGAGTTAAAGACTTCTTCTATTTCTTCCACAGCAATACGACCTTCAATTTGCACTTCAATCACAACATTACCTATTTTCGTTTGTAACTGCACTGTACTGATAATATTGTAACCTCTCTCTGAAATCAAGCGAATAATTTTTTCTAATTCACCTACATTATTATCTACTAAAAAGCGTACACGTACACCCTCTTCACCATAACCAGAAACTTTAAGAAAAGCTGAGAAAATATCACGGTCAGTAATCACACCATATAATTGGTCATTATCAACAACTGGTAAAATACCCACTTTATTTTTATACATCAAGTAAACTGCATCTTCCAAACTAGCATAACCAGAAACAGTAATGACATCCTTTATCATGACATCTTTGACTTTTGTCTTATTGAGTAGGTAGTTCATTTCATAGATAGATAAGCTCGTAGCTTTAGACGGACTAGCTTCTGCAATCGTACCTTCTGTCACCAATCCAACCAATTTATCATTTTCAATGACAGGTAGGCGATGCAAATTCTGTTCGCGCATCAAATCAGCTGCATGAGCGATAGTTGTATCTGGCGAAATATAGACAACTTTTCTAGTCATAAAATCTTTAACTGACATAGGATTTCCTCCGTAATCTCTTATATTCTACATTATAACAAATTAAGAAAACGATTTCAATATCTAATGAAAAGAAATGAAAACTATTTTTCTTGACTGCTTACAAAACGGAAAGGGATGTGAGAATAATCTTTATGCTTTTGTAAAAATTCTAAAGCTTCTTTTTTCACCTGCACAAGATGAATACCTTGAGCATTAGCACCATATAAGCAACCACAATAGCACTGACGATAGATATCATATTCCTGACACATCTCCACCGATCGCTGATAACCGCCATTCTTCTTCAAATCACTCGGCAAATAGGAAACATCGTACAATTTTTGTACTTCTAAGCCTATTTCATTAATCACCTGAGCATTCTTATGAGGGCTTATTGTTAAAGCTGAACCGAAATAATCAAACCCTAGCTCTACTGCTTTTTGAGCAGTCTTATCTAGACGATAATCAAAACAAACTTTACACCGCTCGCCTCCTTCTGGCTCACTTGCCAAGTGTTGAGTTCGTTTAAAAAACTCCTGTGGGACATACTCCGCCTCCAAGTAACCCACCTTTTGTTCTGTATTTTGATTAAAATCTTTCACAAACTGAGCTGTTACCAGTGCTCGTCGTTGGTATTCTGCTTTAGGATGAATATTAGAATTTGCAAAATAAATCGTCACTTCTGCATATTTAGTTAAATATTCCAAAGTATAGGTAGAACATGGAGCACAGCAAACATGCATGAGAATACTTGGTCGAATACCTTCTCTCTTCCATTTTTCCACTAACTTCTGAAACACTTTATCATAATTAATTTTCTGATTAGGTGACAATCTAGCTAGTATATCTTCAACAGTCACGGTAGTACCTCCTAAGATAAGTTTATTATACTACAGTTCTAACTATTTGTGAATCGGTGCAATAAACCATCTAATCACCCAAGAAACATGCTATTATACACAAATCACAAAATAACTAAATATTTTATGAAAGTAAAAAAGTGGGTCATCTAAACGGACCCACTAAACATTTATTTCATAGACACATTGACAAGTATAAAAGAACTATATTATGCTTCTATATTATTGACGTACTTCTAACAAACCAAGATCGCCATCTTCACGCTTATATAATACATTTGTTGTTCCATCATTGGCATCTGTATAGATAAAGAAATCATGTCCAAGTAATTCTAATTGAAGAATTGCTTCCTCCATGTCCATTGGCTTCAGATCAACTTGCTTTGTGCGAACGACTTTTACTTCTTCTTCTGACTGTTCAACAACTTCATCTGCAAACAATTGACCAGTTGCTACTCTTTGACGGTGCTTGCGTTCAATTTTAGTTTTGTTTCGACGAATCTGACGTTCGATTTTATCTACCACAAGATCAATTGATCCATACATATCTTGTGAAGTATCTTCTGCACGTAAAGTAACCGTTCCAACTGGGATTGTCACTTCTACTTTTGCGCGTTTATCACGGTAAACTTTTAAATTTACTTTAGCATTCAACTCTTGCTCATCACTAAAATATTTCTCAATTTTTGCAACTTTCTCTTCAACGTATGTACGAAGTGCATCGGTCACTTCAATATTCTCTCCACGAATACTAAATTTAATCATAATGAGTACCTCTTTCTTGGCTTTCGCCTTTCTTCACTATCATTATACCATATTGACAAAAAAATGCAAGCGTTTTCCTATCGTGCCAATGAAAATGTTTTGATTTCTTTCTCGCCCATTTTCATAAACAAATCAACTGCATGCTGAAATGTTGCACCTGTTGTATAAATATCATCCACTAAAAGTAACTTATCTGGAATCGTTACAGCATCAAGAATATAAAAAACTTGCTCTGCCTCTAACCTCTCCTTTCTACTCTTGGAAGATTGTTGCTCACTCTCATGCTTACCAAGTAAAACACGATAAGAAATATGCGAGGCTTCCAACAATCCTTCCACTTGATTGAAGCCACGCTCCTCCATACGATGTTTACTCACAGGAATGGGTACGATAGTATAGTCTGGATATTGACTCAATAGTAGTGTTATTTGATGAGCAAAAACCTTTCTTAATAAGTAGTCTCCTTGAAATTTATACCGACTAAAATAGTCAGCCATTGCTTCATTATATTGAAAAAGAGCTCTGTGATCAACATGCTTACCTCTTGAAAACCAATACTGGCAATCAGAACAATATTCAGAAATCCCACTTTTATAACAATAGGAACAATGTTGCTCTGCTATTTTTTCAAAAGACGACAAACACAGCGAACAGACATTTGCATCCAGCGTATCAAAAAAGAAAATACTAGTAAATGTTATCTTTGCATTTAGTTTTCGATCACATAATAAACATTTAGACATATCCAGCCTCCTTGTTCATCTGTCGAATTTCCGCAATTGCTTTTGTCATCGCACGGTTATTGCCTTCGTGAAAAAAGAGCAATACGCCTGTTGGACGCTCCATACTTCGACCAACCCTTCCTGAAATTTGGATTAGCGGTTATAAAAATGGTAAATTGTGTTATTTTCCGTGTGCGAAACCTAAGACATGTAAACCATTGGTATGACTGGGTTTGTCTATTTTCCAAGTAAATTCCATGTGCGAATGCGTGTGCGAATTGAAGGCACAAAAAAACACCCGACATGAGCCGGGTGTTTAAGGAGATTTATGAAATATATTAGGATTAAGTATAGTATAGCAGACCGATTGAGAAATTCATCGGTCTCAGGACTGAAATTAAATAAATTCCCCATAAGGAACAACATTGCATCTGTTCTCTTCTTCCCCTGCTGCTACATAACGACGCTGACCAGAGGTCTTTCCGATGTATGAAACCCAAATATAGCCGTCATTGATGTAGACTTCATCATAATAGAACTCATCACCAAATTTGTAAGTATCTACAACCTTACCATCTAATCCCGGTTTATCTCGGACATTCAAAACAGAGACTTTGACAATCATCTTCCCGTCCTCGTCTTTGATTTTACCGAGGTTACCACTGTTAGATGAAGTTTGGACTGGATCTGATGAATACGGTGGATAAAACCAGCCGACAAGATTGCTGATGCGTTGGCTAGAATATTGAGCTGGGCCTCCGACCGACAAATTGCCTACTAGGTTTTGCTCGACGGTTTGGACAGTATCTCCACTAACGCCAATAATGACACCCGTGTGACCGTAATTGGTTCCTCCAGCCCAATAGTTCTTGACAAAGATTGCTCCTGGTCGTGGGCGAGCAGATGTTGGCATATAATGGACTTCAAAACCATGTTGCTTTGCTGATTGGATAAGGTCAATCGCATTGCCCCACAAGGCTTTACCAAAAAACTTTCCACAAATCCAGTTTGGCAAGTCTACACACTGCTTGCCATACCAACCATCAAAATCGACACCTTGACCACGATTGGCTAGGTCTTTTACAAAATTTACTGTATCATTTGCTGTTGTCATTAAACACCTCCAGAATTGGAACTAGAAAAAAAGCAACCGGCGCACAAATAATGAGCGCCAGTACGAAACATATAGTTTTTATAACCTTCATTTTCCTTTACCTATCAACTTTTCAAATGCAGCTGTTACGTTTTCAAAAATACTGGTATCCCCTTTAGCTTTGCCGTAGTTTTCGACAAGGCTCTTGAAGGTTAGAATAATATAGCCAACATAGATAGTGTATAAAAATGCCACTCCGGTCTGCTCAGGCAACAGAACAGACATAGGGATTAGAATAGTAAGTAAAATAACACCTAACATTTTACGAAGTAGACCATTGATGCCGACCTTAGACTTGTATTCAATGCTAGTGTTAATGATAGCCGCAAAAGTACCAGATAGGAAATCTACAATTTCCATGACGACAATAAGACCAAGCAAGAATAAAATCAAGCCATCTTCTGTCGCAATCATTTTTCGGAAAAATTCAAACATATTTACAGACATCACTTATTCCTCCTCTTCTTTCTTGCTCTCTGCCTGTTCCGACAATACTTCGATAACGACATCACGAAGATTAAACAATTTTGGTACTTGATCTACTGTATAAGTACCTGCAACGACAAGCGCTACCCATGATTTGACGATTTGATGATTTTTAGTGAATTTCATTGTAAAAGTTCCTTTCTTAATTAAAGCTGTGCCTAAAATTAGGCTTGATAGTAGATTCTTCATATTTTTACCCCTCTTCATTCGGGAGTAGAGTCGTGAGAACTCCATTAACGAGTTCAGTCAATTCTGCAACTGCGCTATTCACAGACTCTTCATTTCTAGCAGTCGCTCTCTTAGCCTCTTCAGTAGCTTTTTCAAGTTCCGCAATAGCCTTATGAGACTTCTCAATCAAGTCATCATACTTAGCGATTTTTTCGCCAATTTCATTAAATTTCTCATTCTCTGCACGGTTAGGAAAATTTTCCTGATAGATAGTTTCCAGAGCTAATTCAAGCAGTTCGACATCAGACTTATTAATTGCTTCTTTGTCGAAATAAATCGGATAAAAGACACCTTCAGTATTTCCGAGGATAACTTTCGTCCGATATGGGTCGTTATTAAGATAGTCCAGTGATTTACTGATAAATTCTAGTTTCATATTTTCCTCCTAGATAATCCATGTGATTTGTGTATTGAAGGTATCTGCACGCCCAGATGGAAGTAAAGCCATAGAGCCATCCGAATTGATTTGCAAATTTCTACCTATGCTCTGTTCTGTGGTCCAAGCGGTAACTCGAAACATTGTGCCGCTATTCGGAATCGGTAGTATTCCTACCGGTATCCTTCCCAAATTCGTATGCTGGTCTGCTATTGTAGTAACCTGTATCTTTAGAGCTACTACATCTCCTTGTCTCTTATAATAGACGCCAGACACACCGGTAGATAGCCAGCTTGTATTTACAAGGTTAGGGTGGTCTGCAAATACTAGTTCTATCCAATCATTCCAAGTTCCATTAGCTCTACGTCTGGAATACATTCGTGCGTCAACTACATCTGTGAAAGTTTGACTAGTATGCCTTCCGTCATAATATGATTGAACTAATAGGTAGCCATTTCGTCCCTTTGGAGTAGATGGAGCACCTCTAAGATAATAAAAACCGTTGAGTGTGATGGTATCTGGATGCGCCGATATGTTGATACAATATCCAGCATCAGTAGAAAGTTGATGATTCTGAATAGGTTTGCCATTTAGATAATAACCACCAGTAGATTCGATAGATCCTTTTGGCAGTCGGCTATCTGTGATTTTACCCACCGCAAAACGATTCTCTTTGTCGTAGCTGAATACCACTTCTTCAGTTGATACCTTAACTCTGAACTCTGTACGAGTGAACTTATCTTCGAGTATTCCGAGAACATCCCAAGAACGGTCCGCTCCGTAAGTCCCAAACAAATTAGCTGGAGAATTCACTAAGCTGGATAGATTTGTAAAGATACCCGAAGCAGGTCCATCATCTGTCGTATAACTAGAGCTATCAGATGGCGCTACACGAAACGTTAAAGTCATACTGTTACGTTGACTACCACTCACAGTCAGAGGAGCTACGCGGGCATTTCTGATAGCTGTTAGTGTGCTTGAGGTAACACCAGACCTCTCAATCCGAAAATTAAACACAGGGGCAAAATACTCTAATACAGTAACTGTTCTATCTATGACATTACTCGTTCTGCCACGACTATCTGTCACCCAAGCTCGAACGGTTGCATTACCGTTATAATTCATAATACCCAAGCTGCCACCGTTTGTTGTCGTAGATTGGTTTTTACCCACAATCTCTGCGTAGTAACCTGTAATAGTTGATCCATACGCTCCTATAGTTTGTCCGAAGTGTACAGCTATATTTGAGATTATTTGTATAAACTGTTGCCCACCCGGAATCAGTTGCCTAGCAGCCGTATTGCCATCTATCAATGTGAAGCCAGTCAGAGTTGGTTTTACAGTATCTGGTACTGTCGCTCTGAACGTTGTCGACTGCGTACCTGTTAGCGTACTACCAGAATATGTATCCACGAAGATAGTACCCTGCCCACTCGTTGAGTTTGGAATATCATTGCAGAAATCCATCGGTATTGTCCAAGTGGTGGAAGTGTCTACATTTGTCGCAATTGTTCCTGTTTTATTGCCCCACTGATAGCGAACTGTATGCTTAAAACTAGAACTTTGACGATTGATGTTGATAGTTAAACCACTACCAATCGTTCCAGTTCCAACAGATACAGAACTAGAGCGAGGGATAGTTGTCAGAGCAATGCTACCACTTGTAATAATTCGACCGTGATATCCATTGTTTGGGTTAAAGTCTGCTGAAATAGACACCGATTTTGTGCCATCGGCATTATGTCCTACAGTATGGCTACCACTAGCCAAATGACACTCTTCTCCTCTTGTTTCCCAAAGTGGGTTAGAAAAGTGTATCTGACGGTCATCTATACTAACAGATAAGGTACTATCTCCAGACTGGTTGTATGTATAGTATGCTCCTGTACGGCTAACCGTCACTCGCCAATTGACCGTAGAGGTGTTATTAGGTATGTTTTGCGCACCTTGGTCAATATAGATATTAAGATACAGTGATCCTGATGAATTACTAAAACGTGCCATTCTAACCTCCTACATATCGCACGACATTGATGTCTGGATTGTTGTGATATTGTTCTTCTCTAAATCGACCGATTTGTAGCGTTCTAGTGAATACCCCATTGTCAATTTGTAATACGCCATCAGAAATGTAAGCTACTTCTTGACCTGCCGAATAAAAGGAAATTCTCTTGTCAGATAATCGAACAGATGATGAGCCATCATTTTTACCAATGACAAGTCCCTCATTACCAGCTTTCATATAAGTATCAAGAAACGACCAACGTTGTGCCATCTCACCCAAATTCACATCTGTAGCAAGCAACCTCTGAGACAGCGTTATCAAGTTTTGCTCGGATTCCAGTTTAGATTCAGCATTGTCTTGTACAAACTTCTGAAACTCCGCAAACCATTTTGTAACAGTATCCATACTTGCTTTCGCTTCTAACTCTGCTTGCATAAGTCCAGCTTTCTCATTGAGAGCATTGAGTTGCTCTTGAGTTAGTGTTTGGTCAGCTTTTGTCTCAATTCGTTCATCTATATCAGCTTGAGCCTCTCCAAAAGCGGTCGCTACTGTTCCGTGCTCGAGTTGCGGCTCTGTTAGATATAAAATTGAGTTGGACGTAAAATTGAAGGCATATATGTAAAGTCTGCACTCTTTTGACAAATCAATATCATCATTCAATTTGATGTTTCCAGATACTCTATGCCACTGATTAACTGTAGTCACATTTACAGTTGTCTGCCCAGAGTGAAAATTCTGTTGTCCTGCTTTGTTGAAGCAATGAAAACCAAACCAAATTTTAGTGCCAGTTCCAGTCGCATATAAATCAGCAGAAAATGTATAGTTTCCATATTTTAATTCGCTAAATCGAATAATCTGATTGATAGCTTTCCAATTACGAGAACCGTCGCTCTCATTAAACTCAATGACAGGTCCTTTACCATCAAAGTTATCCCTGTATAAAGCATGGTATGATGTGGTTGGATTGGCAATGCCACCGTTATACATATTGGCCCAATTGGGAATCTCTTTGTTTCGATAAACAACGCCACCAACAGTGAAAGTTTCAGGTCTATCTGTTACATTGCTAAAAGTAGCATTTCGCAAGATATTCCGACCGCCAACCTCTATCTTCGCCCAGCGATCTGCCCATCGATAATCGTTTGGATTTTGACTGCCTAATTGATTGTAGTCGCTGTAATATCCTTGATACCTTTGTCCTGTATCTATTAGACTAAAACCTGCTCTACCATCGGAACTATCCGCAAATGCATAATGAGGATAAGTAGTTTTACCATCAGATCCGTTAACACCATCATCTACATTGACAACATCTATCTCATGTCTTGCGACCTCTGTGTTTCCAATATAAGCAGCTGCAATCAATACAGCCTTTTGATTGATTTGATTGGCTCTAAGCGTGTAAGTCATTCCTGTTGTGATGACATCGCCCAACGTCCAGCGCCATGTAACATCGGTACTGATGACTTTGCCACCTTTCAGTAAAGTAGGGCTGACGATAGATTGACCTTGACCATTCTTAAAGACTGTTCCGTTGTCGGTGGATAGCCTGATGGTGTAAGGTTTTGATGCTTCGAATAGTTCTTGCCAGCGTTCCTGTATTCCACTAGAGAGCTTACTTTTAAGCGCCCTGATATTATCGAATACAGTCTTATTAGCTGCTGGATTAGTAAAGCTGATAATCTGCTCTGAAACACGTACCTCGAGTAATAATGCAGGATAAAATCCGCTATTGTAAACCTTGGCAGTATCTCCTATTTCTAAATCGACATAACCGTCGATTTCGTAACTAACAGACGGATAGGCAGACCGCATCAATTCTTTATAGGCTTGTATCCGAAGCATTTCTTTGCTATCGGTATCTACAGTCAAGTCTTTTCGTGTGTATTTGTCACGATTTCCTGTAGAGCCAGTCCACGTAGAAGAATACTTCTGCATAGATAGGGGAGCGTAGAGAAATTCGCCTTGTTGGAAAAACTCTACTTCCCCGTTTTCGTTCCTAATTTCCCACTTTCCTAAACCTCCAATAGTAAGCTCTTGTCCGTTTTCACCTCGAGCAGTAGGTCTAATGGCATTGATGATCAAATCTGTCTTGTCTGTTGTTCTCTTGATAGACCGGATATTCTTACCTTTTTTCAAGATAATATCCGACCGAACTTTACCTACTCCTTGATGCGTGTCATCGTGTTCGTGATAGACATTCAAGACAAAATCTTTAATAGTACCGTTAGCATTCAACCTAACCTCAAAATCAACTTCTGCATCAAATTTATTAGCTAGCGATAAAATGCGATTCAGTTTAGTGTCCTGACCTTCCCATTCAAGAGTTCGTTGTAGGTCTGATATTTCATTGATACCAATCCGCAATGCTGCAAAATCAAGTAACCCCATGACATCACAATATTCTCTGAAACTACGAGGTCTATCTGACTTATAAGGATTTGTATACTCATTCGTCAGCTCTAAATTCAAATCTTTACAAGTACAAGTGATCGTTTGCTCTGTCTCTTCAATGGTCATGACATGAAACAGATAGGTCTTACCTTTATACTTAAAGGAAACAAACGACTGATCATTTAGGGCGTTAGCCGTTTGATAAGGTACGAGATCAGATTGAATGGATTTCTTGAAAACTGTAAACTCAAATAGACTGCTTGCTTTGCTCAAAAAACGGGTCCACTTGTCGTTGTAAAAATTCAAAGCACCCTGCTTATTGTTATCGATAAAAGCTACTTTTTGTAAATTGTTATCATGAATGGTTAATATCATCTACAAATGCCTCTCTTCTATGTTTACGGTAATGGTTGGTGCTTTTTGGATAAATTTAGAAAACAGAAACTCTAATTGAGATTTACCTGGAGGAATAACCAAATCCCAACCTGAGCCGTCTACAACTTGATGATTTGCAGGTAGACCATCGATAGTAACCAAGTCTTTCTCAACATCTAACACAACATTAGAGCCGATTTGAAAGCGATTAGGAATATCAATGATTCCTGTTACAAAGTCCTTACGATAAACAATGCTATCTAAGTACATATGATGAACAAGCGGTTGGTTTCCAAAAGTTCCCAGAGAGACATGGACTTTTGCGGATTTTCGACCTTTAATTTCTGGTACATAAAATTGAGGATATGATCCCCACCAATGCACCTGCAACATGTCGTCACGTCTTAAAATATCTGCCCAACCTCGATCAGCATTGAATGGATTATCACTATCTAAATGCGTACACTTAAACATCCATGATTTGATGGTTGAAAACCCACCTCTTCCGTCTGAAACAAAAAGATTGAACTCAGTGTCAACACCATTAGAACGTTTGATAGTCTCAACTCCATACAAAAAACGACCCTCTGTATCAGAAACCGTTAGTTTTATGAAACCTTTTTGTAGGACACTACCTGCCCAGAAAATCTGACGCCACCAAATATACTCATTCAAAGCACCACGGTCGCTACCACTATCAAGGGGGATTTCCCAAGTTAGCGAGCCAGCATGATTTGGTCTTGGACCACTTCCGCGCTCAGATAAAAATACATGAGGTCTCCCCCATGTATCTATACGAGATAATGTACCATTCAAGTTCTGACCCAAATCATTAAGGATAGCTGTGTTCTTTTGACCTTGTGCCAACCCTTTAATAATTCCATTATTTGAAACGTAATCGAAAAGAATTTCAGAGCGACGATAAGTTTCTGTATCAGCTTCTTCACGGTCTCCTATCTCTAAAGCGTTGGTTTGATTGACAATGCCAATGTAACCATTCTCTGAATTGTGCTTGACAGTTATAATTGGCAAAGCTGGCACATTGCCATTGTTTACCAAGTCAAAAATTAGTTTTCTGCTTTCTTCTCTTGGATTATCAAAACGCTTATAGGCAGAGGAATGTGCCACACCGTCTGGTACTAGGAACTCTATCTCGCCTTTTTGATACCAACTCCGAACATTGCCTGGATCAATCTCCCCAGTGACAAGGGCTAAGTAGTATTTGTCAGGTTCATCAGAAAAAGTCAGTCTTACAACGTCATCTGTTTTGAAAATTCCTGCCAATTCATGTTTTACTCTCTCTAAGTCAGCCCCTTTCATAACAAAGCTGACTTTGATGATTTTTGGTCCTGTTTTAATCTCTTGGATATTCACTCCGATAGCAGGAGCATCATTCGTTGATACACTCCTGCCATTACCTATAGAGCGTTTAACGTCGGTAAAGCGCATCACTTTTGATAAATCATAACCATTAAAAATGATTGATAATCTTGTCATTAAACCCTCCTTAACATCATATCTATTTTGTCTCCGGCACTTTGATAGCTAGAAAACTTATCTCCGAGCCTACCGACCAATGTTCCGTCTTCTAGCACCATGTAAACAGGTCGCTTGACAGCATCTTCAGCAACTCTCAAGGCATCGTTGACTAACTCTTTGGACTTATCAAATACGTGTTCGACTTTTTCTGAAACAACCTGCTTACTACTTTTTCTGATAGTAACGTGGCTATCTAAACTCTTGTCTAAGCCTAGCGATACCTCTGGAGCTGTAATCATCACAGATTGCTTTAACTTAGCCATTGTCTTTTCAAGTACATCTCTATCCGCCTCAATACCGACAGCGATACCTTGAGGGATAAATCGACCAACTTGGTCTCTCATAACACGAGAAGGAGAGTTGATATCTAAAGCTTCTTGTATAGCTAACGTTATTTGTTGAGCGACGGCGGTAGCTGCAGAAATAGCAGTATCTGCATTGGCTGTTATACCATTTGCCAAACCTTGCATAGCCATTGCTCCAAATTCTGAAAATCTAGAGTTGATGTCTGTAAATGGCTCTCTGACTTTCGTTGCTAGGTCTTTCACTCTACCGACAGGAGAGTTAGTACCGTTTACGATACCGTTGGCAAGACCGTCCGTGATATGTCCACCGTATTCAGTGAAAACACGAGAAGGAGAGTTGATACCCATATTCTCTCGGAAGCCTTGTTGTATTTGATTCCCAAGATTTTGAGAAGCATTGACTGCATTTGGAGTACCATTTTCCATTCCGACTGCGGCGCCATTAGGTATCTCTTCCGCAATTTCAGGGAAATTAGCATTGGCTATTTCTGCTTGGAGGCTATTTGCTTGATTCTGTACTAAACCTTTGATTTTTTCAGATATACCCAATGCACCTTGATCCATTCCAGCCGTAAGTCCACGCATAGCAGAATCTCCACCTGCTCGGTAGACCTCATTCAATTGCCCCAATTTTTCACTAGATGAGTTTACAAGCTCTTGTACATATAAACCACCTTGCGGACCCATTTCTTTCAGTTTAGCAAGAATGCCTTCATCAACCCCACGAGAAGCGAGTATATCCATGTTGGCTGCCCAAGAATCCATCGCCTCTTGATTTCGTTGTAGGTTGGCAATCATTTGATCCACGCTAATAGCTGACTTCATTTCGATTTGGTCAAACATGTTGGTAGTAGTATCTAACAACTCGTTATATTTAGAACGCATATTGTCGATAGCTGTTTTTTGAGCCTCCGACATATTCTCATAAGCGATAACTTGTCGATTGCTTCCGTTTTCTGCTGCAACTGCCATAGCCTCGGCAGCTGCTTGTTGTACTGCTGAAGTTTGTTCGTACTCGGTCTGTAATGCTGCTTGAGTAGCGTGTAATTCCAATTCTTGTTCATTGAGCTTTTTCAACTCTTCACGTCGTTTAGCATCCGACACATCTGAAGCATTGTTCCACTCTGTGCGTAATTTGGCTATTTCAGTCAACTGAGCACCGATATCCGCACGTTGTTTCTCAATGTCTAGCAGATTTTTTTGACTGGTCTCCCATGTACTCTCTGCTTCCATAGCAGCTATCCGAGCGTTAATCTGTTCAGCATTGTGTGATAATGAATCTGTATTTTTATCATAAGCCAAATTCAAACCTGCCACAGAATCATTGAGAGCCTCTATCTTCTTCTGTAAGTTCTTCTTGTCAGCAGCGGTTTTGTTTTCCTTTTTTGAAAGTTCGACAATTTCAGTTCCGAGTTTTTTATACGATTCACGATTAGCTTCTACATCTTGAAGATTATCTTTTCGTGCCGCTGCACCTTCCTTGACAGATTTTTTTAGATTATCTGTACTTTCTGCAAGTTCTTCTTGAGCTTTAGATAGACGTTTAGATTCTTCCGATTCTCTTGTGAGCCATTGCCACAAAGCTACACCAGCACCGACTAACAAACCGATACCTGCGACAACCAAACTCATAGGCCCTATTAAAGCTGTCCATGCTGCTTTAAGAGCGCCAACTGCTGCTGTTAGAGCGATTGTGGCAAAAGTCTGTATGCTAATAGCCCCTGTTAGAACACCATGCACCAATACACCTGCTGACATAACCTTATACTTCAACATTTCTGCCGTAGTATTGGCATTCGTTGCAGCAGTAGATAGTACCGTGACAACTTGTTCAGCAGTCATTGCTTTTGTTTTCAAAGCATGGGCTATCGCAGACATCTTCAACACTCCTAACTGCTGCATTCTAGCTACGGTTTCAGCCATAGTCTGCGCCTTGCTAACTGCTTGTACTGCAAGAAGAGATTTCATGGTCGTAGCTTGCATGCCAGCGGCAGCGCTTGTTTGAATAAAAAGAACTCGTAATTTCTCAATACCACTAATAACTGTATTAGCTGCTCTCATGGCTAAAATAGCTGACCCAAGCGTTAGTAATACTGGTGTCAGAGCTTTTGCTGTTCCGATGCCTTTATCCAAAACACCAAAGAAGAAGATGAATACAGGAGCAGAGGCTTTAATCGTTCCATTGATAAACTTAAACGCACCAGTAATCACAACTTTCATACTGTCAAAATGTTCTGCGATAGTCTTTCCGGACACTTCCTTAGATAGATCATCTAGAGCCTTAATCGTTCCAGCTACACCACGAACAACTGCATTTTTCAAATTGTTAAACGATGTGGCTATACCTTTACTGTTTTCTCGAGCTAATTCCGCAAAACCACCAACGCCCTTGTCTAACTCAACCAGTCGATTAGAGAATTGGTCAAAAGTAATCTGTCCGCCTTTCAATGCCGCATAAAAATCACGTTGAGCAGACTTCCCTGCAAAACCAAAACTTTCAGCAGTTTTTTGAAGAGCATAAGGCATTGTTTCTTGTAGCGTTTTCCAAGATTGCAAATCTACCGTTCCAGCAGACAACATCTGGCTAAACTGATCTAATCCACGGCTCGCATCTGCACTAGAAGCACCAGAAGCTAAGAAAGCATTATTTAGCGCAAGAGTGACATCAGTAGACTTCCGAAGATTCCCTGTAATTGATGTGAGTCTTTGAGCTGTACCAACCACCTCATCAAGAGTTGTAGGCAACCCATCAATGCCGTTTGCAAGCTTATCTGTAGACGTCGCAACATCTTCTGCGCTATGCCCCATAGCTTGCATGACACGAGGGAATTTTTCCAAAGTATCAAAACGTTTAATAGCTCCATCTAACGAACTAACTACTAAGTCAATGCCTTTTCTTGCTATCTGAAAGGCTGCACCACCTAAAGCGAAGTTTTTGAGAGAGGTAGAGCCTTTTTTGCCTTTTTCAGTAACCCTATCTAACTCATCGTTTAAAACTTTAACCTGTTTCCCATCAACATCAACTAGTATGGTTACTTTTCCATCAGCTGCCATCTTCTTCCTCCTCTCCTTCATCTTCTAGTCTGTATTTAGCCTGTAGTTTGCGCATCTTCTGTCTATACTCCTGACTTTCGCCACTACCTGGTTTCCATGCACGTATCTGGATAATCTGCTGCATGATCGTGCTGTCTGGCAAAGCATTCAACAAGGCTTTAAACTCTTGCCAAGATAATTGATTTTGAACTTTTAACAAACTGATTCCATAAGCCTGTTGGAAACTTGCGTAGATATACTCTGCGTCTTTCTCTAAATCAATTAGACGTGGTGTTGTCTCGTTGTTTTCAACCCTTGGCATAGGATTGCCTTTAATGTCGTACTGGATTCCATCGTCTTCTTGACTATCAATGAAGTTCTTTCGTATATGCACCCACAAATCGACAACGAGTGGGAACTCAATGTCAAAATTACCTGTGACAATACCAACACAAGACTGCGCTTTGTCTAAATCAGATAAAACCTCATCACGCAAACAATCAAATGTATCTAAAACTTTATTAAAAGATAGGTCCAAAGGATAAACGACACCGTCAAACTCAAAACTGTCGTATAGAGGGTCATTTAATCTCATTCAACCACCTACTTCTTAGCTGTTTTTGATTTAGCTTTGTATTTCTTGATACGTTCTTTTACGATATTTTCACGCTCGATTTTTAGTTCAGACAACTTCTCTTCAATCAAGGCAGCGACTTTCTCAAGTGTCAGATCCAACGCTTGATGGTCTGGGAACTCTGCATATAATTTCTCAAACGTTCCATCGCCAAATAGAAGGTCGTACTGAATTTCAAGCAATTTCTTCTCTAAATCAATTGCGCCGAGTAAAGTATCTTTAGTGACGCCTTCCTCTAACTTCTTGTCAAGATTTGCTTCAACGATTGATTTTTCAAACTCTGTCAACCGCTTTTTAGCTTCTTGCTCTAAATCAAAGAAAGTCACTAGAAACTCATCAGATGTATCAAACCAAAGCTCCACAGGACCAATCTTCACAGGAAAACCACTGCGAACAACATCAATAGTTATACCGTTTGCCATTCTTTCTCCTTTTCAATATCAAAAAAAGAGAGGCAATGTGCCCCTCTATCAATCTTCACCAACACTTGCTGGGATAGTTTCTTCTGGAATCGTGTTGTAAGAAATCTTACAGCCAAATGCTTCATAATCAGAAGCAGCACCAGAACCAGCAATAATTTCTGTAACAGTCGCAGGACCAACCCATTCTTTTGTCTTATCAGCTGATACTACCTTATGCCAAACAAGACGCTCGTTTCCAAGTTTTAACTTCAAACCAGCGATATGCTTTTGAGCCCTATCTTCCGGATCGTATGTCCCTTCGAATGTATATGCGACCTTGACGGCAGTAACAGTTGTTTCATCCGTTCCATCGCCGTCATAAAATGCTTGCTCATCCACTTTTTCATCTGTATCATCTGATACATCTGAAATCCACTTAGCTAACTCTAGCCAATCGCCACTCTGTGGCTTGGCGCTAAGCGATGTGAAAGGTGCGATAAAGTGCCCACGCAGGGCGTTCTTATGTCTTACCATATGGTTATTTCTCCTTTAGTTGTGTAATACTTGCTTTCGCATTTAACAAAAAGACAAGCCACCCCTGCTCATGAATTTCATTCATAAACGGACGACTTGTCACCTCTATATCTTCTAAGCTGAAACTGTCATCTGCACTTGGTAAATCTTCTAGTATTTCCAAAAGACCTGCAATTTTCCAAAGTGTCTCTTCAGCTAACTGTCCTTGTTTGGACTTGAACGCAATTTCAATATTAAGAGTAAGCTCTCTAGTTCCATCATAGTAACTTCTCTTTACTGAACTACCGGGCAATGTGTAGATAACCAAGCTCTCTCGTTCATCTAAGTACCCTATTTTCATTTGAACAGGAAGATTGGGAATTGTGTTTATATGATTTTTGAGTTGATTAAGAAAGTCCACTAGAAACCTGCTCCTTTCATGAATTTGTGTTCCCAATCCGTCATATGGATAGCTTTCGCTTTTTCATCCCAACGTTTACCCGTTCCGGGAGTTGTGTACTTCCTAAACGTAACAATGCCATTTTGACCATAGAACTGCGCTCTAGCGTAAACGGTATTCCATGACAGCTCTTTGCCGTCTGGGGACATGTGACCGGACGGTCGCAAGTTCCCTTCTCGATTAGGAACGTATCGATCGCTATCTATCAAGATTTGACTAGACATAGCTATATGACCTCTACGGAGATTACGGTCGCTAAGTTTAGCTTTAGCTCCTTTCAAATCAACTCGAACTGAGATAGACATCAAATCACCTCCAACTCGACCGAATAAAGAACACCATCAAAAGGCTCTTTGTTTGGAATAACGTTTATGATAACGTGGTCCTTTCCATCAAATTGCAAAACTGATTGTTCTTTAAAGTCAGGTAAGGGAGTAGTAAGGTCTTTATAGCAGAATACGACCGCTTTGTATTGAATATCCTTAGACTTTCCGTTCCAAGAATATTTTGAAGAACGGTCAATCCGAACATGACTAATTCGTATCGGACTTGCATATTCCTTTTTGTTATAGTCTCCCTCTTTTAGGTACTCCAAATAGACAAGCGAATCATTTAGAGTTTCTATAGGTGGTTTCGGTATTCTCATATCAAATCCCCCTGTAAAGTAAACCTGTGCCAGATAGACAACCATGTACCTCTTGAGCTATCAAAGAAACCGTCCTAGAATTTCCAGTTCCTGTTTTGCCTGATTTTGAAATAGCTGTCCGACCAATGCTGATGTGTTCTGGCTCACGATTTAGCCCCTCAAATGTATCGGCTTTCATATCTGCAAAATAAAGTAACTGCATACAGATAGCTTTTTTGAACTGTTTTACCCGAAACGAGATAGGGTCATCGCTTAGACTATTAAACTGATAGTGATAGTTTGTCAACTGATCAATAACTTCTTCAGCTTTTTTTCCGTACCGCGCAAAATCATCTGTTGATACTCGATCATCACCCAAAAACTCAGCGACTTCTTCAAATGTTAAGTAGTCCATAATACTCCCCCTCTCTAAAAAAACGAGAGTTATTCACCCTCGTTTTGTAATCGTTCATAGCCTTGGTTTTCAAAGGCTGAAATCATGATGGGGTCGGACAAGGTGAATAACACGTCGTCTTTGATTAAAGTAACCACTTCTTTAGTGGTTGAGGTCTCGACCGCTTCCACTATGATTTCCTCTGTTTTTTTCTTAGCCATTACTTAGCCCTCCTTATGCTGATTTATGAACATAGATAGCTTTTTTCTTGTTGTCTAGGACAAAGGCGTCATAACGAATGCGTCCTTCAACAAGCTTACCGTTGATACCTGGTGGGTTATCGTGAATTTTGTAATCTTCCAATTTCACAGGAGATGTAGTAGCCACAGGATGTGCGATGATAAATTCAACTTTTTCTGGTAAGCGCGAGGTAGGTGTCAAAACAACTGGCAATCCGTCAATCATACCTACTTGACCTTTGATTGTGATTTCTTGACCGAGATCAGAGTTTTTCACAAATGTTGGGTCAAGTTTAATGAGTTTGTAGAATTTAGGAGACACATGCAGAACACGACCTGCTACAGGAACAAAAGCATCAGTCAAAGCAACTTGTCCATCAAGGACTGCTTCGTATGCATTTTCTTTTGTAACAGAGAGTGTCTTAATGTGTTCTGCTGCTGCACCAGCTACAATTGTTGCAAAACGGTATGTATCAACTTCCGGAATAACAACTTCTGATAGTTGACGTGCAAGAGCCTTTCCTGCCTCCATTGTACCGTTTGTGTCCTGCTCGGAACGTTTATCGATTGTGAATGTAAACGAACGATCTTTTTTAAGCACCATTGTTTGAACTGTGTTACCAAGCTCTTCTGCTGTCCCGTATCGTGCATTACCTGTCAACGAATAGTCATTCATTCGAGCCGTTGGCACACTGTAGACTTTAACGGTATCAACGCCTGTAAAATCAAAATCTTTATTCACGATACCTGTCGATAAAGCTTCCTTGGTGAAACGTTCATCAACCTTGTTATCAAATTTATCTGCATAATTTACTGTCATATAAAATTACCTCTTTCTTTTTTATACGCTATCAAAGCCTGCGTATAAGGCTTGGTCTTCTTGACTCAAAGATGAGTCTAATTCCGCGTTAGGATTTCCTGTTGTAGTAATCTGCGGTGTAGGTTCAGGCTTGTCTTCAGCAATCTGAAACAGATAGGCATCACTTTCTTGCAAAGCTTTCAACTGCTCGTCAAAACCATCAAAACCATTGTCTGATTCTGTGATTTTTTCTAAATCAAGCAAAGCTTTAGCTGCTTTACTGTTTCGTACACCTGCCTTAGTCAAGCCAAGTTCGATAAACGCATCCTTGCGATCAATAGCACGTTGATTTTGAGCTTCTTCAAGCTGGTTTTTGTAATCTTCAATGCTTTTTTGCAATTCTGCGTTGTCTGCGTTTGATTTCTGCAAGTTTGTAATTGTCTCATTCGCTGTTGATAAATCAGTTTTGAGAGTTGATACTTGTTCTTCTGCTGCAGTCAGTTTAGATTTGGTATCAGCCATGGTTTTCCCATGCTCTGCCATGATTTTATCAATCTGCTCATCGGACAATTCAAGTCCTGCTAAAAATTCGCGTTTCATACGCTCTCCTTCTACGTCACTTTAACGTGAGACGACCACGAGAATTTGAAATATGCTGTACAGTTTAACGTCATGCCGGACGAATTTTTGCATAATAAAAAGCCGTATCGCTACGACTTAGGTATTATTTACGATTAAAAAATGATTTTTTCTTGGGTTTCTTCAATAACTCGATTTCATTTCGCAAAGATTCAATCTCGCTATTTGCAGCCTGTGCATTACGTTCAATGATTGAGCGCAATTCCGTAATTTCTTTTTCCTGATTGGCATTTTCGTATATCAAATCCTTAATGATATTTAGCGCAATATCAACAGCTTCTTTAGTTCCCTGCACTTGTTCAATCAATTCACGTTTCTTTTTGATGCGTTTATTCATGACTTACCTCCTCCTATTCCATCGCCTTTTTCCAATAGTAAGATATTGGCTGGTTATACCTTATACTGGATGAAACTAAAAGGCTAGGGCTTGCCGGCTTGCAGGTGTAGACCCAGATATATTTAACGAATTTCAATAATTTTGTCATTCAATCCCCCTATTTTTGATACAAGAAAAGCACCTCTTAGGTGCTAAATTAGTTTTGCAACATTATCACGATACTCTTGGAGCCACGCTCTGTTAGTGTCAAGAGTATAATCTTCTAGTTCTTCTAACATCAACGGAATGTTATCATTTAGTAAATCGAAAACTGGTTCATTTTCCTCTTCTAATAGGTCTCCCTGCTCCGAAGCTAACCATTCTCCAAAATCAAAAGAAAAATCCCATACGCTAACACGACCATTCAAAACTTGATCAAACATTTCCAAGACTTGTTCGCTTTTAGTCATTCTTAGTATATCCTTTCTTGAGTTTATTTTGTGGCATGATGGTTACAACTTCGCCAGATGTTGGTTCAGTAATAATAACAATCCTGTTATAATACCTGACGTGACGACCGTCTCTATCTGAGATGTAATTTACGGGCTGGCTAATCATATTGATAATTGACTGATAGTTATATTTGATAGTGCCGTTTTTACGCTTAGAACGCTCGATATAACGAGCGATACCATGGTCCCCAAATACAATTCCGTCTTTTTTGAAATTAAAGTAAGCCTCTACCGCCTGTTGTTTCTGCTTCTCAGTCAGTTTCTCTGTGATGTTGCCTTTGAAATAATTGACAATCCTATTGTCATGTTTCAACGACTCTTTTTCAGAACTGCTTAATACCTTAAAATCACTATAAGACTTGGGCGCTTTATCTCCCAAATTTTGTAGTATTTCAGAATACTCTTTTTTCAGTCTCTTGTCAAGATGTTCATAGATATTTTTATGCATTTCTGGATTGTATGCATACTTCTCACGCCTTACATTACGATATAAAAACTTATGTTCATCAAGATATGCTCTGTATTGAGCGTTAAGGGTAGTCCCTTTCAACTTATATTTTTGAATCAACTCTTTGTCGCCGATTTCACGGGCAATCTTTAGCTTTTCTTTATTCTTGCGTATCTCTCTTTCAAAGGCTCGTTGTTGAGTTTCTGCCCTAGCATTATCCTCTGCTTGTTTCTGAGAGATACCTTTAAGATGTTCTGGTAAGTCTGGCTTTTGATTAACTCCAACAATAAAAGGTGTCAGATAATGACCACAATTCAGACCAAGACAGCCCCCTGCCGTTCCATAGCCGTAATCTAATAAACTTAGCACTCTAGTTCCGTCTGTTTCAAAAGCAGGTCCTTTTGTGACAATCTGATGTTGCAACGGAGAACACATGGCTCTGGCGCTTGATTTCATCGAGTAGTAAAACGTATCGACTCCGAACTCCTCTGCAGGACGTTCTCTCATGTCTCGATACACTCTCAATGACGTAGTCTTTATGACACTTCTGGCATAGGTATCTGCACGCCAATTGCGCCCCGCTTTATCCGTAAAGCCGTAGAATCCTTTGTCACTCCATTTTGTCAGAGTGTCGTTCAACGCCTGTTCTGCAGACTTGCTACCAGATACCACACCTGCTACTGTTTGTTCAATGATAGCTCTATAAACCTCTTGAACACTCAATGGCAGACGGGTGTTGATTAGGTTTCCTAATTCCTCTGTAGTCTGATTAGCATAAGATTCCAATGCTTCCTTTACGATATATCGCCTAGGCTCTATATTTTGACCTGTGTCTCGTTTTAATTGCTCGTGGGTATCTTCATATACCTTGTAGCCTTCGTTTGCAATAACGTCACGCAAGACGCTCTCAGCAACTTCTGAACGACTAGCTATCAACCTCACATTGCTTTCAGTCAACATGTGCATATCGTTTAATTTCTCGAGTTGCCAGATGTAAGGCTCTCTTTGTAGGTCGGCCGTACATCTTTTCTTCAACCTGCGAATAATATTTATAAATAAATCAATCGATAGCTGATGATAAACATCTGCTGCTTGATTCATCTCTAAGGTGAACTGTTCGTCTCCTTGCTCAAATGGTAGCTTACTCATCATAGAGGACCTTATCTACTTCACTAGGATTTGGTTTTTCTTGATTGATTTGAGCCATAATTTTTTTCAACTCATTATCAGGAAGACCTAAAACTTTCTTCATAGCATATTCTCGACTAACGATTCCACTAGCTAAAGCTTTCGTCCAATATTCTAGTTCATTGTTTCGATCGGTGAACACTCCATCATCAAGATTGACTGTGATGTCATCTAACTTAGGGATAACTCCTGAATACAACTTAGTCGCTTTACCCAATTCACAAATAGAGATACAAAGCTCTTTTATGGATTGCTCAACTAATGCAACGATGCTATTTCGCATTTGGTAAGTATCCGAGTTCTCCGAGACGATCTCTGTTGCTGTTTTCATACTCTTCCCATCGAAAGAGAATAAGCCAGCAGATACTCCTATCTGCATTTCAAAGATGGCTAAACCTTCGTTAATTGCTTTGATATAATCATCTGCACGTATCGGAGTAGTTAAGTCTGTTATACCAATACCTTTTTCATCACTTCCTAGCATATGGTAAACATTTTGACCTGCTTCAAAGCGTTTCACAAAGCGGATGTCTCCATCTTCGCTTTGAAGGTTCATCTTGATCATGCCGTCTGGAACTGCTATTCTACGTTGCCCCATCTTAACTTCCCACATGAACTCATCGTAAGTAGTATTCAGGAAATCAATTGTAGTCTTTGCATTATCAAAGATAGACAATCCAAGAGGGCTGTTTATATCCTTGTTGTTCATTCCGGGAGGTTTTAAGTAGGTGAATATTGGTCGGCTCAAGCCTTTTAATTCCACTACTTCCTGTAAGTCCTCGTAAATTTCCGACAAAGGAACTCTGCTTCCTACCACACTCTGATTTTCTGAACGATACAACTCATTTGTGATAATGTAGGTGTCGTCTTTATTCCATTCATGCAATTCAATCAATGTATAATACTTGTGCTTTTTACCCTCTGACTTCATTGTCTTAGTGATAATTGCAGCACTAGACACATCTTGAGTGTTTGATTGGAGAGGTAAAAAAACAGGGGCTTGAACAAATGATACCCTTATCTTGTCCTTATCAACATACGGTCGCATTGCTATTCCTCCAAGAGCCAAACAACTCTCAAGATAGCGCTCAAAGTTTTTAATAAATCGGTCATTCTTTAGTTGTTCTTGCAGAAAACTATTGACATCCTGAGGAGTCGCTGTAATTTCAGCTTGTTCATTAAAAACAAGGCTTGCAATCTTCTTAGCAGCAGTTCTGCCGATTGGTAAGTGGTTGAAATCGCGCTTAGCTGTATCTCCATTACTGTCTCTATATTCAACTTGAGGATAACGACCAGTAAAGTATTTTAGATTTTCTTTGATACGATCATACTCTGCAGTTGAAATGGCTATTTTTGGATGATCTGTAATACTGTTTAGGTTTTCTGTCGTCATCGCATACTTGCTCCTTATAAAAATGTTCTTTATTGTCTGAATTATTCCCATCGCTGACCTCTAAATAAAATTGACATAACGTGTAACAAAAACATTCACACTGTAGCGAAATTCATCCATTGCGTGATTGTCTTTATCAATAGGCTTGCCGTTATCATCACGGCTGTACAACCCAATTTCTTTCAAAAAATAATAGTGATCGTACTTCTCTTCGTTGTGATTTACTAAGACAAAACGACCATCAGATATGATGTTTTGCCCTCGTTCAATACCAACCTCAATCCCTTTCGACTTGCTAGAGACATCGTGAGAATTGTTCATGGCTGTACGTGTCATAATGCCGATTTTATGCAACTCTTCTCTCAAAGACTTACACGCTGGGTCAATCCAAACATCTGTATAACGCATTTGAAACTTAGAAACACACCATTGAATGAATGTTTTTAGTTCTACTGCATACGTTGACATAGCCTTTACTTGTCCAGTATCAGCGCCACTATGATAATAATGGGCAACACGATTAAGTTTGAACTGAATCTTGCCATCCTCCCGTATACGAGTGACGACATTGCAAGACATTGAAGTCGCATCAGATTGACCACCATCTCCACAGAAATACATTTCAACAGGCTCACCTATAAGCGTATCTGCTATGTTTTCCTCGGTATCGAATAGTCCATAGATAACACCTTGAGGCATAACACGCTGACCAAGTACATCTCTTTTGTACAAATAGGGATTTTTGCGTAAGTTGTTGATGATTGATTGTTTCCGCTTCTCTGACAAGATAGGATTATCATCCATAGTCCAATGAGTCCAGCGAGTGTTTTGGACATCAAATACATCCTTTATGACTGGATGTTGTGGAGCTGGTGGGTTTAGGTCTGCTAAGTGATAACGCAGTTTGGCAGCCCACGTTCGACGGAAGCATTCTTGTATAAAATCCATGTGTAGCAAATTGATCTCACAAAAGACTACAGAACCCAAGGACATACCCGTAATAGCACCGACAGAGTTGACTTTGCCGCCACCTTTGTAGTAAACACGCTTCTGCCCTTTTGGAGTATCAATCAGCAAGTGGTCACCACGGTCATCATGTTTGATCCAGCAATTCCCGTTGAAGATGTGCATCAATCCTGTGCCATCGCCATCAATAAACAAACGATAGGCTTGTTCTTGATTGTAGGCAGCTATTAGATGGTTTTCGTCTTCGCATTCAATCAGATACCTAGCATATCGAAAGTGACCTGCCGTGGTCTTGCCACTTCGAGGCGTACCCTCGTTGACTTCCAATTCATAATTAAAAGGACGTCTGATGATGTCCTTTTGCTTTGTGGATAGTTTTTTAATCCTGACCATCTATTATCTCCAATAGCTTTTCCATCAAGTGTGTATCAGATTGAATACCTCTGATAGTCTCAATTTTAAGACGTAACAATTCGTTCTCCTGTTTAATTTTCTCAAGTTGTTCTTGGATAGGATAACGTTTCAATAGCTCACCTGCAGCTTTGATAACTTCTGCAATACTAGGTTTTTTATGCACGGTAACATACTCACCGGTTGCAGGATTAAGCGTGACAACTTCCTCTGTCAACTCTTGTCGAAGAACAGATGTCAGAATTTGCAAGACTTCTATTGCGGTAGCCACTTTGCTACTTTCGAGTTGTTTCATTCTTTCAGCAATTGCCGATTTTATTTCAAGTTTTTTCAAGTTTTGCTCACCGATTTGTCCGGCTGTTTTTTTGCTGTACCCCGCCTTGAGTGCTGCCTCAGTTGCATTTCCACAGATGATGTACTCATCAATAAATTTTCGTTGTTTTATCGTTAACTTAGCAATTTTCCACCACCTCCAATCAAATTAAAAAGCCACACGTTTGTGTGGCTAATGCATATTGTGTCGAAGCGATATGCGATTCTTCGATATCATCGAGCCGTGCGCACCGCATGCTTACACGCTCTCTTCACGGAAACAGCAGGACTCGAACCTGCGACCGTACGATTAGAAATCGTATGCTCTATCCACTTGAGCTATGTTTCCAAAAAAACGCTGAGATTACACGTCTTAGCGATTTGTCTTTCGCAACCTTATGGTTTAGTTGCTTATCCACTCGAATCCCTTCAAGTAACAACCATGCACGGTTGGTTAGACCAACCACTCCTTACGTCACAAACTACTAAGTCGTTTTTCAATTAACGAAAACCCCGCTAAAGGTCTAAGCTGCTTTACTCTTCGACTTTACTATCATCCTTGCGAGATTTGAGTAGGTAGCCTAGCTACCGAAGTACACTTTCATTTGCGACGGGCGATGTCTTTCGCTTTAAACAATTTTCGATTATTCCAAACATAAATGCAATATGTATTGTTAGCATATCATAGACGTGCATCGCCATGCGTTTCGTTTCCTTTTGAGAAACAAAATGCGCAACGCCTATCATTACCTTCTGGCTGGCAACCTTCCGGCTTATTACTTACTCAAGGGTATTCAACCCACAAATCAGTAACATGGTATCCGCTTTTAGCGCGACCCTCAAACTGTGATACCTTCTTCATTCTCCGTATTCGTCTCAAGTACTGCCGACACAGTCCATCACCGATTGGCTCTTGGTGAAGCTCTTTGACTTCATACGTTGCTACCCATCGAATAGCACTAGAATTATATTGCTTAGATTGACCATTGCTGGCACTAAGATTGATATGCCATAATCTTAGTTTTCCTGTGTCGCCACAGATTATCTAGGCTAAGCCCTAATGGAGAGTTCAGGATTCGAACCTGAGACCTCAAATGAGAACGGATTTACAGTCCGTCACCTTAACCCCTCGGACCAACTCTCCAAATCAGGGAAGGTTTACTGCCTTACCCTTAATTCTTGATACTACCATTCTAGCAGATTATGATTACAGTGCACACTAAGATTATCTAAGTTTATGCAACGTTTTTTAGAGCGTTCCAAAAAATTCCAAATTATTCCAAGATACGCTCTAATTCATCCATGGCATTTCTCCGCATGTTGTAATATGTGCTTTTGCTGATGTCCATTTTGTCACAAACATCATCAATATACATCTTGGTAATGTAAGTCATTCTTAGAATAGATCTGCTCTTTGGATTTTTCAGCTTGTTAATCAATCTACCAAGTTCAAGTTTCCTGTTAATAACTTCATTGGTATCTTGCTCTATAGCCTCTTTCATGACGATCAGCTGAGTATAGACATCATCCACTTGTCTAGTTTGACCACCTTTGACCTTGTCTGATTTCCATTTAGGACTTGAGAGCAAACCTGCCTCAAGCTCATTGATTTCATCTATGCGGCTCTGAATATCTAAGTCTAGATTTTGTAGTTCATCAAGTAACTCTTTAGCCTTGTTCACTCTCTGTCTCCTTTGTGGTATAATAATCTTGTGAGAATTATTGTCGAGGCAGAGAGTGTCTTGGCTTTTTTATTACCATGAAATAATCAAAACATGACGTTCTATAATCGGATGTCCTAGAACTTTAAACTTAGAATGTTCTTTCTCATTTTTAACTACAAATCCTTTGCCAAGTCTGTTTTTTAGATATTCAACAGTTCTTTCATTGTCTAATCTACGTTTGATATAAGGATCTGTCTCTGATAAAATCGAGATTTCTGCCGACTTAAAGCCTTTAGCTGCACTTCTCTTTATATTTTTTTCAATATCTATTCTATCGAAGCACCTCTTACACCATTTGGTATGCGATTCTTCTTGAATGTCATTGATTTCGTCAAATAACGTTTTATTACTCATGTCTATATAGTCCTCATTCTATTCTTGAAAAGAACATGCCTACATGATATAATACATAACGCAGACATGTTCTGTGGGGATAGCTTAGAACCAACATTAGTGGTGTCCGGTTCTAGGCTATTTTTTTATTTACTCGTTGTTGGTGATCACATCACCACTCGTGATGACTTCCACCCAACCATGCTCCATTCTAGCTTCTGCTTCTTTCATTCGAATCAGACCGTCAGAAATAGAAGAATTTAAACGATTGTTAGCTTCTGCTTGACCTTGCGCTTTGATAACTTCTGCATCAGCCTCTGCTTGAGCGTTGATTTTTTTAGTTTCAGCTTCAATCCGAGCTTTCTCTTGGTCTTGTTTAGCTGAGTCCACCTGTTTCTGTTTCACAGATTCATCCTTGATAGCCTTTTCAATCTCGTCTCCTGCATCTTGATCAGTAATCGTAAACGATACAAATTCCAAATTATCTGCTGCGAATCGTTCTTTTAATTTCAAGTCAATTTTTTCATACACTTCTGTACGTTTAGAGCCAAGCACTTCATAAATATCGTACTCACCTGTAACAGATTCAATCGCTCGTTGAACAGCAGGAACCACAACATTATTGCTTACATTCTCTAGGTTAGTGTAGTTTGCAAATACAGTCATTGCCTCTTGCTTATTAACCTTATACTTGACATCTATATCCGTATTCAGCCATTGACCATCTTTTGTTTGAGTTGTAATTTTGGTCATTGTTTTTGTCTGAACTGACGTTGGCAATTTATATATCTTATCAATAAACGGTGTAATCAAATGATAACCTGTCTGGAGTGTTTTATCTTGTACTCCACCAAATGCGCTTACTTTAACACCAACCGTATTGGCTGGAATACGTGTTACAGCAGTAAACCTAAATACTACTCCGAATACCAATAGTGATACAAGTACAATACCTAGTTTTCTTAATTTATTTTCATTCATACTATTTTCCTCTTTCTTCTTATTATTTCTAATGACTATAAAATGGAATTTTGTCTGCTTCTGTCATGTCAATTCCTTTCTATTCGCTCTTTTTGGCTTCGGAAGATATAAATCGTATATTTTCCGTCTGATTGACGACTTGCTTCTTTTGAGTTCACAAACCAGTTCATCATACGTGTAACCATATGAGATTAATTTAGCTAACCGCCGCTCTTCATGAACTGTCCAAAATTTACGTCTATTGATAAGGTCTTTTTGTGAAAAAAACCAATTCGGCTCTGGCAGAAATGTGTACTTTGGGAAACTTTCCCAATCTATCAAATGTTTGTTGTTTTCAGCCCACTCCCAAAAAGACGAAACCTTTAACTTCATTTCTTTCCCTATTCTGCGAGCAGGGAATTTTTTTGCGTGAATCCAGTAATGAGACTGCGCTCTAGTAACCCCCGTATAAGAACGAAATTCAGACAAACTGATATATTCTGAATCACTCGCTGTCGTAAGACCCAAACGCTGCATCTTGCTTCGGACTGCATTTACGGAACGACCTAGGTTTCTTGCTATGTTTTTTAGAGCCATGCGATCATGCTTGTTATATAAATAATCAATTTCGGTCCTGGTCCATCTTTTCCCCATTCATTCCAACTCCTCCAACGCTACCCATCTGAACTGTGAATATTTCTTAGCTTCTTCTTGCGTGCATTTGTAAGCATCTTCTAATATTTCTTCCAAATAGTCAGCCATGCCAATTGAAAAAATAGGACCATCACTCAGATTAATAACAACAAAATATGTACACTTACTGCATTTAGGCTCTGGTAAATCAATCAGTAGCACGCCTAGTTTTTCGTTAGTCATTGGTTGCCTCCTCTATCTGTCTACTTAGGACAGCGTGACACTCCAATAATAATTCAAAAGTTCCATCTGGATTAAACACCATCGCTTCAAAATCATTTTCACATTCATCGATTAAGTCTGATAGTTTATCAACTAACTGTTTAACTCTTTGTTCTTCCATCACTCCACCTCTTCGACGACTGATTGTTGTAACAAATCCATAGCTTGCTTGTACGAAATAATAAGCAATTCAGCTTTTTCCATATCCTCAAATCGATTTTCGTTGTAGAAGCTCTGGATAAATTCAAGAGTATTTCCTAAATTTTCTATCGGGGTCATAAAATCTTCTGTAGTTAAAAATTCTGGCATTTATTTATCCTCCATCGGTACTGGCTCCGCCCATTGCCACGCCCACTTGAAATCCTTTTTGATTTCGGATTCGGTGAGTTGGTACGATTCGGTTTTATTTAACCAATCTTGCACTTCTAGCACAACTTCACCTTTATAATTTTTTGCCAATCTTGAATGATACTCAACAGAAACATTCGGATTCGGTATCTCAACTACATACAACTGTTCTTTCTTCACCTCATAGCCATCATGCCATGCCCTAATAAAATCATAGTGGTGGTTAATAACCCAAAGCCATACTTCATGATAATAACCACTTCGGTTATCAGAGGTGAGGTTATCATACATATCTATTGCAGACGCATCCGAAAATAATTCTTTATGTTCCTCAATCCACTCCGCCACAAACTTCGGCACAACCACTTTCGGCTGCATGTCGATTTGGGAGATGATGTTGATAACATCTCGAAATTTAACCACATGAGAATCGCTAAAAGGAACAACTACTGTTCTATATTTTTTTAGACTCTCAATCTTCTCAATCGCTTCATTTATGTTCATGTGTTGTCTCCTCTCTATCGCTGTGGTCTAGGAATTTCATTGTGTGTCCTCTTTGGTCAAAAACTTAATCATTGGCTCACCTTTATAACCAATCTCCCAGACAAACCAAGCGAAACACATTGCACTCGACCAAGGTTTGCCTTGTTCGTTTAAAGGCTCTCCGTTGAGCATAGGAGATACACGTTTACTATGAACATATACATATTTTAGGGGTGTATCTTTGAATAATTTCGCTCTAGCTTCCGTTTCTAAGAATTGTAACTTTGCAAACATAATAACTTGCTTAGTAGCTACTGTCATAGCTTTCTCCACAAACTCTTTTGCGAGCTTGAAAGGTGGATTAGTGATAACTACATCTACTTGTTCAAAATCTTCTGTTAGAAAATCAATTCCGCCTGTACCAAAACCTCTATCAATCAAGTCTGTTGATCTGATTTCTGCATGAGGGAAATGTTCAGCTAAGACTTTTGCCAAATGTCCCTCTCCACAAGCTGGCTCTAAGAATGTATTAAAATGTGATAGATCATGATGTTCAAGAAATAGCTTTGTTGCTATTTCAGGGGTTGCGTAATAGTCGTGCTACTCACGTTCCCTCAGACCTTTACCTCCTGTTATTACTGCGTGACTCATGTTTCTCCTTTCGTGTCCTCTAACTCCTCAATCAACCAATCTAAGTTCTGACGAGCCTTCTTCAAGTCCTCAATACCGTTCTTTTTTTGGAAACGTAGTAGATATTTTATTACGTTCCACCAAGCGCCTGCTGCAAATCCTTTCAAATCCCACATGAAATTACGAACCACATCTAAAGCTTGCATACCATACTTGCCTTGATAGTGTTGTGGCTTAGTTATGTTGTCAAATCGTTCTGTCATTTTACTCATCCTCTCTCCCCCTCTTTATAAAGAATCAATGCTGATGAATAGTAAGCTGTTGCATCTGTTTCCTGTACATAAAATAAACTAGACTGAAATTTTATGTCTACTATTTCTATATGTTTATTTTTCTGGATAAAATCATTTATTAATTCATCTATACTCTGAGAATCAACAAAATTACATGTTTCTTCTAAAAATTTAGTTTTAATCATTTATTTTACTCTCTCCCCTTGTTCTGGGATTTCCTCTATCTCTATTTCAATTCGTGGATTAGGGCTGTATAGCTTGCGAGCATGCAAGTCGCAAACTAGACTGTCGTCCGACCATACAATCCCTTTTTTGTCAATTTTGCTATAACCCGCATTTGAGATACTGTCAAACAGAGCTTTTACTAGATTATCCAAATCTGGTTTTTTAAAGTGCCACACAAATTCATTTACAAATGCTTTGAACTTAGCCCATGTACTCTCTCTCGCTCTCTTTGACGGCTCTTTTGAAATGGTTTCAGGAGCTTTCATATAGAACGTGACATCAACCTTGACTGGACCATCATAAAATGGTCCGTCATAGTTGCGCTCAATCCAACCAGTACACTCTTTGCGCCAAGCTTTTGTCTTCGGGTCTTCATACGTCCCCCATTTACTAAATCGAGGACGTGACTGTGCTTTTGGCTCAATTGGTAAAATCAATTTCATAGCAGAACTCCGTGGAATCCAAGCTCCTCGAATAAGTTCTTCTTATTTTTTTCAATAAACTCAAACAATGTTTGGATTTCCTTGACATCTTTAGCCACTTCTTTAGCTATTTCAGAATCATCAAGAACGAGCTTGTCTGGATATGTTGCTTCTAATACCAATTTGTACTCAGGTTCAAACAAGTCACCATTTTCATCAAGCGACATCTGCCTGTCTTGTTTGACAAATTCAGCGGTCAAGTTCCAAAAAGAACTACCGACAATTTCTATACTGCGCTCTGATCTGCTCGTAACGATTGTGAATGGTGTCTTTAAGATTGCTGTTTTCTTCATTTTTCCCCTCAAAAATCAGCGACTGCCTATGTGTGAGTTTGGCTAAATACGGGCAGTCGCTATTACTCGTCCGTCAGTCAAATAGTTGTCAACCGACGCTTTCTAGGATGCACTTTTACGAGATTGCCCAGCTCGTTGTTTTACTTTTTATCTTTTCGGTTGCTACGTTCACCGACTAGATAGCCTAACATGAGCCACAAGATAGCCGTACCGACTTCTTTTGCAAATTCAATCATTGCTCTTCTCCTCTTAATTCTTCTATCCAACGCCCTAGGCTTTCTTGATTGTCTTTGATATACTGATCAAATTCCTCAAATTGAGCTATCGCAAGATGCAGTCGTTTCAGATCATCAGTGCCACTGATACAAAAACCTAACACTCTGAATACTGGCTCGATTTTTCTAACATCGGTTGCGACAAGATTGTCAAGATTATATATACTGTCTATCTCTATATGCATATCCATGACAAATTCATCTCCTAGGTCATGAATAACCTGTAGCCTATTTCTGTCAGAATAAATCTTCACGTTTTCTGATACTGTTCTAATTTCCATATCAATCCTCCTACACAATACCTGCTATCAAATCATCAAAATTGATAACATAATCAAGGGTTCGTTTACTACGACAGTAGTCACAATTTCCGCAACCTTTCGGTTTGATTTCTCCTGAGATAATACCAGCCACTCGCTCGACATTGTTTTCGAAGTATTGCAATCCATCGTCCAAGAGATACTGCGGAAGATTGATAACTGCTTTATCTGGTACATCTTCCTTGCTGACAGCTACAATCAACGGAACAAAATTTGGATATCCCATTTGTCGTAACAACTCCTGGTATAGACCTAGCTGAACATCATAGCGGAAGCCCAAGATATTAGCGCCAGCGCCAGGAATTTTCTTCCGCTCCACATCGGACCATTCAAGTCCACAAATAGTCTTCATGGTTTTCAAATCCACAAAATAGCCTTCAGTCAAGTTGATACTATCCACCTTACCTTTGACTTTTATTCCGAAAATTTCACCCTCTAAAATCATTTCTTTACGGACATCATCACTTGGGGCACCGTGATAAAGCCCCAAGAATTTGACATCATCTTTTAGAACATCAATCATGTTCTGGGCGATTTGGAATTCTTTCTTCAGTTCACCCTTAGTCGCACCACGGCTGGAAATCATCCTAGTTTTGTTGGCTTCAACAAATTTGGCATGAGCTTCCGCAGATTCAAAGTATGAATGTGTATAATTGCCGACAAGAAATGCGGTATCATCTCGTCTATCTATCCATTCTTTATCATCAATAGCTTTGGCTTTCGCTTCGCAATCCATGTAAGCTTTAAACCGTGAATTTGATAACCATTGACGGTCTTGGTAGTAGTTTTCTTCAGTCAGATTAGTCATTGATTTTCACCCACTCTCCTAATTTCTCAACAACAACCCTATGCTGCTCATAAAGACCACCTTTTCCACCAAACAATTTGGCAGTCTCGCCATCTGGAAAAGTAACTCTGAACTCTCCTTGCCACTTGATGACTTTCTTATTCGGCTCTGTTTTCTCTTGTGTCGCCGTTTGTTGCTCGTGGGTATAATTACCCTCTGAAAGTTCTTTCTGCTCATTTTGGCTATTTTTTTGAATGCTAGCGGCCTCTTTTTCAGCTTGTTCTTGTTTCTGTCTTTGGAGTTCCTCGAGCTTACGAGCATCGTTCACTAACTCCTCATGTACCATCAATGGAGAAGTTCCGTTTTGCAACAACTGAGCGTATTTATCCGGATTCAAACCTTTACTTTCTGCAATGGCAGTCATTTCCTCAATGCGCTTAGCTAATTCCTTACGTTGCCTATCTTCTTCTCTGTGTCTATCAGCCAGAGCTTTATCATCTGCGATAGCTTGTAAAACATCGGCTAATTTTGCCCCTTGTTTAAACGATAAAACATACGAAGCTGGTCCTAAATCTGCTTTAGCAGCTGCTTCAGTAATTTGTATAAGAGCATTCTCACGTTCTTCTTCCTTGGCAACCTCTAGTGCTACTAATTCAACAATTCTGTCAACAGTTGCTTTTTTAGGTCGGATATTATCTGCCATAAAGAAGCCTTTTTTAGAAAATTCATCGAAATGTTGACCAAATAATCGAATGTCGATCTCTTTGCCACTCTGTTTGATAGCTTCAATGAACAAATCTTTGATGGTAGCAACTCTCTTTTGTCGCTCACGCTCTTCGAACTCTTTCACACCTTCATCGATTGATTTTCTAATCTCAGCGATAGGTTTTAATAAAATACCAATCCAATCCTTAACTTCATCAATCGGCTTGTTATAGTCAGCTAATTTTTCTTTGACTGCTGACTTGATTTTTTTCTCCAAATTATTTAATTCGGCACGAACCTTTGCATCATCTTCAAAAGTTTCAGCTGTGACAGTATAGTTTTTGTATTTTTCAACATAGCTTGCAAGAGC
This sequence comes from Streptococcus suis, assembly GCA_029593505.1. Taxonomy (GTDB): domain Bacteria; phylum Bacillota; class Bacilli; order Lactobacillales; family Streptococcaceae; genus Streptococcus; species Streptococcus suis_AG. Next base: position 336,749 of record JAKTNI010000002.1, read on the forward strand.
TTTTTCTAACAACTCCTTACCAACGATAGTAATTTGTGCTGGAGTAAATTCAAAGTCAAAATCCAATTCCGTAGCTGGAATGGGAGCCATTGTTTCCAAATTATCAAATAAAGAAAGTTCATCAGTCATTAGAATGGTTCCTCCTCGTCTAAGATTTCGCCTGTTTCGGCATCAACTGTTACATTCGGTGTTTCTGTTTCGGAAATAACTGTTCCTGCTTCTTCAACGGTTCCCACTTCAGAAATAGTTGTATCTTCTGCAGGTTCTTCAGTGACAGTCTTTCCAGTCATCTTGTCCAGAATATCCTGGCCAGCTGATTGAACTGGCTCGGCTTCCTTGATTTGACGGTCATTGTCATATTCTTCAGCAATTGTATTGTTAATTGCCCCAGCAAATAAATCGCTATCATCGCTAGTATTTACAAAGAATTTAGCTGCTCGATTGATAACTGTCCGCATAGCCATCTGGTCAGGGAAATCAATTTGGACATTTTTTGTCTTGGCTTTTGACCATGATTTATCAATCTGCTTCTTGGTCATAATGGTCAAAAATTTCTCCCCGTCCACACGTTCGATGATGCAATAAGCTCCAGAAATAGGATTGTCAGCATTTTGCCAATCTGTCTTGTGGTTTACCAACACCTTGCGTCCATTTTCATTTTTGATTTCAACTTCATCACCTTCATAAATAACCTCAGCAATAATATCCTTAACATCTTGCAATTGCTTAACGGTTTTCATTGTGCCAAAGTAGGACATTCTAAGCTGTACTTCCGATCCGTACTTGATAAAATAACATTGTTTTTTTGCAGGGCTAAGACCTTGCGTCACCATATCCAACAAAGCATTATACACGCTATCTTGACTGCATTGTTGTAATAAATTTCCGCTCGATGAATTTTTCAAAGCGTAGTATGCTGAGCTGAGGGCATTACTAACACTGTAGTTAGGGGCAATCAATAACCCTTCCCCTTTCATCGCTTCGATTCGGGTAGCCACGTTTGATGTGACTTGCTTTTGTGTTAATTCAGTTGTTGTCATTTTATTTTCTCCTTTTCGTCTGTCTCAAATTCCAATTTTCTTGTTTCAAACGTTTGTTTTCACGTTGCAAAGAAAGAATAGTGTCCTGTTGTTCGTTTATTATTCCACCCAAAACCTCACAAGTTTCAAGTCTTTCCCTTGCAACTGCTCTGGTAAACTCGTATTGTTCACGATAATAGCTCATAAATCAATCCTCATAGCCCATCGCCCTATTGTCTTTCCACTCATCATAGGCCCCGTCTTTGTCTTCTGGTTCTTGTATTTTGCTTCTGTACAAAACTACTAGACATTCAGACATACACATAGGGCAATTCAACTCGCAATCTTCATCAATGGTCACTGTACTGTATCGGCTACAGTCTTTGCATCGGATAGTGTACTCAACCATCGAACTTCTCCTTTCGTAGATTTCATTTATGCCACATATTTCCTACCAAGCTCTCGTATTAGACGAATATATCCAACTCTATCTACTAAGCCTGTATCCAGTAGTTTTTCTTTCTCTCTAGTCGTTGCACGTTGCCAGACTAGAGTTTCACGTTGTTTGAGTTTGTTTAGCATGTTTTCTCTCCTGTGGATAACTTTGTTATCCTCTATATATTTATTTTTATAGACAATAAGTTTGTTATTGATTAGTTATTTTTATTCATTAGTGGGCGAAAGCCCTTAGATTATTATTAAGTTAGTACTTATTATTAAGTTAGTATTTATTAGTGGTAATATATTCAACAGTTGTATTTTACAAAGTTGTAACTTTCAACAGTTGTATTTTACAAAGTTGTAAATCTTAACAGTTGTAAATTATCGACCATTACTACCTGTGGATAACTCTTCGTTTAGCTTTTCCATAATGTAATTCTTAAAGGTTTCGGTAAAAGGTAGGTCGTTAAAAAATCGAAAAGAAGTTACTCCCTTACCTCGACCGCCACTTTTTTTAATCACAAATAGGTAGCCAGCTTCTTCTAGTATTTTGAAATGCTTATTGATAAACTGTCTGCTAACACCCATTCTTTTAGCGATTTCCTCAGGATATACAAACCAGTCCTCTTTATTCGATAGAACAACTGCTAATACACCAATTGTAGCTGGCTCTAACTTTTTATCTCGCAAACAAGCATTATTTATAGATGTGTAATTATCATGTGTATTTCTGAAAGATGTATTGCACTATCTATCCCTCCTAAATTCCAGACATCGCTCGCTGTATTTTTTTCTCAACAGCAAGATCATACGGCTTCATAGCCCACAATTCATTTTCATATTGAGGTGTCATTGTCGCACCTCTTAAATTCATACATCTACGAATTTCATCAATCTGATTCCATCTTCCAATCATGAGAAACCTTCCTTTCTACGTCGTTCTTTCAATACCTCTATACATACTTGCTGACGATACTGTTCCGAACGCAACTGGTTTTCAAACTTTCTTCCGTAGCAAATAGCAGTAAATGCTAGAGTAGTCATACCTAACAATAAAATCATCAATATTGTTGTCATATTATGCTCCTTTCTGTAGTCCATTGTTGTGAAAATCATGACAAACTTCGTAATATCGATGTCCTAGTGGAATGATAAGCTTAGATACATCATCTACAACTGTTCTGTCTGCCCTATAAACCGTTATTGTAGGACCTTGTTGTTCTTTCTCTTTTTTCATGATATAATTACCTCGTAATGTTTTTTACATAGCGCCTCAACGGAACTGCCACTCCGGAGGTGCTTTTTGCTATAATTAACTTATCTCTTTAGAAAGGAGGATAAGTTATGATTCAATGCCACTTAATTGAAAATGGTAGAAACTTAAAGCAAGCAATATCATTGCCAACCATTCCCCAACAAGGCGATATTGTAGCTTTGTCAAGCGACCCAAAATCTACTCATTATTTAGTGAAAAATGTTGAATTCTTCAACAATCACAATTCAGTTAATCTTCATGTTAAGGTATTTCCTAATCAAACTAGTGTCTACCTCGCGATTAATGATATCGGGTAGATAGGGTAGTTCCACAACTCTTACCCAATAGTTATCAATAATTTTTTTATCAATAAAGACTGCTTGAGGTGCAAGTCCACATCTTTTATCCCACGGATAATTTATGGCTCGCCGTACAAGTAGTTCTTTTTCATTTTCTAGTTCAATCCTACCTGCAATTTCGCCAGATATTTCAATATACTTTCCTTTAAGCTGCTCCATGCTTCTCCTTTCTAAGTCACTCTCTCAGTCTGCTATAATATAAACAGAAAGGAGGTGAGTATTTATGGCTTATAGTCAAGAAATAGCTGATAAAATTCTTGAATATGTGAAAAATACAACTGAATTAGATGCTATCCACTTTAGCGACTACGCTGATAAATTTGACCAAGATGATTTTGAAGATACCGCCAAGCAACTCATATCACACGGTCGAATCAAAGCGAGAATCAAGAAAGATTATCATAGTCTATACATCGAATTCAGGAACGTTTAACACAGATGCCTGAACACCTGCCACCATTGCATCAATATCCACACTTTCAGGATAGAATGTAATGGTGGCTGTTGGTTTTCCTCCAGCTGGCATTGATAGGTTAAAATCAATTACCCCTCGACCTAGCGTCCAATCACCAACAGTAATCTCGTGGTCTGTTGAGTATAATTGTGCTGGATATTCTTCTCCACCGATAACCACGGGCGACTTATCTACCTTTGGTTTGATGGTAACTTTTAATGACTTCATGCTTTTCTCCTTTCTATGTCATTTGTTCTAGTTCTTGAACATTTTGTTTAAAAAAATATTCACTCAACTCATCATTCCTGATGCCAAGTTCTTGGCACGCTTTGGTTATTTCCTTGCTTCTCCAATCAACACGATTGTTGAGTTTCAAGGATAATGAGCGTTCCGAAATCCCCATAGCAATAGCAAAGTTGTATTGAGTTCCGAATTTTTCAACAATACGTCCGCTGAGTTTTGAGTAATCAAAAACCATTTTTTCTCCTTTCTTTTTGTTCATGTTTATGAACTTTATGGTTTTATGATACACCTAAAAATAAACTTTGTCAACACAAAAAGTTCATTTTTTTGAATTTTTTTCTTGAACTTTTGTTCAATATAGTTTATAATTGAACTATAAAATTCACAGAAAGGTAATACTATGAAACAAGTAGCAACTTCTGAGCGCTTGAAACAGATTATGTCTGATAGAAGTTTAAGACAAGTTGATATTATAGAAAAATCTAAACAATATCAAAAAGTACTAGGCGTAAAATTAGGACGTAGCACCCTATCACAGTACGTGAGTGGTAAATCTGTTCCAGCTCAAAAACAACTATATTTGCTCTCAAAAACCCTCAACGTTAGCGAAGCATGGTTGATGGGATATGATGTAGAAATGGAGCGCATTCCTGATGAAAAGCGTACTGAAATTTCTAAAAAACAACCTAAAATCCTCTCAATATATGATGAACTAGAGCCAGACAGACAAGAAAAAGTTCTTGACTTTGCAAAAGTTCAATTAGAGGAACAAAATAGTAGTAAAGTTGTATCGATGTTTGATAAGCAACTCGAAAACGAAGAACTCTATAAGGTTAAAGGTACAACGTTTGCAGCTGCTGCTAGTGGTTTTGGTAGAGGATATGAGGCAGATGACTATGATACCTATACAGTATATACTGATGAAGAGCCACCACGTTATGATTACGCCATAGGCGTTCGTGGAGATAGTATGTTGCCTAAATACGAGGCTGGAGATATGCTCTATATTCGTGATAGAGGTATGTCAACATATAGCGGTCAGCTATGTATCGTAGCATATAACGGACAAACTTATTTCAAGAAAGTTTATACAGAGGACGGCGGTTTGAGACTAGTATCTCTCAATAAGAAGTACAGTGATATTTTTATTGAATACCCACCTGCAGAAGATACATATATCAAAATTTATGATGTTGTTGGCAGTTTCACGCCAATTGAGATGTAAAAATATAATTATCGAAATTAATAAAATAAATTATCAGGAGAAAATATTATGAAAAAAGTAATTACAATTTTGTTAGTAGTGTTCACAGCCTTTATGTTTGTAGCTTGCTCTAAATCACCAAAGGATATGACTTTTAAAGAATATATAAAAACGACAGATTTTAGCGACTTTGAGTACGATTCTGAACACGATGTTTATATTGTCAGCCAAGACCTAAATACAGCCATAAGTAACGAAAATGCAATAGAAAATTTTAATGACAGTATTTATGACGTTGTTAAATCGGGTGTTGCAATCGATAAGGATGTTGTTTTTAGAGGTTGGGACGGTTCATTACCTGGTGCACTTATCTATTATAAATCATCAACATTTACCAATATAGCGAAATCAAGTACCGCCTACAACTCTGTAGAAATTTATAAAAAATCCGATGGCTGGCAAGTAACATCAAAATTTGGACAATATTTAAGTGAAAACGATTATGCTAATACCTCAAGTACTGAGGAAATGTTATTTGAATTAGCAATGTATAGTAAATGATGATTATTGTCTTAAACTGTTTAGCAAAAATATAAGAAATTGGAGTTTCAATCATGTACCTAGATGAATTTAAACAATACTTAGAAAATCACGGTCGGACACATGAGCGATTTATACAAAAAGCTATAGATTATCACAACACAAAAAATGCCAAACGAACTCCTGCTAGTAAACGTTGGAGTGACGAAAAAATCGAACGTGAAGCTGAAAAAATGTGGAGCGATATGATTAAAAATGCCTATGAAAAAATCAAGACTAACGGAAAATTCAAGAAACGTTTTATTCATCAAGAAGAAATTGATGACTGGATTCAATTCATGAATGAGCATGAAATTCTTGATAGTTTTGCTGATAGTGTAGATGAATTGGAATTTGAATAAAATAGTGCAGTAGATTATGTTTTCGTTGCACAATATGAAAAAATAGTGCAGTGTATCATGTTTTTGCTGCAATAAAAAAAGCCCCACGCTCTCAAAGTTTGGCGACTCTGAGCGTGAGGCAAGTGACAAGAAATATTTTTCAAAAGATAGTATCTTTTGAATGTTTTTCTTGTACCCATTTTATCATTTTTTAGGAAATTTTGAAAGAGGTACTAATATGATTATACAAAGAAAAGTCGCAATTTACGTTAGGGTCTCCACTACATCACAAGCCGAAGAAGGATACTCTATCGAAGAACAAATCAGTAGCTTACGAAAATACTGCGAAGCTATGAACTGGAATGTTTTTCATGAATATGTGGACGCTGGTTTTTCTGGAGGGAAATTAGAGCGACCTGAAATGAGTAACTTAATAAACGATGCAAAGAAACAGCTATTTGATACTGTTCTTGTTTACAAATTGGATAGATTATCCCGTAGTGTAAAAGATACACTACACTTGATGCAAGATATTTTTACACCTAGTAAGGTTGATTTTGTGAGTTTACAAGAAAATATTGATACTTCATCTGCAATGGGAACTCTATTTATCACACTATTGTCAGCTATTTCAGAATTTGAACGAGAACAGATTACCGAGCGAATGAAAATGGGAAAAACTGGTCGAGCAAAAGCTGGAAAAGCGATGTCTTGGAGATGGACTGCATTCGGCTATGATTACAACCGTGAAACAGGAATTCTAGAGCTTGATCCAGTTAAAGCCCCACTTGTCAAAATGGTATTTGATGAATACTTGAAAGGTACATCGATAGATAGAATTGTCGATAAAATGAATAGTCTGGATTATACTGGAAAAGATAAACCTTGGGCTCATCATGGTGTGGCTAGCTTACTGGATAATCCCGTATACTACGGAATGAATAGATACAACAATAAAATTTTTCAAGGAAAACATGAACCTGTCATAGATAAAAAAACATTTGACTTAGTTCAAAAAGAGAGGCAACGCAGAAGACTTGGAACTCCAGAAAGTCACAATGCAGCTCCTTGGCAAACAAAATATATAGCAACAAAAGTATGCAGATGTGGCTTATGTGGCGAGAGAATGAAAATCGATATCGGTAAACCTCGAAAAAGAGACGGCTTTGTACCAATGGTTTATTATTGCAAAAACAGTAGACCGCTTAGGAGCGCTACATGCCAAAATGTGCTATACCAAAAGGATATCGTGGAAGATTATATCTTAAAAGAAGTGGCAAAATTACAACAGAATCCATCTATCTTAAGAAAAGGAAGACAACGCACAGATGAGTATGAATTAGAGCGAAAAAGAAATAGATTACTTGAGACAATCCAAAAGAATAATAATCAATTATCAAAGTTAAACGACTTATACTTGAATGACCTTATATCACTAGAAGAGCTTAAAAAAAGGTCTGAAATCCTGATAAAGAGAAAAAAGTATAGCGAGGAAAGACTTGAACTATCTTACGAAACTACAGAAATAGATAAACGTGAACATAAAATTACATCTTTTTTAGCTTTTCCAGATATTCTGACAGCTGACTACGAAACACAACTACAAGCTGTAGAACTTGTTATTGAAAAAGTCGAGCTAACAAAGGATGATTATAAAATATATCTTAGTTTTTAACCAATTTTCCTTCCGTTAATGTGTATCAAACTAGAAGAGGTATAAAGGTGATGATTGGCTTGAACGACAAAGACATCAACACCCGGAAACGTAACACCACGCTCTAAAATCGTTGTCGATACTAAAATCGTCACTTCCTTTTGGCGAAAAGCATCAATAATTTCTAGGCGTTTTTCCGTCCGACTGGATACAAAAGCAATTTTCTCATTCGGAAATTCTGCTTGTAGTATTTTTGTAAAGAGTTCTCCCGTTGCAATTTCTGGAGTAAAGATCAGCAATGGATCGTGACTTTTGCGCTGTTTTTGTATAGCATTTTTTAATGGAGCAACCAACTTCCCCTTCTTTAGTTTAGCTTCAAATTGACGAAACCAGATTTTTTTAGGAATAACTAAAGGGTTCCCATGGAAGCGTCTTGGAAGGCTAAGGCGTTCCAATTGACCCGATTTTACTTTTTGGTCTAGCGTTTCTGTCGAAGTAGCTGTTAAAAACACCTGCACCCCATCGGGTTTGACTGCATTTTCTACTGCTCTGTACAACATAGGATTATCTACATAAGGAAAAGCATCTACCTCATCTATGATAAGCAAATCAAAAGCTTGATAAAATTTTAACAGTTGATGAGTAGTAGCCACAACTAAAGGTGTACGAAAATAAGCTTCTGATGCTCCGTGTAATAAACTGATTGGTACTGAAAAGTCTTTCTGTAACCTTTTATAAAGCTCAATACAAACATCTATCCGCGGACTCGCTAAACAGACAGCTCCTCCTCTATCAACGACAGAAGCTACCGCTTGATATATCATTTCTGTTTTTCCTGCACCCGTCACTGCATGAACTAAAGTAGGTTGCTTCTTTTGAATATTGACTACTAAACAATCAGATATGGCCTGTTGCCAATCTGTCAATTGACCTCTCCATTTGAGAGAATGGGTCATTGGAAATTCTTCTTGCGGAAAATAGTAAAGCTCCTCATCTGTCCGAACTCTCCCCAACAGCAAGCAAGTTCTACAGTAATAGGCACCATTGGGTAGTTGATTTCTCTCGTCAAAAGGCGTCATACATCGGAAGCACTTATGTGTTTCAGTCATACTCGGAATGACTATCGCCTGAAGTCTCTCCGTTTCACTTAATTGATATTTGGTAAATAATCTACCCTGCTTATCTTTTAATTCTTCCATCACCTATTTATCCGGAATTTCTTGTCAGTTTTGAAAAAAATTAGTACAATTTTAGTATGAAAAACTTTAAAACAATTAAGCATGACGGTACTGTTGAAGAAGAAATCAAAAAATCACGATTTCTGTGTTCTGTTAAAAGAATTGCCAGTGAAGAAGAGGCACGCGCTTTTATCCATCAAATCAAAAAAGAACACCACAAAGCAAACCATCATTGCTCCGCCTTTATCCTAGGAGAAAATATGGAGATTAAGCGTTCATCAGATGACGGAGAACCATCTGGTACTGCTGGTGTCCCTATGTTAACTGTACTCGAAAATCATGCATTAACCAATCTTGTAGTCGTCGTCACGCGTTATTTTGGTGGAGTAAAACTAGGAGCTGGAGGGTTAATTCGTGCCTATTCTGGCGCTGTTGCAAAAATAATCAAAGAAATAGGTAAGGTAGAGGTAAAGGAACAAGACGGACTTTCTATTTCTATGTCCTATGCCCACTACCAAGAATTTGCGAATTGGAGAGCTGAAGTCTGTTTAGAAGAATATGATACACAGTTCACAACAGAAGTTTCCACAACGATTTTCACAGATAAAGAAAAGGTTGAGGAAATCACTGCTAGCCTAACAGAATTTTACAGTGGAAAAATCACTATCCAGAAAACAGGCACTAGAATGGTTGAAGTGCCGATACATTAAAAAAAGCTATCATTGCAATAGCTTTTTTATATTGTACTTTAAGAACCAAATATTTTATACTATAGATGATATTACTTGGAGGTATCTTATGGCTATTTATCAACACATTACACAATTGGTGGGGAATACCCCTATTATAAAACTCAACAATATTGTCCCAAAAGATGCTGCAGAAGTCTATGTAAAATTAGAAGCTTTTAATCCCGGCTCATCTGTAAAAGATCGGATTGCTCTAGCTATGATTGAAGATGCTGAGAATGCGGGTATCATCAAACCTGGTGATACAATTGTAGAACCAACTAGTGGAAACACCGGAATAGGCTTAGCATGGGTCGGTGCAGCAAAAGGCTATCATGTAATTATTGTAATGCCTGAAACGATGAGTATCGAGCGTCGAAAAATCATTCAAGCTTATGGAGCTGAACTTGTACTAACTCCAGGTAGCGAAGGAATGAAAGGAGCTATTGCTAAAGCACAAGAAATTGCTGAAGATAGAGGAGCTTGGCTTCCATTACAGTTTGAAAATCCATCCAATCCCAAAATTCATGAAAAAACAACAGGACAGGAAATTTTGGAAGATTTTGGAACAACTGGCTTAGACGCTTTTGTATCTGGTGTCGGAACAGGAGGAACTGTTAGCGGTGTTTCTCATACATTAAAAGCAGCTAACCCAGCTATTGCAATCTACGCCGTAGAAGCAGATGAATCTGCTGTTCTTTCTGGTGAAGCACCCGGTCCTCATAAAATTCAAGGGATTTCTGCGGGATTCATTCCTGGTACATTAGATACTACTGCTTACGATGACATCATCCGAGTGAAGTCAGATGATGCTTTGGCTACAGGACGTGCGATCGGTCAGCAGGAGGGATTCCTAGTAGGAATTTCTGCAGGAGCCGCAGTCCATGCAGCTATTGAAGTTGCTAAAAAATTAGGAGCAGGAAAAAAAGTACTCGCTATTTTAGCTGATAACGGTGAACGCTACCTTTCAACAGCACTGTATGAGGTAAAACAGTAATCTAATCGTACCCAAAAGAAGAATAGAATTTTTCTTGGTATTTCAAGTTGACAACCTTTATTACTACAGTAAAGGTTGTTTTGTGTCTATTTAATCATCTTACATTTGTCCCTAACTTAATGAAACAACAAACATATACCAAAAAAGCATAACTTTTGTCATGCTTTTCTTTATTTTTTATTCAGTGCTTCAATAATTCGATCTGTATTTGCTGCATTGTTCGTATGATTATATCTTCGTTGAATTAGACTTTCAATCGTATCTTTACAAGACAGTAAATTTGATTTTTCAAATACAACCGCGTTAATAGTATAGCTTCCGCCTGACGTAAAGTTCAATTGCAAAAATGTTTGAAATGAACTTAATACAGTCAGTATACCATAAGCAGCTACTATCAAACCACCTATCAATGATGCACCTAACATCCCCAGTCCAACTAGCGCGAAAATAATCCCCCAAATAAATGATTTAAAATCCAATCTAAATGAATCATCAACAGTTGCAATCTGTTCAACTGGAATAGTTTTATTGCTACTTCCAAAAGGAATGACTTTTAAAATGATATTAGGATTAGACACCTTTATAAAGTCTCTCCAGTGTGACCGAATATTTTTTAGAAAAAATATCGAAGTCTTAAATGGACTTCGATATTTACTATTATTTTGCTACATTATTCATAATCTGGTCAATGAAACCATATTCCAAAGTTTCTTCTGCGGTCATCCAATAGTCACGTTCTGCATCTTTGTGAATTTGTTTAACCGTTTTACCAGAATTATCTGCTAAGATTTTTTCTAATTTATTACGAGTTTTAAGCAAGTGTTCTGCTGCGATTGCCATATCTGTTTGCTGGGTACCGCCACCTGTACCACCCATCGGCTGATGAATCATATACTCAGCATTCGGAAGCATAAAGCGTTTCCCTTTCGCTCCACTTGAGGCAATAATAGTCCCCATACTCGCAGCTGTTCCCATGACGATTGTTTGCACATCTGCCTTAATAAAGTTCATTGTATCCACAATCGCTAAGCCAGCTGACACAGAACCGCCGGGTGTATTGACATATAGATAAATATCTTTTGTCGGATCTTGAGCATCAAGGAAAAGCAATTGGGCAATAATAGAGTTAGCCATATTATCCTCAACTGGACCTGTCAACATGATAATACGATCTTTTAACAAGCGTGAATAAATATCATACGAACGCTCACCACGGCTGGTTTGTTCAATAACTACTGGAATCATAATAGTACTCCTTTTCGAGATTTTCTTTACTCATTATATAGAAATAGTCAAAAAAGGTCAAATATAAAACATAATAAAAAAGAAATCACGTGTTGATTTCTTTTTTTCTATCTATTTCGTTCCGAAAAGACGATCTCCAGCATCTCCGAGACCAGGAACAATATAGCCTTTTTCATTAAGTTTTTCATCTAAGGCTGCCGTAAATATATCAATATCTGGATGAGCATCTTGAAGAGCTTTTACTCCTTCTGGTGCAGAAACAAGAGCTACAAATTTGATATTAGAAGCACCACGTTTTTTCAATGAATCCACCGCTAGAATAGCTGAACCACCTGTAGCCAACATCGGATCCACCACCAAAATATGACGTTGATTAATATCTTCTGGTAATTTCACTAAATATTCAACGGGCTGCAACGTTTCTTCATCTCGATACATACCAATATGTCCTACTTTTGCTGCTGGCACCAAACTAAGTAAACCATCAACCATACCAACTCCTGCACGAAGAATAGGAACAATTGCTAACTTTTTACCAGCAATTTGTTTTTGAATCGTATTCGTAATCGGTGTTTCAATCTCCACATCTTCAAGTGGTAAGTCACGCAACACCTCATAGCCCATCAACATTGCAATCTCATTAACCAACTCACGAAAATCTTTTGTTGAAGTAGAGGTCCGACGTAAGATGGACAACTTATGTTGAATGAGTGGGTGTGAAATGACTTGGAATTTACCCATGATAATAAAACCTCTCTTTTTTGTTTTTTTCATTTTACCAAAAAACTGGAAAAATTGCTTGAGATTTATTATATTTTTTAACTATAAGCACATAAAATGATTTATAGATAAATATTTGAAATATAAAGTTCATGTCAATAAACAATATTGTGTCATATATAAGAGTTAAAAACATCTGTTTCTTACTGTTTATTAACTATATAAATTAGCACTATAACTACACTAGAAAGATGTTTTTTCTTTGATTTCCTTTTATCTCAAAAATATCAAATATTTTCTCTTTCAAGTTAGCTGTCAAACTGGCTGTAACACCTGCATCTTGATTTTCCCAGCTAATTGTTAGTGCATGTTCATCCACCATTGTAACTGTAAAGTTTCCATCAAAAGCAGGGCTAGTATTGCGAAATTGAAGAAGTTTAATGAGTGCTTGAACCACTGGACGTTTTACTTCTTGTTCAATTTCATCCAACTCATAATAATGACGATTAATATTACGTCCTTCCTTGGTTGATTCAAGTAGTTCAATATCGTTTTCTCCTGCTAAAAGACCAACATAGTAAATTTGAGGAATTCCTGGAGCAAAGCATTGGAGAACTCGTGCTAAAAGATAGGATTGATCATCATTTCCTAGAGCTGAATAGTAAGTACAGTTTATCTGATAAATATCTAAATTATTATAAGCTTCCGTACTATAAATCTTTTTTACGTTAGCTCCTTGAGCATAGAGAGCTTCCCTAGTCTCTTCTATTTCTTCATCTGTTAACAAATCTTTAACATCTACTACCCCAATACCATCATGTGTATCTAACGTCGTAAATTGTTTGCGAGGACAAATCTCCATCCAATGTACTAAACGTTTAACCGTACCTGAATACAAAGAATGAAGAACCAACATTGGAAGAGCAAAATCATAAACATAATAGTCTTGCGATGCAATTTTTTTCTGTATCGTATAATGCTCGTGAATTTCAGGTAGAATTTCTATACCTCTTGGTGCTAAAAGTTGACATGGAAAATGAAGCATTTCCCAAATATCAGGCTCCACAAAGAAACAATTGGTTCCGATTTTTTTGTTAGCATAAGCAAAGGCATCCAAACGAATAATGGAGGCACCATGTTCTGCCAACTGTTCCAAAGTTTCTTGGATGAATCGTCGTGTTGTCTCTGTTGTCACATCCAAGTCAATCTGCTCTTCATCAAAAGTACACCATACTTTTTCCTCGCTGCCATCTGCAAACTTAGCAATTCTATAGGGGGCACGAGGTTTACGCTTATAAATCAAATCGACATCTTCTTGAGTCGGTTCCCCATTTGGCCAAAAGTTTTTATAGCGAATGAATAAATCCACATAAGCAGAGTCATCTTTCTTTTCCAAAAAGTCCAAGAAATATGGTGATTGTGCTGAAATATGGTTGATCATAAAATCAAACATCAAATAGTATTCTTTCCCGAGAACCTCAATATCTTCCCAATCACCAAACGCTTCATCCACTTTAGTATAGTCCATTGGTGCAAAACCACGATCACCTGAAGATGGATAGAATGGAAGAATATGAATACCTCCCACAACATCCTTTAATGGACCCTCAAGAACTTTTTTCAAATCCTTGAGATTCTTACCTAAACTATCAGAATAAGTAATCAGCATAGCTTGATTTTTAATTTTCATAGATTTTCTCCTTTGTAAGCCTTCTCTTTTAGGGTTATTTGAAAAGGTTGAGCAATTCAACCTTTAGATTTATTTGACAGAACCACTCGTCATACCTGAAATAATATGTTTTTGGAAGATTAGATAGACAAGTAGTATTGGAATAATTCCTACTACATAGGATGCAAATGATGGTCCATAGTCGCTAAAGTACATTCCTTTGTAATTGTATTGAAACAGTGGCAAGGTCCACATTGCTTGATCTCTATTCAAGACTAATAATGGTAGCAGAAAATCATTCCAAACCCATAAAGCATTGATAATTAAAATAGTTGCGTGCATCGGTTTCATAAGCGGAAAAACAATTTTCCAATACATCATAAACTTATCACACCCATCAATGGCTGCTGCCTCATCCATTTCTTCAGGCACAATTGTCTTGATATAACCTACATAGAGAAAAAGAGCTTGGGGTACCGCATAAGTTAAGTATAAAATAATCAATCCAACAATATTATTAAGACCAATACTAGACATCAATTTTGTCATTGGAAGCATAATCACTTGAAAAGGAACAAAAATACCGATAATTAAGAAAAAGTAAATAACATTAAACACCGTTTGTCTTTTCATTTGACGAGCAACAGCAAAAGCTGCCATTGGAATAATCAATAAGATTAAAGCAACTGCTAAAACAGTAATTAAAGCTGAATTGCTAAAATATTGAACAATTCCATCTGAAAAAAGGCGTTCATAATTCATCAATGTAAATTGTTTCGGTAACCCAAAAAAGTTTCCTGTAATTTCTTTTGTCGGTTTGAATGAACTAATAATCGTTACTAAAAGCGGAATAAACATAAATAAAATACCACAAAAAAGTACCAAATAGACCCACCAGTTCGTTTGTTTTTGATGCCTCATATTTATCCTCCTATATTTCAAATTTCTTAGAAATTTTCATCTGAGCTACTGAAATAACAATGATAAAGATGAACAATACAACTGCTAATGCATTAGCATATGAAAACTTATTATTTACAAAAGCATAATTATAAACTAGAAGTCCAAGCGATTCTGTTTTTCCATCTGGACCTCCGCTTGTAAGTGCAAAGATTAAATCAAAAGCTGTTAAACCGGACTTCATCGCTAAAATAAAGACCATACTAATGGAAGGGAGTAAGAACGGTAACTCAATGTGAAAAAATTGTTGCGTTCGAGTAGCTCCATCAATTGCTGCTGCTTCTTTTACATCTTCTGGAATACTCTGCAAACCTGATAAGAAAATAATAATAGGCATCGCCAAGCCCTGCCACAAAGCAACAAATAAAACAGAGGGTATGACCGTATGTTCTTGTACCAAAAGATTTTCCATTAGCCAATCAATATGTAACCATTCACCAATTTGAGTAAAACCATAGTTGAATAATTGGACAAAAATCAGACCAAGCGTTACCGTCGACAAAACTGCCGGAAAGAAATACCAAGTCCGAAAAAAACCTACTGCTTTTATTTTGCGATTCAATAAAGTAGCTAACCAAATACCAATAATGATTTCACCAACTACTAAACCGATTGTAAAAATAATGGTGAAAGTCATAGAAGTATAAAAATCAGGATTTTTTAAAATATCTGTATAATTTTGAATACCAATCAGATTAAAATTAGAGGTCAGACCATTCCAATCAGTCAAACTATAGTAAATCCCTGTAAA
This sequence comes from Streptococcus suis, assembly GCA_029593505.1. Lineage (GTDB taxonomy): Bacteria > Bacillota > Bacilli > Lactobacillales > Streptococcaceae > Streptococcus > Streptococcus suis_AG. The sequence goes on from JAKTNI010000002.1 coordinate 352,546, forward strand.
TAACGGATAAAAGAAAAAGATCAATTGTAAGCCAATTGGTATAGCTACAAATAAATAGGGCCAGTATTTTGCAATGAATCCTTTTTGTTTCATCATGGTACTCCTTCATATAAATTATAGTTGAGTAGTCTCAGCTCAACCACTACACAAGTTTTCAAACTGACACTACACAACTATAAGGGAGAACTAGATGGCAACTAGTTCCTCCTCATAGTCTTGCTTTTATTTTTTCATTGGATCAAAGAATGTATTTAGTTTGTTTACCAATTCTGAAGAAGTTGGATTTTTAACCATTTCAACAGTTATATTCCAAAATTCTTCTTCTGAATCCCATTCAGACTGCAACCAAACCACATGTTTTTCTGTAAATGCATACTGAGTTACTCCGCTTGTTTCTACAAACTTACCTTCTGTGTTTACTCCCTTAACAGAAGTTGGAGAACCATCCACATCATAGTATTTCTGTATCACTTCTGGACGAGATAAATATTCTAAAAACTTTTTAGATTCTTCTGGATGCTTAGTATCAGATGAAATCGAGAGAGCAAGATCTGCTGCTCCTATGGTATAATCGCCACCTTCCTTATCTCCCGGGAATGTAAACATACCATAGGAAAATTCTGGCTCTTGTTGGTTAATAGCTGTTGCTGCCCAAGTTCCTTGAGGAAGCATAAGTGCTTGTCCAGACGCAAAAGCTGCGATTGCATCAGCATAAAGAGCTCCTGTTGCACCTTTTTGACCATTATCTGTTAATAATTTTAAACGTTCTAATACTGCTTTAGCAGTTACATCATCTTGGATAGCACCTCTATCACTACGAATAAGGATATTTTCTGCCTCATCAAATCCACCCGCAACTGTGACCCAAGATAATTGATGGTATCCATTCAACGACCAAGCATCATTCAGTGAAAGAGCAAATGGTGAGACTTTCCCATCTGATTTTATTTTGTTGACCAATTCAACAAATGCTCCATAAGTCGTTGGAACTTCTAGTCCAAGCTCTTTAAATTTATCTTTATTGTAATAAATACCATAGGCATTTGCTGTTAAGGGTAAGGTGTAATTCTTTTCATTTACAAGATAAGGATTTACTGCACCGTCTTTAAGATGCCCTAAACCAGCGTCATCTCCAATTTCTAGAAAACGACCATCTGCTGCATAAGCCTTAAAATCTGCATTCTGTGGGTAAATATTGATAACGTCTGGTGCTTCATTGTTAGCCATACGCGTTTTCAAGACCGTACCTGCATCTGGTACATTTGAAAATTTTACATCAATTGTCGGATTCTCTTTTTCAAAATCATTTATAATTTCCTGAAGAGTGGCTTGCATTTCCGGTTTTTGGGAGAAGTATTCAATTTCTACCTTATCACTATTTCCTTCGCTACCACAAGCAACTAAAAAACTAGCAAATGCACACATTGAAGCACATTTTAAAAATGTTTTTATTTTCATCATAAAATCCTCCTAGATTTTGTTAAAAATATATTGTAAACTAAAATAATCTTTTCGAACATAAGGTACGATTAAACCAATGTTCATCAATTCATCTCCATAAAAGCTTTCATCAAGTTGAGGACAATAGTATCGCCATGTCGGATTCAAACCCTTCAAACGTATATAAGAAAGTGGTGCTTCAGGTTGAGCTGCAATGGTTACATAGGTCAATACGGCTTGACTCTTATCACTACAAACACTATTTGCAGCCCAGCTGTTAGCTGTTTTTTTCAGACGATAAAACTGACCAAATTGAACCGTTTCTTGAATTCCTTGATAAGTTTTGATTTGGGTTGCAATTTCCTGTAGTTCATCGTCAGACAATTGAGTCAAATCCAATTCATAGCCGAAAGCTCCGCTCATCATAGCAACATTACCTCTGGTTGATAAAGGAGTTAGCCGTCCAACCTGATGATTTGGAACCGCAGAAACATGAGCTCCTATTGAAGAAATTGGATAAATCAAACTTGTTCCTTCTTGAATAGATAAACGTTCGATTGCATCTGTATTATCACTAGCCCACACTTGAGGCATATAGTACAGCATTCCCAAGTCATTTCGTCCACCACCGCCAGCACATGATTCAAACAAAATATGCGGAAAACGACTCGTTAACTTATCCAAGATATAATACAAGCCCAATATGTAGCGATGATGAAATTCATAACAACGTTCATTCGCTAGTCGTTCAGGAATATTCGTAATATTCCGATTCATATCCCACTTAACATAAGAGATAGCAGCTGATTCTAAAATAGCAGAAACACGATCAACAATATAGTCGCAGACTTCTGGCTTACTCAAATCCAAAACGAGCTGCTCACGACTATAGATATGATTGCGACCTTTTGTATGAACAGCCCAGTCTGGATGGTCACGATACAGGTTGCTGTCAACTGATACCATTTCTGGCTCAAACCATAAACCAAAACCCATACCCAACTGATTAATTTTATTTGCTAATACCTTTAATCCGTTTGGTAATTTTTCCGAATTGACGGTCCAATCACCCAGTGATGTTTCATCATTATGACGCTTCCCAAACCATCCATCATCAAGTACAAATAATTCAATGCCGACATGACTAGCTACTTTTGCTAACTCCAAAATTTTTTCTTCAGTAAAATCAAAGTATGTCGCTTCCCAATTATTGATAAGAATCGGTCTTTTTTTAGCAACAAAAGGAGACCGGATAAGATGATTCTGAATAAAATGATGACTATTTTGTGTCATTCCAGTCAGCCCTTTAGCTGTATATGATAATAGTGCTTCTGGAGTTTGAAATGTATCATTTTCTTTCAGCTTCCAAGAAAAATACTGAGACTCTAATCCTATGCCTAATCGACAGTTTTCCAAAGCAGTAGTCTCAACAAAACCTGTAAAATTTCCACTATAGATTAGATGCACACTATATAACTCACCATAATCTTCTGTCGTATCTGAAGAACCTAATGCTAAAAATGGTGTATTAGAATGACTAGATGCACCTCTAATACTTCCAATCGAATAGCGACCGCTCGTTAAAGGAGTCTGAACCCATTTTTTCTCATAAGCATATCGTCCCATCAGGCTATGAACAATAAAGTCTTTATGAGGAAGATCAATAGTGAGAGATAAGGCTTTTTCGAGTTTACAAGCATAACGACCTGTTTGAATTGTTGTCGAACGAGCTAGATAGGAAGCTTCTGCAAAAAGTGAATAATTCAGTGTAACTGTTACATCATTTAACGAATCATATAAATCCACCTCTACTGTTTCAACTTGTTCATCATTTCCAAAACTAGATGGTAACCCTTCTAATATTTTCTTCCCCTTATAAATACGATGTTCCTTATACTTAAGATCTAGTGTCGTCCCCAATTGATTCCTAATATCAATTGATGCTGAACGAAAATCACCTAAACCATTGCTAGAATATTCCAAAGGTAATACATCTAAAGAATAAGTCCGATTGCCACTTATAGGACTAGGAGAAAAGGAGCGATCTAAATATGTTATTTTGTTTCCATCACTAAATTTTTCCACTCTTTCCCCAAAATATCGATGAACTACATCTCCTGTTTTCAATATTTGAAAAATATAAGAAAACTCTTTTGACTTCAAGTGAAAAATTTGTTTATTTTTTTGAAATTCAATCATATTTCTCTCCCCTATCTGCTTATATATGAATATATTTTACAAAATGAAAACGCTTTAATAAATAGAATTTTGTTTTTAGTATATGTTATAATGTTTCCTAAGGAGACTGATATGAACATCTTAAATATCTATAATGAACTTGACAGTCATAATTTCGATTTAAATGTAGATCACTACGGTGCTGAACAGTGTGATAACAGCTATTCCTTTGGTCCAACGATTCGTGATAACTATGTTTTACACTTTATAACAGAAGGAAAAGGAGAAATTGTGATTGAAGGAAAAACTACTTACCTTTCTGCTGGTGATCTTTTTATTCTACCTAAAGATACTTCTATATTTTATAAAGCTGATGAATTTGATCCCTGGACCTATATTTGGGTTGGATTTAGTGGCTCACGAGCAAAAGATTTATTAAATCAAAGTCAATTACTAGAGCAATACTACCTTCATTCCAGTTTAGATTCACAAATACTACACTATATGTCTCAAATCAACCAAATTCAAAATCACTCTATTCCATCTATCAATGAACTAATGTTAATTGGATACCTCAATCAGCTACTAGCTACATTGATAAAGGAATTTCCCAATCAAAATTTGATGAGTCCAGAAACACAGACAAAACACTATGTTCAGCAAGCCATAAAGATGATTCATAGTCACTATGCCCAACCAATCAAAGTTTCTGAAATTGCGACACATCTAGCTCTCAGTCGTAGCTATCTCTACAAAATATTTAAGCAAGAAACTGGCTATTCTATCAAAGACTATATCCTACAAATAAAAATGCAACGTTCTTGTCAATTATTGGAGGATTTAAACCTAACAATTACTGAGATTTCCTATTCTGTGGGCTATCAAGACCCACTCACATTCAGTGCCGCATTTAGACATTATTTTCATACCAGTCCATCTAGCTATAGAAAAAAGTATATAAATAAGGAGGACTAGATTATTCTAGTCCTCCTTATTCATTCTCATCCCAAAAACTTTTTCAATCCTCAAGCAAGCTTCTTTGATTGTTTCAAAAGGAGCTGCTGTATTCAATCTGGCATGTAGTTTCCCTTCCTTACCAAAGGTCAAACCATCATTTAGAATAACTTTAGCACGAGTTTCTAATATACTTAATAGTTCTACATGCTCCAAATCATAAGCTGAAAAATCTAACCAAACCAAATAAGTACCTTGTGGTTTCATTACCTGAATTCTTGTATTCTGCTCCAAATAGTCTGTAACAAAATTGATATTGGTTTCAAGAACAGATTTCAATTCTGTTAGCCAATCACGACCATATCGAAAAGCAGTTTCAGTTGCCAACAATCCAATTGACGAAATTTCATGATGATTATTAGCTAATTGCTGTTTAGCAAATGCTTTACGGAGAGTTGGATTTTCAATGATTACAAAGCTATTTTTTGTACCTGCTATATTGAATGTTTTTGTCGCAGATGCTAGGATAATAGAAAATTCTTTGAATGTATTGTCTACCGTATTAAAAGAATGATGCTTGTGACCATATAATGTTAAATCTTGGTGAATCTCATCCGAGATGAGAAGAACCCCATACTTGCGACAAAGTTCACCAACTTTAGCAACTTCTTCCTTAGACCAAACTCGACCACCCGGATTATGAGGATTACAAAAAATATAGAGTTTGACATGATGATCAACAATATCGCGTTCTAATTGCTCAAAATCTATTTTAAATACACCTTCCTCAATAAGTAAGGAATTTGTTACTAGGTGACGTTGATTCAACTTGATAGTCCGAGCGAAAGGTGGATAGACTGGTGTGTTAATTAAAATAGCCTCTCCCTCCTTAGTCAAAGCTTGAATCGCTATAGACAAAGCAGGAACAACTCCCTCAATCAAGAGAATTGACTCTTTAGCTATACTGTAATGGTGCTGTGTTTCCTCCCAATCAATAATGGATTGATAAAGCGAGTCACTTGCATAAGAATAGCCAAATATATGCTGCTCTGCATACTCTCGGATAGCCTGACGAATTTCTGGCAACGGCTCAAAGTCCATATCTGCTATCCATAATGGTAATATATCTGGATCTACTTCCACCTTTTTCCATTTTTCAGCATGCTGATGTGTCCTATTAGGTCTTGTTGTAAAATCATATATAGTCATCTTATCCCTCCAAAGCTCTCTGTAAATCTGAAATTAAATCCTCCGCATCTTCAATACCGATAGATAACCTAAGCAAATCATCCGTTAATCCATACGAATGACGAATTTCTACTGGAATATCTGCATGCGTCTGAGTTGCAGGATAGGTAATGAGACTTTCCACTCCACCCAAACTCTCTGCAAATGTAAAAACTTCCAAACTATTTAAAATATGGGGAATTCTACTCTCATCTGCAATCTTTACAGAAATCATACCACCTTTTCCCGTATAATAAACTTGTTTAACAGCAGAACTCTTCTCAAGGTAGGATACTATTTTTCTAGCGTTTTGAGTAGCTCGCTCCATCCGTAATGATAACGTTTTTAGTCCTCGCATCAACAGGTAGGCATCAAAAGGAGATAAAGTTGGACCTGTCGTATTTTGATCGTAAAACAATTTATCATAAATAGCTTGATCATTGGTCATCAGTACTCCAGCTAATACATCATTATGTCCAGAAAGATATTTTGTCGCAGAATGAAGCACAACATCTGCTCCCAAACTCAGAGGATTTTGATAAATAGGAGTATAGAACGTATTGTCCACAATCACTTTTGCTCCCTTAGCATGAGCAAGCTTCGAAATTGTTACAATATCAAATTCCACCATCAAAGGATTCGTAGGTGTTTCCAAAAAGACATAATCTGTTTGCTCGCTAATAGCTGCTAGTAGTTCCTCTTCATCCTTAGCATAAGTAAACCGAAAACGCCCTAATGACTCCTGTTCATTAAACCAACGAAAACTACCACCATAGAGATCACGTGCAACTACAATATGGCTACCAACCGGAAAGCCCATGAATAATAAGACCAATGCTGCCATTCCAGAACTTGTTACCAGAGCATAGTCTGCTTTTTCAATAGCTGCCAACGTCTTCTCTAGGCTAGTTCTGGTTGGATTTTTAGTACGGGTATAATCAAAACCTGTCGAACATCCAAATTCAGGATGTTGATAAGTTGTTGATAAATGAATAGGGGATATCAGTGCCCCTGTTTTTTTATCACTATTGATACCCGTGTGTGCTAAAATCGTATCAATTTTGTATTCTGTCATAACTTCCTCCTAATCCATACTACTATATTATATAGTCTAGCATGAAAACTCGAAAAATTTTCTAAAAATAGCAAAATAACTTATAGAAAATCGATTAGATTTGATATAGAAACTAACTATACATTCCTTCTTTATAGTGTATAGGAATATGTCTAGCTAATAGAATCTTCACTTCAATAGTATGGAATTACTATTCTTGCTCAACAAAATACAGTGACAAGACAGATACTTCTCAAGATGATATAATAAGTATATGCAGAAAATAGAATTATTAGCAGGAGAGCGTATCGATCAGCTCTTTTCATCTGATGTAAAAATTATCCAAAATCGTGATGTATTCAGTTACTCTATTGACAGTATTCTCCTTTCCCGTTTTCCTCAATTACCCAAAAGCAAGGGAGTGCTGATTGACCTTTGCAGTGGTAATGGCGCTGTAGGGCTCTTTGCTTCTACACGAACTCATGCTCAAATCATTCAAGTTGAACTTCAAGAACGTCTAGCAGATATGAATAAACGTTCTATTTTGCTTAATAATTTAGAACATCGAGTATCTGTTATCAATGATGACTTGGTTAATCTGACAAACTATATTCCTCGTTCACATGTAGATATTATTTTATGTAATCCTCCCTATTTTAAAGTGGAAGAGACTTCTAATCTGAATGAGAACCAACACTATCTATTAGCACGCCATGAAATAACTACTAATCTAGACCAAATTTGTAAAACAGCTCAACAAGTTCTCAAATCAAATGGGCGATTAGCTATGGTCCATAGACCAGATCGTTTTTTAGATATTTTAGACACACTCCAAACATATAAATTAGCTCCAAAACGGCTTCAATTTGTCTATCCAAAAGCAAATAAGGATGCAAATATGCTGCTAATTGAAGCGATTAAAGACGGATCAACCAATGGTCTACACATTCTTCCACCGCTAATTATACACCAAGAAAATGGAACCTATACACAGGAAATTCATGAGATATACTATGGAAAATAAAGCTTATATGTATGTCTTAGAGTGCGCTGATGGAAGCCTCTACACCGGATATACAACGGATTTAGAAAAAAGACTCAAGATGCACAATTCAGGTAAGGGAGCTAAATATACTCGAAGTAGATTACCTGTTGTCCTTATTTTCCATGAAGAATTTCCAACAAAACAAAAGGCTATGTCCGCTGAAGCTTTATTTAAACGTAAAACTCGACAAGCCAAACTAACATATATAACACAACTTAAAAAATGCTCCCAGCATGAAAATGAGTGAAAGATTGTAAGCAATACTATCGATCCAATATATTCATGATCATCTCATGTCTATCTCATTTTCTTGAATAGTTCATGAAAATAAGATAAACTACTAACCAAGTCAAAGGAGAAAATACGCTTAAAAATTTTTTAGCTGAAATGATTGGGACATTTATATTGGTCTTTGTCGGAACAGGTGCTGTTATAGCAGCGGCTTATAGTGTTGGTCCTATTTCAGGAGCTCATATCAATCCTGCTGTGTCACTGGCGATGTTTATCAATAAACACTTGACATAGATAAAATTGGGGATCTGTGTAACTGCCCAATTGCTTGGAGTTCTATTGGCTTCAGCAAGCTTACTCTTCTTTTTAATCAATTCCAGATTCCCTAATACCAGTTTAGGTGAAAATAGATTGTTAATAATTAACACTGCTGGAGCTTTTTTATTTGAACTTATTACCACTTTTATTTTGGTTTTTGTTGTTATGACTGTAACTTCTAGCAGCAAAGGAAACCGTAAAATTGCTGGTCTTGTTATCGGTCTAACATTAATTGCTCTGATTCTTCTTGGCCTAAATGTTACCGGTCCATCTACAAACCCTGCACGTAGCTTAGCTCCTGCTCTTTTTGTTGGTGGGGAAGCACTTAAACAAGTATGGTTTTTTATTCTTGCTCCACTTGTTAATGCCAGTCTTTCTGCCATAACCAGTAAATATGTACTAGGAACAGAAGAATAGTTCCCAAAAGTTACTACTGTGGTTTTACATATTCTAAAAAGCTCACTTAACTACAAAGATGGTCAAGTGAGCTTTTTATTATTGTTGTTACAAAACTAAACTGTCTACTTACACCTTTTAGCAATAACAAGTTCCAGCATTCTTTTCTAAATCGGCATTTCATTTATCATTTCTGTAAAACGATGAGTAAACTGTGCTGTTAGTCCCCAAATATTCTCAGATAATGTTTCATAGAAAGGAATCAAGCGCTCAGGATAACGAAATGAATACTGACGTTCTCCACGAATACGATCAAAAGGAAAATCTTGATCAGCAGCCAACGAAATAGACAAAGAGTAATATCGTGGTTCTAGCTCCAATAAATGTTTCAAAGAAACAGTAAACCATCTAGCAACTTCATCATTAGGAAGAAGACAAGTCCAATCAAAATCTACAATTCCTACAAAACAACGAATAGTAGTATTTCCCAATATCACATAATCGATTTCTCCCAGTAATTTTACCTGTTCTTTTGAAATACCAAGCTCCTCTTCTACTTCACGAACAACTGCTTCCTGTGCTGTTTCACCAACCTCAATTTCACCTCCTGGAAAAGAAACCTCTCCCGGCTGAGAAATATATTCACCACGCACTTCATATAACACGTGTCATTCATTAGCTACTTTTACTAACGGCAACAATACTGCGTACGATTGTGTTTCTCCTAGCAATTGAGGCTGGTAAGTTTCCAACCTTTTTCTAAATTGTTCTATCATTGCCACTTCCTTCCAACTATTTCAATTTAAATGGATATAAAAAGGAGGGGGTAGCCCTCACTTCTTATTTACCTTTGAGCATTCCTAAAATACCGCGAGTTACGACACGTCCAACTTCTCTTCCTACTTGGCTCATGAGATTTTTTGTAAAACGATCTACTACAGAATCTGTTCGACGACTTGTAGATGTGCTCGAACTTCGTTCTTTATTAGCAGTTGATGTTTGTTGCCTAACAGAATCTCTGGTTTCTTTACCAACCTCAGATTGTTCAGCTTTGTTTATTAACTCTGCTTCTGTCTCTTTCGTCATCGCTAAAATCTGCTCATGTGCTGATTCTCTATTGATAGCATCTCCATACTTCTCTAATAACGGAGAGTGGTTCATAACAGATAGAAGAAGTGCTGCATCAACTGTGCCCAATTGACTCTTAGGTGGATAAACTAAAACCTTATCTGCAAAACTTGGCGTTCCGTCTGCTTGTAAAGTGGATACAATAGCCTCACCTACTTGCAATTCCTGTATCACTTTGCTAAGGTCTTCACTACCTTCTTGACGGAAAGTATCTGCCACAGTAGCTACTGTCTTTAGCTCTTTCGGCGTAAAAGCTCTCAAACCATGTTGAATTCGATTTCCTAATTGAGCGGCTATACTGTCTGGAATATCCGTAGGATTTTGTGTCACAAAAAAGACACCTACTCCCTTTGAACGAATCAGACGAACAATAAGTTCAATCTTTTCCAATAAAACCTTCGGAGCATCTTTAAAAAGGACATGAGCTTCATCAAAAAAGAACACCATTTTCGGCTTATCCACATCTCCTACCTCTGGAAGTACATCATATAATTCAGATAAAAGACTAAGCAGAACTGTTGAATAGAGAGTAGGCTGATTGAACAATTCTGTCGCTTGAAGAATATTGATCACACCTCTACCATCTGGAGACTGTCTCATCAAATCTGCAATCTCTAAACTTGGCTCTCCAAAGAAAATCTTACCTCCTTGTTGTTCAAGAACCACTAGACTTCGTAAGATCGCACCAACAGAACGAGCTGGAATATTTCCATAATATTGACTAAGTTCCGTTGCATTCTCTGCCACAAAATTAAGCATCGCTCGTAAATCCATCAAGTCAATCAATAAGAGGCCACGTTCATCTGCCACACTAAACACGATGTGAAGAATCGATTCTTGAGTATCATTCAATCCTAAAAGACGCGTCAGTAAAACAGGACCTAATTCTGAAATCGTCATACGAACAGGTATTCCGCTCTCTCCTATAACATCCCATAACTCAACAGGATAAGCTGCTGGACTATAATCTGCATATTTTGTTTTTTCTAGTCTAACCTTATCAACTTCTTTATCATTTGCTTGTACTAAACTATTGAGGTCTCCTTTGATATCTGATAGAAATACTGGAATGCCAGCCTCACTTAACTGTTCTGCCAAGACTTTTAGAGTAACAGTTTTACCTGTTCCAGTAGCACCAGCAATAATTCCATGACGGTTAAGACGTTTCAAATGCATTTCAGCTTGATTTCGTCCATAACCAAAAGTAATAACCTCCGCCATATTGTTCATCCTCTTTTCTGATTTTTCCTTATTATCTTATTATAGCATATCTTTTGCTAAATAAAGTCTTGGAAAACTGTTAAATACTTTGATTGCTACTATTTTTGTTTTAGTTTATAGTCCTTATTTTCAAACATAATCGTTTTTCCTAAATTGATAACGGTTACTTCTTATTTTTATAAAAAAAGTACTTACATTTTTTCTTATTTTCTGTTATACTCTCTTATTGTGAGAAGCTTCTCAAATCTTAGAAAATAAACGAGGTTAAGACTGTGGCAGAACAAAACGACACTCTAATTTATAATATTGATAAGAGCATACGGAAAAAAGCTGACTTGCTTGAAAATAACTTCTTTGCTTACTCCATACGAGCAATTATGGCCAGTGTGTATTTAGCTATTGGTTTAGCTATTTCCATCTATGTATGTGATAAATTAAACCATATCGTAGATGGATTGGGTAAATTTGGATATGGTCTTATGTTCGGTTGGTGTTTGGTAATGATTTTATATATGAATGCAGAATTGGGGACATCTAATATGATGTATATGACCTCTGCTATTCACCGTAAAGTTATCCCTACCAAAACCGCTCTTAAAATTCTGGCAACTTGTATTTTCTTTAACTTCATAGGAGCAGTTATCGTTTGTTTCCTGCTCTCTTATACACAACCTTATCAAGTTGGACATATTGAAGAAAGTAGCTATTTATTTCAAGCCGCTAGTGCGAAGCTAATGAAAACACCACTTACACAATTCGTTGAGGGGATATTTGCCAATATCGTTGTTAATATTGCAGTATTTATTTCAATGCGTATGAAAGATGACGCTGGACGTGTAATCTCTCTCATCTTTATCATATTTATCTTTGCCTTCCTTGGCTTTGAGCACGTTATTGCCAACTTCTCTACTTTCTCCCTAGCTTTCTTTGCAAATGGTGGACCAGTTGAAGGAATGACTATTCTCAGTGTTCTTAGCAACTTTTTCTTCTCGGGACTTGGAAACTTTGTTGGAGGAGGAATCCTGATCGGATTTCTTTATAGCTGGCTTAGTAAAAAATCAAAATTATATGTTGACTAATGGTCAGAAAACGGTTGAACACTCAGCCGTTTTTTTTTTTTATAAAATATAAAGATCAAACCTATAAATACTTGACTTAATCAACTTATAGGTGTATATTTTATATATATTATTTTTCGATATATGTTTTTTTTCAATATGAAAGGAGAAAAGTATGTATTTTCCTGTTCCAGCAGTGCTGACAGAATTTCTCATATTAGCGATATTGGAATCCAAAGACTCCTATGGCTACGAAATCTGCCAGACCATCAAACTCATCTCAACGATCAAAGAATCTGCACTCTATCCTATTCTTAAAAAGTTAGAGCAAAATGATTTTTTAGTAACCTATTCTCGTGAATATCAGGGAAGAATGAGAAAATACTATAGTTTAACCCAGTTAGGACACGAACAGTTAATTCTCTTAAAAGATGACTGGGATACTTACACCAATACAATCAACGGCATCATAGAAGGGAGCATTCGTCATGACAAGAACTGAATACATGGCTCAGTTGGAAAAATATTTGAAAAAGTTGCCTCACAAAGAGTACTTTGAGGCTATTAACTTCTTTAATGAATACTTTGATGAGGCGGGACCAGAGCGTGAAGCAGAAATCATAGAAGAATTAGGCTCTCCTAAAGAAGCAGCAAGCGAGTTGATCAATAACATGCTCAATAAACAGATTGAAGAAGAACGAACAAGCAACAAAAATCTCAAATTAGATTGGAAAGCTTGGATTGGGATCGGTGCCATCAGCATCATGTTTTGCTCCTCCTCTTTTCTTCTCTTTGTTATGGGGGAATTTATAGGATTGATTCTCCTACTGTTGACCTTCATTGTCGCTGCTTTCTTTTTGGGTAGATACTTTCCTCATTTTAGCAAAACCAAACGAACACTTTGGTTAGCCATATTAGCCATTATCTCTTTACCAGTTACAATTCCACTATTGCTCATCTTTATCGGTGGTTTACTGGGACTGATTGTTCTTATTCTTATTTTGATTATTGGAGCTTTCGCGCTAGGGGTCATTTTTTTAACGAGCGGTGGCTATCTAATCTGGGAAGGTTTTAACCTCATATCACAGGGAATGAATATCTTCCTCATGGGGTTTGGTGCTGGACTTTCACTTATTGGAGGAGCTATTCTGCTCTACATTTTGACTGGATTTTTTACCTACTGGTCATTCCGACTGGTGAAAACTTGCTTCAAATGGATATTAAAAAGAGGTAAACAAGCATGAAAAAGAAATTAATAATCACAATCATCGTTGGCTTTGTTAGTCTAATTATGGGCTTGATCTTAGCTGGGATTGGATTTTTTACAGGTGGCGTGGTGCGATTAGAAGAAGTCTCCGCACCAGAGGAAATCCACAAAATCTATAACAACCTACATACAATTAAGATTGATTTTATTCCTCATACCGTTATTCTCAAAGAATCACGCGATAATCACTACCATGTAACCTATGCTAACTCCAAAAACAATACCTTCTCTTCTCTCAATCTTAGCGAAAATAAGGGCACATTAATCCTATCTTCCCAAGAACAACAATTTGCTATAGAGGGAATTATGCAGTTTGTCGGAGAAAGCTTAGCTCAATATAAAATAGATGTTCAAACGGTTACCATTGAAGTTCCAAAAGACAAAATGGTGAACAGATTGGAAGGACGTATCAATTACTACGGTACCTCTGTTATTGAAAATGTCCACATCAAAGAAATTGATTTAGAAGCTCGTCTCTACCTCAATAACGCTGAGATTGATAGTGGAAAAATTACATCAAGCTATTTTCAAGCGGAGCAATCGAATTTAAAGCATACAAATATATCTATTTTAGGGAGTAATATTCACCTAATCGATACTATCTTAGACACCGTAAACATTAAACAGTACCAGCAGCTAGATGCTGTTCAAGTAACACTCTTAGGCGAGAATACTTTCTCTCCTGAACAAACCTTGGCTGTTACCAATCTAAGCCTAACAGATACGAGCTTACAGAATGTCAACTTAGATATCCACAATAAACTAGATATAAGAGCACTAGCTGAACATTTAGGCTACCAATATGACACCCTTGAAGAGCTGGAAAAAGCCGTTGGGGATATGAGCTACTTCAAAGAGCAAGCTGAACATGTTGGTATTTTTACTAAGGATAAGTACGAAAATCTACCTGTTAAAAAAGATAGTGAGAGACAAATATTGACAGCAGAGAAAAAAGATAGTCAAAATAAATTAACCATCCATACAACCAATGCAACGATTAATCTACGAACACCAAAACCAAAGTAATGATCAACTGTAGAATTCACTTATAGTTTACTCACTCTTCTTCCTCACCAATCTATCCATTCGTGAACGTAGGGATTTTCTGATACAATAGACTTAATTAACTAAAGGAGAAGTTCTATATGTCAATTGATAACCTTCAACACTGTTCCCGTTGCCTCTTAGAAGAAAGAGGGGTTCAACTAGAGGACATTGCCAATTTAGTGATGCATTTGCAAAATCCATACATTCCTAATTTAACACCCGCAGAATGCTTGGAAAATGTTAAGGCAGTTCTTACCAAGCGTGAGGTACAAAATGCCATTATAACTGGAGTCGAAATAGATAAATTAGCTGAACAGAAAGCTATTTCTCAACCTCTCCAGTCTATCTTGATGAACGATGAAGGGTTATATGGTATTGATGAGATTCTCGGATTGTCGATTGTCAATCTATACGGAACCATCGGTTTTACAAACTACGGCTATTTAGACAAGTCTAAACCCGGCATCATCGCCCAACTCAATAGCAAGAATGGTCAGCACTGCCACACTTTTCTTGATGATATCATCTGTGCCATTGCTGCCGCTGCTGCTAGTCGGATTGCTCACAACGATCCAGATAAAAGTGCTATTACCAAATAAGAAACAAAGAACCAACTGTCCATTTGAACAGTTGGTTTTCTTTATTCATCTTTCTGTGAGTAAATCAATAGACCTATAACCATAAAACCAATTAAAAAGAAACTAAGTATCCATGCTTGGTGACTACTATCTCCAACCAATGAAATTGTTTGACGTAGCCCTGAAACAGAATAAGTCATTGGTAAATAGGGCTGGATGACTTGGAAGAAATGTGGACTCAGCTCAATCGGATAGGTTCCTGCACTAGCACCTAACTGCAAAAGCAGAAGGATTAAACTAGCAAAAGAGCCAAAACGATTATTCCAACCAACCAAGGCTGTGACTAAAGCCATAAATGTCCAAGAAGCTAGAAAAATCAAGCCTAGAGTAGATAAAGAATGGGTTGGAGCTATTCCAATAAATAGAAGAATGCTGTACAGTATAACAGCTGCCAAACTCGCAATACTTCCATTAAGCAACAGTTTACCTTTGGCCCAATCCCAACGATTTTTATAAGAACGATTATCAATATGTTTTACAAAAATAACATTAGCAGATAACGCCATTACCATAAGTGCAACAGAAACCATATAAGGTGCCATTCCAACTCCATTGGTCTTGACACTATCTTTGTCACTATGTTTTAAAACTACTGGCTGTGCTACTGCTTGAGCATTCTGTTCATCCAGCGACACTACTGACAATTGTTGACTAGCCGAGTTGAGTGAATCTGATAAAGTCTCACTTCCTGTTCTAAGAGTAGATAATCCACTTGTCAAAGATTGACTACCACTTACCAATTGATCTGTACCCACCATTAATCGCTGACTACCTGAAGCCAATTGAGTTGACCCACTAATCAGTTGACTAGAACTAGTAGCCAAGGTCGCCAAACCAGAAGTCAGCTGATTTCCTCCTGATTGCATACTATCATTATTTGCAACCAGTTGTTCTCCTCCCTCTGCCAATTTGGCAACTCCTGCTGTATAACTTGTTACTCCTGCCATAAGCTGAGAAGTGCCACTAGAAAATTGGGTGTGTAATTGTTGAATGCCACTTGCTACAGTTTGTGTTCCCGGTAAAACTTGGTGATTTAGAGCTGTGTTAACTTGACTAAAGCCAGTATATAGGTTCTCTAAAGCTGCTGTAGCTCCCGGTAAAACTTGATTGGTAGCTGTGTTGATCTGATTCATAGCTGTTTGCAATTGCCCCAGTTGTTCTCCAGCATCCGAAAGAGTTTGTAATTCCGTCACAGCTTGATTGAGTTGAGATAGTTGTTCTAGGATACCTTTAGCAACTATTTCTGCTGTTGAAGAAGTATGTTCGAGAGCATTCACTAGCTCAGCTTGTTGGTCAGCTGTTAACTGGTGATAAGTTACAGTAGCTTGCAGAGCTTCAATACTAGCATTCCTATCTGCTTGCACTGCATTTAATAGTTCCCGAGCTTGAGTTCCCATATTTGTCAAAGAACCAACTAAATTACTTGTATCTACTGCTAGGTTGCCTAAACTCGAAACGCTGTCATTTAATTGACCAATTCCTGTCTGCAAACGAGGAATACCTGTCAAAAGTGATTGTATCTGACTAGACTGTTGCTCAGAAAGACTAGTTAGAGTAGCTAATTGCTCCAATCCTGCTTGTAATTGCCCAACTCCTGTAACAAGTTGCTCAACTTGGTTAGCTCCTATTTTAAGCTGTTCCACTCCAGCAATGAGTTGAGAAGAGTGCACGTTCAATTGCTCAGCTCCTGAAACAAGACTAGCGACTCCATTTGTATAGGTGTACAAACTTCTTGACAGTGCTTGACTACCTGTGGTTGCCTGCTTCACTCCATCTGTATAGCTCACTACTCCGGATGCTAATTGATCGGCTCCTGTCACTAATGCATTTCCAGACGAAGATAAGGTAGAGACACCCTTGGAAAGTGCTTGACTGCCTGTTTCCAATTGATGAGCTCCACTTGTCAATTGTTGACTACCATCTGCTGCTTCAACCATTCCAACTTGGAGAGATCTCATACTATCGAACACTGCTGCAGTATAGGTTTTTGTAATATTCTCTGATACGGATGCCTTTAACTTTTCCATAGCCGATTCACTCATTTTAGAAGCAACAAAACTGTGTCCTTTAGATGTTTGATAAGAAATAGTGGGAGACTCTGGCTGGTTGGTTAAGAGACTAGACGCCTTTTGAGATAAATCTTCTGGTAGGGTAATGACCATATAATAGTCACCTTTGTTCAATCCTTTTTCAGCAGCTTCTTCTGATACAAAGTGGAAATCCAGACTTTTATTGTCTTTCATAGTATCCACCATATCATCTCCAATTGTCAGAGTTTTATCTTGAAAATGTGCTACCTGATCCTGATTCACAACTGCCACAGGTAGCTGATCTAACCGTCCGTAAGGATCCCACATTGATGTTAAAAAACTAATATTATATAGGGCGGGTACACATGCAATACCAATGATAGTAAGCAAGGTCATTGGTTGCTTGAAAAAATCTTTTACTTTTTTTGACATAAACAACTCCTTTAGACATAGTGTCCAAAAACTGATAAAATACATTATACAAGGATCCTTTTCAAAATCAAGCGACAAGGATTGTTTTTAGACACAGTGTCTAAAAATGTTCAAAAGGAAGAAAAAATGAAAACAGATCAACGAAAAGAACGAACACAACAAGCGATTTTAAACGCTATGGTAACCTGTCTTAGAACACAGCCTTTCAACGCCATCACAACTACCCATTTAGCTAATGAAGCAGGTATTAGTCGCTCCAGTTTTTATACACACTATAAGGATAAATACCAGCTGATAGAATCATACCAACAATCACTTTTTCACAAGTTAGAATACATCTTTGACTGTTATGGACATAGTCGAGAACAGGTCTTTTTAGAAATTTTCAAATTGCTCTATCGTGAAGAGCTTTTATCTGCTCTGCTTAGTCATAATGGCACTCAAGAAATTCAACAATTTTTAATTCATAAAGTTCGTCTACTCATTTCCACAGAATTATCCGACTTTTTCCAAGAACCCGCATCATCGATAGAAAAAAACTATCGGAGTATTTATTTTTCTCAAGCCTTTTTTGGAATTCTCCAAGCTTGGATTATCAAGGGAAAGCTAGAATCTCCTGAAGAAATGAGTCATTTCTTTTTAAAAATGCTTCCCTGATAAAAAAGACAGATATAGCAACTCTAAGTCTTTTATAAGTGATAATCTGAAGTTATAAAAAACAGGTTGTCAATACAACCTGTCCCGATCTTAGTCTATATACCGTAATTTCCCACGAAAATCTTCAATAGTTTCATATCCTTTTTCAATCATAATGGCTTGTAGTTCAGTAGTAATTCGTTCAAAAGCAACAAGTCCCTCCTTTTGGAGAGTGGTACCAATTTGAACCATGCTGGCTCCACACAGTATATGTTCAAAAGCATCACGTCCTGTCAATACACCACCTGTTCCTATAATCTGAATTTCGGGTTTCAAACGTTGATAAAAGGCATGAACATTAGCCAAAGCAGTTGGTTTGATATACTCCCCACCGATACCGCCAAAGCCATTTTTCGGTTTGATCACCACCTGCTCATCTTCAATATAAAGTCCATTACCAATCGAATTCACACAGTTTATAAAACTGAGAGGAAATTGGTTAAATATAGCAGCAGCTTGATCAAAATGCACCACATCAAAGTAAGGTGGTAATTTAATTCCTAAAGGCTTAGTAAAATAACTAAATATATCACGCAAAATAGCTTCTGTCGCCTCAAAATCATAAGCAATTTGTGGCTTCCCTGGAACATTAGGACAAGAGAGATTAAGCTCAATTAATCCCTTAAAATCACTAGCTTGAACTATCTTCAACATCTCATGCGTTTCATCTGGCGACAGCCCAACTAAAGACAGAATAAACACTCTCTCCGGCTCAGTTTCTTGCAATTCTAACAGATAGTTCAGATAATAGGTCAAGCCTTGATTGGGCAGCCCCATCGAGTTGATCGAACCAAGTGGTACATTCTGATAACGCGGTTCTGGATTACCAGCACGATACTCTAGCGTCGCTGTCTTTGTCACAAAAGTTCCTGCTACCGAATCTTTAACACCTGCCAATTCCTCTTTGGTCATACACCAAACACCTGCAGCATTCATAAGACAATTGTTAAAAGTAAAACCACCCAATCTCGTTGCTGTTGAAACCATATTTTCTCCTTTACATATATCAGATTTATTATACCATGTCCACACATTTTTCGCTTATACCTGCTATGAATATTCGTATTTTCAGATAGTACATGTATTAATTTTGCATTATTGTTTATATTAGTCGATTCATTACTACATAACAAATTTTCGATTTTTTTACTTTACAATCAGAACAGATGATGTTATAATATTCAAAATAGTTTAAATTGTCTGACGATTTAATAAATAAAAAAAGAAATTAGGTGACTTTATGACAAATGCACACGCATACATTCAAACAGCTTTTGCAGGTGTAAAAGCTCGCAACCCTCACGAAACAGAGTTCCTCCAAGCTGTCGAAGAATTATTCTCAACTTTAGAACCTGTTTTTGAAGCACATCCAGAATATATTGAAGAAAATATTCTAGCCCGCATCGTTGAGCCAGAACGTGTTATTAGCTTCCGTGTCCCTTGGACTGATAAAGAAGGGAAAGTACAGGTCAATCGTGGTTACCGTGTGCAATTCAATTCTGCTGTTGGTCCTTATAAAGGAGGGCTTCGCTTCCATCCAACTGTCAATCAGTCTATCTTAAAGTTTCTCGGCTTTGAACAAATTTTTAAAAATGTCTTGACTGGACTTCCTATTGGTGGTGGCAAAGGTGGTTCAGATTTTGATCCCAAAGGTAAAACTGATGCTGAAATTATGCGTTTCTGCCAAAGTTTCATGACTGAATTACAAAAACACATCGGCCCATCGTTAGATGTTCCTGCAGGCGATATTGGTGTTGGAGGACGTGAAATTGGTTATATGTACGGTCAATATAAACGTCTTCGTCAATTTGATGCAGGAGTCTTGACTGGTAAACCACTTGGTTTTGGCGGCTCACTCATTCGTCCAGAAGCTACAGGGTATGGCTTAGTATACTTTACAGACAATATGCTGGCTGCAAATGGAAAATCGTTCAAAGACCAAACTGTTCTCATTTCTGGTTCTGGTAATGTCGCTCAATATGCTGTGCAAAAAGCTACCGAACTAGGAGCAAAAGTTCTTTCTGTTTCTGATTCAAATGGGTACATCATTGATGAAACAGGTATTGACTTCGATCTCTTGGTAGACATCAAAGAGAAACGTCGTGCACGTTTGACAGAATATGCTGCTGAAAAATCAACCGCACAGTACTTCGAAGGATCTGTTTGGAATTACAATGACAAGGCTGATATTGCCCTACCATGTGCTACGCAAAATGAAATCAATGGCGAGCAAGCTGCTAGTCTTGTAAAAAATGGTGTTTACTGCGTGGCTGAAGGTGCTAACATGCCATCTGACCTTGATGCGATCAAAGTCTACAAAGAAAATGGCGTACTTTACGGTCTTGCTAAAGCAGCAAATGCAGGTGGGGTTGCAGTATCAGCACTTGAAATGAGTCAAAACAGTCTTCGTCTCTCATGGACAGCAGAGGAAGTTGATAATCGTCTCAAAGACATTATGGCCAATATCTTCAATACCGCAAAAGAAACTGCTGAAAAATACAATCTTGGAACAGATTACCTTGCAGGTGCCAATATCGCAGCATTTGAACAAATTGCCAATGCTATGATTGCTCAAGGTTTGGTATGACATCAAATAAAAAAGCATATAACTAATAGTTATATGCTTTTTCACTTATTAAATTCTACTAAACTAGATACCTTCTGTGAATAATTCTGTCCACATAGCATCTTGATAAACAAAAGAAATATTCGTTTCATCATCAATTCCATAGACTAACTGAACAGTCATTTTTTCACTCGGTTTCAATTTTTCAGCTATATTCACATCATAAGTTCTCATATCTAAAGTAAAATATGAACTAGTCAATGAATCTACTAAACCAAAGTAATATTCATCAAAATAGATATCCTGCTCAGTTGTATTCTCCACTTCCATCTCCACGACATAAGCAGCGCTATAAGAAACATCTACCAATTCAACCTGATCATCTTTTCCCATTGACATTACCGTTACCTTCATACCATCTGGAAAAAGAACACTTTCTCCAACCTGGTATTCTGTATGGGTGATATTGTCTCTATAGTTTTCTGATTCTGTATGCCAATATCCTGATTCAATTGGACCAGAATACCCCATAAATAATATAAAACAGGCTACACCAAAAATAATTGACAAGATTGCACCAGCTATGGTCGTCCAAAAAAGAGGTTGGGTATGCAGAGGCTTTTTTCTGTAATAAATTTGTCCATTTTCAATCACAAAATCTTTGATATACATACACACTCCCTATGTTGATAAGACCAGCCCACTTGAAGGCAAATCGATACCGGCTTGACGCAAAGCATCTTGATAAAAACCTAAAAATTGATGATATATTTTATACTGATGACCATGGGTAACAAATAAATTAACCCGAAAAACAAACTGACCAGAAATAGAGTTTTGAGGTCCTAAAATCGTCACTCCTGTAATTTGATCAAATTTAACAATTTCTCTGCTATTCACTTCTTCAATGATTTGATAGACTTTTTCCAAATCTGTACTAAACTTGAGTGGAATATCAACTTGAGCTCGCATATCTCCACGAGACTGATTACTAACCAATAAGATATTCCGATTAGGGATAAAGTGTAAGGTACCATCTGCATCTCGAACTTGTGTTGTACGAATTCCCATACTGACGATAGTACCTGTTATAGTAATAGGACCATTGGTCAAACGAACTATATCTCCAACATTAAACTGACGTTCAATAATTATAAAAAAACCATTGACCAAATCAGATAAGAAACCTTGTGCACCTAAACCAACTGCCACTCCAACAAAACCTGCTCCCGCAAGAAGACTGGATACCGGTAATCCTAAAATACTCAACACATAATACATCAAAATGAAATAAAGTAGATAATTAAGGATACTCTCCACCAAGCGACTAATTGTTTTCTGACGTCCAATATCTTGAGTCGAAATCTTCAAAGAAGGTACTAAAACTTTCTTGACTGACAACTTTGCAATTTTTTTAACAATGTAAAAAATAATAAATAATAAAATTAAAGATACTATTTTGTCGACACTAGTTGTGACAACACTCTCTAAATTAAATTTTGCAACATAGTTTGTAATAAAATTATCCATGTTTCTATTATAGCAAATTTTATATTAAAAATCAGAAAAGATAGCAATGAGCTATCTTTTTGTATTCTTCTTAAAATAAATAGTTGTTTCCTTAATAATAATAGGAGATAGAGCCAATAATGCAATTAGGTTTGGCAGAGCCATTAAACCATTAACAATATCTGCAATTATCCAAATTAATTCCAGTTTTAAGAATCCTCCAAGAGCAACCATTACTACAAATACTAAGCGATACGGCGTGATAGCTTTCGCACCAAACAAGTATTCAATACAACGTTCACCATAGTAAGACCACCCTAAAATAGTCGTGTAAGCAAATAATACCAAACTAATAGTCAGTGCAATAGCACCAGAATTTCCGAAAACAGTTGAAAAGGCTGATTGAGTGAGAGGAGCTCCTACCAAACCATCCACTGTCCATTTTCCTGTCACTAATATGGACAAACCTGTTAAACTACAAATTATTAAAGTATCAATAAATGTTCCGGTCATTGAAATTAGACCCTGCTCAACAGGATTATCAGACTTTGCTGCCGCTGCCGCAATAGGAGCAGAACCTAAACCAGATTCATTAGAAAAAACACCACGTGCAATCCCTCTCTGAATAGCTTCTTTGACCGTCGCACCGACAAAGCCTCCCATAGCTGCTGTTGGACTAAATGCTGACTTCACAACCAACGATAAAGTGGGTAACAATTGATCTGCATGAACTACCAAAACAGTCACACTAGCAACGATATATAAAATAGCCATAAAAGGAACAATTTTAGTTGAAACTTGAGATATTTTCTCAATACCACCAAAAACAAAAAGTGCAACCGTAATCGCTGTAACGATACTAACTAATTGGGGAGGTAAACCAAAACTAGCGGACATAGAAGAAGCAATAGAATTTACTTGCGAGAAAGTTCCCATTCCCAAAAGAGCTACTAAAACACCAGAAAAAGCAAAGAAAATAGCCAATGGTTTCCACTTCTGTCCCATTCCCAAAGTAATATAATGCATCGGACCACCAGCAGCCTGACCATTCGCATCCTTTGTTCTATATTTAATAGCTAAAAAACCTTCTGCATATTTGGTTGCCATTCCAAAGAAAGCTGCTACCCACATCCAGAAAAGAGCTCCTGGTCCTCCTGTGGTGATAGCAGTCGCAACCCCCACAATATTTCCAGTACCAACTGTAGCCGCTAAGGCTGTACATAGAGCTGCAAAACTTGAAACATCACCACTTCCAGATTGATCGCTAGAAAAAATTAAACGAAAAGCCATTGGCAACTTACTAATTTGAAACAAGCCCAAGCGAATTGTAAAATAGACTCCTGTTCCCACTAGCAACATTAAAAGCGGTGGTCCCCAAACAAAATCATTAACTAGTTGCATCCATCCTATCATCGTATTCCTCCTAAAATAATTCTAACTGATAAATCTGCTGGATAAGAAAAAGAGGTCGAATACATCAACCTCTAGAGAATAGAATGCGAAAAATATAGGATACAATCCTTATTTTTTCTTCGCTCTGTCCTTTTACCTGAGAGTTTCAGCATATTCATGCCTTGCCCCTTCGGTGCCTCAATGGTCTCTCCAGAGTTCCGTCCATCAAACAGTCAGTTTCCTTTCTGCTTAACATCAATCGGTTATTCAGTTTTATCTTGCCATTATTCTACCTTAATTTCACAAAAAAATCAAGAGAATTTTCTGAAAATTATGATAGGAGTTCCAAAAAGAGACCATACCCTTCTTCTTCCATCTTTTCTTTTGGAATAAAACGGAGAGCTGCTGAATTGATACAGTAACGAAGTCCCCCTTTGTCACGCGGTCCGTCATCAAAAACATGTCCTAAATGCGCTTGACCTACACGACTACGTACCTCGATGCGATTCATACCATGTGACAAATCGTGGTAATAGGAAGCAACCTCTTTACTAATAGGTTTTGTAAAAGAAGGCCAGCCACAACCAGAGTCAAACTTATCTGTCGAAAGAAAAAGCGGCTCACCTGTAGTAATATCAACATAAAGACCACTCTGTTCACTGTCCCAAAATTCATTTTCAAAAGGACGTTCAGTTGCTGCTTCTTGTGTCACTCGGTACTGAAGGTCCGTCAAAGTTGTTTTCAGTTGCTGTACATCAGGTTTTTGATAGTCTTTCATATCAATGAGAGGAATTTTGGCTTGCTCAAGATCAATATGACAATACCCTTTGGGGTTATTCTTTAAATAATCTTGATGATAATCTTCAGCTAGAATATAGTGAGCTAGCGGCTCCACTTCAACCGCTATAGGACGACCACCGTAGAGACTGGCTTGCTCTTCCATAACATCTTTAATCGTTAGAAGATCTATTTCGGATGTATAGTAAATCCCTGTTCGATACTGACGCCCCTTATCTGCTCCCTGCTGATTGACAGAAAGTGGATCAATGACTCGCAAATAGTAAAGAAGAATCTCTCTTAAACTGATAATTGTCTCATCATACGCTATATAGACCGTCTCAGCATGGTCTGTTTGTTTGAGCAACTGATAATTCGTAGTTTCCACCTGCCCATTTGCATAACCTACGCTTGTTTCTAAGACACCGTCAATCTGGGAAAAATAGCCTTCCAATCCCCAAAAACAACCACCTGCTAAATAAACTGATTTCATCCCTATCTCCTCTCTTTTACATACTAGTATAACATAAAAGAAGCTCCTTAGAGCTTCAAGTATACCACCTTAACTTATTCAATCCACTTAGCAACCTTGTTTGGATTCAACTCGATCCATTCCTTGGCAGCGTCACTTGGACTTTTCCCTTCAGCAATAGCCAGCATCACTGACTGCATGTCTTCAGCAGTCCAGTAAAATTGATCAATAATACGGTATGCATCAGCATGCTCTTCTTGTAATCCTTTCCGAACGATTGTATGGATTTCTTCGACATTACCAAATATACCTTGTGAATCTTCAAGCATTACTAAATCATACTTTGCAAACATCCAGTGAGGCATCCAAGACGTAATGACAATATCTCTTTTATTCTTAAGTGCTTGCTCCAACGAAATAACCATTGCTCCTGTAGATGATGAAGTTAATGTCCAGTTTGATAGGTTATTATAAGATTTCAAGGCTGTTTCAGCACTTGACATAATTCCAGCTCCAGGCTCGATTCCAATAATGGTTTGATCTGCCTGTGCCCTTAATTGGTCAATACTAGATATTCCCATATAAGACGGTACTGTAAAACCAAGTGTCGTGCCAACAAGGTTAGCTCCTACATCTTCCAATTGATGCTTATACTGTTCATACTGAGAATGATGGGTGGTGGGTAACCAAGCTGACACCGAAGCATCTGCATTTCCCTCAGCGATTGCTTTCCAAGCTACCGAATTATCAAGTGGTATTAATGTAACATCATAGCCTTGTTTTTTCAATACTTCAGCCAATACATTAGTAGAAGCAACTTCCGAATCCCACTCTACATAAGCCAGTGTTATTTCAGCTTTCTGTTCAGATTGATGACTCATTACAGTCTGTGCAATTCCTGTGATGAGAAACAAAAGAAGCATGATCGGTGCTACAAAAACCTTTCCTTTACCTCTTTTCGCAGATTGATTCTTATTCATAAATTGTGTGAAGCGATCAATAATGATTGCTAAGACAACCAAAGCAAGACCTGATACAAAACCAGCTCCTATTTCAGCATGTTGGAGAGCTGATAATACACCATTTCCTAAACCGGGAGCACCAATCATAGAAGCTGTCACCACCATAGATAGTGCTAGCATAATAGTCTGGTTAATTCCAGCCATGATTGTGTTTTTTGCCAAAGGCAATTCGACCTTTAGTAACTTTTGACGATCGGTGGAACCAAATGATTCAGAAGCTTCAATCAGCTCACTAGGTATTTCTCGGATTCCTAAATTCGTAAAACGAACAGTTGGAGGGAGAGCAAATATAACAGATGCAAACACCCCGGGAACCATACCGATACCAAAAAAGGCAACTGCTGGAATCAAATATACAAAAGCTGGCATGGTCTGCATAAAGTCCAATATTGGACTGATAAAGGATTGGGCGCGGTTACTTTTAGCCATGCAAATCCCTAAAGGAATACCGATTATAATCGACAGTAGACTAGCCACAATAACCAGCGTAAAGGTATGAATCATATCTCCCCACAAACCCTGATTATAAATATAAAACAATCCCATTGCAGTTAAGAGTGTAAAACTTACTTTTCTATTTGAAATGTAGTATGCAAGAGCTGTTATGATTAGTAATAGTAATAAAGGCGGAATAAACCCTAGTGTATTGGATACAAAGTCCATCACACTATCCCCTACTACTTTCACTAGCTGAAACACTCCAGATAAGTGATGGGTTAACCACTGAACTCCTTTATCCACTAACTCTGCGATTGGTAAACTATTCTGTAATAATTCTTCCACACTTTTCTCCTATTCTTTCATTTCCATACCTTGTTTTGTCAAAGCTTCAATAACTCGCCCTTTAATCAAAACGCCTAGTAAACGCCCTTCATCTACCACTGCAATCGGAGCAGCTGAATCATAAATGAGAGGTAAAATATCCTCCAATAAAGTATCTTTTGAAACGGTTCGGATATCTTTATCAATATATTCCTTCAAACTGTGTTGGTTTGCATTGGCTTTGAAAGCTGCATCTGCCGTTACAACTCCCAACAATTGACGTTGACGATTTACAGCCAACAACATACTCACTTCCTCAGCATCCATTCGTTTCAACGCAACTTTAGGTCCATCCATATCAATATTAGTCGTAATAGGCTTGATCATGATATGCTGAGCTGTTAATACTTTAGAACGATCAACATCCTCGATAAATTCACTCACAAAATCATTGGCAGGATTAGTCAAGATTTCTTCCCCTGTACCAATCTGCATAACTTTCCCATCTTTCATTAAAGCAATGCGATCACCCAGTCTTAATGCTTCATTCAAATCATGAGTAATAAAAATAATAGTCTTGTGGACCTTTTCTTGCAAGTCTAATAATTCATCCTGCATTTCTTTACGAATCAAAGGATCTAATGCTGAAAATGCCTCATCCATTAATAATATATCTGGATTATTTGCTAGAGCTCTAGCTAAGCCAACACGCTGTTGCATTCCCCCTGATAATTGATCCGGATACTGATCCTTAAAAGGGAGTAGGGAAGAATTTTTCAAAGCTTGTTCAGCCAATTTTTGTCTATCCGCTTTTTCTACTCCACGTATCTCTAAACCATACTCCGTATTTTCTAAAATCGTTTTATGAGGAAAAAGCCCGAACTTTTGAAAGACCATGTTGACAGAATGTCTACGAATGTGTCTCAATTCTTCTTTATTCATTTTTGCAATATCATGACCTGCCAAATAAATACTTCCGTAGCTCGGTTCAATCAAACGATTGATTAAGCGAATCAAGGTTGATTTCCCACTTCCAGATAGACCCATGATGACAAATATTTCTCCTTGTTTCACTTCAAAACTGGCATCGTAGACACCAACGGTACAAGCTGTTTTCTCAAAAATTTCCTCCTTACTCTTTCCATGCTGAATCATATCTAATGCTTGTTTTTGTTTTTTTCCAAAAATTTTAGTGATATTTTTAACTTCTAGTATTGTCTCCATTTTTTCTCCTTTCAAAGTGAACACATATCATTTTATCATATATGGTCACTTTGAGTAATTAAAAACACGTAACAATGTTACATGTTTTTTTCATCTCTATTACAAAAATAAATGTTTCATCCTAGAATACGCCAACTCATTTCCAACAAAATAGACAGTATCTCCTTGCTCAAGAATAGCATAAGGTCCCGGTGACAACATGAGTTCTCCTGCTCGTTCAATCGCAATAACGGTTGCCCCTGTCGCATGCCAGAGATTTAATTCTTTCAGAGGTATGCCTAATTGGGAACTCTCATTTTTCAATAACAACTGAAACGGCTCAAATGGATAGCGATTATTGATGTCTCTCGTTTGATCTACAATATTGTCCACCAATTGTTCAATACGCTCCAATTCCTGTTTTTGTTTGAGCAAGTGATGTTTCAATTCGTGTTTTAATTCCTGTAAAGAATTGGTTGATTCAAACTTATTGAGAAAGGAAAGAGCCTTTTCTTTCGAGATGACTGTAACTCCACTACCATGTTTAACGGATAGAATATCTAGATCAACAAGAAGATTGACAGATTTTCTAGCTGTTTCTGGGGAAACATTGAAGTTACTAGCTATTGTGGAGCGAGCTTTTATTTTTTCTCCAAGTTGGTATTTCCCGTCCACAATTTGCTTAGCCAAGGCAACAGCAACTTGTTGGTAACGAGAACTTTTTTGCTTCATTTGTTCCATTGTATCATGACCATTCCTGTAGTTTATTGAATAGTAAAAAGCAGTATGTGCAACCTCTGCACTAAAAACTAGCTTCATTATACCATATCTCTTCTCATTTCCGATGCGACTTCTAATAAACTGTCAGTAAAAAAGAGACTGGTTTTTCCAGTCTCTTATCTAATTACGACCCAATTTCAGCCAGAATTTCCTTAATCTGATCTTTTGTGTGCACACCTGCTACTTGTTTTACAACTATTCCATCCTTTTTGAACAATAGTGTAGGAATAGACATAATACCAAATTGACGAGCTGTATCTGGATTTTCATCCACATTCATCTTATAAATACGTAATTCATCCTCATCCAATTCTTCTGCCAACTGTTCTAATATCGGTGTCTGCATACGGCATGGACCACACCAAGGAGCCCAAAAATCTACCAAAACTACACCTTCTTGTGTTTCAACTTCAAAATGTGCATCTGTAATAACTTGAACCATACAATTCTCCATTTCTTCTTATTAATACTCTCATTCTACAACAAAAGAAAAGAGATTTCTACTATTTGCTACGTTTTGGAAAAGTCTATCACATAGGTAAACTCTTGGTAGATTTCCTCCACATCAAATAAATCTAGCGACTCTTTGTCCTTTACTATATAAATCCCTTCGCGGAGATAGTAAGGAATAGAAGTTCCAAACTGATCTGTCAGATTTAATCTAGCCTTTTCTAAATCAACACCAAAACGAAAAGCCGGTGCATCTTTAGGTGCACCAATCACTAGGAAATCCGTACAAACTAACTGACCTCCCCATTTTTTATACAAGTAGTTAGCAACATCGTTTTCCCGAGTAAATATGGCTAATTTTTCGACATTCTGCTCCCTAAGTTCCTGCTCTGCTTTTTCATACAGTGCTTGAGCAATTCCCTTTCCTTGATGATCAGGATGAACAGCTAAGTTCGTAAAGTAGGCTGTTCGCTGACTAGGTGCGTACACATAATCTTTACTTACTTCTGGACAATAGACATCTATATCAAGTATTCCAATAATTTGGCCATTTTCTTCTGCAACATATTCTACACGATAATCATAAATTTCCGTCATAAGAGCTGGTTTCTCTGTTTCCCTATCGTCAAAGAACGGCGAAAACAGATAACTAAGAGCCTTACAGTATACCCAACCCTTTTCATCAGTTGTTTGATATTTTCTAATTTCCATTACTCTCCTCATAATTGCTGGTAATCCTTTGCTTTATCAACTATTACTTTATGAACTTTCCTTGAAAATTCTCCTTTAATACTAGCATCTAATTGTCCAGAAATGTGGTTTAGTGCCTTTTCTGCCTCATCTGCTATAGTATCCAATTGTTTTCTATAGTTTTTTAACATATTATCTTTCTCTCTCAATTTTAATGGAGCGTAGACGAATTGTATCATCCATCGCTCTATTTCTTTTTCAATGCGAAGCATCGTTGCAGCATCTAATTGGGTATCTCTAGAATATAGATCACTAAACAATTGATCAAGACTATACATTTTTTCCTCCTATTCCTTATATTTACTATAAATATCATCTATATCATTCTGTAATTTCTGACATTGTTGTTTATAGGAGCGATTTAACTCATCTTGCTCTTGATCCAAGCGATGCAAAGAACATCTATGCTCATGATGAATCTGTGCACTCCAATTTGATAGATTGGTATGAAGCAACTGCTGTAAATCGTCTATTTGACAATTGGATTGTTCCAAGGCTTCTCGTACATAACGATATTTCCATTCTATCATATTATTGAGTTGCCGCGTTTTCTCTTCAAGATAGCCATAACGTTCCAATAAATCTTTCTGAGCTTTTTTATAGTCATGCTCAGCCTCTTCTCTCTCCCACTCTTTTATTCTCAATTCTGATTTCATCTTATCAAATTGGTCCACGATTGAAACTCCTGTGCTAATGCTTCGTCTTCATTTATCTTTTGAGTTATAGCTGTTTGAAGTTGATTGTCCAAGGTCAAAAGATCTTGTTTGAGTTGTTCTGACTGATCTAAATTTTGATGGACCATACTAGTACTATTATCCACTACACTATGATAATCAATGCCAACCATTCCATAAGCTTGTCTGACTTCATCAGGACTGAGAACAAAACCAGAAGGAACTTGCCCTAAACTATGATAAAGATCATGAGCTTGGTTAATAGTCGCAGTGGACAATGTTTGGACTGACTGATGGCAGACTTCCCCTACTTGAGAAATGGCTCGAGAGAAAATGCGTGCTTGCTCGCTATCTAGATAGAGACTTTCCCCAGAAGTTAGTCCTCCGCCTGCTAAATGGGATTTTATCTGAGAGGTATGATACCGTCCTAAGGCAATCACATCAAAAGTGGATGCGTAGCGACTTTCCAGAATCGAAGAACCTGTCTTAACTTTTAAACATCCATCAGGATACCATTGATATCCTCCCCACATGTGCTGTGCAATCGGATTTAACCCACTTTTACTTTCTATACGATAAACAATGCCGACTGCATTATCACTTGTTCCAGGAGGAGCTTTATAACCTGGAGCATCCTTACCTGAATAACCGATAGGAACCATATCATTTTGATCTATATAATTGTGGATACGGTATTTCAAAGCATCTACTCTGTATTTTTCTTGATCTGTTAAAGCAGGATAAACATTGGGACCGTTGTAAATATATGCTCCAGCAACACGATCAATATCCGAAACCGTAGCTAGAGCATATTGAGCATTCATAGAACCAAGTGAGTGTCCATAAAGAGTTACCTGTGCTTGAGGGTAATCATCCAATACTTGATTGAGAACCTTAGAAGCAGAAACAAGTTGAGCTGTTACTTTTGGAGTTTCTGTAATGATGTGCTTTGCCATAGGGAAGTCATTATCTAACCAGTCTTCTCTAGAGCCTGCTTCTCCTGGACCTTTAGATCCTTGAAAGAGGAGGGTGATGTTACCATCCGGTTCTTCAATCACGTAACCATTGAGACCAGTAGAATCCGAGATAACCTCACGAACTGTGCCGATAAGTTGAGGATGCTCATCAGTTCCAATATCTACTTCGTCATCCTTTTCATAATATGAATATTCTTTATTAGCAATCCTTTGTCTATCGTGTTCTGTATATTCTTTATTCATTCATCTTCACCTTAACTAAATCCTTAACTTGAGGGGAGTAACCTCCTCCAGAATATTCAATTTTTCCAGTATCACCTTTTCCCAATTCAAATACCATTCTCAATTCTTTATCCGAATTTAAATAAATTTTAAATGTTATTCCTCCCATTGGATTATGACTAACTGAATTTACATCAATTTCATATGATTTAATTATCCCATTTTCTGTTAGTCCATTAGCATCAAGATACTTAAGACGCTTTTCAATAATCTCCTTCACTTCATCACTTTTCACAATCTCCACCATCTGATTATATTCTATCTGCTTCATAAGTTTATATCCTCCTATTACTATACAAACGCTAAATGCAATTCCAAACAATATTCTCAAAACTTTTTTCATGAGACTGCCTCCTGTATAAACATCTATCAAAGAAGAAAAATTCTTCTCTCATAGAATATTATAACATCCGCATGACTTAGAAATCATGATCTAACCAGTCTTCTTTAGAGTCTAATTCTTCTAGACCTTTAAATCCTTGAAATAAGAGGGTGATGTTGCCATCCGGTTCTTCAATTACATAACCATTGAGACTAGTAGAATCCGAGATAACCTCACGAACTGTGCCGATAACTAACCCCTTATTAGTGTCAGTATAAATTTTCACAGGATCATCCACTGCATAATTTGTATATTCTTCCTTAGCGATTTTCTGTCGTTCATGATCAGTATACATTTTATTCACCATTTTCTTGGGCTATTATCTTCTCAAATCTGCTTGAATTTCCCCCACCTTCAAGTACGAATTTCCCAGATTGAGAATCTTTATTTATCGTATAAAAAACATACAATTCCTTATCTCTATTAACATGAACTGTAAAACTGATTCCTCCCATTGGATTGTGCCGAATTGATGTATCATCAACAGAGTATGATTTGATTATTCCTACCTCTGTTAGAGCATTCTTATCATAAGAATTCAATCTATTCACTATTATTTCTCTTACCTCATCACTTTTCACAATTTCCACCATCTGATTGTATTCTATCTGTTTCATAAGTACATATCCTCCTATTACTATACAAATGCTAAATGCAAGTCCAAACAATATTCTCAGAACTTTTTTCATGAGACTACCTCCTGTATAAACATCTATCAAAGAAGAAAAATTCTTCTCTCATAGAATATTATAACATCCGCATGACTTAGAAATCATGATCTAACCAGTCTG